>NZ_SEOO01000001.1 GCF_004152865.1 Sphingobium cupriresistens | reverse complement strand
ATCGCTCTGGGGCCATCAGGCACCGGAAAGACGCATGTAGCGTTGGGGCTCGGACTGGCAGCATGCCAGAAAGGATTGTCGGTGGGCTTCACCACCGCGGCAGCGCTGGTCAGCGAAATGATGGAGGCCCGCGACGAGCGCCGTCTTCTGCGCTTCCAGAAGCAGATGGCCGGATACAAGCTGCTCATCATCGACGAACTGGGCTTTGTGCCGCTCTCCAAGACCGGCGCGGAACTGCTGTTCGAGCTGATCTCCCAGCGTTACGAACGCGGCTCCACCTTCATCACCAGCAACCTGCCCTTCGACGAATGGACCGAAACCTTCGGATCTGAGCGTCTCACAGGCGCGCTCCTCGATCGCCTGACCCATCACGTCAGCATCCTCGAGATGAACGGCGAAAGCTATCGCCTCGCGCACAGCCGGGCCCGCAAGGCCAAAACCAGACCCTGAAAATTACACCAATGCCGGGGGGAGTGGCCCTCGGGCTACGCCCTCACGCCACTCCCCCCGGCATGTAACACGATGGCCTGGTTTTACGCCGCCGAATGGCCGACTTTTGCTCCGCCGTTGACACACACCCGATTTTACACCACATTGACGGACGCGACCATTGCGCCAGACGCCGGATGGACTCAGTGGTCAGCAGGGTGCGCCTGCCGATCTTGATGGCTTGCAGGCCCCCTGATTTTATGAGGGCGTAAACTGACGATCTTCCGACGCCGAGCGCCTTGGCGGTATCATTGATGGATATGGCTATGGGTTCCATGTGCGTCTCCTTGCTTGCCGACTCGCGGCGAGAGACATGCCAAGTTGCACAGGTTCGCAGATACGTGGATCGGCGCTCAAAATCCCAGAAATCAGCCAGTTCCATGGCTTCACCGGCAAAAGGCAAAGGCCGACACCAGCTAATTTCCGTCATTCATCGGTAATCAGCGCCGTGCATTGGCACGACGATTTTTCTCGATCACGTTGAGAACGTCCTTGGCGTAAAGCATCAATTGCGTTTCGCTGGGTGCATCCTGACGCTTCGATCCATACCAAGCTTCCAACAGGTTCTTGATCTTCGTCTGATTGCCGCGCTTTGGCACCTCCATAGCGCGGATGTCGGGATGCTCGATCAACGACATAATCGCGTCGGTGTAGTCGTAGGTTTTGTTCGTTCCTGAACGATTCGGTTCGGCTTTGGCTTGCGCGATCAAAGCGGCAACATCGGCCTCCAAGAAAAGCTCACGGGAAAACCAAAGGCCCACCGGGTTGAGAAACATATCCCGTAATGGCCGCTCCTTGGACACGAGCGCCGCGCGAAGGCTACCGAAGAAATAGCGTTCATCAATTTGCCGTTCCCCTCCATTCTTCATTCGGAAAAAAGAACGAGGGGTCGTTTCCTGTTGAAGCACAGCAAACAGGCGTTCCAGATTACGAACAGCACGGTCGTCGGGGTTGGCATAAACCGCTTTTTGCGGCTTTCGCGCGGTCATGCCGCCATATTGGAGAATTCTCCAACGGCAAAGAACCCCAAGCAAGAGACAAAAAGGGATCAGACCGATGATCGCGACAACCTCGCCGCCCTCAACACCGGCAAGGGTAAAGCCTATTCCCGGAAGCAGGGTTATGACAGTGGCGAACAAGGTGGCCGTGAAGGCGGACCATAGGCGCATATATCGCCAGTAGACGCGACGATAGACATCCGCCGTGATGCGGTCGAGTTCGTCCAAGCCTTCCCGTTCATTCGTGTTAATGAACCGTGCCGCGATAATTCTAAGAGGAAGAAGTTCCTTCTGATGGTCCATGATACTCTCCCGCGAGATGGAAATTGACGTTACCTCCATCCCGTAACCCGTCCAGATAGTCGCTCCACCATTGCGCCATCTCGACACGCTCGCGCCAATAGGCCGACTGGTTATAAATGCGGCGGATTTCACCGGACACCATGTGTGCCAATGCCCGCTCAATGGCATCGGGATTCCACTTGCCGGATTCGTTTAGCAGAGAGGATGCGGATGTGCGGAAGCCGTGGGCGGTCATTTGGTCGCCGGAATAGCCCATACGGCGCAACGCGGCGGTGACGGTGTTTTCGGAGATCGGGCGCGCTCGCGTCCGAACAGAAGGGAACACATATTTTCCCTTCCCGGTGAGCGTGCGCATACTTCCGAGAATCTCCAGCGCCTGCCGCGACAACGGCACCGCGTGGGGTTGCCGCATTTTCATCTTTTCAGGCGGAAGCGTCCAAATCGCCTTCTCGAAATTGATCTCTGCCCATTCCATCTGTCGCAGTTCACCGGGACGCTGAAACAGGTGCGGGGTCAGTTTCAAGGCATACATGACGGCAGGATCGCCCTGATAATCCTCGATTGCCCTGAGCAACGCGCCAAACTCGACCGGATCGGTGATCGCTGCAAAATGCTTTGCCCTTGGCTGGATGAGCGCGCCCAACAATAGTTGTGCGGGATCGCGCTCGGCCCGCGCCGTGGCAGCAGCATATCGGAAAACGCGGCTGGAGAAAGAACGCAGCCGCTTGGCGGTTTCATAGCGGCCCCGCCGTTCGTGATGTTTGATCTCATACAGCAATTCAGCAGGGCTGATTTCAGCGACCGGCCTGCGTCCAAACTCATCGCCAAGCAACTTTATAAGCCAGCGATATTTTTCCAATGTGCGCGGCGATACGCCTTCTTTTTCCCGCTTGGCAATCAACTCCTCAGCCACTTTGGCGAAGCTGTTTTCCGCCCGCATACTCGCCTCAATCCGAGCTTGACGCTTGGCAAAGTTGGGATCGACCGAATGGGCCAGTTGCCTTCGGGCCGCATCACGCGCCGAACGCGCCTCGGCCAGCGTGATTTCAGGATAAGACCCCAGTGCGAGTTTCCGCTCCACGCCGTTGATTCGATATTTGACGCGCCAGAGTTTGCTGCCTCTCGGATTGACCAGCAGATACAAGCCCTGCGAATCTGAGACTTTATAGGGCTTTTCCTTGGGCTTGGCGTTGCGGATTGCGGTGTCGGTTAGTGCCATTGGGGGCCTCGCTTCCGTGGGGCCTCTCAAAGCCCCCCGATTAGGCCCCCATCTTCCACAATTGCAGGCAGACAAAGGCGGTCGCTGACAACCAGCGATTGCCCATAAACTAACGGAAATCAGGGATTTTTTCAACCTTTGGCGACCTTCGCCAAACAGGTTATTGGTAGCGGAGGAGGGACTTGAACCCCCGACACGCGGATTATGATTCCGCTGCTCTAACCAGCTGAGCTACTCCGCCCCAATGGGCTCCGTCAGGGCCGTGCCCTGCGGTGAGGCGGCGCTATACGCAGCGAGGACGGGTCGGTCAACGGGGTTTGCGCAAATCTTGTGCGATCATTTCCGCCGGATGTCCCACCCGGCGGGCAAGGCCGCAGGATAGCGGCCCAAAGCGCCCGAATCCACGGCCTCCACCGCTTCACTGACCAGTGGGGCGATGCGTGTCATGTCGGGATTATGGCCCGCGCCCGGCGCGATCAGCCAGTCGGTGGGGGATCGGGCGGCGGCGAACAGCGCGGCGGCCTGGCCCATGTCCACCCGGTCGTCCGCGGTGCCGTGCATCATCACCAGCGGCGCGCCGATCTTGGTCGCCGCGTCCAGATTGTTCCACTTGTCGGGCAACAGCGCGCCCACGCCCGCCGGCGCGGATTCGGTCAGCTTGTCGAAGGTTGAAAGGGTGACGACGCCCGCGACCGGCACCGTCGCCGCCACATGCAGCGCCACCGCGCCGCCCAGCGAATGGCCGACCAGGAAAATGTGTGCGTTCGAACCCACCAACTGGCGAGCGCGATCGACATAGGCGCGACCGTCGGTCATCAGCCCGGCCTGGGTCGGGCTGCCCGGATTGCCGCCAAAGCCGCGATAGGACACCACGATGACATGGTCGCCCCGGCCGATCAGATGTTCGGCATAGCGCGCCGCAACGCCCTGGTTCGATCCCCGGCCGTGGAAGAAGAGAATGACGTCGCGATCCATCGGGTCGCCCGGCCAGTAATAGCCGGTCAGGGCAAGCCCGTCCGCCGTCCGCACCGGCAGCGACTGGGGCCGGACATGGGTCCATCGCGCGATGTCTATCTGCGTCTCATCCGCCTTGTAGATATGTTCGCGCACCGCGCTGGCGCAGCCGGTCAGGGTCAGCGTCGCAGCAATCGCCCATGATGCCGTGGTTCGGCTGAAATGGCTCATCCTTGCTTTTCTTCCACTTTAATCTTCCCTTTGGGAACGGATGCGCGAAGCCGTGGATGGTCGAGCGCAGAAACGAAACTCGGCCCGTTTTCCACTATATATCATGAACGCGCCGGCAACCTTTTGCTCGCTCGCCATTTTTGCCTTGCAATCGCCACAGGGCGGCGCACTAATATTGCAATGCACAACCGGCCCTGTCGGCCGAGGGAGGAACGTCCAATTGCCCTTCCATGAAATGTTTGAGCCGGATGGTTCGATACGCCCCTGTTATGACGAAGTGCAGAAATGGGTAGAGCGAACGGGCATTGCCGGACTCAATCGCCGCATGGATGAGGCCGAGGCGATATTTCGCCGCATCGGCATCACCTTCGCCGTCTATGGCGAGGGCGGCGATCCCGAACGGCTGATCCCCTTCGACCTGTTGCCGCGCATCTTCACCGCGAACGAATGGCGCGTGCTGGACAAGGGCATCCGCCAGCGGGCGCGGGCGCTGAACGCCTTCCTGCACGACGTCTATCATCGCGGTGAAATCGTGAAGGCCGGCATCATGCCCGCCGACATCATCTACAAGAACAGCGCCTATCTCGCCGAAATGGCCGACTTCACCCCGCCGGGGAAGGTCTATAGCCATATCGTGGGCATCGACATCGTGCGCACCGGGCCGGGCAGTTTCGAAGTGCTGGAGGATAATTGCCGCACCCCATCAGGCGTGTCCTACATGCTCGAAAATCGCGAGATCATGACGCGGATGTTCCCCGAACTGTTCGCGCAGGGGATCGTCGCGCCGGTGGACGATTATCCCGCCGAATTGCTCAAAAGCCTGAAGGAAGTCGCGCCGCCAGCGTGCAAGGGCGATCCGGTCGTCGTCGTGCTGACCCCCGGTTCGCTCAACAGCGCTTATTATGAGCATAGCTTCCTGGCCGACCTGATGGGCGTCGAACTGGTGGAGCCGGCCGACCTGTTCGTTGACGAAGACCGGGTGTGGATGAAGACCACGCTGGGGCCAAAAGCGGTAGACGTCATCTATCGCCGCATCGACGACGAATATCTCGATCCTTTGGTGTTCCGCCCCGACAGTCTGCTGGGCGTGCCGGGCATCTTCAACGTCTATCGCAACGGCGGCGTCACGCTGGCCTCGGCGCCGGGCGCGGGGATCGCCGACGACAAGGCGGTCTATATCTACGTGCCGGAAATGATCCGCTTCTACCTGGGCGAAAAGCCGATCCTGGACAATATCCAGACCTGGCAGTGCGGCAAGCCCGACGAGATGGCCTATGTGCTGGAGAATCTGCACGAACTGGTGGGCAAGGAAGTCCATGGATCGGGCGGATATGGCATGTTGATCGGCCCCAAATCGACCAAGGACGAAGTGGCCGCCTATGCTGCGCGGATCAAGGCCAATCCGGGCGAGTTCATCGCCCAGCCCACACTCGACCTGTCGACCGTGCCGACGCTCGGTCCCGCGGCGGTCGTCGGCCGCCACGCCGATTTCCGCCCCTATTGCCTGGTCGGCAAGCAGCTTCGCCTTGTTCCCGGCGGCCTCACCCGCGTCGCGCTGACCGAAGGATCGCTGGTGGTCAATTCCAGCCAGGGCGGCGGGGTGAAAGATACCTGGGTGTTGCAGGATTGATGATGGCGATATTCTTCACCAGTCCCACACAAAGACAGGGCATCACCCCATGCTGAGCCGGACCGCCGAAAATCTCTTCTGGATGGCGCGCTATATGGAGCGGGCGGAGGCCACCGCGCGGCTGCTGACCATGGGACAGCGCATGGCGATCCTCCCCGGCGCGCATCATCGCGACGAATGGCGCTCGGTCGTCCGCGCGACCGGGGCGGAGCATCGCTTCCCCGAAGGCACGATCGTCACCGAAAGCGACGCCGTCTCCTTCCTGATGCTGGACGCAGACAATCCCAGTTCGATCCGTTCCTGTCTGCTCAAGGCGCGCGCCAACGCCAAGTCCGCCCGAACCATGTTGACGCAGGATATGTGGGAAGCGCTCAACGATGGCTGGCGCAAGCTGGACAGCTATGATGTCGGCGAAGCGCGGCAGCAACTGCCCACGCTGATCGACTGGGTCAAGACCCGCGTCATGACCTTCCGCGGCGCAGCCCATTCGGGCCAGTTGCGTAACGAGGGGCACGACTTCCTGCGCTGCGGCTCCGCGCTGGAGCGGGCGCAAATGACGCTGCGCCTGCTGGACGTCAAATATTATGTCCTGCTGCCCGAAACCGAAGTGATCGGCGGCAATCGCGACCATTATCAATGGACTTCGGTACTGCACGCCCTGTCGGGCAGCCGCGCCTATCATCATGTCTATGGCGGCACCTACACGCCCTGGCAGATCACCGATTTCCTGATGCTCAACCGCATGTTCCCGCGCAGCGTCGCCTATTGCTACGACCAACTGGCCTATCGGCTCAATCGCTTGGCGGGCTGGCACAACGCGCGCGCCGCCTGCCACGATACGGTGCAGGACATGGTCGTTGCGCTGGAGAAGTTGGACAGCGGCGAAATCTTCCGCTTCGGCCTGCACGAAACGGTGCAACACGGCCTGTCGATGACGAACCGGCTGGGCGGGGAAATCGCCCAAGCCTATCATTTCGGCTGATCGGGGAAGGGACGGCCGGGGCGCATACTGGGTAAGGGGGACTTCATGAAATTGCTCGTTCGCCACCAGACCGTCTATCGCTACGCCGCGACCGCTGGCCGTGTGGCGATGCGGCTGAAGCTGATGCCGGTCGATACGCCCGCGCAGACCGTGCTCGACTGGCAGGTCAGCATCAATGACGCGCCGCTCACCAACTTCCGGCGCAACAGCTATGGCGAAATGGAGACGATCTGGATCCGCCATGATCGGCTCGACCATGCGGTCATCGTGGCGGAGGGGCTGGTCGACACGCGCGAAAGCCATGGCGTCGTCGGTTCTCCCGATAGCCGCGTCGACCTGCGCTATTTCCTGCGCGATACGCCGCTCACCCAAGCATCGGACGGCATCGCCGCCATGGCCCGCGCGGCGCCGACCGGCGAAAGCCCGCTGGCGCAGCTCCACGCGCTCTCCGCAGCGGTCAGCGATGCGGTGCAGTATCGGTCCGGCGTCACCACCTCCGCCACCACCGCAGCGCAGGCCTTCGCGCTCGGCGCAGGCGTGTGTCAGGACCATGCCCATATTTTCATCGCCGCCGCCCGCGCGATCGGCCGACCCGCCCGCTATGTGTCGGGCTATCTCCTCGCCGGCGACGGCAGCGCGCTGCACGAAACCCATGGCTGGGCCGAAGCCCATGTGCCGGGCCTGGGCTGGATCGGATTTGACCCTTCCAACCGGGTGTGCGTCACCGAACGCTATCTCCGCCTCGCCAGCGGTCTGGACGCCGATGACGCCGCGCCGATCCGTGGCTCCGTCACGGTCGCGGGCGATATCTGGATTGACGCGGACGTCCGTATCGCGCAGGCGGAGGACGGCGTCGAGGAACGACAGCTGCAACGGCAGCAACAACAAAGCGTCCCGCCGCCCGAACAGACGGGTTAATCGACGCGATCGCAGGTCATATGGTGCATCCGATGATGGGGCGAATCGCGACAGACAGAACACAGGGGGCCAGCGGGCCGTGACTTATTGTGTGGCCGTGCGCGTCGATCAGGGACTGGTCATGCTGTCCGACACCCGCACCAATGCGGGCATGGACAATATCGCGCGCTTCCGGAAGAGCTTCACCTATCATGTGCCGGGCGAACGCGCGATCACGCTGATGTGTTCGGGCAATCTGTCGATTACCCAGGGGGTGAAGGCGACGCTGAGCAAGGCGATCAAGGAATCGAAGCTCGACCCCGACGTCGAAACGATCCTGAATTGCGACACCATGCACCGCGCGGCGCAGATCGTGGGCGACGCGATGCAGAAGATGCAACAGCGCTATCGCGAGAATATCGAGATGGGTGGATCGGGTTCGGGCGCATCGATCATGATCGCGGGCCAGCGCAAGGGCGGCAAGCCGCGCCTCTACCTCATCTATTCCGCCGGCAATTTCATCGAAGCAACCGAAGACACGCCCTTCTTCCAGATCGGTGAGCATAAATATGGCAAGCCCATCCTGGATCGCATCATCCAGCGCGAAACCACGCTGGAGGATGCGACCAAGGCGGTGCTGGTGTCGATGGATTCGACGCTGCGCTCCAACCTCTCGGTCGGGATGCCGCTCGACCTGACGGTGATTGCGACGGATGCGTTCGACTTCCGCGTCCGCACCCGCATCGAGGCGGATAATGAGGAGTTCGCGATGATCTCCCAAAGCTGGAGCGCCGCGCTGCGCAAGGGCTTCGAGGATCTGCCCAACGTATTGGATTGAGAGACAGGGATGTGTTGCCACCTCCCTAACCTCCTCCCGCCAGCGGGATGGAAACATGTCTCCCCTGGTCGTCGATAGTAATTCCTCAAAAGGCCTGACGGGAGATGTCGCCCTATCGAGGGTCGCTACCCCCTGAACATCGCCTTCATCGCCAAATCCCACGGCCCGCCGCGATAATGCCAGGCTGCGAGGCCGGCGATGGTGAAGGGGCGCGGGCGGAAATCCGCCGCCAACTGCGTCGCCAGCGCTTTCGCCACGTCCGGCTTGACCTTGTTCTGGACCGTGACGTGGAGGCGCGGGCGGGCCTGGTCCTGCGGCGTCAGCAGGCCGGTGAAGGCGTCGGCCAATTCGTCGCGCATCGCCATCAGGCCGGGACTGTCGATGCGATAGGCGACCCCCTGCCCCAGCGCCATGACGGCGGCGAGCGTCGCGGCGGGGGCCGGACCGCGGCACAGCCCTTTCAGCCGATCCGCCAGTTCTGGCAGCAACGAGGGCGGCAGATGGTGGAACAGTGTGACATGCGCCGACAGCAAGTTGCGCTGCGGCGGGAAATGGGCGCGGCGCAGCCCGTCCGCCCAGGCGAAGTCGGCCGCGCCCATCAGCGCGGTGACGATGATCGGGGCGCTATGTTCCGCTATCGTCATGTGTCTTCCTGTCCGCCGCGATCGGGTGTATCATTGGCCCCTAGCGTCCTGCACGGCGCAGCGGCGCGAGGCAAGGAGGGGGACATCATGGCCACGTCGCGCAGCGTCACGATCATCGGCATCATCCTGTTGCTATGGGGGCTGATGGGCATAACCGCCTTCACCATGCAATATACAATGGACCTTGATGCGCTGGCGCGGACCGACCCGGCGGGCGCGCGCGCCTTTGCGCTGATGCCTGCCTGGGTCTGGATCGTCTATGCCATCGCCGTGGCGACCGGCACGCTGGGCGCGATCGCGCTGCTGCTGCGCAAGGCGATTGCAGCGTTTCTGTTCCTGATCTCGCTGGTCTGCGTGATTGCGCAGTTCGGATATACGTTTCTCGGCACGAACCTGCTGGCGGAAAAGGGCTGGGCGGTCACCATCCCCTTCCCCGCCCTGATCTTCGCCGTCGCTTTGTTCGCATGGCTCTATGCCCGGTCGCTGGTGGCGAAGGGCATATTGCGCTGAGTTAAGCCGCCGGATCAGCGCGCGTTGCCGCTCATCGCCTTCAGGGCTTCCCCTGCCGCGCTGATCTGACCGCCGCGCCGCTGCAGTTCGCCGCCACATTGGACGAGCAGTTCCTTGGTCAGGCGTTCGTCGATATCGATCGCCTCGCGCTTCATCAGTCTTGCAAGATCGATATCCGGCTCCGCGCCGAAAATCTGACCGGCGAAGAAGAGCGAACCCATCAGGCCGGACATTTTCAGCGTCGCATCCTCGCTCGACGCCAGCGAGGCCACCGCGATCAGGCAGCGCGCGGAATGACGGATCGCCGGATCATGGGTTTGGGCGTCGGCGTTGAACGGCAGCAACGCCGCGGCGAGCGGCCATAAATGCTGGTATAGCGCTCTCACAATTCCCCGCGCGCCCTGCGAATCTCGAACCATTTACGCACATTTTCATTATGCTGCTGGTAGGTGTCGGCGAAGATGTGGCCGCCCTTGCCGTCGGCGACGAAATAGAGCGCCTTGGTCTGCGCCGGGTGCAGCACCGCCAGGATCGACAGCCGCCCCGGATTGGCGATCGGCCCCTTGGGCAGGCCGACCATGGCATAGGTGTTGTAATCGTTGACCGCCGCGATTTCCGACTTGCGGATACGGCGGCCGAGCGGCTTGCCGCGGGTGATGGGGTAGATGATCGTCGGGTCGGCCTGTAGCATCATATTGGTGCGCAGCCGGTTACCATAGACGCCCGCGACCATTGGCCGTTCGGACGGAACGCCGGTTTCCTTTTCGACGATACTGGCCAGAATGATCGCTTCCCTGGGCGATTTGGCGACGGTTTCGGGCGCGCGTTCGGCCCAAAGCTGGGCCAGCGCCTTGTCCATCGCCGCCTGCATCCGCTTGAGCACGGCGGCGCGCGACTCGCCTTTGTCAAAGGCGTAGCTGTCGGGCAGCACGCTGCCCTCCTCCGGCACCGGGATGCTGCCGGTCAACTGGTCGTTCGCCATCAGCCGTTCATGCACCAGGAGCGAGGGCATGCCTTCGGGAATGGTGATGAGCCGGGTCAGCGTTTTGCCGCCTTGCAGGATGGACAGGATGTCGCTGTTGCTCGCGCCGGCGGGGATGACGAATTCGCCCGCCTTGATCGACTTGCCCGCGCCAAACACTTTGGCCCGCGTCAGGAAAGCGTCGGCCGAGCGCACCGCGCCGGCCCGTTTCAGCAGCACCGCCGCGTCGGACAGGGTCGCCCCTTCGGGCACGGTGATGCTGACATCCTGGACCGCTGGTCCCTGCTCGCTCCAGCCATGGACGAAGCGAAAGGCGATGAAGGCCGCGACGGCCAGGCCGATCAGCAGGACGATGCCGGCGAGGCGGCGTGCGGGATTGCCTGATCGTTTCGCCATAGCCGTCAGCCTGAGATCAAAGTCAGATCGCCTTCATGATAAGCGAAGCGTTGGTGCCGCCGAAACCAAAGGAGTTGTTCAGCACCGCGCGCACCTTGCGCTCCTTGGCGACGTGCGGGACCAGGTCCACGCCCTTGCAGCTCTCGCTCGGCTCGTCGAGGTTGAGCGTCGGTGGCACGATCCCGTCGCGCATGGCGAGGATGCAAAAGATGCTCTCCACCGCACCCGCGCCGCCCAGCAGATGGCCGATCGCCGACTTGGTGGACGACATCGACATAGTGCTGAGGTGATCGCCAAACAGCCGCTTGACCGCGCCCAGTTCCAGCTCGTCGCCCAGCGGGGTCGAGGTGCCGTGGGCGTTCACATAGTCGATGTCATCCAGGGACAGGCCCGACTTTTTGAGCGCCATCTGCATCGAGCGGAAGCCGCCGCTGCCTTCCGGGTGGGGGGCGGTGACGTGATAGGCGTCGCCCGACAGGCCGTAGCCGATCACTTCGGCATAGATTTTCGCGCCGCGCTTCCTGGCATGTTCATATTCTTCGAGCACGACCACGCCCGCGCCTTCGCCCATGACGAAGCCGTCGCGGTTGACGTCATAGGGGCGGCTGGCCTTTTCGGGCGTGTCGTTGAAATTGGTGCTGAGCGCGCGCGCCTGGGCGAAGCCGGCGATGCCGATCGGGCAGATCGCGCTTTCCGCGCCGCCCGCCAGCATCACGTCGGCATCGTCCATCGCGATCATGCGCGCAGCGTCGCCGATCGAATGGGCGCCGGTCGAACAGGCGGTGACGACCGCATGGTTCGGACCCATCAGGCCATATTTGATCGACACCTGGCCGGAGATCAGGTTGATGAGGCGGCCATGGACGAAGTGCGGGGAAACCCGGCTCGGCCCCTTATTCGCCAGCACCAGCGATTCGCTTTCGATGCCCGGCAGGCCGCCAATGCCCGAACCGATGGAGCAACCGGCGCGCAGCCGTTCTTCCTCCGACATATTGTCGAGGCCCGCGTCGCGCAGCGCCTGGCTGGCGGCGGAAATGCCGAACACGATGAACAGGTCGACCTGTCGCTGGATCTTGTGATCGACGTCCAGCCCCGGATCATAACCATATTCATGGTCCTTGGGCTTCACTTCGCAGGCGATGCGGCACTTATAGTCGGTCGGGTCGAACCGCGTGATCGTCGCCGCGCCGGATTTCGACGCGATGATGTTCTTCCAGGTGGTTTCGACATCCCCGCCCAGCGGGCTGACCATGCCAAGGCCGGTTACGACGACACGACGCATATCCTAGCTCCGAAATATCAATTTAGTCCGCACCGCCCATCCCTAACCCGTCGCAACGGACTTGTGAACGGCGCGCCAGATACGAAAAAGCTCCCCACGCCCCGGCTTGGCCGGACAGGAGGAGCCATTTCCTTGTGCGAAAAGCGGCCCGCCGCGCATGGCGCGGGCCACAAGACGCCTTACTGCTTGCTGTCGATATAGTCGATCGCGTCCTTGACGGTCGCAATCTTCTCAGCCGCATCGTCGGGGATTTCGACGCCGAATTCTTCTTCGAACGCCATCACCAGTTCCACGATATCCAGGCTGTCCGCGCCCAGATCGTCGATGAAGCTGGCATCCTCGGTCACCTTTTCGGCTTCAACGCCCAGATGCTCGACGACGATTTTCTTTACGCGATCCGCGGTCTCACTCATGAGTGGTCCTTCTTGACTGGTATCGTTGGTGGTCTGAACAACCGTTAAGGCAGCCCTAGTGCCAAGCTCCGATAGAGGCAAGAGGCTAGGTCGCCAAGCCCCCACATTGCCTGACACGACGATCCGGCAACAAAAAAGGCTCATTGCCGATCGATAGCCGTCCGTTCGCCAAGATTCAGCCGCTTATGCAAGGGGTGCGCCCTCCTTTCCAGCCCCTTGCGTCACGCGCGCGTCCCGCTGACGGCGATAATGATGCTGGGAGCGTAGGTGATCGGCCCGTTCCACCTGTTGCGCACCAATCATGGAACGATGGATTCGCTCGGCCCCCGCGATGTCCTGGTGCCCCATAGAAACGCGGGTGATATGAGGCTGGCGACGCTCGCATTAACCTTGTTTTAGCGAGAAACGCCTAGAGCCTCCTTATGGATCAGGCGCGTGTGATCACCCATCAACATTCAGACGGATGTGACGATGCAGCCTGGCTTTGCCTGGTCCTGACGATCATGATCATGGCGCCGCTGCAATTGTCCGACCCGTTCACCTGGTCGATTCCCGGTCTTCTTCCGCCGCTCGGCTTTGCCCTCTTGCTGGGCGCTCTAGCGACTTTTTACCTCCAGATTCGCACCAACGCGAAAATTTTCGCCATGGTCACCGCCCTTCAATTGATGCTGTTGTTCAGTGCGGCAGGCGCGTCCCTGTCCTATATGATCGCAGCGCGAGCAGGCCCGCTATGGGATGCCCGCCTAGCCGGATGGGACCGCGCCATGGGACTGGACTGGCTGGCCTGGATGCGATGGCTCGATTCCCATCCGTTGCTCGCCACACCGCTCAACCTTGCCTATCGCACCCTCATCCCTCAGATGATTGTCCTGATTCTCATACTGGGACTGTGCGGCAGGCTGGCGGCGTTACGGACGACCATTCAGGCCGCCATGATAGCTGGACTGGCGATCATCCTGCTATCAGGCCTGATGCCGGCGGTCGCCGCCTACGTCCATTACGGCCTTCATCCGGCCGACTATCCCCATCTTCGCCCGGCCGCCGCATTCGTCCACATGGCCGATATCACGGGACTTCGTGACGGGTCGCTGCGCCTGCTCTCCCTGGATCATATGGAAGGCATCATCACCTTCCCCAGCTATCATGGCGCGCTCGCCGTCATCTTCTGCTGGGGCTTTTCCCGTGCGACCATCATGACCGCGCGCTATGGCGGCATGATGGTCGCCACGCTTACCTTGATCGCGACGCCCGTGGACGGCGCCCATTATTTCAGCGACGTGATCGCCGGCGCCGTGATCGCGGGCCTCAGCCTGTGCGTGGCAAGCCGGACCATCCACATTCGCGTGCGACCGCGCATTCATATGAAGGTCCAAGTGAGCGTTGCGCAAAGCGCGTGACGATCAGATCATCGCCATGCCGCCATTCACATGCAGCGTCTGGCCGTTGACATAACCGGCCTCCTTGCTCGCCAGATAGACGACCGCCGCGCCGATATCGTCGCCGTCCCCCAGATCGCCGACCGGAATCTTGGTCAGGATAGCGCTCTTCTGCGCATCGTTCAGCGCGTCCGTCATGGCCGATCGGATGAAGCCGGGCGCGACGCAGTTGACGGTGATGCCGCGGCTGGCGAGTTCCTGGCCCAGCGACTTGGACATGCCGATGATGCCCGCCTTAGACGCGCAATAGTTGGACTGGCCCGGATTGCCGGTGACGCCGACGACCGAGGTGATGGAGATGATGCGGCCGAAGCGCGCCTTCATCATCGGCTTGGCGGCGGCGCGGACCAGCCGGAACGCGGCCTCCAGATTGACCTGGATCACCTGGCTCCATTCCTCATCCTTCATCCGCAGGATCAGGTTGTCGCGGGTGATGCCAGCATTGTTGACGAGGATGTCGACCCGGCCGCCCAGCGCTTCGACCGCCTGCGGCACGAGCGCGTCGACGGAGGCGGGATCGGACAGGTTGCAGACGATCGTCTTGTGATCGCCCCCTAGTTCGGCGGCGAAGGCCTTGAGCTTCTCCTCATTGCTGCCCGAAAGCGCGAGGGTCGCGCCCTGCGCGGCCAGTGCCTTGGCGATGGCGGAGCCGATGCCCCCCGATGCGCCGGTCACCAGCGCGGTCATGCCTGTTAGGTCGAACATGTCTTTATTTCCCGTCCTGTTAAAAAGCCGCCAGCGCCGCCTCGATATCGTCCATCGTCACGATGCTGCGCACGGTCGCGTCAGGCGCAATGCGCTTGACCATGGGGCCGAGCACCTTGCCACCCACTTCCACGAAGTCGGTGACGCCCGCGTCCCACATGGCGGCGATGGATTCGCGCCAGCGGACGCGGCCGGTGACCTGTTCGACCAGGCGAGCCTTGATCTCTTCGCCGTCGGCGATCGGCGCGGCCAGGACATTGGCGTAGACCGGCAGCAGCGGCGCGTTGATCGCCGCACTGGCCAAGGCTTCCGCCATCGCGTCGGCGGCGGGCTGCATCAGCGGACAGTGGAAAGGCGCCGACACGGGCAGCAGCACGCCGCGTTTGATGCCATGATCCTTGACCATGGCGATCGCCCGTTCGATCGCGCCGCGGTGGCCGGAAATCACGACCTGGCTTGGGTCATTGTCGTTGGCGACGGTGCAGACTTCGCCCTGCGCCGCGGCATCGGCCAGCGCCTGCGCCTTGTCGATGTCCGCGCCCAGCAACGCCGCCATCGCGCCCTTGCCCACTGGCACGGCCGCCTGCATCGCCTGGCCGCGCAGCTTGAGCAGGCGCGCGGTGGTGGTGATGTCGAACGCTTCGACCGCGCAGAGCGCACTATATTCGCCCAGGCTGTGGCCGGCGACATAATCGCCCTTGTCGGCTAGGGTGAAGCCACCTTCTTTCTGCATTACGCGCAGCGTGGCGATGGCGTTGGCCATGATCGCGGGCTGCGCGTTTTCGGTCAGGGTCAGGTCGCTGTCCGGCCCCTCCACCATGATGCGGAACAGATTCTGCGCCAGCGCGTCATCGACCTCCTGAAACAACTCGCGCGCCGCCGGGCTGGCATCGGCCAGCGCCTTGCCCATGCCGACGGACTGGCTGCCCTGCCCCGGAAAAAGAAATGCCCGCATCCATTATCCCCTGACCACAAAATGCGCAAAAAGCGCCCAAATTCAACCACGATACACTTTGAGACATAAATGTCATTGAGCCGTACATGCCCCTGCGGCAGTCAGGGGCCGGACGTCTCACCCCCTTTTGCGATCGGGGCAGCGTGGCCGCCCCTTTAACGACGACGGAGTGCAAGGAAAAGGTGCGATATCGCATAAGCTTGATCAGCGGTACGGCGCTGCTCCTGCCTGCGCTTTTGGCCGCCTGCGCGGCGGGGCCGGACTATCGCGCGCCGCAGGGCGCTACGCTGGGCCTGCCGGCAGCCTATAGCCAGGGCAGCGGAGCGCCGGCGAGCGACGCCGACCTTGCCAGTTGGTGGACGCGGCTGAATGATCCGACGCTCACCAGCCTGATCGACCAGGCAATCGCCAATAATCTGGACATCGTCCAGGCGCAGGCGCGGTTGCGGCAGGCGCGGGAAGCGCTGCGCCAGGCCAATGCCAGCTTCCTGCCGCAGATCAGCGGATCGGGCAGCGGCGGCAAGAATTACCGCAGCCAGGCGGGAGGCACCCGCGTCGATGACAGCGGCAACGTCATCAGCACTGGGGCGAGCAAATGGTCGAGCACCTATTCGCTGGGCGCCAATGCGAGCTGGCAGATCGACCTGTTTGGCGAACTGTCCCGCACCGCCGAAGCCGCGCGGGCGGACCTGGCCGCGTCGGGATACGACCTCGCCAATGTCCGCATGACGATCCTGTCCGAACTGGCCACCAACTATGTCCAGGCGCGGCTGGCGCAGGAACAGTTGCGGATCGCGCGCGAAAGCCAGGCGGTGCAGCAGGATAATTATAATATCGCCAACTGGCGGTTGCAGGCGGGCCTCGTCTCCTCGCTGGACGAGCAGCAGGCCAGGGCGCAACTCGCCCAGACCAAGGCGACCATTCCGCAGATCGAGGCGGGCCTGAGGGGCAGCCTGAACCGCATCGCGGTGCTGACGGGGCAAGCGCCGGGCGACGCGACCCGCGCGCTGGAAACCCCAGCCCCCATTCCCGTCGCCTCGACGCAGATCGCGATCGGAATCCCGGCCGACACGCTGCGACAGCGGCCCGATGTACGCAGCGCCGAACGGGCGCTGGCCGCCGCCACCGCGCGGATCGGCGTGGCGCAGGCGCAGCTTTACCCCTCGCTGGGCATCAGCGGCAATATCGGCACCACCTCCAATGCGTTCAGCGACCTGTTCAGCCTGATCACCGGCGGGGTGTTCGCCAATGTGGCGCAGACGATCTTCGACGGCGGGCGGCTGCAATCGCAGGTGCGGGCGCAGAAGGCCGCGACCGACGCCGCCTTCGCCGCCTATAAACAGAGCGTTCTCACCGCGCTGGAGGATGTCGAGAACGCCATGGCGCAGCTCACCAGCGCCCGCGCGCGCAAGGCGGAGTTCGCCGTCGCCTATGACGCATCGAACAACGCCGCAATCCTGGCGCGCAGCCAGTATCAGGCGGGCCTGACCGACTTCCAGACGCTGCTGACCAGCGAATCCGCCCTATTGAACGCGCGCAACAGCCTGGCTTCCGCGCAATCCGACGAGGTTCTGGCCATCGCCCAATTGTATAATGCGCTGGGCGGCGGCTGGCAGAGCATGGACAACCGCCCAAATGAGCAATGATGTGACCAAGGATCAGGATCTGGACGATTTTCTGGGCGCGAAGCCGGAAAAGCCGTGGCGCAAATGGGTGATCCGCGGCGGCATCGGTGTGGTTCTACTGGTCGCTATCCTGCTGCTCGCGCGTTGTTTCTCCGGCGGCGACAGGCCCGATTATGCGACGCGCGAAGTGCGCACCGGCGACCTGACCGTCAGCGTATCGGCCACCGGCAACCTCAAGCCCATCAACCAGGTCGATGTCGGGTCCGAGCAGTCGGGCAAGATCACCGCCGTCTATGTGGACGTCAACGATCGCGTGACCAAAGGGCAGAAGCTGGCAGAACTGGACACGCGCCGCCTCGTCGATACGATCAACCAGAATCGCGCGCAGCTCGTGTCGTCGCAGGCCAGCGTCGCGCAGGCGCAGGCGCAGGTCGCCTTGACGAAGGCCACGCTGGATCGCCAATTGAACGTCTTCACTCTGTCCGGCGGGAAGGTGCCGGCCAAGACCGAAATCGACGCCGCGCGAGCGGATTATCAATCGGCGCTGGCCACGCTGCGATCGCAGCAGGCGCAGGTGGACGTGTCGCGCGCGCAGCTTTCGACAGCGCAGACCAACCTGTCGATCGCGCAGATCGTGTCGCCGGTGAACGGCGTCGTCCTGTCGCGCGACATCGAACCGGGCCAGACCGTCGCCGCGTCGCTGAACGCGCCGGTGCTGTTCACCCTGGCCGAAGACCTAACGCAAATGGAAGTCGAGGTGTCTGTGGACGAGGCCGATGTCGGCCAGGTGAAGGAAGGCCAGAGCGCCACCTTCGCGGTGGACGCCTTCCCCGGCCGCACCTTCCCGGCGAAGGTCACGCGGGTCAATGTCGGGTCGAACAGCGCCAGCAGTTCATCCTCCTCCACGACCACCACCACGTCGACGACGGGCACGGTGGTCGCCTATACCGCCGTGCTGTCGGTCGATAATGACGACGAGACGCTGCGCCCCGGCATGACCGCGACCGCAGATATCGTGACGCAGGAGTTGCAGAACGTCCTGCTCGTCCCCAACAGCGCGCTGCGCTTCAAGCCCAGCGCCACGGCGCAGGGCGGCGGCATCACCAGCGTCCTGCCGGGTCCGGGCCGGATGCGCCGCGGCGGGGCCAAGCGCCAGGTCAATTTCGGCGCGGGTAGCAGCCAGACCGTCTATATCGTCGGCGAGGACGGCAATCCCAAGGCGCTACAGGTGACCGTGGGCGCCAGCGACGGGTCGCGCACCGCCGTCACCGGCGGCGCATTGAAGGCAGGGATGCGCGTCATCACCGGCCAACTGGCAGCCGGGCAGGAAGCGCCGGCGGAGGACCAGAAGGCCGATACGGGCGGCGACACCAAGGCGCCAGACCGCCGCCAGAGCAATCCGTCGGCCGACGGCACCCCTGCCAGCGTCGGCAAGCTGGGCAATTCAGGCGACGCCGCGCCCGAAACCGCGCCAGTCGCGCCCGCCAACGGCCAGGCCGCATCCCGGCAAGAGCGCGGCGCCGGCCGGCAGAGCGGAAACTGACGCGCCATGTCGATCGCTGATCCGATCATCTCCATGCGCGGCGTGACCAAGGTCTATGGGCAAGGCCCGACCGCATTCCAGGCGCTTAAGGGCATCGACATCGACATAGCGCAGGGCGATTTCGTCGCGGTCATGGGGCCGTCGGGATCCGGCAAGTCGACGACGATGAACATATTGGGCTGCCTGGACGTGCCCTCAGGCGGGGAGTTTCTGTTCAAGGGCCGCCATGTCGAAACGCTGGACCGCGACCAGCGCGCGCTGCTGCGCCGCCGCTATCTCGGCTTCGTGTTCCAGGGCTTCAACCTGCTGTCGCGCACCACCGCGCTGGAAAATGTCGAACTGCCCCTGCTCTATCGCGGCGAGGACAAGAAGACCCGCTACGACATGGGCATGGCCGCGCTCGACAAGGTGGGCCTCAAGGACTGGTGGGACCATACGCCGGCCGAACTGTCCGGCGGCCAGCAGCAGCGCGTGGCCATCGCCCGCGCCATCGTGACCCATCCCGACGTGCTGCTGGCGGACGAACCGACCGGCAACCTTGATTCGGAACGGTCGGTGGAGATCATGGAATTGCTGACCGACCTCAACCGCAACAGCGGCATTACCGTGCTGATGGTGACGCACGAGCCCGACATGGCCGCCTTCGCCCGCACCATCGTCCATTTCAAGGACGGGCTGGTCGAACGGGTGGAACAGAAGGTGGCGGCGTGATGACCTACACCGCAAAACCTTCTCCCCGCCGGGGAGAAAGATACGCAGCCTTAGGCGCGAAGCGACTTAGGCGGAGTTGGAAGAGGGGGGCCGGCAGGTCACTCCCCCCTCTCCAAGCGACGCTAGCCAGCAGGCTGGCAAGCTCCGCTATCCTCTCCCCCAGGGGGCGAGGAGCATTGGGATGCTAGGCACCACCATCACGCTCGCCTTTCGCGCGATCAACCGGCACAAGCTGCGGTCGTTCCTGACCACGTTGGGCATCATCATCGGCGTCGCCGCGGTCGTGACCATGGTGACGCTGGGCAATGGCGCGACCGCCGCCGTGCGCGAACAGATTAGTTCGCTGGGCGCCAATGTGCTCCAGTTGCGCCCCGGCCAGGGTTTCGGCCGCGGCGGCGGCGGTCCGCGTCCGCCCGATTTCAAGGAGCGCGATCTCACCGCGATCGAAAACCAGTTGACCGGCGTGCGCGCGGTTGCGCCGGTGGTGCAGTCGAGCGGCACCGCCATCTATGAAGGCAATAACTGGTCCACCACCGTCTATGGCACGACGTCGGCCTATTCGGAGGTGCAGCAATGGAAAGTGGCCGACGGCCGCCTGTTCCTGCCGGATGAGGAGGAAGCGGGCAAATCCGTCTGCATCATCGGCAATACGGTGCGCACCAACCTGTTCCAGGGGACGGAGCCGGTCGGCAAGCGGATGCGGATCAAGGGCGTGTCCTGCCAGGTCGTCGGCGTGCTGGCGACGCGCGGCCAGGGCGGTTTCGGCGACCAGGACGATGTCGTCGTCATGCCGATCAAGTTCGTGCAGCGTCGCTTCACCGGCGATCGCGACATCAGCCAGATCATGGTCGCGGTGGACGACGCCTATGACACCAGCACCGTCCAGTCGAGCCTAGAGGAACTCATGCGCGAACGGCGCAAGGTCAAGGCGGGCGACCAGGATAATTTCAACGTCTTCGACACCAAGCAGATCAGCGACACGCTGACCGGCACCACCACGATCCTGACCCAGATCGTCGGCGCGGTGGCGGCGATTTCGCTGCTTGTGGGCGGCATCGGCATCATGAACATCATGCTGGTGTCGGTGACGGAGCGCACGCGGGAGATCGGCATTCGCTTGGCCATCGGCGCGGTCGCCCGCGAAGTGCTGCTGCAATTCCTGGTGGAGGCGATCGTGCTGTCCTGCCTGGGCGGCCTGATAGGCTTGTTCCTGGCGTTGATCGCGACCGCCGCCATCGCGCCGCTGATGCAGGTGCCCTTCCTGTTCGACATCAAGGTCAATTTTATCGCTTTCGTCTTTTCGGCGGCGATCGGGGTGGTGTTCGGCTATTTCCCGGCGCGGCGGGCGGCGGCGCTCAACCCGATCGACGCGCTGCGGCACGAATAGCGGTCGCGGGTGTGGCCCGGCATGGTCCGCAGCCGCAAATCATCCGAAATCAGCCACAGATGAACGACGGTTCAGCTTAAATTTGAGATTGTTACAATTTCCGACAATCTAACCCTGCCCATGACACATCGTCGCGACAGGCGGCCCCTATCTCTGTCTTCGACGCCACGGAATGGCGCCCGTAACAAGGCAAAGGAGTTCATCATGTTCAGGAAAATCCTCATGGCTCTGGCCACCACCACCCTGGTCGCCAGCCCCATCGTCTCCGCCCAAGCGCAGGCTGCGCCGCAACATCGCCAGGAAGTGACGCGCAAGGTCGTGAAGCATAAAGCCAATGGTCGCACCGTCGTCAAGAAACAGACCGTCGTGCGCAAGGACAATCATCGCCGCTGGGCCAAGGGTCAGCGTTTCGATCGCCGCTATGCGACCAACTATCGCGTCGTGAACAATTATCGCGACTATCGCCTGTCGGCCCCGCCGCGCGGCTATCACTGGGTTCGTTCGGGCAATGACGCGGTGCTGATCGCGATCACCAGTGGCCTGATCGGCGCGGTCGTCGGCAGCGCGATCCGGTAACTTTCGCAGCCCGGAAGGCGCGCAATGTCCCAGGGGTTCTCTCTCCCCCCTGGGGCATTTTCGCGTCATCGCTCATGATCGAAGTTAAATACCCGATATTAAGGGATTTCGCCGCATATGGGCTGAGCCGGGGGGCCATGTCGGGAATGTCCATGTCCTTATATCAGATCATGTATATCAGCACCGTCGTCGGCACGGTCACGTCGCAGCAATGCGCGGCCATGGCCCAAATGTCCGCGATCAACAATCGGCGGAACGATGTCACGGGCCTGCTGCTGTTCAATTCGCGACGATTTTTGCAGGTGCTGGAAGGGCCTAAGGATGCCGTCGATCGCATCTTCACCCGCATCCACGCCGATCCGCGCCACCGCGCCGTCGTCAAGCTGCGCGAGGGACCGATCGACGCGCGGGAATTTGGCGAATGGGCGATGGCTTATGATGATCCTGCGCGCCCTTCGGCCGATCTGAAGGACAAGGTCGCCGCCTTGCTGGTGCAAGCCGGGCCTTCCACCCGCGCGCATTTCATTGGATCGGCTGACCTGCACCGTCCTGCGGCCTGAGCCTCATACCAGCCCTGTCACATAATAGACCGTGATTACGATGAAGACCGTCACCGTCTTGATGAGCGTCAGCGCGAAGATGTCCTTATAGGCCTGGCGATGGGTGAGGCCGGTCACCGCGAGCAACGTGATGACCGCGCCATTATGCGGCAGGCTGTCCATGCCGCCCGACGCCATGGAGGCGACGCGGTGCAGCACGTCGCGCGGTATGCCGGCCGCATCGCCCGCCGCTACGAACTGTTCCGCCATTGCGGCGAGCGCGATCGACAGCCCGCCCGACGCCGACCCGGTGATGCCGGCGAGCGAGGTCACGGTGATGGCTTCGTTGACCAGCGGATTGGGGATGAACCGCAGCGCGTCCTTGACCACCAGAAAGCCCGGCAGCGCGGCGATCACCGCGCCGAACCCATATTCGACCGCCGTGTTCATGCCCGCCAGCAACGCGCCGCCGACCGCCGCCCTTGACCCGTCGGCAAAGCGCTTCGCCACGGTGCGGAATGCGAACAGCAGGATGGTGCCGATCCCCAGCAGCAGCGCGCCCTCGACCGCCCAAAGTGCGGAAACCTGCGCCACCTTTACCGTTACTGGTTCCGCCATGCCGGACAGCGACAGCGACACCTCTTCCCCCGCCACCCAACGCGGGATGGCCAGCGTCAACAGCAGATTACCCACGCCCACCACCACCAGCGGCAAGAGCGCGATTAGCGGATGGACAGACGCTTCCTCCTCGACCGCTTCCGGTTCGTTGACGAGCGTTTCGGGCGCGCCATAGCCCTCTCCCGCCGCCAGCATCGCCCGGCGCCGCCAGCCCAGATAAGCAAGGCCGGTCGCCGCTATGAAGACTGATCCAATCAGGCCCAGCACCGGCGCCGCCCATGTCGTCGTGCCAAAAAAGCTGGTGGGGATGATGTTCTGGATCTGCGGCGTGCCCGGCAGCGCATCCATGGTGAAGGTCAGCGCGCCCAGCCCGATGGTGGCGGGCGCCAACCGCTTGGGAATGTCGGCGCGGCGGAACATCTCCGCGGCGAAGGGATAGACGGCGAAGACCGCGACGAACACCGACACCCCGCCATAGGTCAGCAGCGCCGTCACCGCCATGATCGCGGGAATCGCGCGGCCCGCGCCGATGACGCCGATCACCGCCGTCACGATCGCGCGGGAAAAGCCGGAAATCTCGACCAGCTTGCCGAACAGCGCGCCCAGCAGAAAAACCGGGAAATAGAGTTTGAGAAAGCTCGCCACCCGTTCCATGAACAGGCCGGAAAAGGCGGCCGGGACGGCGGCGGGATCGGTCAGGAACACGGCCAGCATTGCCAGCAGCGGCGCCATGACGATGACGCTCATGCCCCGATAGGCGGCGATCATCAGCAGGATGAGGGATAATGCTGCGATCGCGACTGCCATAAGCTAACCCTCTCACCCGTTCGCACTGAGCCTGTCGAAGCGCCTTACCTCTTCTTGCGACAATAGAAAGAAGTAAGAGCCTTCGACAAGCTCAGGCCGACGGGCTTTTTGCCCGGATGCTGCGCGCCGATGCCCTCTTGCCTTTCATATCCCTTTCCGTCATAGGCGCGCCTTCGCACGAACGGCGGGGTGACTCGGCGGGACTGCGCTTATGCAAGACGACAGCCGGAGGGGCGTTCCACATGGGGTGGGCGTCAGCGATCGGCCAACAGATGAGGTAATACCCATGGCTCTTTACGAGCATGTGTTCCTTGCGCGCCAGGATCTGGCACAAGCGCAGGTGGACGCTCTGGCGGAAACCGCCACGAAGATCGTCGAGGAAAATGAAGGCAAGGTGACCAAGGTCGAGACCTGGGGCCTGCGTAGCCTCGCGTACAAGATCGCCAAGAACCGCAAAGCGCACTATGTGATGCTGAACATCGACGCCCCAGGCGGCGTGATCGCGGAACTGGAGCGCCAGACCCAGATCAACGAAGACATCATCCGCTACATGACCGTCAAGGTCGACGAGCTGGAAACCGGCCCGTCGGTGATGATGCGCAAGCAGGACCGCCCCGAACGTGGTGACCGTGGTCCCCGCGGCGATCGTGGTGACCGTGGCCCCCGTGGCGACCGCGAAGATCGTGGCCCGCGCCGCGACCGCGAAGACGCCCCGGCTGCTGAATAAGGAGATCTGAGACATGGCACGCCCGTTTTTCCGCCGCCGCAAGAGCTGCCCCTTCGCCGCCAAGGATGCGCCGAAGATCGATTATAAGGACGTCCGTCTGCTCCAGGGCTTCGTGTCCGAGCGCGGCAAGATCGTCCCCAGCCGCATCACGGCCGTTTCGGCCAAGAAGCAGCGCGAACTGGCCCAGGCCATCAAGCGCGCCCGTCACTTGGGCCTCCTGCCCTACATCGTGAAGTAAGGGAGTAGAAACCCATGGAAATCATCCTGCTCGAACGCATCGAGAAGCTGGGCGCAATCGGCGACGTCGTGACCGTCAAGGACGGTTACGCACGTAACTTCCTGCTGCCCAACAAGAAGGCGCTGCGGTCCAATAACGCCAACAAGAAGGTCTTTGAGGCCAACCGCGCGAAGATCGAGGCCGACAACGCCGCACGTCGCACGGACGCCGAAGCCGCCGCCGATGGCGTCAACGGCAAGCAGATCATCCTGATCCGCCAGTCGTCCAACGCCGGCGCGCTGTACGGTTCGGTCGCGGTGCGCGACATCGTCGACGCGCTGCACGCCGATGGCGTGACCAACGTCACCAAGGCGATGGTCGTGCTGGAACGCCCGATCAAGACGCTGGGCGTGTTCGACGTCAAGGTCGCGCTGCACCCCGAAGTCGCCGTGACGATCACCGTCAACGTCGCCCGTTCGCCTGAAGAAGCAGAGCTTCAGTCGCAGGGCGTCGATGTGATGGCCGACCTGTTCGAAAAGGACGAGAGCGGCTTCACCGAGGATTATGATCCCAACGCGGAACCGGGCGAAATCGCCTCGGTCACCAGCGACGACGAAGAAGAGCCGGCCGAAGAGGCCTGATGTCTTCCGACAGAAAGAACAAGAAAGCCGCCCCGCAACGGGCGGCTTTTTTATTGGCCGCAATCATGGCGGATTTGGGTGGTGCACTGCCATTCCCCTCCGGTAATCGGGAGGGGAATAAGGTCCGCTACCGATCGTTAGCGGCCATCCCCAACCCTAGCCGGCGCCGCAGGATCAGCGTGCCGTCCGCTTGTACACATGCACCAGCCACAGGCTTGTCAAAACCGCGACCGTCAGCAGACGTGGCGGCAGCTTTTCGAGCGCGTGGGACACGCTCCAGAACAGGGCGTCGCCCACGCTGATGACGATTAGGACAGCCAGGCCGAACAGCAAGGGCAGCAGGATGCGGCGAGCCTTCATGCAGCGACCATAGCATGGTCGCGCACAGCCCGCGATAGTCGCGTCGCCATGATAGGGAGAGCCAGTGGTGCGGGCGGTCGGAATCGAACCGACACTCCTTGCGGAACCGGATTTTGAGTCCGGCGCGTCTACCAGTTTCACCACGCCCGCACGGCTGGTTCCGGCCAGATGACAAAATCCGGCGCGGGCGTCCAGCCGAAAATCGGCAACAGGCGGAAAAGTCTTCCAGTCCCGGTTGACAGCACCACCCGACATGAGCACATGCGACAAATATATGTTATGTTATATCATTAGGAAATTGCTATGACTTCTTGCGAAGATCGGCAGAAAATCGGTCAATCCCTGCCCCGGCGGATAGCGTTGCTCGATGGGTTGGCGGTCTGCGCCTCGTCGCTTTGCACCTTGCACTGTCTGGCCCTGCCATTGCTGTTCGCATTGCTCCCCGCCGTCGCCAGCCGCGTCGATCCGGGCGAATCCTTCCACCTCGTCATGCTGGCGCTGGCGGCGCCGACCAGCCTGTTCGCGCTGGCGCGAGGCTGGCGCCGACATCGCGCGCGCAGCCTGCTGCCGTTCGGCGTCGCCGGACTTGGGCTCATGGCGATGGGGGCGCTGGCGGCGAAGGGTGCGATCGCAGAGGCCGCTTGGACGGTGGCTGGCAGCACGCTGTTGGCAGGCGCGCATATTCTCAATTGGCGGCGCGGACGCGGTCCGTTGCACGCCTGATCCTTTAGCGACGGGGCGGTACAAAGCTGAGTTGCGCCAGCCGCCACAGCCGTTCCTCCTCGGCCGGCCAATGATCGGCATGATCTAGTGGTTCCTGCGGCACGGCATGACCATGGACTTCGGCGCGAATCAGCCTGCCGGTTTCGCGCAGCCGCACGGTCGCGCCGGGATAGCGCGCTTCCAGTCGCTGACCCAAGGCCTGCGCGTCCGGGGACAGGGCGGGACTGGACAAGGCGCGCGGCGCGCCGTCGATCAGTTCGGCGGTGGAGGAGCGCAGCGCCTTCACACCGTCGCTGATGATGTCGAGCGAGATGATAGCCGCAGCGAGCGAATCGGCCCACCACCAACCCAGACCCAGCCCGATCACCCCCGCAATGCCCGCCGCACCGGTCAGCCAGTTCGCCTTGTTCATCAGCGCATCGGTATGGAGCAGCTTGTCGGACAGTTTTTCCGCCAGCGGCAATTCCTTGCGCCCGATGATGAGCGGCGGGATCAGCGAATAGAGTTGCGCACCCAGCATCAGCCAGCCGAGCCATATGTCACGGCCGAACAGGCGAACCGACGCCACCGTGGCGTGTTCGGCGCGCGCCAGCGTCATCACCGAATCCCACAGCAGCAGCGCGCCGGTCGCCGCCAGCGCCACCGCGGCGAGGAAAAAGCCTAGGCCGTTGACCCGCTCAAAACCAAAGGGGAAGCGCGCGGACCGATGGCCGCGCCGTTCCATACGCGCAGCGACGAGGAAGGCTATCGGCGGGACGAGACCGAGCGTATCCTCGATCCAGGCGGTCTTCATCGTCTGGCTCTGTCCCATGGTCAGGCCCATCACGGCGACGACGCTGATGGTCCAGAAGATATTCCTATATTCCAGCCGCTCCGCCTGACGCAGCGTCTTGACGATATCGTCGGGCAGGTCGTCGGCGCTGGTCATCGCCCCGCACCCGGATCGGCGGCGGCGCGGGCGGCGCTTTCGACTGTCATGATCCAGCGATTTTCGCCGTTGCGCATGACGGCGTAATAATCAAGACGATTGTCTTTATAGCTCTGCGTCGCGATCGGCGGGCTGAGCGACACGCGCGTCATCCAAGGGCTCTTGCGATCCAGCGGCGTAAGGACGAGGTCGAGGTCGCCGCGCTCCAGCGCCTGAAACAGAGGCTCGGTGGCGCCGGGCCGGATCGCGGGGTGCGCCCCGGTCTGGCGCGACAGACGATCGAGCAGGCGCGCGGCGGCTGCTCGTCCGAAATCGCCGTCGCCCCTCACCAGCCCGACGCGCATCACGCCGTTATGGCCGATGGCATCGCTGCTGCCCGCCGGATCGCGCGGCAAGGCGTCGCACGCGACCAGCAGGCTTAAGCAGCAAAGGGCCAGGATTTTCATTTCGATGGGAAAACGGATACTGGAAGCCCCGGTTCCCCTATACCGCCCGGCTTAGCGCTTTTCGCCGGGAAAGGGATTCGCCTTGAGCAAAGCCGCCAGATGCGCCGCATTGCCCGCCACCATCTTTGCGGTCTTGGCGACCATCTTGGGCGTGTCCTTCAACTCTTTGAAATCGACCGATCCCATCGCCTCTCCCACCCAATAGCAGGCGGCGACGGCGGGAATCGTCCAGCCGACATCGTTAAGCGCCTGGAATATCTGCGCCGAAGCGGCATGGGCGCCATCCTCATTGCCCACGATCGCCGCGACCGCAACCTTGCCATAGCTGGGCATCCGCCCCTGATCGTCCGTTTCGGAGAGGAAGGCGTCCATCCGCTCCAGCGCGCGCTTGGCGACGCTGCCCGCCTGCCCCATCCAGATCGGCGTACCCAGGATGAGGATGTCGGCGGCGAGAATCTGAGCGCGGATGGCGGGCCAATCATCGCCCTCCCCCTCGTCCGATGTCACCCCGGCCAGCACATTGCGGGAGGCGACACGAATCGTGTCCGCTACCTCTACGCCCAGCGCTTCGAATTCCTTCGTCAGCACGGCGATCATCGCTTCGGTCGAACTCGGCTCGCCCGTATCGCGCTTCAACGTGCAGTTGAGCGGTTGCACCGTGATCGCCATGGCTCAGATTCCCAGAAAATCGAGGAGATCGGCGTTGAGCCGGTCGGGCGCGGTGGCGAACAGGCCATGCGGTTCGCCATCATATTCGATGAAGCGGGCGTGCGGGATGCCCGCCGCAGCTGCGCGGCCGCTGGTATCGATCGGCACGGTCTTGTCGGAGGCGCCATGGATGATGAGCGTGGGCACGGTGAAGGCGGCAAGGTCGCCGCGAAAATCGGTCTGTCCAAAGGCGTCGATACAATCGATCGTCGCCTTGGGACTGGCCATCACGCCCAACTGGAAGCTCCAGTCGAGCAGGCCCTGGCTGACCGGGCGGCTAACCCAGCCGACGCCATAAAAGGTCTTGGCGAAGCTCTGGAGGAAAGCGAAGCGGTCCGTGCGAACCTGGTCCTTCATGTCCTGCAACACGCCGATATCCACGCCGTTGGGGTTGCTGTCATCCTGTAGAAGGTACGGCACGACCGATGCGACCAGTGCGACGCGCGCGATCCGCCCGGCGCCATGGCGCGAAAGGTAGCGGGCGATTTCGCCCCCGCCCATCGAGAAGCCGACCAGTGAGGCCTGTCGCAGGTCGAGATGGTCGAGTATGTCCGCCAGATCGTCGGCGAATATGTCATAGTCATAGCCGGTGGCGGGATGGCTGCTATGACCAAAGCCGCGCCGGTCATAGGTGATGACTCGATAGCCAGCCTCCAGGAGCGCCAACGTCTGATATTCCCACATATCGCCAGTTAGCGGCCAGCCGTGAATCAGCACGACCGGCGGGCCGTTGCCCATATCCTTGACGTGCAGCGACGCGCCATCGCGGGTTGCGACCTGGGCCATCAGACATTCTCCTGATTTTTGTCGATTATGATAGGATTTCAGGCAGACCGTGGAGCCTGCCCTTCATACAGCGATCATGCTTCCGGGTGATCGACCCGTTCGGCATGTCCACGTTCCAATCGCATGACGGCACTGGAAGTTCCCGCCGCTTTCCGCCTTGTCGCGCCATCTTGTTGCGGCAGGGCGACTTGCACGATAGCCTTCTTGCGTAACGATCCGCGGCCGTTATAAGGGCGCCTTCGTGCAGACATAGACAATCTTCAAACGGAGAAGGACCATCCTTTGACCGAGCCGTCTGCTACGTTCCTGCTATTTGGCGCCACGGGTGACCTGGCCCGCCGGATGATATTTCCGTCGCTCTATAATCTTCTGTCGGACGGGTTGCTGCCCGACGACTTCCTGATCGTGGCGTCGGGCCGGTCGGATATGGACGACGAGGCCTTCCGCAAGGAAGTCGATGCCGCGCTGCGCCAATTCCTGCCCGCCGACCGCTATGACGGGGATGTCGCAGCGCGCTTCGTGGCCCTGATCGGTTATCAGCCGGTCGATGCCGGCAATGCCGATCAATTCGCAAAACTGGCCGAACGGATCGATGGCCGGCTGGAGCGCGGCCTGTCCGTGTACCTGTCCACACCGCCATCGCTGTTCGCCCCGACCGCGCAGGGGCTTAGCGAGGCCGGCCTGATCACGCCGCACACCCGGATCGCGATGGAAAAGCCGATCGGCAAGGATCTGGCCTCCTCCAAAATCGTCAATGACGGGATCGGCGCGCTGTTCGTCGAAGAACAGATTTTCCGCGTCGACCATTATCTGGGCAAGGAAACGGTCCAGAACCTGCTCGCGCTGCGCTTTGGCAATGTCATGTTCGAACCCTTGTGGAACACCACGGCGATCGACCATGTGCAGATCACGGTCGGCGAGACGGTGGGGCTGGAAGGCCGCGTCTCTTACTATGACGGGGTCGGCGCGCTGCGCGACATGGTGCAGAATCACATGCTCCAGATATTGTCGATCATCGCGATGGAGCCGCCCGCGCGGATGGACCCGACCGCGGTGCGCGACGAGAAGGTGAAGGCGCTGCGGTCGCTCCGCCCGATGAGCGCCGATACGGTGAAGCATTTGAGCGTGCGCGGCCAATATACGCCGGGCGCCGTCGGTGGCCAGATCGTCACCGGCTATGCCGACGAACTGGGCCAGCCGTCCGACACCGAAACCTTCGTGGCGCTGAAAGCCTATATCGACAACTGGCGCTGGCAGGGCGTGCCCTTCTACCTGCGCACCGGCAAGCGGATGCCCGCGCGCCAGTCCGAAATTGTCATCCAGTTCAAGCCGGTGCGGCACAGCATCTTCGGCCGCGACGGACAGCATGGCGCCGGCGGCACGGGGTTGGAGCCGAACACATTGGTCATCCGGTTGCAGCCGGAAGAATATATCCGCCTGCAGATCATGACCAAGCGGCCGGGGCTGGAGCGGCAGGTGCAGTTGGAGGAGGTGACGCTGGACGTGTCGCTGACCGCCGCCTTCGCCGGGCAGCGCCGCCGCATCGCCTATGAACGGCTGATCCTGGACCTGCTGGCGGGCGATCAGACCCTGTTCGTGCGCCGTGACGAGGTGGAGGCGCAATGGGCCTGGATCGATAGCATCATCGATGGGTGGAGAGAGGCCAATGTGAAGCCCGCCGCCTATTCTTCGGGGAACTGGGGTCCGTCTTCGGCCATTGCCCTTATCGAACGTGACGGAGCCAGCTGGCATGACTGACCTACATCCCGTAATCGCCAAGGTGACGGAGCGCATCGTCCAGCGCAGCGCCGCGTCGCGCCTGAAATATCTCGACCTGATCGAGCGCGGACGCGACGCGGGCACCAATCGCGATCAACTGTCCTGCGGCAACCTGGCCCATGGCTTTGCCGCGAGCGGCGAGGACAAGGCGGTGATCCGCACCGGCCGGGCGATGAATATCGGCATCGTGACGTCGTATAACGACATGCTGTCGGCGCATCAGCCCTATGGCCGCTATCCTGAGCAGATCAAGATCGCGGCGCGCGAAGTCGGCGCCACGGCGCAGGTTGCGGGCGGCGTACCCGCCATGTGCGACGGCGTGACGCAGGGACAGGCGGGCATGGACCTGTCGCTGTTCAGCCGCGACACGATCGCGCTGTCGACCGCCGTGTCGCTGAGCCATGCGATGTTCGAAGGCACGCTGCTGCTGGGCATTTGCGACAAGATCGTGCCGGGACTGCTGATCGGCGCGCTGCGTTTCGGGCATCTGCCCACGATCCTGATCCCGGCCGGGCCGATGCCGTCGGGCCTGGCCAATAAGGAAAAGGTGCGCATCCGCCAGCTTTATGCCGAAGGCAAGGTCGGCAGGGACGAACTGCTCGAATCCGAAAGCGCCTCCTATCATGGCGCGGGCACCTGCACCTTTTACGGCACGGCCAACAGCAACCAGATGATGATGGAGATGATGGGCCTGCACATGCCCGGCTCCGCCTTCGTCAATCCGGGCACGAAGCTTCGCAGCGAACTGACCCGCGCGGCGACGCATCGCATTGCATCGATCGGCTGGGATGGCGACGATTATCGCCCGCTGGGCCACTGCGTCGATGAAAAGGCGATCGTCAACGCGATCATCGGCCTGATGGCGACGGGCGGCTCCACCAACCATGCGATCCATGTGCCCGCCATCGCGCGGGCGGCGGGCATCCATGTCGACTGGACCGATTTCGCCGAGATTTCCGACGTGGTGCCGCTGCTGGCGCGGGTCTATCCTAACGGGTCGGGCGACGTAAACCATTTCCACGCCGCGGGCGGCATGGCCTATATCATACGGGAATTGCTGGATAATGGCCTGCTGCACCGTGACGTCATGACGGTCGCGCGCGCCGACCTGACCGACTATGGCAAGGAGCCGGTGCTGGAGGACGAAGCGCTGCAATGGCGCGACGTGCCGGCATCGCGCGATGAGGCGATGCTGCGCCCGGTCGCCAATCCGTTCAGCGCGGATGGCGGCATGAAGCTGCTCCAGGGCAACCTCGGCCGTTGCGTCATGAAGGTCAGCGCGGTCGATCAGGTACGCTGGACGATCGAGGCGCCCGCCGCCATATTCCAGGATCAGGACGATGTGCTGCGCGCCTTCAAGGCGGGCGAACTGGAGCGCGACGTCGTGGTCGTCGTCCGCTTCCAGGGGCCAAAGGCCAACGGGATGCCCGAACTGCACAAGCTGACCCCGGCGCTGGGCGTATTGCAGGATCGTGAGTTCAAGGTCGCATTGCTGACTGACGGGCGCATGTCCGGTGCCTCCGGCAAGGTGCCTGCCGCCATCCACCTGTCACCCGAAGCCCTGGGCGGCGGTCCGATCGGCAAGCTGCGCGACGGCGATCTGGTGCGGGTCTGCGCGCAGACCGGCGCGGTCGATGCGCTGGTCGATGCGGCGACATGGGAAGCGCGGGACATTCCTCCCGCCCCGCCCCCGCCCTACGACACCGGCCGCGAACTGTTCGCCCTGTTCCGCCATCACAGCGACCTCGCCGAGCAGGGCGCGTCGCCGATCCTGGCGGCGATGGAAAGCGAGATTTGATTTAGACCCGTTCGGCCCCTCGACTTATTCGGGAGGGCCTGTCGAAGCCCTTCTCTTCTCCAAAGAAGAGTTGCCCTTCGACAAGCTCAGGGCGAACGGATGGAGAGTGACATGACCGACATCATCGCCGCCGACATCGGCGGAACCAACGCCCGTTTCGCTCGCGCGTCGCTGGACGCCAAAGGCGTGCCGACGCTTGGCACCGTGCGCAAATATAAGGTCGCCGACTATCCCAGCCTGCAAAGCTGCTGGGCGGCGTTCGCCGAAGACGAGCAGAAGGCAGGCGATGGCGACCTGCCCCGCGCCGCCTCGATCGCATTCGCCACCGCCATCGGGCGGGACGTCATCAAGCTGACCAACAGCAATTGGGTGATCCGCGCCGATACGCTGGCCGACGACATCGGCGTCGATACCGTCCGCCTCGTAAATGATTTCGAGGCTGTGGCTCATGCCGTGTCGCGCCTGCCGGCCGAGAATCTGCCGTTGCTGTTCGGCGAGGATCGTCCCTTCCCCACCGATGGCGGAGTCACCATCCTTGGCCCCGGCACCGGCCTGGGCGTCGCGTTGATCGCCTACGACCAGGGCCATCCCCATGTCATCGCGACGGAGGGCGGCCATCTCGACTTCGCCCCGCTCGATCCTATCGAGGAGAAAATCCTCTCCTATCTGCGCGACAAGTTCCTGCGCGTATCGACCGAGCGGATCGTGTCGGGGCCTGGCCTCAACTATATCTACAAGGCCTTGGCCACGATCGGCCATGACCGGGTCGTGCTGATGGAAGACCCTGAATTGTGGCAGGCCGCGCTGGAGGATGGCGATCCCTTCGCGCGAGCGGCGCTGGAGCGCTTTTGTCTCTGCTACGGATCGGTCGCGGGCGACCTGGCGCTGGCCCATGGACCCCACGGCGTCGTGCTGGCCGGAGGCCTGACCCAGCGGATGCGCGATTTCCTTCCGTACAGCGGCTTCCACACTCGTTTCAAGGCCAAGGGCCGGTTCGAAAGCCTGATGGCGACCGTACCGATCCGCATGGCCATCCATGATGAAATCGGCCTGTTCGGGGCCGCCGCCGCATTCCGGGAGAAGTGATGATGAGCAAGTTGACCGTCGAACAGGTGATGGAACTGGCCCCGGTGATCCCGGTGCTGGTGGTGGACAGGGTCGAAGACGCGCTGACGATCGCGCGCGCGCTGGTCGCGGGCGGCCTGCCCGCGCTGGAAGTGACGCTGCGCACCCCCGCCGCGCTGGACGTGATCCGCGAAATGGCGAAGGTCGAGGGCGCGGTCGTCGGCGCGGGCACGGTGCTGAACCCGGCGCAGCTGGATGCGGCGATGGAGGCGGGCGCCCGCTTCATCGTCAGCCCCGGCCTCACCAAGCCGCTGGGCAAGGCCGCGATCGCTGCGAAAATCCCCTTTCTGCCCGGCACCGCCACAGCTGGCGACATCATGCGCGGCATGGACATGGGGCTGACCCATTTCAAATTCTTCCCGGCCGAAACGTCCGGCGGGCTGCCGGCCTTGAAGGCTTTGGCAGCGCCCCTCCACACCGCGCGCTTTTGCCCGACCGGCGGCATCACACCGCAAAACGCACCCGAATGGCTGGCCCAGCCCTTCATCAAATGCGTCGGCGGCAGCTGGGTCGTGCCCAAGGGGCCGGTGGACGCGGCGAAGATCGAAGCGCTGGCTCGCGAAGCCGCTGCGCTGCCGCGGTAAAGACGGCGCGCGCGCCATTGCGCCGGATCGCGCGCCGCCCTAGATGCAGGTCATGACACCGCGCCGCCTCTTCACCGCCCTGGCCCTGTTCCTGTCTGGTTGTGCGGGGGCGCCGCAAAGCTACCCCTCGCTCGCCAAGCGGCCAATCGAAAGTGCGCCGATGGCGCAGGTCGCGCCGCCCGCCCCGTCGGTGCCGGCCGATGCGGCGCTGTCGGCGGAAATCACGCGCCATGTCGCCCAGGCGGACAAGGGCGCCGCCGCCTTCGACGCCGCCTATGCGCGCGCCGACCGGGCGGTGGGCGCGGCGAAGGGCGCAGGCGTGTCGAGCGATGTCTGGGTTGCGGCGCAGGTCGCGATCAGCGCTCTCGAATCCGCGCGCAACGACAGCGTGTCGGCGCTCGCCAGCCTCGACACCCTCTATGTCCAGCGCAGCAACGCCGTGGCCGATGGCAAGGCGGCGGGCGGGCTGGAAGATATCGACGCGGCCCGTAGCGCCGCGCTGGCGCTGGTGGACCAGCAGAATGATCGCATCGACGCTATGAAGGGGCGGCTGCCGCAACCTTGATTATGGGCGGTCGACATCGGTCCGACCTCCGGTGGCATAACGTCGTCACAAAATCTGACGCTCTTCATCCCGGTAGACCGGCAGGCCCAACCCGCGCCGGATCGCCATCGCCCGCAGCAGGAAGCCCAGCAGCGCGGCGATGACGCCGGCGACCGGCACGTCCAGCCCGATCCAGCGCAACGCGACGAACAGGCCCGATGCGAAGGCCGCCGCCGTGACGTAAAGTTCGGGCCGCAACAGGATCGACGGCTCGCCCGCCAGCAGGTCGCGCATGATGCCGCCGACGCAGCCGGTGACGACGCCCATCATCCCCGCGACGAAAGGCGGCACGCCGAAACTCATCGCCTTGGCCGCGCCGAACACGGCGAAGGCGGCCAGCCCGATCGCGTCCAGCCAGTCGAGCGCCCGTTCGCTCCAGAATTTGCGCGGGGTGAACCACACCAGCAACGCCGCGCCCATGCAGGCGATGGCCGGCACCGGATCAACCACCCAGAAGACCGGCGCGTCGATCAGCAGGTCGCGCACCGTGCCGCCACCGACCCCGGTCACTAGCGCGAAGAAGGCGAAGGTGACCAGCGTCTGCCGCAACCGCGCCGCCGCCAGCGCGCCGGACGCGGCAAATACGAAAGTGCCAACGATACTCAATGTTTCAAGCACCGGGCCGATCGATGTGGCGAGCAGGGGCGTGGGTGGGAGCATGGCGCGATCTACCCCCTTTCCTGGCATGATTGAAGCCCAGAATGCGTGTTCCCGCGCAGGCGGGAATACGCTCCTCTGCCATCCCATCCTACGCAGCCTCCCCTATTTCCGCCCCTTCTCCACCGCCAGCCGGCTCATCAATATCGCGGCGCGCTTGGCCTGGCGCTTCATGGTCGAAAGGTCGGCCTTCTCCGCCGGGCTGTGATCGCCGCTGGACGCCAGGCCAAGGCCCACCAGTCCGTCCGTGTCGGCCGCAACGAAGCTGATGTCGCCCGCCCCGCGCTTCAACGGATCGAGCGCCGCCATTTCCGGCAGGCCCAGATCCGCATTGACGCCGTTCAGCTTGCCCAGCAGCGCCTTGTTCCCCTGCGTTGGCGCCATCGATGGATAGCCCAGGTCGAACGCGATGCTGGCCGATGTGCCCGTCAAATGCCCTGCCTCGACGATCGCCTGCATCTTCGCCTGAACCCGCTTCGTCTGCTCTTCGCTCAGCGTGCGGAAATCGCCCTTAGCCACCGCGACCGGCGGGATGATGTTGGTCTTGCCGGTCACGGCGATGCGCACGCCGTCCTTGTCGACATCCGCGCTCTGCCCGCCGCCGATCAGGCCGACGTTGAAGGTCAGATTGGGTTCGGGCAGTTCCCTGCGAAACGCGACTATGATCCGCGCCAGTTCATAAACCGCTCCGTCGCCCGCGCTGGCCGAAAAAATGCCCGAACTATGGCCAGACTTGCCCGTCGCGGTCAGCGTCCAACTGTTGGAGGATCGCCGCGCGATCGACCCCATATCCTTGCCATTTTCCTGCGACAAGCCTTCGAAATCCAATGCCACATCGGCGCGCTTGCCAGCGGCCACCAGATCGGCGCGGGCGATCGAAACCGGATCGCCCGAATCCTCCTCATCCCCGGTCAGCACCACTTCGATGTTCGCGTTTTTCAGCGTGCCGGCCGCCTGCATCGCCTTGAGCGCCAGCAGCATCGTAACGACCCCGCCCTTGTCGTCGGCGACGCCGGGACCAGTGGCCCAATCGCCATCGCGCTTGAAGGTCTGGAACGGCGAATCCGGCTCGAACACCGTATCGAGATGGCCGATCAGCAGCATCTTGGCGCCGCCCGCCTTCCCCTTGTGCACCGCGATCAGATGCCCCGCCCGCTTGGCCGCATCCATCGGCTTCCAGGTGACGGTAAAGCCCAGCGCCTCATATTCGGAGCGCAGCATGTCGGCCACCGCCTTCACGCCGGGGAAATTCATCGACCCGCTATTCTGGTTGACCAGCTTTTCCAGCAACGCGACGGACGGTTCATAGCCGGCATCGACCGTCGCGCCCATCTTCTGCTCCGCCGGGCTGAGCGCGGCATGGGCCATAGGCGCGCTGCCCATCAGCAGCGCGCCCGTCACCAAAGCCCGAATCAGTTTTTGTCGATTCACTTGGCCAGTTCCGCCTCGATCGCCGCGACCAGCGCCGGGTCATTGGGCGCAGTCGTGGGGTCGAAACGCGCGGCGACGCTGCCGTCCTTGGCGATCAGGAACTTCTCGAAATTCCACAGCACTTCGGGCACCGGATTGGGGGTCATGCCATAGCCCTTGAGCTTTTCGCGGAAGGCGTCGCCCTCGCCCTGCGCGTCCGGCTGCGCGCTGGTCAGCGCGGCATAAAGCGGATGCTTGTCCGGCCCGCTAACGACGATCTTTTCGAACATTGGGAAATCGACGCCGAAATTGGTGGTGCAAAAGGTTGCGATCTCGTCATTGCTGCCCGGTTCCTGCGCGCCGAAATCATTGGCGGGGAAGCCTGCGACGACCAGGCCCTTATCCCTATAATCGGCATAAAGCTTTTCCAGCCCCTCATATTGCGGGGTCAGTCCGCATTTGGACGCGACATTGACCGCCAGCACCACCTTGCCCGCATAATCGGCCAGGCTGGCGTCGGCGCCCTTGATGGTCTTGAGCGCAATCTGCTGAATATCGGTCATATATCGTCTCCTTAGATGAAATTAGCGCGAACCTGCCATTAAATCGCCGCGCCGAACAGATGCCCTGCAACCGCCGTCACCGCCATCGCCAATGCGCCCCAGAACAGCGTGCGCGCGATCGACCGCGACGGCTTCGCCCCGCCCAGCCGCGCCCCGACATGCCCCAGCAGGACAAGACAGAGCAGACAGACGATGACGATCACGACAATCGCATGGCCCGCCGGGGCCAGCGCGGCGGCCAGCACCGGCGGCGCGGCGCCCGCGGCGAAGCTGCCGGCCGACGCCAACGCCGCCTGCACCGGCCGCGCCGTCGCCAGATCGGATATGCCCAATTCGTCGCGCGCATGAGCGCCCAGCGCATCGGCCGCCATCAACTGCTGCGCCACCTGCCCCGCCAGATCGGGCGTCAGGCCGCGTTCGACATAGATATTGCGCAACTCCACCCATTCGGCATGGGGCTGGGTCGCCAGCGCCTTGCGCTCCTTGGCAAGGTCGGCGCGTTCAGTATCGGATTGCGCGCTGACGGACACATATTCGCCCGCCGCCATCGACATCGCGCCCGCCACCAGCGCCGCAATGCCGGTCAGCAATATAGTCTGGCTGTCAGCCCCCGACGCGGCGACGCCGGTCATCAGGCTGGCGGTGGACACGATCCCGTCATTGGCCCCCAGCACGGTCGCGCGCAACCAGCCGACGCGGTTCACATAATGAACGGCATGATGGGGCTGGTCGATTGCGGTGTCGGTCTGCGCGTCCATCGATCAACCCCTTCGCCTGGCCCCTATCCCGGCATCCATGCGCCGTGAGCCTGTCGAAAGGAAGGCGGGAAATGCTACCCCGCCATTCCTTCCGCCTTTTCCGCCAATTCCAGCCAGCGCATCTCGGCAGCGTCCTTTTCCGTCCGCGCCCTCTCGATCGCGCCCGTCAACATGTCGAACCGTTTCCGATCGCGCGTGTAGAGCGCCGGGTCGGCCAGCGCCTCCTCATGCCCTGCGATCGTCGCTTCCAACTGCTCGATGGTTTTGGGCAGCAATTCCAGATCACGTTGATCCTTATAGGTCAGCTTGGTCGATACCGGCTTGGGCGGCGGGGCAGCGCTCACCGCCTTCTTCTCGATCCTGGCCGCCTTGCGCGGATCACGCTTGGCGATCCAGTCGGCATAGCCGCCGACGATCACATCGACCACGCCGGTCCCGTCCAGCCCCAGCGTCACGGTAACGGTGCGGTCCAGAAAATCGCGATCATGGCTCACGATCAGGACCGTGCCGTCATAGTCGGCAATCACTTCCTGCAACAGGTCGAGCGTTTCCAGGTCCAGATCGTTGGTCGGCTCGTCCAGCACCAGCAGGTTAGATTCGCGCGCAAATTCCCGCGCGAACAGCAGGCGCGACCGCTCGCCGCCCGACAATGTCGCGACCTTTGCTTCCGCCAGCGACGGGTCGAACAGAAAGTCCTTCAGATAGCCGTGGATATGCTTGCGCACGCCGCGCACGTCGATCCAGTCGCCCCCCTCGGCCAACACGTCGCGCACGGTCTTGTCGCCCTGCATCAGGCTGCGCTGCTGGTCGATGAAGATCATGTCCAGCGTCTTGGCCAGCGTCACGCTGCCGCTGTCGGGCGCCAGTTCGCCAGTCAGCAGCTTGAGCAGCGTCGATTTGCCCGCGCCATTGCCGCCGACGATGCCGATCCGGTCGCCGCGCTGCACCCGGATCGACAGGTCGTCGATGATCGTGCGCTCTCCGAAACTCTTCGTGACATGCTCGGCCTTGATGACGCTCTTGGTCTTGCTGTCGTCGCTGGCGACGGCGATCTTCGCTATCCCCTGCGGCCCGTTCATCGCGGCGCGCGTCTCGCGCATTTCCCACAGCTTGGCCAGCCGCCCCTGGTTCCGCTTGCGCCGCGCGGTGACGCCGCGCTCCAGCCAGTGCGCCTCGATCTTCAGCTTCGCGTCCAGCTTCTCGGCCGCCCGCGCCTCTTCGGCATAGACGGCCTCCATCCACTGTTCGAACCCGCCAAAGCCGATCTCGTTACGGCGCATCTGCCCACGATCCAGCCACAAGGTCTGGCGGGTCAGCCGCGTCAGGAAGGCGCGGTCATGGCTGATGACGATGAAGGCGCCATTGTACCGTGCCATCCAGTTTTCGATCCAGTCGATTGCGGCGATGTCCAGATGGTTGGTCGGCTCGTCCAGCAGCAGCAGGTCCGGCTCGCTCGCCAGCGCGCGGGCGATGGCGGCGCGGCGGCGCTCGCCCCCGCTTGCCGTCCTGGCTTCGCGCGACAAGTCGATGCCCAGTTGGTCGGCGATCGCCTCCACCTCATGCGGGGCCGGCGCAAATTCGCCCGCCAGCGCGAAATCATGCAGCGTGGCGAAGGGCGTGACGTCCGGATCCTGCTCCAGCGTGATGACCCGCGCGCCCGGCTGCACCGACCGTACGCCCTCGTCCGCCTCGATCTGCCCGCCCAGCAATTTGAGCAGGGTCGTCTTGCCTACGCCGTTGCGGCCGATCAGCGCCAGCCGGTCCTTCGCCCCCACGGCGATATTGAGGCCACGGAACAACCAGTGAGAGCCTTGCGAAAGGCCAAGATTTTCGAACGAGAGAATAGGTGCTGCCATGGCGGTGCAGCTAAAGCCTGTCATGCCTCGTAGCAAGAGCGGAACCGGAAAGCTGTCGGACGGCTTTCAACGTGCGACAGCGTCCATTCATCGCACCCCGGCCAAAAAGGGGCGCATAATCGCAGAGGAGAATATTCGATGAAATCCGCTCTCGCCCTGATGGCGCTCGGCGTTGCCGCCCTTCCCGTGGCGGCGCTTGCCCAGACCAGCGTCACCATCGCCGAGACGGCGCCGGTCGTGACATTGAACGTCACCGAAAGCGTCGAAGCCGCGCCCAATGTCGCGACCGTCGGCACCGGCGTCCAGACCCGTGCGCTGACCGCGCAGGCCGCGATGCAGGACAATGCCGCCAAGACCGAAAAGCTGATCGCCGCGCTGGCCAAGGCCGGGATCGCCAAGAAGGATATCCAGACCAGCGGCATAAACCTGTCCGCCCAATATGATTATAGCAACCGCGACGGCCAGCCCGAAGGCCCGCGCTTCATCGGCTATGAAGCGTCCAACCAGTTGACCGTGAAGCTGCGCGACATCAAGAAAGTGGGCGCTTCGCTCGACGCCATGGTCGCGGCCGGCGCCACCAACATCAACGGCCCGACCTTTTCGATCGAAGACCCCTCGCCGCTGATCCAGCAGGCCCGCGGCGCCGCGCTCAAAAGCGCCAAGGCCCAAGCCGATTTCTATGCCCAAGCCGCTGGCTTCCGCAACGCGCGCCTCGTGTCGATCAGCGAAAGCAACAGCGGCGGCCAGCCGCCCATGCCGATGATGCAGAGCGCCCGCTTCAAGGCGGATTCGGCCCCTTCGACCCCGATCGAACCCGGCCAGGTCAGCGCCTCGGTCACGCTGACGGTCCAGTATGCGCTGGACAAATAAGCGCCCATAGCGCGGATAAAAGGCGGCGGCGCCTGGGCATCGCCGCCATTTCTGTTCATCTGCGCGCCATTCACCACCTGTTCAATGCCCTTCGCCTATGCCATGCCCATGAATATGAAGTGGAACAGCCTGCCCCGCTCTCTGACCGTTGCGATCGCCGCCGCGCTTGCTCTTGGCGTCGCCATCCCGGCCGCCGATGCGGGCAATCGCCGCGATGAACAGGACGCCGCGCGCCGGGCGATGCTCGACGGTCAGGTCATGCCCTTCGCCATGATCAAGCGCCGGGTCGACGCCACCATGGGCGGCGCAACCTATGTCGGCAGCGAATTCAACCCGTCCTCCAACCGCTACCGCCTGAAATATGTGAAGGACGGCAAGGTGATGTGGGTTGATGCGGATGGCCGGACGGGCGATATCATCGGCATGGCGCGCTAACATCCGCCCATGCCGCAATTCTAGAGCGGTTTGCGATCCGATTGCATCGGATCAACCGCTCTAGATTATTGGTTTTACGCGATTTCCGAGTCATCAGATGATTCCATCTGATTAGAAATCGCTCTAAAAAAGAAAAGGGCCTTTCATGCGTCTGCTGATCGTCGAGGATGAACCAAATCTGGGCCAGCAGCTCAGGAACACGCTGGAGGGCGCAGGCTATGCCGTGGACCTCGCCACCGATGGCGAGGATGGCCATTTCCTCGGCGCGACCGAAAGCTATGACGCGGTCGTGCTCGACCTTGGCCTGCCGACCATCGACGGTTTGACGGTGCTGGACCGCTGGCGCAAGGAAGGCCGCGCCTTCCCGGTGCTGGTGCTAACCGCGCGCGACAGCTGGTCGGACAAGGTCGCCGGGCTTGACGCGGGCGCCGACGATTATCTCGCCAAGCCTTTTCAGAGCGAGGAACTGATCGCCCGCCTGCGTGCGCTCATCCGCCGCGCATCGGGCAATGCGTCTAGCGAACTCACCGCCGGCGACGTTCGCCTCGACACGCGATCGGGCAAGGTGACGCTTAAGGGCGACCCGGTGAAGCTCACCGCGCAGGAATATAAGCTGCTCAGCTATCTGCTCCATCACAAGGGCAAGGTGGTCAGCCGCACCGAATTGATCGAACATATTTACGATCAGGATTTCGACCGTGATTCCAATACGATCGAAGTGTTCGTGACGCGTATCCGCAAGAAATTGGGCGCCGACGTCATCACCACCATTCGCGGTCTTGGCTACAGTCTGGACGAGCCGGGGCGGTAATCAGCCTTCCGCCCTACTCCGTTCGGACTGAGGCTGTCGAAGCCCAGCACTTTCTTAAGAAGGACGGCCCTTCGACAAGCTCAGGGCGAACGGATATGGGAACAGTCTGAAAATATGACCGATCCCGCATCCCCGCCCCCCGTCCGCTCCACCGGCTCCATCAGCCGGCGGATGATCGGCATTGCCGCGCTGTGGATCAGCGTGCTGCTGCTGGGCGGCGGCGTGGCGCTGGACCGGGTGCTGAGCGACGCGATCACACGCAATTTCGACGACGGCATGAACTATGTCCTGACCGCGATGATCGCAGCGTCGGAAATCGGCCCGGATGGCGAAGTCCTGTTCAACCGCGAACTCGCCGACCAGCGCTTCCTGGAACCCAATAGCGGCCTCTATTACCAGATCAGCGCCAAGGGGCATGAGGATTGGCGCTCTCGCTCGCTGTGGGACCGCGCGCTCAAGGTGCCGGCGGAACATCATGACCGCCACCTCCACACCTATGACAGCAAGCAATTCCCCGGCGAGGATCTGCGCGTGATGGAGCGCACCGTCGTTCTCCCCGGCTCCGACACGCGCTGGCTGTTCATGGTCGGCCAGGCGCGCGAAGGGCTCGACGCGCAGATCAAGACGTTGCGCTCCACCCTGTTCAACAGCTTCGCGTTGCTGGCGCTCGGCCTGTTCATGCTGGCGACGCTCCAGACCATTTATGGCTTGCGCCCGCTGCGCAAGGTGCGGCTGGAGATCATCCGTATGCGCGACGGCCACAAAAGCCGCGTCACCGAACCCATGCCCGCCGAAGTGTTGCCCATGGTCGAGGAATTGAACGCCCTGCTGGCCCACAATGAGCGGCAAGCGGAGGAAGCGCGCACCCATGCCGGCAATCTCGCCCATGCGCTCAAGACGCCGCTGACCGTCATCATGAACGCGGCCACGGCCAAAGCGCCGGACCTGGGCGACGCGGTGATCCGCGAAGCGACAACGATGCGGCGGCAGGTCGATCATCATCTCGCCCGCGCCCGCGCCGTCGGCCGGCGCGGCGCGGCGCAGAGCCGGGCGGACGTGTGGCCCAGCCTGACGGCCGTGGAACGCGCCGTCCAGCGTCTCTATCCCGACGCCCGTGTCGACATGGACGGCTATAAGGACGCTGCGGTCCGCGTCGAACGCCAGGATCTTGACGAAATGCTCGGCAACCTCATCGAAAACGCGGCTAAATATGGCGGCGGCAGCGTCTTCGCCACCGTCGTCGCGCGTGCGGGCGGCATGGTGGAAATATTGGTCGAGGATGACGGCATGGGGATCCCCGAAACCGAACGGGTCCGCATCTTCGACCGCGGCGTGCGCCTTGATTCCGGCAAGCCCGGCACAGGCCTCGGCCTCGCCATCGTCCGCGACGTCGCGGAAATCTATGGCGGCACCGTCGCGCTGGAGGAAAGCGAGGATCTGGGCGGATTGCTGGTGCGGCTGCGCCTGCCCGCGGCGTGACGCGCCGTCATCCGGCAACGGTCGGTTGGGGGCCAGTAACCGCCGCCGCTATGCGTTCCCGATCGCCCTGACCGCGCCCTTATGCGCTTTGGCGCTATGGACATAATGATCCACGCCCTCGCGCATGTCGATCAGCGCGGCATCGGACAGGTCACGCATATATTTGGCGGGACGGCCGGCCCAAAGCTGACGGTGCAGCACCGTCTTGCCAGGCGACAGCAAGGCGCCCGCCGCCAGCATCGCGTCGCTTTCGACTGTGCAGCCGCTCATCACGACAGCCCCCAGGCCGACAAAGGCGCGATCCTGCAACACGCAGCCGTGGATCATCGCCATATGGCCGATCAGCACATCGTCACCGATGATCGCGGGCCAACCGTCGGCAGGACGGCCATCGGCGCGGTCGCCGGGGTTGTCGCAATGGATCACGGTGCCGTCCTGGACGTTGCTCCGCGCGCCGATCCGCACCCGGTTCACGTCGCCGCGGATGACGCAATTATACCAGATGCTGGCGTCCTCGCCGATCTCGACATCGCCGATGATGCGGCATCCCGGCGCGACGAATGCGCTGGGGTGGATGACCGGCGCCTTGCCGTTGAAGGGGATGATGCTGACATCTGGATACTCGGTAGCGGCCATTATGGCTCTCCTCTCATGGTCTGATCTTCAATACCGGCAGGATACTGGCATGATCGTCGGTCCAGGCGGAAAAACCGGGCGTTGGATTAAGCCATCGCCATGTTTCGCCATCCGACACACGCGCCAGCCGGTCCAGTTGCGACGGATCGCGCGACAGGGCGACCCAAATCGATGCGGCGTAACGACGCGCGGCGTCGCGCTTGGCGGGCTTGTAATGGCGCAGACGCGCGTGCCAGCCGCCAGCCATCGCATCGCCCGCCACAACCGGCCGCAGGTCGAGATAGCGGTTGGAAATGTGGATCAGCAGCAGCCCGCCCGGCGCGAGGCGGCGGCCATAGATCGCCATCGCTTCGCGCGTCAGCAGATGCATCGGAATCGAATCGGACGAGAAGGCGTCGATCACCACTATGTCCGCACCGCCCGCCGGCTGACGCGCCAGCGTCATGCGCGCGTCGCCGATAACGATGTCGGCGCGCGGCTGGCACCGCGCCAGGAAGCTGAAATCGGCTGGATCGCGCGCGATCGCGACAATGGCCGGATCAATTTCGTAGAAACGCCAAGTTTGGCCGGGGCGCGCATAGCAGGCAAGCGTCCCCGCCCCCAGTCCGACAACGTCGATCCGGGCTTTGCCCCCGAACAGGTCCGGCGCATGGCCCAGCGCCAGCCCGACACCGGACTTGGGCGCATAATAGCTGGTCGGGTGGCGTTCACGGCCTGGCTCCAGATTCTGGACGCCGTGCAATGTCGTGCCGTGGAACAGGATACGTTCGGTCGCGCTCTTATTGGCGACGCCATAGACGCCGAAATAGCTGCGCGTCAGCATCCCGCTGGCCGACTGGGACAGTTTTTCCCAGCCGCTCAGGCACAGCATCAGATAGACCAGCATCGCCGCGGTCATGAACCGCTGGCCCAGCGTCAGGATCGCCATCACGATGATCGCGCAGAAGCTGAGCGATTTGACCAGCGGCGGCGTGGCGTCGCCCAGGGCCAGCCCGCCGCCCACCATCGACAGCGCCAGGCCCAGCAGCAGCATGAGCGGCGCGAGCCAGACGCGGCGACGCGCATCTTCCCACAGCAGCTGAGGCAGGCGCAGCGTCGCTTCGCGCGCCGGCAGCAACAGCGCCGCGGCGATCAGCAGGATCGGATATTCATAGGTCCAGTCGAAGATCAGCGGGGCCAGCAGCGCGCAGAACAACCCGCCGACCATGCCCCCCACTGACATCAGCAGGTAGAAGCGGGTGAGATGGGCCGGTTCGGGCCGCAGGTCGTAGAGGCGCGCATGGAGCGCGATGGCGACGACGAACAGGACCGCCAGAATGCCCAGCGCGATGAAAACCGGGAAATGGATGCCGCCGGTAAAGGCGATGCACGCGCCGATGAGCAGTATAAGCGGCGCGATCAGGATGCTGAAGTCGGCCGCGCCGCGCCGCGCCGCAAAGGCGACCGTGAAGCTGAGCAGATAAAGGCCGAGCGGCAGCACCCAGAGCAGCGGCATCGCGACGATGTCGGTGGTGAGGTAGAGGCTGGTCGACATCATCAGGCCAGACGGCACGGCCGCCAGCGCCATCCAGTGCAGCATCCTGCGCCCGTCGGGCCGCGGCGCATCGCTCGCCTGCGCCGTGACTTCGCCCGCGCCGCCAGGCGGCAGGCGGCGGGCGCTGGCATAGACCAGGAAGAACAGCGCGCCGTAGCAGAGCGACCAGAGGAGGCTTTGCGCCTTCAAAGTCAGCAACGGCTCGACCAGCAGGGGATAAGCGATAAGCCCCGCGAAACTGCCGAGGTTGGACGCGGCATAGAGCGGATAGGGATCGCGCCCGTCCGCCAGCGCGAACCAGCGTTGCAGCAGCGGGGCTTGCGCCGCGACGACGAAGAACAGCGGGCCGATCGACGCGGCCAGCAGCCACAGCACCCACAGCGCCGGCTCCATGTCCTGCGGCGGTTGCCAGCCCATCAGGCCGATCGGCAGGAAGATGGCGGCGACCAGGAAAAGGCTAAGGTGGATCAGCGCCTGCCGCCGCGCCGGGAAACGCCCCAGCATATGGGCATAAGCATAGCCGCCCAGCAGCAGCGCCTGATAAACCAACATGGCCGAATTCCACACCGACGGCGCGCCGCCCAGGCGCGGCAACGCCATGCGGGCGATCATCGGCTGGACCAGGAAGAGCAGAAACGAGCCCGCGCAGATCGTGACAACGAAGCGCGGGCGGGTTCCGATCCGCATCAGGCCCCCAGCAGCCTGGCCGCGTGGAGCGCGTGATAGGTCAGCACGCCGCTGCATCCTGCCCGCTTGAACGCCAGCAATGTCTCTAAAATCAGCGCGTCGCGGTCTCCCGCCCCCGCAGCGGCGGCATGTTCGATCATCGCATATTCGCCCGACACCTGATAGGCGAAGACCGGCACGGCGAAGCGATCGCGCACCCGCGCGACGATATCCAGATAGGGCAGGCCTGGCTTCACCATCACGCTGTCCGCCCCCTCCGCCAGGTCGAGCGCAACTTCGCGCAACGCTTCCTCGCCATTGGCCGGGTCCATCTGGTAATTTTTCTTGTCGCCCTTCAGCAACCCGCGCGATCCCACCGCGTCGCGGAACGGACCGTAAAAGGCGCTCGCATATTTGGCGGCATAGGCCATGATCTGGACATTGGGGTGGCCGTCCTGTTCCAGCGCCGCGCGGATCGCGCCGACGCGGCCGTCCATCATGTCGCTGGGCGCGATGATGTCCGCGCCCGCCGCCGCCTGGTTGAGCGACTGGCCGATCAGCACGTCGATCGTCGCGTCGTTCAGGACATAGCCCGTGTCGTCCAGCAACCCGTCCTGCCCATGGGCGGTATAGGGGTCTAGCGCCACATCGGTCAGCACGCCGATATCAGGCACCGCGTCCTTGATCGCGCGGATCGCCCGGCACATCAGATTGTCGGGATTGAGCGCTTCGGCCCCGTCGTCGCTGCGTCGCTGCGCTTGCGTGTTGGGGAACAGGGCGAGGCAGGGGATGCCCGCGGCGCGCGCTTCCTTCGCCCGTTCCACCATCCGATCCACCGACCAGCGCGACACGCCGGGCAGCGCAGCGATCGGCTCTTCCACCCCGGCCCCTTCGGTGACGAACAGCGGCCAGAGGAAATCGCTCGGCGACAGGCGGTTTTCAGCGTGCATCGCCCGGCTCCAGGCCGAGGCGCGGGTGCGGCGCAGGCGCAGCGCCGGATAGGGTGCGTAGGTCATGGCGCGGGTGTAGGCGGCGTGAGCCAAGGGATCAAGCGGGGCACATTGCCCATAGCGTGCGCGACGACGCCGAGATATTCGCCTCGGTGGAGGAAGCGGAAGCCTGGCTGTTCGACGTCGGGCAGCAGCGCCGCGTCGCCTGAACCGATCGAAACTGGCGCGCCGCACAGCCATCGCCTATGAGCGATGGATGCGCGCCATCCATCACATCGCCCTCATCTGTTCCGACTATGACCGTTCGCGCGCCTTCTATCGCGACATATTGGGCCTGCCCGTCATCCGCGAAGTGTGGCGCGCCGAGCGGCGATCGTGGAAATGCGATCTCGACGCGGGCAATGCGCAGATCGAGCTTTTCTCCTTCCCCGCGCCCCCGGCCCGGCCCAGCCGCCCGGAAGCCTGCGGGCTGCGCCACCTGGCCTTCACGGTCGCGGACATCGACGCGGAGGTGGCGCGACTCTACGCGGCAGGGGTCCGATGCGAACCGATCCGCATCGACGAATATACCGGCCAGCGCTTCACCTTCTTCGCCGACCCCGACGGTCTGCCGCTCGAACTTTATGAGCAGGTAAAAAGCTGACGTGCTCCCGCCTTCGAGGGAGCAGGTGGCTTATTTCGCGAACCGCTTGAAGAAACTGTCGTCATTCCACGCCGGGCGCGCATCCGCATTGGCGACGCGCAGCGTGACCGCGGTCACATAGGCGTTCAGCTTCGCGCTTTCGGCAGGCATGACCGGCTGGTTCAGATCGTCGAACGGCGAATGATAGAGGTTCGCCCGCCATGCCTTTTCGGCGTTTGCCTCCGGCGTGCCGGCCTTGAACCCATATTTGAAGAAGAGCGCCGGAATGCCTTCGCGGATGAAGGCATATTGGTCGGACCGGATGAAGACGTTGCGATCGGGGAAGGGATCGGGCGTGATCGGCAGGTTCATCTGCGCGCTCACCGCCGCCGCATCCTGGCCGAGCGAGCTTTGGTCATAGCCGATCGGCGTCACGCTGGTCAGCGGGAAGATCGGCAGCGCCATGTCGAAATTCAGGTCGGCGACGATGCTGGACTGCGACACGGTCGGCCGCCGCGCGAAATAGCGCGCGCCCAGCAGCCCTTTCTCCTCCGCCGTGACGATCGCGAACAGGATCGACCGCTTGGGCTTCACCTTGCTGGCCTTGAGCGCCTTCGCGATCTCCAGCAGGCTGGCGACGCCCGATGCATTGTCGAACGCGCCATTATAGATGGCGTCGCCCTTGATCGGCGTGCCGACACCATAGCCATCCAGATGCGCCGACAGCACGACATGTTCCGGCCGCAATTTCGGGTCGCTGCCCGGCAGCACGGCGATCAGGTTGGGCGACGACAGGTCGCGGCGCTTGGCCGCCACCTGCGCCTTGAAACGCAGCGCGAGCGGGAAGCTGGCGACCGCGGCGGAGGCGTCGGCCGCGGCGGCGATCGCAGCGAAATCATTGTCCGTCCCGGCGAAGAATTGCGCCGACTTGGCCGGATCGAGCTGCGCGCCGAGGAAAGGCGTCTGCGTTTCGCGCAGGGTCGCGTCGGCATAATAGAGCGCGGGCGCGCCCGCCAGCGCCACCCGGCGGACCCACGGAATCTCCACCTGTTTGGGCGTGACCAGCGTGATGAGGCCCAGCGCGCCCTGCTCGGCCAGCCAATGCGCGCGTTCGGAACGGGCATGGGACTTGAGCGCGCCGGAAATGGTGGACGGGCCGCCCGACAGCACGACGACGATCTTGCCCTTGAGGTCCAGCCCGGCGAAATCGTCATGCCCCGCTTCGGGCAGGTGCAGGCCATAGCCGGCGAACACCATCGGCGCGTCGATGCTTTCGGGCACCGGGCCGCCGCTCCCGGAAAAGATCAGGTCGCCCGGCACCGCCAGCGCCGTTTCGCCCTGCGGCCCGACCAGCGACGCGCGGCTCTGGTCCGCCAGGATCACCTGCTCGATAAAGGCGACCGGCTGCTTGTAGCCGTCGATCCCCGCGGGTTTCAGGCCCAATGCCTTGAACTGGGCGATCACATAGTCGGCCGCGCGATCATAGCCCGGCGTGCCGGTGCCGCGCCCTTCCATGCCGTCATTGGCCAGCGCCTGGACATGCGCCCACCAGCGCGCGCCGGCGTCCCCCTCCGGCGCCGCGCTGACGGGGGTTGCGGCGATCATCGCGAGCAGGGGAAGAGCGAGAAGGGAAAGGCGCATGGACGGGACACTCCGTAATTTCAGTCATCTATCATGCCTGAACCCGTTCGACGAACAAGGGGCTTGGAACCGCCACGGACAACGTGTATTGCTCAAGCAACACACGATGAGGAGATTGTGATGCCCCGCCCCTTGCCCCTGTTGACGCTGGCCCTGACCGGCATGGCCTTGACCGCCATTGCGCTGTCCACCACCGCCTGTTCGCGCACCGACGAATCGCCCGCTGCCGACGAAGTGGCCCGCAGCACGCAAGATTGGGCGACGCTCAGGGATTTCACGGAAATCGACGCGACCGGCCCGGACAATGTCGCCGTCACCATCGGCAGCGGCTTTGCGGTGAAGGCGGACGGCGATGCCAGGGCGGTCGCCGACCTCGATATCCGGGTCAAGGATGGCAAGCTGGTGATCGGCCGGAAGTCCAAGGGCGACTGGAGCTGGGGCCGCAAGGATGGGGACAAGGGGGCCACGGTTCATGTGACGATGCCCGCCATCGCCGCCGCCGCGTTAACAGGCGCAGGCGATTTCGACCTGGACAAGGCGCAGGGCGACCGGCTGGACCTGTCCCTGACCGGCGCGGGCGATTTCCGCATCGGCACGGTGGCGGTCAAGACGCTGAGCGCCGACATCACCGGCGCGGGATCGGTGAAGATTGCGGGCGCCGCCGACACGGCGAAAATGTCGATCACCGGCGCGGGTGACATCAACGCCGAAGCGCTGAAGGTCGGCACGGCGGACCTGTCGATCCTGGGCGCGGGCGACATCGACATTGCCTCCGACGGCAGGGTTGCTATCAGCATCATGGGTCCGGGCGACGTGAAGGTGAAGGGCAAGGCGCGATGTACGACAAGCGGCGTAGGACCGGGCGAAGCGCGTTGCGCACCCTGACGGCGACCGCGCTGTTCCTCGCCGCGCCCGCTAGTGCCGCGACACGCGGCTACACCATCACCAGCTTTGACGCGATCCGCGTGGATGCGCCCGTCACCGTCATCCTGACTACCGGCGCAGGCGCATCGGCGCGGGCGGAGGGCGACCAGAGCGCGCTCGACCGGCTGAAGGTCGACGTGTCGGGCCGGCTGCTCACCATCGGCATGGACCGGGCGCGGCCGGGCGAAAAGAGCGGCGGCGCGGCCACGCTGCGCCTGTCCACCGGCATGGTCGAACGGATCGTGTTGACCGGCGGCGGCTCGATATCGATCGATCGCATGAAAGGATTGCTGGGGCAGATCGTGCTCGGCGGCAATGGCGATATCAATGTCGCGAAAGTCGAATTGGACCGGATCGACCTAACGCTGTCGGGCGGCGGCCGGGTGACGATGGCCGGGCGCACCGGCGTCGCCAATATCCGCGTCAACGGTCCCGGCGCGCTGGCGGCCGAGCCGCTGATCGCGCGCCAAGCCAGCATCAGCAACGAAGGACCGGGCAGCAGCACCCTGACAGCCGACGTTACCGCGAAGGTGACGACGTCAGGATCGGGCGACGTCACCATCACAGGCAAGGCCGCCTGCACCGTCGATAATCGCGGCACCGGCCGCGTGCGATGTGGCGGCGAGAACTTCTAGCAGGGGTTCGCCGTCGACAAGCGCGGCATTGGATGCGCGCCCGACCTTTGGTCGATGACCAAAAAGGCCGGAGGATCGCTCCCCCGGCCGTCCATGTCTGTCATTCGCGGTCGATCAGAACTGATAATTTGCGCTGATCGTGACATTGCGCGGCGGACCGTAGCGATATTGATCGTAGAAACCGATCTGCGCGAAATAGGTCTTGTCGGTCAGATTCTCCAGATTCGCCTGGACCGAAAGCTGTTCGTTCACGGCCAGTCGCGCCATCAGGCTGACCAGGGCATAGCCATCCTGCTGGAAGTTGAACGGAGCGCCGGTGACCGTATTGAGGCCCGCCGAATAGGCCTTGCTGCGATAATTCACGCCGCCGCCGAAAGTGAAGCCCGACAGGATGTCCGGGAAGGTGTAAGTGGTGAACAGCTTGAGCAACTTGCGCGGCTGATTGACCGATACGGCATCGCCATCGGAATCCTTCGCCTTGAACTGACTATAGCCGAAATTGAGGTTCCAGTTCTCCAGCGGGCTGCCATTGACTTCGAATTCGAAACCCTCGCTCCGCGTGCCGTCGATCGCGATCGAGGGTTGCTGCGGCAGGCCGCCGGGCGGCGTGATCGGCGGCGCGGTCAGATCGACCTGGGCCAGATTGTCCTGCTCGATACGGAACAGGGCGATCGAGGTTTGCAGCTTCTCGTCGAAAAAGGCGCTTTTCAAGCCGATTTCATAGGCGTTGCCCTCCAGCGGATCGAGTTGCCGCAGATTGGCGTCGAGCGCGCTCTGCGGCTGGAATATCCTGGTATAGCTGGCATAGAGGCGATGGCTGGGGGTGACGTCGAAGAGCGCGCCGACATAGGGAATGAACACATTCTTGTCGCCATAATCGCTGGTGACGCCATAACTCAGCCCTTTCTGCCTCCACGTCGCCAGGCGGCCGCCGCCGATCAGCTTGAACTGGTCGGCCAGGTTCAGGCGGACCGCGCCATAGACGCCGCTCTGCGTGATCTTTTCCTCGACCGCGCGAAACGCCGTGGTCGAAAAACCCGGATTCTCATAGGCCGCGCCCGTTTCCGCGACGAAATTCGGCCCGGCGGGGAATGCCAGCGCGCTGAAGCTGTCGGTAAAGCGTTTCTGGATGCTCTTCATCCCGCCCAGTACGACTTCATGGTCGCGGCCGAACAGGTTGACGCTGCCCTTGACCTGAACATCATACGCATTCTGGATGCTTTCGCCATGATCCTTGTAGGGGAAGGCGTATTGGATGGTGCCGGTCGCCTTATCGACGGCCCCCGACAAATAGAGGAGTTGCGCCTTTTCGGCATTTTTCAGGCGATTATAATTGGCGGCGACCGTCCAGTGTTCGCCGATCTCCTGGCGGATCGTCGCGAAGATATTCTGGTTGATCGTGTTCCAATAGGTCCAGTCCCCGGTCGTGCTCTTCGAACGTGACCAGTCGGTGAGCGTGCCATCGGCGTAGAAGGTCGGCAGGTTGCCCCAGGACGGCGAATCGCGATTGGTGTCCTGATGGCTGATCCCGGCGCGGACCAGCGTATTGTCGGTCAGATCAGCGTCGACGACGCCATAGAGAATGATCCGCTTGTCGCTGAATCGGTCGATATAGCTGTCGCCCTGCTCGTAGCGGCCGACCACGCGCGCGCGGATCCGGCCGTCGGCTGTGATTGGCGTGCTGACATCGCCCGATACGCGCCAGCGGTCCCAACTGCCATAGCTGGCGTTGACATAGCCGGTCAGGTCGGTGGCGTCGGCGTGTTTGCGCACGAAGTTGATCGACGCCGACGGGTCGCCTGCGCCGGTCAGCAGGCCGGTTGCGCCGCGCACGATCTCCACCCGTTCATAGACGGAGACGTCCGTGCTGGTTTCGCCCGCGCCGCCCGCCAGGGTCCAGGCCAGCGGAATGCCGTCATATTGGAAATTGCGAATTTCAAAACCGCGCGCATAAAACTGGTTGCGCAGATCGTCGAGATTGTTGACCGATATGCCGACGCCATTGCGCAACACATCGGCGGCGGTGACCAGATTTTGGTCGATAATGCGTTGAGCGGTCAGGATGGTTACAGACTGCGGCGTTTCCCGAACAGTCAGGCCAAGCCCTGTGGCGGTGTCGATCTTGTCGGGCAGCGTGTATGCGCCGGTGACGATGATCTGCTCCTCCGGCGGCGCAGCGTCGGCCGCCACTTGCGCCTGCGCCGTGGCCGGCATGACGGCGACGCCGACCAGCGACGCGGTCAGGAAGAGAGAATATCTGCGAATCATCTAAAGCCCCCGATCTTGCGGTGCCGGCCCTCAGCGATGGATAGACTCCAAAGCCGCGACGGCATCCGTGACGGGATGCAATAATGTTATTAATAATGTTTCGCAATATTATCTGGAGCCAGATTGAGCAATCTGCGCGTCTTTTTTTGCGACAGCGTCGCATTTGCCTCACAAAAGATCAGCCATGGCCGCGTCGTCGCCGGGTTTCCCAGCCTTTCTTTGCGGCAGCGGAACGATCCGTGGCAGGTCGTCCGGCCGATGCGGCTCCACCCTTGCGGCCGCCCTTGCGCGACGCGACATGAGTATCGGGCTTGCCCCGGCCGGAGCCGGACTTGTTGCCGCCGCCCGATTCCTTGTTCACTGTGGCCCAGGCCCGGCGCTCGGCCTCGTCCTTGGACACGCCGCGATCCTCATAACCTTCCTCGATATGTTGCGCCTTGCGCTTTTGCTTGTCGGTATAGCTGCTCTTGTCCCCTTGAGGCATGACCCATCTCCTTGGTCGTCCCCGCACCCTTCCAACACGCCATCGCTATGCCGGTTCACATCGATGCGATACCGTCACGAACAAGCGGAACGGCGACCGCCGATGCGCGTTCGATCGATATGGAAAACCACACGCTCATCGAACGTCTGGCGCGTCACCTCGCCGCAGCGGCTCCCGGCGAATGGCAGGCCCGGATAGAGGACGCCGCCAGCATCCTCGCGATCCTCAAGGAGCCGGATGCCGCGATGCGCGAAGCGGGCGATGTGGGCATGTGGGGCGCGATGATCGATGCCGCGCTACGCGAGCGCTGGGCGATTGCGCAACCTGCCGCCGAACCGAACGAATTCGGCGGATCGGACGAAGAGGGCGAAATCAGGCTGACTTCCGATGCGGTGGGACATGATCGCGCGGATTGGGTTCATCTGCATCATGGGCAGGAGAAAGATATATGAAAGGGCTGTTGAAACTGGCCATCGTCACGGGTCTTGGCGCCTTTGCAATCAAGGGATGGCGCGACTGGATGGGTGATGGCGCCGCGCCCGACGATCGCGGCCCGGTAGGTTCATCGGGCGTGGTGCGCGATGCGGGGCCGCAACAGGGCGTATCGTCCAGGGAATGGGACAAGGTGGACGAACAATCCGACGAATCCTTCCCGGCCAGCGACCCGCCAGGCAATTACTGAGCCCCCCTCCTATCGCATGAACGCAGTCCATTGCTCCCCCGACGCGCGCCCCTTATGAGGCGGCATAAGGGCGACATCGCCGCCTGCAACAGGGGATATATTATCTATGCCTTCGGGTCTGATCGCGCTGCTCGATGACGTGGCGGGCATCGCCAAATTGACGGCGACGTCGCTGGACGACGTGGCGGCGGCGGCCGGTCGCGCCGGAACGAAAGCTGCGGGGGTGGTGATCGACGATGCCGCCGTCACCCCCAAATATGTAATGGGCCTGACTCCCGACCGCGAATTGCCGATCATTTGGAAGATCGCCAAGGGATCGCTGCGCAACAAATTGCTCTTCCTGCTACCTGCCGCGCTGTTGATCAGCGCCGTCGCGCCCTGGCTGCTGCCCCCGCTGCTGATGCTGGGCGGCGCGTTCCTGTGTTTCGAGGCCGTGGAAAAGCTGCTGGAGGCTGTCCAGGGCGGCCATGATGTTGCGCAGGAAGTGGTGGAGACGCACAGTTCCGCCGAATTGGAAAACCAGAAGGTATCGAGCGCGATCCGCACCGACTTCATCCTGTCCGGCGAAATCATGGCGATTTCGCTGGGCACCGTCGCGACCGAGCCGGTATGGGAACAGGCGCTGATCCTGGTGGTCGTCGCCATCCTCATCACCGCAGGCGTCTATGGCGTCGTCGGCCTTATCGTGAAGATGGACGATATCGGGCTGCATCTCGCCACCAAAAAGGGCGCGGGCACGCAGGCGCTGGGCCGCGCGCTGGTGAAAGCGATGCCGGTGCTGATGGCGATCCTGTCTGTGGTCGGCACCGCGGCGATGTTGTGGGTCGGCGGCGGATTGATCGTCCATGGCCTGCATGAATTTCACCTCGACCTCATCCCCGGCGCGATCCATCATGTCGCGGAGGGCGCGGCCCATGCCATGCCCGCGATCGGCGGCTTCCTCGACTGGCTGGTCAACGCCATCGGCGGCGCGATCGTCGGGCTGGTGATCGGCGGGATCATTGTTGGCGCGCTGCATCTGTTGCCGTCAAAGAAGCATTGAGCCCACCGCAAACGTGACCCACCCCTCCCCCTGGCGTATCGAGGCCGGCGCATTGATTGCGCTCGCGCTGCCGATGATCGCTGGCAATATCGCCTGGTCGGCGATTGCGGCCACCGATCTGCTGTTGCTCGGCCGGATCGGAGCGGAAGCGGTCGCCGCGGGGGCGCTGGCCATCAACCTGTTTCATGCGCTGCTGCTGTTCGGCATGGGGCTGGTCACCGCCGCATCGCCCCTGATCGCGAGCGAACGGGGCCGCCGCCGCCATAGCGTGCGCGACGTGCGCCGAACGGTCCATCAGACCCTGCGTGCCGCGCTCTTCTTCGTCGCTCCCGCCTGGCTGCTGCTGTGGCAATGCGAAACGATATTGCTGGCGATGGGGCAGGACGCCGATCTGGCGCGTGAGGCCGGGCATTTGATGCATGGCCTGCAATGGGCGCTGCTGCCCTTTTTGGGCTTCACCACATTGCGCAATTTCATCGCTGCGCTCGAACGGCCGATTTGGGGCCTGATCGTCATGCTGGGGGCCATTCCCTTCAACGTCTTGATGGGCTGGGCGCTGATTTTCGGCCATTTGGGCTTTCCGTCGCTCGGCCTGTTCGGTGCGGGCCTGGCCAGCACCCTGTCTTCCTGCTTCCTCTTCTTCGGCCTGCTTGCCGTCATCCTGATCGACCGGCGATTCCGCCGCTATCGGCTGATGGGCCGTTTCTGGACCCGCGATCGCGAACGGCAGCGGCAGGTCTGGGCGCTGGGCCTGCCTATCGCGATCACCCTGGGATTCGAAACCAGCGTGTTCAACGCCTCGGCTTTCCTGATGGGCCTGATCGACCGCGATTCGCTCGCGGCCCACGCCGTCGCGATCCAGATTGCCGCGCTCGTCTTCATGGTGCCGATGGGCATCGGCCAGGCGGCGACGATCCGGGTCGGCATCGCCTATGGTCGGCAGGACCGCGCCGGCATCGGCCGGGCGGGCTGGCTGGCGCTGATGATCGGCACCGGCTTTGCCGTCTGCGCCGCCGCGCTGCTGATCTTCATGCCGCGCACGCTGGTTTCGGCTTTCCTCGACCTGTCCAACCCCGCCAATGCGCGCACCGTGACATTGGCCATCAGTTTCCTGGCCGTGGCCGCCCTGTTCCAGCTGGTCGATGCGGCGCAGGCGGTGGGCGCAGGGGTGCTGCGCGGGGTGCAGGATACGACTGTGCCGATGATCTTCGCGCTGATCGGCTATTGGGTGGTAGGCATCGGGGTCGGCATTCTGCTCGCCTTCCCGTTCGGCATGAAGGGGCTGGGCATCTGGCTGGGCCTCGCCAGCGGCCTGGGCGTGGTGGCCGTACTGCTCATCAGCCGCTGGACGCTGCGCGAACGGCTAAGATTGGCGCCGGCCTGACACGATCCATCGTATTGATTGCACGGAAAGGATATGGTGCGGCGCACAAAGCAATTGAAAGAATCGGCAAAATCGGTCAGGGAAGCGACATCATGCAAGCTCCGACCGAGATTTTTGAAGCCATCGCGCTCCAGAAGTGCCTGAAGGTGACCTATAATAAAATGGTCGTCACCCTCGCCCCGCACATCCTTTACACCCGTCATGACGAATTGTTCATCGACGCGGTGACGACAGACCGCGACGGCCGCCCGCCGCGCGAGTTGAAGCTCGGCACATTCAAGCTGGTCGGTCTGTCCGATCTACAGGTGCTCGATGAGCCGTTCGAGGCGATGTATGGCCTTTATAATGACGGCGACGACAAATATAAGGGTGTGACCCTGTTCGCCGTCGCGCCCGAAAGCGCCGCCGCCTGATCCTCGCATCCGGCCGCTGCGACTGTCGGTTTTAGCGTTCGAACAGCCGGTCCGGCCATGGCTCGCGCGCCTGCCAGCCGCGGCGCTCCAATTCTGGTATCGAGCATTGTTCGGCCGGATAGCCGATGCAAAGCAGGGCGATCAGCGACCAGTGGACGGGGACGTCCAGCATGGCGGCGACAGCCTGCGGTTCCAATATCGACACCCAACCCACGCCGATCCCGCGCACCCGCGCCGCCAACCACAGATTGTGGATCGCCAGCACCGTCGAATAGCGCAACATTTCGGGCATGGTGGCGGTGCCAAGGCCATGGCCGGCCGACGGCGCTTCATCGCAGAACACCGCCATCAGTTCGGGCGCTTCGCGTACCCCGTGCAGCTTCAGGGATTGATACCGGTCGCGCTGCGCCGGATCGGCATAGCGGGCGGAAGCGCTGGCGCTGGCGTCGTCGATATGATCGGCCAACGTGGCGCGAATCGCGGCCGAACGCAGGCGCATGAACCGCCAGGGCTGCGCATTGCCGACCGACGGCGCCAGGCAGGCGCAGCGCAACAGGTCGCGCATGTCGGTTTCCCGCACCGCTCGCCGCTCGAAATGGCGCACGTCGCGGCGCCAATGCAGCAGCGTCTCCAGTTCCGCGGCGAACGCCGAGCCGAAGATCGGCGCCACAAAGCCGTCGTCCGCCGTCATTTCTTCAGTCGATATCCGGTACGGAACATCCATCCGATGACGCTGATGCAGACCACCAGCATCCCCACGACGAACAACAGGCTCAGCCCGATCGCGACGTCGCCCTTGCCGAAGAAGGTCCAGCGGAAGCCGGAGATTAGATAGACGATCGGGTTGAACAGGGTGATCGTGCGCCAGGGTTCGGCCAGCATATGGACCGAATAGAAGGCGCCGCCCAGGAAGGTCATCGGCATGATGAGCAGTAGCGGGATCACCTGCAACTGTTCGAAACTCTGCGCCCAGACCCCCAGGATGAAACCGAACAGGCAGAAGCTGACCGCGATCAGCAGCATGAAGCCAACCATGGCGAAAGGATGCGCGACCGGCACGTCCACGAACATATGTGCGGTCAGGAAGATGATGCTCCCCACGATCAGCGACTTGGTCGCCGCCGCGCCGACATAGGCGATGACCGTCTCCGTCGCGGACACCGGCGCGGACAGAAGTTCGTAGATGGTGCCAGTGAATTTTGGCATATAGATGCCGAAACTGGCGTTGAAGATGCTTTCGGTGAACATTGCCATCATGATGAGGCCGGGCACGATGAAGGCGGCATAGGGGATGCCGTCCACCTCCGTCATGCGCGACCCGATCGCCCCGCCGAACACGACGAAATAGAGCGAGGTGGTGATGACCGGGACCAGCAGACCGGTCAGCAGCGTGCGACGGAAACGGTGCAGCTCGAACGCATAAATGGACGCGATGGCGCGCAGATTCTGGAGGCTCATGCGGCCTTCTCCTGATGGACGAGGCTGACGAATATGTCTTCCAGGCTGCTCTGCCTTGTATTCAGATCCTTGTACCCGATGCCCAGGTCGCCCAGCTTGCGCAGCAGCGACGACACCCCGGTCCGCTCCGCCTGGGTGTCGAAGATATAGTCCAGTTCATGGCCTTCCCCGCCCAGCGTGACGCCCCATTCGGCAAGGTCCGCGGGCACCACGTCGATCGGTTCGGCCAGCACGACCGTCAGCGTCTTCTTGCCCAGCTTCTTCATCAGCGCGGTCTTGTCCTCGACCAGCATCAGTTCGCCCTTGTTGATGACGCCCACCCGGTCGGCCATTTCCTCGGCCTCCTCGATATAATGCGTCGTCAGGATGATGGTGACGCCGGTCTGGCGCAGTTCGCCGATCAGCTTCCACATGTCCCGGCGCAATTCGACATCGACGCCTGCGGTCGGCTCGTCCAGGAACAGCACCCGCGGTTCATGAGACAGCGCCTTGGCGATCATCACGCGCCGCTTCATGCCGCCGGACAGTTCCAATATCTTGCTGTGGCGCTTGTCCCAGAGCGACAGGTCGCGCAGCACCTTCTCGACATAGGCGTCGTTGCGGGGCTTGCCGAACAGGCCGCGGCTGAAATTGACCGTGTCGATCACCCGTTCGAACTGGTCGGTGGATAATTCCTGCGGCACAAGCCCGATCGCGGTGCGCGCGCCGCGATAGTCGCGCACAATGTCGTGGCCCGCCACGGTCACGCTGCCGCCGGTGGCGCGCGCAATGCCGCAGACGATCGATATCATCGTCGTCTTGCCCGCGCCATTTGGCCCCAGTAGCGCGAAAATCTCGCCTTCCTCGATGGTCAAATCGACGCCCTTCAGCGCCTCGAAACCCGACGCATAGCGTTTCGTCAGGCCCTTGATCTCAATGATGGATGCCATGGATGGCTCTGCCCCTTTTGCGTTGCGGCAAAGATAGGGGGTGAATGGCTTAGTGCAACCTATTCGCCGCGCTTCGAAAAGCGGAAGACGGTCGCGGGCGGGAAATTGCGCACTGTCTGGCCTGCGCGCACCACGTCCAGCCCCAGCGCGTCGATCACGTCGCGGCTCACCGGCGGGCGCATTGAATAGGTGAACTGAACGAAGCTGCCGCCGGGCCGCAGCATCCGGAAGGATTCCGTCAGGATATCATGGTGCATGTAACGGTCCATCGCCAGCAGAGGCAGACCGCTGACCACGGTCTGATAATCGCCCGCCTGGCCCGCCGTCGCGGTCGATACGATCTGCGCGGGCGTCTCCAGGATCGACACATGGGGAAAATGCCGGCGCAGCCCGCGCGCGAAGGCGGGATTAATCTCCACCACCTCCAGCTTTTCTGCCGGCAGGCCGGTTTCCAGGATCGCGCGGGTGAATACCCCGGTCCCGCCGCCCAGTTCCAGCACGCGACCATCCAGCGGATCGATCTGCGCCACCATCAACCGGGCGAGATAGCGGCTCGACGGCACCACCGACGCCGTCTGGCGCGGTTTCTTGACCCAGGCGGCCAGGAAATCGAGATATTCGGTGGCGCGGGCGCGAAATTCCCCGCTCGGCAGGGCGATCGCTCTACTGCGCTTGGGCTTATGCTGCATAAGCGAAATGCGACCGCTTTATTTCCATCGCGACTCCCTTAGCGGGGACAAGGGGCGGCGTCGATTGCCTTTCGCTTAGGTCATCCAGCATCGCGCTGGCCCGACAGCATGTCCACCCGTTCCTGCAGCCAGTCGGCCACCGCGCCGATCCGCGCCAGCTTGCGCAGGTCGCCATGCATAACCAGCCAGAAGCTGCGGGTAATCTCCACCCGTTCGGCCATCAGCGCCGTCAGGCCGGGGTCGCGCCGCGCAATGAAGTCGGGCAACACGCCGATCCCCGCGCCGTCCGCGATCATCCGCTGCTGCATGATGATGCTGGTCGATCGCAAGGCCGCCTCCAGCCCCGCCTCCACCTCGTCCAGATAATCCAATTCGGGCGAGAAGATGAATTCGGGCACATAGCCGACCAGCACATGGTCGCGCAGGTCCGCCGGGACGCCCGGCGTGCCGGCCCGCGCCAGATAGGCGGGGGACGCATACAAATGCAGCCGATAATCGCCCAGCCGCCGCACCGTCAGCCGCCCACGCTGCGGCCGCGCCAGCATCACCGCCATGTCGGCCTCACGGTTGGATGGGTTGAGAAAGCCGGATGCCGTCACCAGATCCAGCCTGATGCCGGGATGCCGCCGGTTGAAATCGCCCATGCCGGGCGCCAATACCCAGGTGCCGAACCCTTCGGCCACCGACAGGCGCACTTGCCCCGCCAACCGATGCTCCTGCCCCTTCACATCCTCCAGTGCGGCCAGCGCCGCACTTTCCGCGCCTTCTGCATGGTGGAGCAGCGCCTGCCCGCGCGCAGTCAGCGTCCGTTCCCCGGCAGCCAGTTCGAACAATTCGGCGTCGAGCGCCTTTTCCAGCCGTGCCAGCCGCCGCGCGATGGTGGTCGCATCGATGCCCAGCGCGCGGGCGGCAGGCGCAACCTTGCGCGCGCGGGCGACCGCCAGAAATACCCTGAGATCGTCCCAGTCGAACATGCGCGCGCCTATCCTGCAAATTTGCAGCCTGTCCATGCACAACTTCGCCATTGCTTGCAATAACGCGGCATTGCTAGAAGCGTTCGAGAAAGCGATCCTGCTGCGCAACGCCCATCATCGGCGCACCGGACAGGAGGGCGGAGTATGGAGAGCATGACCCAGTTCGACCTGACCGAGGACCAGCGCGCCATTCAGGAGATGGCGCAGCGCTTCACCGCCGACGCGATCACGCCCCATGCGGCGGAATGGGACGAAAAGCATATCTTCCCCCGCGACACGATCCGGGCTGCGGCGGACCTCGGCTTTGGCGGCATTTATGTGTCGGAGGAATCAGGCGGCATCGGCCTTGGTCGGCTGGAATCCGCCCTGATCATGGAAGCGATGGCCTATGGCTGCCCGTCCACCAGCGCCTTCATCTCGATCCATAATATGGGCGCCTGGATGATCGACCGGTTCGGCAACCAGGCGGTGAAAGACAAATATCTGCCCGATCTCGTACCCATGGCGCGCATGGCCAGCTATTGCCTGACCGAAGCAGGCGCAGGATCGGACGCCGCCGCGCTCAAGACCAAGGCGGTCCGGGACGGCGATCATTATGTCGTAACGGGTTCCAAACAGTTCATCTCCGGCGGCGGCGAGAATGACGTCTATGTCGTCATGGTCCGCACGGGTGAGGACGGGCCGAAGGGCATCTCTTGCCTGGTGATCGACAAGGATATGGACGGCGTCAGCTTCGGCGCGCAGGAACGCAAGCTGGGCTGGCATTCGCAGCCGACCGCGCAGGTCAATTTTGATGCCGTCCGCGTGCCGATGGAGAATCGGGTCGGCGCGGAGGGCGAAGGTTTCCGCATCGCGATGATGGGGCTGGACGGCGGTCGCCTCAATATCGGCGCCTGCTCGCTGGGCGGGGCGCAACGCTGCATCGATGAAAGCGTGCGCTATACCAAGGATCGCAAGCAGTTCGGCCAGTCGATCGCGGATTTTCAAAACACCCAATTCACCCTGGCCGACATGCAGACCGAATTGGAGGCCGCCCGCACGCTGCTTTATGCCGCGGCCGTGAAGGTGACGGACAACGCGCCCGACAAGACCCGCTTTGCCGCCATGGCGAAACGCTTCGCCACCGACACCGGATCGTCGGTGGTCGATCGCGCGCTGCAACTGCATGGCGGCTATGGCTATCTGATGGACTATCCGATCGAACGCATCTGGCGCGACCTGCGCGTCCATTCGATTCTGGAAGGCACCAACCAGGTCATGCGGATGATCGTGGCGCGGGATATGTTGCGCTGAACCCGATCCTCTCCCCCTTGGGGGGAGAGAGGATATTTAGCCTTGGCGCGGCACGCGCCTAGGCGAAATTGGAGAGGGGCCTGTGCGCGATCCCCCTCTTCCAGCTCCCCCCAAGGGGCGAGCAAGGAGATAAGAATGACCGACCAAGTCCTGACCATCATCGAAAACGGCGTCGGCCGCATCCGCCTGAACCGGCCCAGGGCGATCCATGCCCTGACGCCTGAGATGTGCGCAGCGATCAACGACGCGCTGCTGGGCTGGGCGCAGGACGATGCGGTCGTCGCGGTGATGATCGATCATCTGCCCGCCGCCGATGGCGATCCCAAATTGTCGCGTGGCTTCTGCGCGGGCGGCGACATCGCGCTTATCGCCAACAGCGCCAAGGCCGACTGCGTCGAGGCGGAGCGTTTCTTCCATGTCGAATATCGAATGAACCATCTGCTGTTCGTCTATGGGAAGCCGATCGTCGCGTTCATGGATGGCATCGTCATGGGCGGGGGCGTGGGGCTGTCGCTGCCCGCGCGCTATCGCGTCGCGACCGAGCGGACGACTTTCGCCATGCCCGAAACCGGCATCGGCCTGTTCCCCGACGTGGGCGGCGGCTGGTATCTGCCGCGCCTGCCCGGCCGGGTCGGCGCCTGGCTGGCGGCGACGGGCGCGCGGATCGACGGGGCGGATTGCGCCGCGGTCGGCATCGCCACCCATTATATCGCCTCGGACAGGCTGGATGCGATCAAGGCCCGCATCCTGGCCGACCCTCTGGGGCTGGACGAGATATTGGACGAAAATGGCGAAACCCCGCCGCCATCGAAGCTGGACGCGCACCGCGCCGACATCGACCGGCTGTTCGCCTCCGACAAGGCGGAGGCGATCGTCGCCGCGCTGCAGGCGGACGGCGGCGAGTGGTCGGGCAAGCAACTGGCGGTGCTCGCCACCAAATCGCCCCAGACGATCAAGGTGGCGCTGCGCCAGTTGGTCGAGGGCGCGGCCAAGACCGACTTCGCCGCCAATATGGCGATGGAATATGGCCTCGCCTGCGCGATCATCCGCCGCCCCGATTTCGTCGAGGGGGTGCGCGCGGTGATTTTCGACAAGGATAATGCGCCGCAATGGAATCCGGCCACGCTGGAGGGGGTGAGCGATGCGATGATCGACGCGATCTTTGCGCCCCTGCCGGCGGACAAGCAATGGACGCCGATGCCGGCGGCCACGGACGCCGCCTGACCAGATTAAGAAAGAGGAAGCCCGGAACATGACACAGACGATCGCCTTCATCGGCCTTGGCAATATGGGCGGCGGGATGGCCGCCAACCTGCTGAAAAACGGCTATGCCGTGCGCGCCTTCGACCTGTCCGAAGAGGCATTGGCCAAGGCGGAAGGCCATGGCGCCGTCCGTGCGACCAGTGCCGCGGACGCCGTGACCGGGGCCGATGCGGTCGTCACCATGCTGCCCGCCGGCAAGCATGTCGAGAGCGTCTATGCCGGCGAGATTTTCGGCGCGGCCAAGCGCGGCGCGCTCTTCCTCGACTGTTCGACCATCGACGTCGCCACCGCGCGGCGGGTGATCGAGGCGGCGGTCGCCAAGGGATTCGAAATGGTCGACGCGCCTGTTTCGGGCGGCATCGCGGCGGCCAATGGCGGCACGCTGACCTTCATGGTCGGCGGCGCGGATGCGGCCTTCGCCAAGGCCAAGCCGATCCTGTCCGCCATGGGCAAGGCGGTGATCCATGCCGGCGGCGCAGGCAATGGCCAGGGCGCGAAAATCTGCAACAATATGCTGCTGGGCGCGACGATGGTCGCCACATGCGAAAGCTTCGCCATGGCGAAGAAACTGGGCCTCGATCCGCAGACCTTCTACGATATTTCCAGCGTCTCTTCCGGCCAGAGCTGGTCGATGACCAGCTACTGCCCCGTCCCCGGCGTCGGCCCGCAAACCCCGGCCGACAATGGCTACCAGGGCGGCTTTGCGGTCGGCCTGATGCTCAAGGATTTGAAGCTGGCGACCGAGGCCGCCGCCTCGGTCGGGGCCAGCGTGCCGATGGGCAACGCCGCCGAGGCGCTCTATCAGTTGCTTGCAAACCGGGGCGAAGGCGCGCGCGATTTCTCGCTGATGATTGAGATGCTGGAGGGGAAGTAACGCCCCCTTTCGGGCGGAGCGAAGCGAAGCGGCTTCGCTCCGCTCGGCCTGACCCTTCGACTTCGCTCAGGGCGAACGGAACTCTATTTCCCTTTCGCCGCTTCCGCCGCCGCGAGCACGCGCAGGACATTGCCAGACCAGATTTTCTGGATGTCGGCTTCGCTATAGCCGGCCTTGAGCAGCGCGTCGGTGATCTTGGGCAGGGCGACCACATCCTCCATGCCCACGACGCCACCGCCGCCGTCCCAGTCCAGGCCGATGCCGACATGATCCGGCCCCACGACCTTGAGCGCGTGCAGCATGTGCGCCATGAAATCATCAAAGGTCGGCTTGTCGGTGTCGGGATAGAGCCTGTCGATCTCCTGCCGCTTGGCCAGCAGTTCGGCGCGCTTTTCCGGTGAGACCTTGGCGTCTTCGCGCATCTGGCCATAGAGCGCCATCAGCGCCTTCTGCCGATCCGGGTTTGGCTTGGACGCGCGCAGATAGGCGCCATAGGCGTTCATCTGGATGACGCCGCCCTTGGCCGCCAGCGCCTTGAGATGATCGTCATCGACATTGCGCGGATGGTCATAGACCGCCTTGCACCCCGAATGGGTCAGCAGGACCGGCGTGGTCGAGAGCGCCAGCAGGTCATCCAGCACCTGGTCCGACGAGTGCGAGGCGTCGGGCACGATACCCAGCCGGTTCATTTCCTTGAGCAATTCCTTGCCCAGCGGGCTAAGCCCGCCATAGCGCGGCTTTTTCGACGGGTCGGTCGAGCTGTCTGCGAACTGGTTATGCGCGAAATGGGCGAAGCCCGACACACGCACGCCCATGTCGTAGAACAGGTCGATCAACGACAGGTCCTCGCCCAGCGGATAGGCGTTCTCGATCGACATATAGACGATGCGCTTGCCCGCCGCCGCGATGGGCGCCGCGTCCTTCGCCTCCAGCGCGAGCTGGAAATTGGCGGGGTCGGCGGCCACCATGGTACGGATCGACAGGCCGCGCAGGATTGCGAAGCCGCGCGCCTTGCGGAACCCCTCGACCGTCAGCGGTCCCTGCCCCGTATAGATCGCCCAGAAACCGCCATCCAGGCCGCTCTTCTTCATCCGCGGCAAATCGACCTGAGTATAGTCGCTATGGACGCCATGTTCCTCGTCGATCGACCAACCCGGCAGGTCGAGCGAGGCCGGCGTGTCGAGATGGCTGTCGAGGGTGATCAGCTTCTGGTGAAGCTGATACACTTTTTTCGGCACATCTTGCGCCTGTGCGACGGCGGGGAGCAGCGCCAGAAGCGCCGCCCCCATCATCCAGTTTGCCCGCATCAGATTTCGCCCGAAATGGTGAACTGGAAGGTGCGCGGGGACAGCGGGCGGAAGAAGCCGTCGCCCGTCACCGATGGCGAGATATAGGACAGCGTATCCTTGTCGAAGATATTGTCGACGTTGAACCGCGCCTTCATGCCCTTGACCGGACCCAGGCTGAAGCCGTCGCCGATATCGACATAGGCGCTGAACACGGTGAAGCCCTTGACGCTGGACCCGGCCGAATTGTCAAAGGTCGACCAGCGACGCGAGGTATATTTGCCGGAGAAGTTGCCCACCAGCCAGCTGGCCGGTTCGATGGTCACGCCGCCGTTGATGATCCACTTGGCGCTGTCGGGAATATATTTGCCGTCGGTCTGGTAGGTGGTCGTCGCGGTGACGATATCGTCCTTGAACTTCGCAATGTTGTACGTGGCGTTGAGGTTGAAATAGGCCAGGCCATTAAGCGCCGACGGCTTGAACGTGCCGCTGAATTCCGCGCCATAGGCGCTGACCCGGCCGACATTCTGGAAGAAGGTTTCGATGACGTTGGTGGTGCCGGGCAGGATCGATCCAATCGACTGGATGCGGTTCTTGAACTTGGTGTAATATCCCGCCAGCGAGGCGTAGAATTGCCCCTGGTTGGTGCGGATGCCCGCTTCGAAATTCTGCGACCGTTCCGGCGCAGGCGCAGGCACGCCGGCCGCGCTGCTGTTCAGGGAGACGGAAAAGACATCGTCCAGCCCCTTGGGCAGCGCCATATTTTCCGCATAGGAGGCGAATATCTGGGTCTGGTTGTCAAATTTGTACAGCACGCCCGCCATCGGCAGGAAGCCGTCGCTATAGCTGGTGCGCAGCGTCTGCGGACCCCAGCCGGAGACCCAAATCGGCGCGGCGGTCGTGCCGGCATTGCGGTAATAATCGTTGAAGTCGCGATAGCCGCTGTAGCGATAGTCGATGTTCAGCGCCTTGACGCCCAGGTCGAAGATCAGGCTGTCGTCCAGCAGCGCGATCCGGTCCTTGACGAAGGCCTGGGTCGTGTTGCGTTCCGACTGATAATTGCGGCGGACATAGACGAGATCGTCCAGATTGGGCGCGCTGGCGGGCGACCCGTCGATCGTGTTGTAACGCGCCTGGGTGCGGTGATAGGTATCGACTTCGGCCCAAAGCCCGACCTCGATCGTCTGGACGCCCAGTTCCCAATGCAGCTTGGTGGTCAGGCCATAGCGTTCGCCGCCCACGGTCGACAGGCCATATTGCGTGCCCTTGGGCGCGCTGAGCGCTATGCCCGCCGCCGTCTGCCGCTGATATTGCAGCAGGCTGTTGGCATAAGTGTCGGGCGACACGCCATAGCCGCCCTTATCCTCATAATAGGCGGTAGCTTCGGCCCATACTCCATCGGCGATGCCGGCATGGACCGTGCCGCCATAGAGCTTGTCATCGCGCACGTTGATGGCGAGGGTGTTCGTGTAGGCATAGTTGGCGTTGCTGAAGGCGGGACCGCCCGCGACAGGCGCGAAACCCGGCGTGGTGTTGGGAACGACCGAGATATAGCCGCGATCCCGGCCGCTCTTGCCGCCGATGTCGGTCCCGGTCAGATATTGGCTGCGGCTGAGCGTCGGAGAATCGAAGTCGTAAAATTTGTTCGACACGAATTTGAAGCGCGCCCAACTGTCGCCTCCCAGATCGGCGTGGACCATCCCTTCCCAATGTTCGCGATCGACCGTGCCCTCGCCGCGCCACAGGTCGGTGTCCAGCTTGGTGCGGCTGAGATAGGCGCGGAACGGGCCGACTTGGCCCGTGCTGGCGCGGATGAAGGTGCGCTTCATGTCGAAATCGCCGAAGCTTTGCGAAACGAACAGGCCCATCTCTTCCTGCGGCGCGATACTGTTATATTGCACGACCGGGCCGAGCGTCGAATAACTGGGCAGGCCGACGTCGCCCGCGCCGACCGCGGCCTCCACCACGCCCAGATTTTCATTGTCGACATAGCGGAACACCGGGCTGCCGCCAAAGGCGTCGCTGCGGCCGGTGGGGATGCCATCGACCACGAAGCCGATCTGGTCGAGGTTGAAGGCGCGGGTCTGGACGCTGTTGCCAAATTCATAGAGGCCGAGCGCACCGTCGGTCTGCACGTTGAAGCCGGGCAGCTGCTCCAGCATCTTGAGGCCCGAAATGCCCGACGGGGCCGACAGCAAAGCTTCGCGCGTGACCGCCACGACATTGCTCACCTTGTCTTCGCCGATCGCGTCGGCCGACTGGGAGATGCGGCGGCCGGTGACGGTGATGGTTTCCTCGTCGCTCCCGACCGGTTCCTGCGCATGGGCGGCGCTCAGCGCGCCGGTGGCGCAGGCGAGCAGCAATGCCGCGCGCGAGGAAAGGTGGATGGACGAAATAACGGACATGCAAAGGCTCCCTGTTTCACAACGAGCCGATCAGGGGGCGCATGGGCGCCGCACCTCTCCCACGGACGACAAGGACGGACGCATCGCTGCGCCCGCCAAATCATTCTTCAGTTTCCTTGTGAAACGAAAGCGCCGGGAATACCCGCCATGGACCAATGAGAATTTCTCAGCGGATGACGGGATATTCAACGGGGCGAGACAGAGCAGCGTGTTCCCGCCTCCGCGGGAGCACGCCGTATATTGGGCAGATGGAGGCGCTCAGCGCCCCTGCCAGACGCCTGGCCGCTTTTCGACGAAGGCGGTCATGCCTTCCTTCTTATCCTGCGTCGCGGTCAATATCTGGAACAGGCGGCGTTCGGTCAGCAGGCCCTGGGCCAGGCCGGTTTCGAAGGCGATGTCGACCATTTCCTTGTTCACCATCGCCGCCATGGACGGCATCGCGGCGATCGCCGCGGCGGTCTTGAGCGCGTCTTCCAGCAGGTCGGCGGCCGGGACGATGCGGCTCACCAGCCCGGCGCGTTCGGCTTCGGCGGCGTCCATCATCCGGCCGGTCAGGCACATGTCCATAGCCTTGGCCTTGCCCACCGCGCGGGTCAGGCGCTGCGACCCGCCCATGCCGGGCGCGACGCCCAGCTTGATTTCGGGCTGGCCGAATTTCGCGGTATCGCCGGCCAGGATGAAGTCGGCCATCATCGCCAGTTCGCACCCACCGCCCAGCGCAAAGCCCTGCACCGCTGCGATCCACGGCTTGCGGGTCGCGACCACCCCGGTCTGCCAGCCGGAGAAGAAATCCTCCAGGAAGAAGTCCGCGGCGTCCTTATCGACCATTTCCTTGATGTCGGCGCCTGCCGCAAACGCCTTTTCGCCGCTGCCGGTCAGCACTGCGCACCGCTGGGTCGGATCGGCGTCAAAGGCGCCAAAGGCCGCGCTCAGATCTTTCAAGACCTGGCTGTTGAGCGCGTTCAGCGCCTGTGGCCGGTTAAGCGTGATCAGCGTCACCGCGTCGCGCTGTTCGACCAGGATGGTTTCATAGGTCATCGCCGTCTCCTTTTAGCTTTGGGACCGCTCTATTGCCATGGGCGGCGCTTCGCCAGCCCCAACGCAACGCATTTGCGCCGAGCCTATCGGCACAGATGCATGAAGTCGCGATCATAGCTTTTAAGGTGCGCCCCGCCATCGACATAGAGCGTCTGCCCGGTCACGGCAGTCGCTTCGACCAGATAGAGCACCGCCTGCGCGATCTGCTCCGCTTGCGGCAGGCGCGCAAGCGGCATCATCTCCGCCAGCCGCTCCATTTGCGCTTCGTCATAATCGGGCGTCGCGATCGTCAGGCCCGGCGCGACGGCGTTTACCCGCACTTTGGGCGCCAGGCTGCTGGCGCTGGTGCGGGTCAGTCCGGCCAGCGCCAGCTTGGACAATGTATAGGCCAGCTGGTCGGCATGGGGATGGTCGATCCGCTGGTCGAGAATGTTGACGATGCAGCGATCGCCAACGCCCGCCGGAATGGTGGCGAACGCCTTGGTCAACAAAGTGGGCGCGGCGCAGTTGACGGCATAATGGCGCATCAGGTCGTCGGCGGTGACCGTGTCGAGCCGGTCCTGCCCGAACAAAGCGGCGCTGTTGATCAATATGTCCGGCGGCCGGCCGAAGCGATCCGCCACCTTGGCCACCAGTTCCTCCGCCCCTTCGGGATCGGCGAAATCGACCACGAAGCCCTCCCATTCCGTCCCTTCCGCTTCGAACGTCAGCGCCAGATGGGAATCGAGCCGGGTGTCGTGGCTGCCGTGGATGGCGAGCGAATGGCCGGCCTTCGCCAGCGCGGCGGCGATGATGCCGCCCAGCCGCCGATGCCCGCCGGTGACGAGCGCCAGCCGCTTGGGCGCCAGCGGCGCACCGACCGGCGCGGCGTCGCTGCGCGCCTTGCCCAGGGGACGATAGGCGGGTTCCTTGTCGTCGCTCATGAAGCGATGAGCTTCAGCACTTCCTCCCGCGACTTTTCATCGTCGCGGAACACGCCGAGCATACGGCTGGTCTTCATGATGACGCCCGGCGTGCGCACGCCGCGCCCGGTCATGCAGCCATGGGTCGCCTCGATCACCACGGCCACACCCTGGGGCTTCAGGTGATCCCAGATGCAGTTGGCGACTTCGGACGTCAGCCTTTCCTGCACCTGGAGCCGATTGGCGAAGGCGTGGAGGACGCGGGCGAGCTTGGAAATGCCGACCACATAATCGCCGGGCAGATAGGCGATATGCGCCTGGCCCACGATCGGCGCCATATGATGTTCGCAATGCGACTGAAACGGAATGCCCTTGAGCAGGACCACATCGTCATAGCCGCCTACTTCATGGAAGATGCGCGAGAGATGATAGGCCGGGTCGTCGCCATAGCCGCGGCAATATTCGCGCCAGGCGCGCGCGACCCGTTCAGGCGTTTCCACCAGCCCTTCGCGTTCGGGCGCATCGCCCGACCAGCGGATCAGGGTGCGGATCGCCTCGCTGACTTCGGCCGGGACCGGCTCCTTGCCGTCGCCGACGGTTTCCGTTTCGAGTTCACATGCCATGAACAGGGCCACTCCTTATGCTGTTGGCGTCGCATATGGCGGCTGGGGTTTGCAATGGCCAGTGTCTTTCGGGACCGCTGGACACAAGATCGCCATGGTGGCAGATCAAGGGATAATCGGGATCGCCACAAGACCATGTATTTTCGTTTCACCTATCATGCGCACTGAACGGATCGCCGCCGTCCTGCTGGCGGCCGGATCATCTTCCCGCTTTGGCGACGATGACAAGCTGATGGCCAACCTGCGCGGCAAGCCGCTCGCCGCCCATGTGCTGGAAACGGTCGCGTCCATGGCCTTCGCCGAATTGATCGCGGTCGTGCGCCCGATCGCGGACGCCCCGGTCATCCACCGCAAGCTGGACCGGCGCGGCTATACCATCATCGTCAACGACCGGCCCGAAGAGGGCATATCGGGCAGCATCGTGCGCGCGGTCGAACATGTCATGCCCAATATGAAGATACGCGGCATATTAATCTGCCTGGCCGACATGCCCGACGTGCCGCAGACCCATTATAACCGCATCTGCCTGGCGGCGGAGGATATCAGGTCCGTGGTCGCCTCCACCGACGGCTTCTCCTCCTCCCCGCCCGCATTCATCGGGCGCAAGCATTTCCCCGAATTGCTGGCCTTGAAAGGCGACCAGGGCGCGCGCGCGCTGCTGAGCCACGGCATCCAGATCGAGACGAGCGGCAATGTCCTGCACGACGTCGACACGCCGGAGGATCTGCCCGGCTGGCGGCCGGTAACGCCACAGCAATAATCAATTCGACCGCGTCGGATCGGTCATCGGATCGCCCATTTCGCGCGGATCGGGCGCGCGACTGATCGGCAGCGATCCGGTCTGGCGCTCCAGCATCCGATGCACCACCGGGGGGTTCGGCCCGGCATGGAGCGCATGAATGGCCTGGCTATTGTCAATGTCCGCCACCGTCCGCCGCTGGTTGTGGCGGACATAATCGAGCCAGGTCGAGACATGATAGCGCTCCACCCATAAAGCCGGATCGCCGAGGTCGCGCATCAGCGTCCAGCCATGGGCGCCATCGCGCCGGCGGATGCGCCGCCGCTCGCTCATCGCGGACAGGAAGGGGACGACCGAACCGGCCGGGATGCGATATTCGATGGTGACGACCACCGGGCCGCTGCGCGGCTCCGCCGGCACGGCCGTATCGGGTTCGCGCCAGCTGTTCTGGAGGTCGAGATTATCCTCTCCAGTCTGCGCCAGCGGGCGAAGAAAACCCAGCGTCGCGGCGGCGAATTGCGCGGCGGCGGAGGCATAGAGCGCCTCCACCACGCCATGATGCTCGGCGATCCAACCGAACATCCATGCGCCGATCGCCATGCCGCCGAAGGCGGTCATTTGATAAAGCGACACCGCCCGCGCGACGACCCAGCGCGGCGCCGACATCTGCACCGACACGTTGAAGGTCGCGAGCGCCGTCACCCAGCCCATGCCCGCCAGCAGATAGCCAAACAAGGCCAGCGCCAGCCAGCCGCTCGCGCCGGTGATCGCGGTGCCCAGCGCCAGGATCAGCGCGGCCGACCGCACCATCGTTTCCACCGAGAAACGCGCGCGCAGATGACGGGTTGAAAGCGCAGCGAGCACAGCGCCAATGCCGAACGCCCCGCTGGTCAGGCCGAAGGTCAGCGCCCCGCCGCCTAATATGTCGCGCGCGACCAGCGGCATCAGCGCAGACACTGCGCTCGCGCCCACGCCGAAGACCGCGGCGCGCAACAGCACCAGACGGATATTGGGCGACATGGCGACATAGCTGAGGCCCGCCTGCATCGCGACGCCCAGCCGCTCGCGCGGCAGCAGCTTGGGCGGCAGGTCCGGCCGCCAGCGGAACAGGACCGTCAGCAGCGCGATATAGCTGACCGCGTTGGTCAGGAAAGCGGCCGCCGCCCCCGCCGCCGCGACGATCACGCCGCCCAGCGCCGGGCCGACGCTGCGCGCCAGGTTGAAGCCCATCGAATTCATCGCGACCGCGCTGGGCAGGATGGCGCGCGGCACCATGTCGCCGACCGATGCCTGCCAGGCGGGACCGTTGATCGCGGTGGCGCAGCCGATCAGGAAGGTGAAACCCAGCAGCAGCCAGGGCGTGACCAGCCCGGCCCAGGCGGTCAGCGCCAGCGCGGTGGACACGATCAGCATCGACGCCTGGCAGGCGATCATCACCTTGCGCCGATCCAGATTGTCGGCGACCGCCCCGGCCCAAAGCGACAGCAGCATGATCGGCAAGGTGGTCGCGGCCGGGACCAGCGCGATCAGTTGGGGCGAGGCCGAGAGCGAGGTCATCATCCAGGCCGCGCCAACCGACTGGATCAGGCCGCCGAAGTTCGACGCGAGGCTGGCGGTCCAGATCGCGCGGAAGATGGGGATGGAAAGCGGCGAAGGGGTTTGCTGAGTCGGGGCTTGCGTCACGCTATCCATGCAGAGGGATATAGGCCGCAACGGCCGACGCGCAACGCTTCTAGGCGCGACCTGTCCGCAGCGCGGCGGCCCAATCGGCCCGGCCGTGCGCTTCAGCCGCGCGGGCGGCGGCGTCCCAATCATAGCCGACGGCGATGAGTTCGGCCGTCCATCCGCCTGCCGTCTGCTCGACGATCGCATAGCGGGCGTGGGGCGATCCCGTCTCCACCTTATGCGGAATGGGATGGTCGTCATCATAAGCGGGCAGGCCGACGCTGCCGGGATTGACGATCATCCCGCCGCCCGGCCGATGGTGGATGCGCGGGATATGGGTGTGGCCGCACAGGATGAGCGGGGCGGCGACGCCCCCTGCCCGCGCCTCCACTTCATCGGCTGTGGCGGGCCGCAATCCGTCAGGATCGAGCGTTTCGAGCCAATAGCAAATATCGTCGCCCGGCGCGCCATGGACCATCAGCACATCGTCGGCCAGCCACAGACTTTCGGGCAAAGACGCGATCCAGTCGCGATGACGCGGTTGCAGCACCGCGTCGGCATAGCGGTCCGACGCGCCCATATGGCCCGGATACCGGGTCAGCAATTGCCGTTCATGATTGCCGCGGATCGTGGGCAGGTTCAGCGCCATCAGCCGGTCGGCGGTTTCACAGGGAGAAAGCGGGCCGGACACTATATCGCCCAGGTTTACAATCGCATCCGCGCCCCGCCCTGCGACATTGTCCAACACGGCGTCGAGCGCGGCGATATTGCCGTGAATGTCGGAGAGGATGGCGATCCGCATCGCCCGTCAATGGCACAGGGATTCGCACGGCGAAAGGGCGGCGTGCGACAGGGAGTTGGACAGTTGTACGGATGTTTTGCGAAACAGCCTCGCCCTGCCGCTACGGCAGGGCGGGACGGCATCAAGCCCATACATTTACACTTGCACTTTACGTAAACGTAAATACATTTCCCCCACATCCAGTGCGCCCGCAGGGCAGCCCACGGAGAGGGAAAAACATGGAAGCCTATATTTACGACGCCGTCAGGACGCCCCGTGGCCGGGGCAAGGCCGACGGATCGCTGCACGATATCACGCCCATCCAACTGGCGACGCAGGTGCTGGAAGCGGTGCGCGATCGCAGCCAGATCGACACGGCGGACGTTGACGACGTGATCCTGGGTTGCGTCAGCCCGGTCGGCGAACAGGGCGCGGATATCGCCCGCGTCGCGGTGCTGAACGCCAGCTACGCGGAGACCGTGCCGGGCGTGCAGATCAACCGCTTCTGCGCCTCCGGTCTTGAAGCGGTCAACATGGCCGCCGCGAAAGTCTATTCGGGCGAGGCGATGTTCGCGATCGGCGGCGGGGTCGAATCGATGAGCCGCGTGCCGATGGCGTCGGACGGCGGCGCCTGGGCGATGGACCCGGCGGTCGCCTACAAAACCTATTTTGCGCCCCAAGGCATAGGCGCGGACGTGATCGCCACCAAGTTCGGCATCAACCGGGCAGATGCGGACGCCTATGCGGTCGAGAGCCAGAAGCGCGCCAAGCAGGCGTGGGACGAGGGCCGCTTCGCCAGGTCGATCGTGCCGGTCAAGGACGTGATCGGCCGCGTGGCGCTGGACCATGACGAACATATGCGCCCCGACGCGACGATGCAGTCGCTGGGCGCGCTGAAACCCAGCTTCGCCGCGCTGGGCGAGGACATGCCCGGTTTCGATACGGTGGCGCTGCTGCGCTATCCCGAACTGGAGAAGGTCAACCATGTCCATCATGCCGGCAACAGCAGCGGCATCGTCGATGGCGCAGCGGCTGTGCTGGTCGGCAACAAGGATATGGGCGACAAATATGGGCTGAAGCCCCGCGCCCGCATCCGCGCCATGGCGTCGATCGGGTCGGAACCGCTGATCATGCTGACCGGGCCGGAATTCGTCGCCGGCAAGCTGCTCGCCCGCGCAGGCATGTCCACCGCCGACATCGACCTGTGGGAATTGAACGAAGCCTTCGCGTCGGTCGTGCTGCGCTACATGCAGGCGATGAACCTCGATCATGACAAGATCAACGTGAATGGCGGCGCGATCGCCATGGGCCATCCGCTGGGCGCGACCGGGGCGATGGTGCTGGGCACCGCGCTCGACGAGCTGGAACGGACCGGCAAGGGCACGGCGCTCGTCAACCTGTGCGTCGGCGCGGGCATGGGCACCGGCATCATCATCGAGCGTATCTGAAACAAGAATAAAACCGTTCGTGCTGAGTAGGGACTGAGCTTGTCGAAGTCCCGTATCGAAGCATCCTTCGATACGCCATTTCGACTTCGCTCAGTGCCTGTCCTGAGCGCCTGCCTTGGCAGGCAGTCGAAGGGGCTACTCAGGACGAACGGATGTTGGGAAAGGTAGCCATACCAATGAACACCATCGCATTCGACATCGACGCCGACGGCATCGCCACGCTGACCATCGACGTTCCCGGCCAGTCGATGAACGTCATCGGCCCGGAGTTCCTGGCCGATCTGGACGCCGCGATCACGCGCATCGCGTCCGAAGAGGGCATCAAGGGCGCGGTCATCGCGTCTGGCAAGAATAGCGGCTTCATGGCCGGGATGGACCTGAAATTTTTCGGGGCGATGCTGGCGAAGGCGGGCGACGCCCCCGCCCCGGCCGCGTTGTACGACGATCTGTTCGTGCTGAACGCGCTGTTCCGTCGCCTGGAAACCAGCGGCAAGCCGGTCGCCTGCGCCATTGAGGGCGCCTGCGTCGGTGGCGGTTTCGAACTGGCGCTGGCCTGCCATCGCCGTTTCGTGGGCGACAGCCCCAAGACGCAGCTGGGCCTGCCCGAAATCCTGATCGGCCTTTTCCCCGGCGGCGGCGGGTCGCAGCGCCTGCCGCGCATCATGGGCGTGCAGGCCGCGTTGATGTATATGCTTCAGGGCAAGCTGTTCCGTCCGGCCGAAGCGGCGATGCTGAAGGTGGTCGATGCGGTCGTGCCGCAAGGAACGGCGGTCACAGCGGCGCGGGAGTGGGTGAAGGCTAACCCCAACGCCACCTCTCAGCCGTGGGACGTCAAGGGCTATAAGGTGCCCGGCGGCGCAGGCGGCTTCAATCCGGCCTTTGTCCAGACCATGGCCGGAGCGCTGCCGATGACGCTCAAGCAGACCCAGCGTAACATGCACGCGCCGATCGCTTTGCTGTCGGCGGTCTATGAAGGCATCACCCTGCCGATGGACAAGGCGATCCAGATCGAGAGCCAATATTTCGCCAAGGTCGCCGCCGACCCGCAGGCGTCCAACATGATTCGTACCCTGTTCGTCAACAAGCAGGCGGCTGAACGCGGCGCGCGCCGGCCCAAGGGCGAGGCCAAGGCGCCGACGCAGAAACTGGCGATGCTGGGCGCGGGCATGATGGGCGCGGGCATCGCCACCGTCGCCGCGCAGGCGGGGATAGAGGTCGTCCTGTTCGACCGCGACCTGGCCTATGCGCAGAAGGGCAAGGCGCATGTCGAAGACGTGCTGAAGAAGCGCCTGGGCAAGGGCATGACGCCGGAAAAGCTGGAACAGACGCTGGCGCGCGTGACGCCCACCACCGACTATGCCGATCTGGCGGGCGCGGACTTCGTGATCGAAGCGGTGTTCGAGGATGTGAGCATCAAGGCGGAAGTCACCAAAAAGGTTGAGGAGGTTCTGGGCGCGGACACCATCTTCGGGTCCAACACCTCCACTCTGCCGATCACGAAGCTGGCGCAGGCGTGGACGAAGCCGGAGAATTTCATCGGCGTCCATTTCTTCTCACCGGTCGAAAAGATGCCGCTGGTGGAGATCATCCTGGGCGAGAAGACCGGCCCCGCCGCCATCGCCAAGGCGCTGGATTTCGTCAGCCAGATCAAGAAGACGCCCATCGTCGTGCATGACAGCCGCGGCTTCTACACTTCGCGCAGCTTCGGCACCTATGTGCAGGAGGGCGCGGAGCTGGTCGGCGAAGGCGTCAATCCGGCGCTGATCGAAAATGCCGGCAAGCAACTGGGGATGCCGACCGGCCCGCTGGCCGTCAGCGACGAAGTGTCGATCGAACTGGGCTGGAAGATCATGAGCGCCGCGAAGAAGGAACTGGGCGACGCCTATGTGCCGCAGGGTTCGGACGACATCATGGTGCAGATGGTCGAGGCCGGTCGCCTGGGCCGCAAGAATGGCAAGGGCTGGTACGATTATCCCGCAGGCGGCAAGAAATATCTGTCGCCAGTGCTGGGCGAGATGTTCCCGCGCGCCGCGGAGCAGCCCGGCGTCGAGGCGGTGAAGGAGCGGCTGCTCTATCGCCAGTTGATCGAGTGCGCCCGTTGCTTCGCGGAAGGCGTGCTGGAGACGCCGGAGGATGGCGACATCGGCGCGATCTTCGGCTGGGGCTTTGCGCCCTACACCGGCGGGCCGTTCAGCCACATGGACACCGTCGGCATCGCCCATGTCGTTGCCGTGCTGGACCGGCTGGCGGCGGAACATGGCCCGCGCTTTGCGCCGACGGCGCAACTGCGCGAGATGGCGGCGAGCGGCGCGACCTTCTACCGGCCTGCGACCGCGCAGGCCGCATGACCCCCCTGTAAATGTTCGAGACTCTCGGATAGGGCTGAGAGCGGACATCATTCAGCATGTTCCCGCGAAGGCGGGAATCCCGTCCTGCCGCCGGACTGGGTTCCCGCCTTCGCGGGAACACATGCGTTACCGGGGCGAGAGCATGACCATCAAACCAACCGTTCTAGTCACGGGCGGCGCGGGCTATATCGGCAGCCATGCCGTGCTGGCGCTGAAAGATGCCGGTTATGGCGTGGTCGTGATCGACAATCTGGTCACCGGCTTCGACTGGGCGGTGCCGGACGGCGTGCCGCTGGTGCGCGGCGATATTGCCGATCAACCGTTGGTGGAAGCGACCTTGCGCAAGCATGACATCAAGGCGATCATGCATTTCGCAGGATCGGTAGTCGTGCCGGAGTCCGTTGATAACCCATTGAAATATTACCATAACAACAGCGCCAAGACCCGTGACCTGATCGAAAGCGCGGTGCGGGTGGGCGTGCCGCACTTCATCTTCTCGTCCACCGCCGCCACCTATGGCACCCCGGACGTCGAAGCGGTGCGGGAGGATACGCCGCAGCGGCCGATCAATCCCTATGGCATGTCCAAGCTGATGACCGAATATATGTTGCGCGACGTGGCGGCGGCGCATCCGATGAATTTTTGTGCGCTGCGCTACTTCAATGTCGCGGGCGCGGACCCGCAGGGACGGACGGGCCAATCGACGGCAGGCGCGACCCACCTGATCAAGGTCGCGGTCGAGGCGGCGCTGGGCAAGCGGGAGAGCGTCGCCGTATTTGGCACCGATTTCGATACGCCGGACGGGACGGGCGTGCGCGACTATATCCATGTGACCGACCTGGCCGCCGCGCATCTGCTGGCGCTGGAGGCCTTGATCGCCGAGCCGGATCGCAACCATCTGCTCAATTGCGGCTATGGCCGGGGCTTTTCCGTGCTGGAGGTGCTGGACGCGGTCGATCGGGCGACCAACAATCCGATCGAGCGCGTCATGGTTGGCCGTCGGGCGGGCGATCCGGGCAAGCTGATTTCCGACAATGGCGCGATCCTGAAAACCTTCCCCTGGACGCCGCGCCATGCCGATCTGGACCAGATCGTCGCCCATGCTTTGGCGTGGGAGCGCAAGCTGGGGGACCGTGAAACAGGCGGGCGCGGATGAGCGAGGCGAGCGTCCGCGCCTTCTTTGCGGAACGGGCGCCCGACGTGGCGATTATCGACCAGGGCGTCAGCACCGCAACGGTGATCGAGGCCGCCGCCGCGCTGGGCGTCGAACCGGCGCGGATCGCCAAGACGCTGTCGCTGCGGGTGGGCGATACGGTCGTGCTGGTCTGCGCGCGGGGCGACGCGCGGCTCAACAATGGCAAGGCGAAGGCGGCGCTGGGCGCCAAGCCGCGGATGCTGGGCGCGGATGAGGTGGAGGCGATCACTGGCCATCCGGTCGGCGGCGTCTGCCCCTTCGGCCTCGCCTCTCCCCTGCCCGTCTATTGCGATCTGTCGCTCAAGGATTTCGCCACCGTCTTTCCCGCGGCCGGATCGCGCACCAGTTCGGTCGAACTGACGCCCGATCGGCTGGCGGCCTTGACCGGGGCGACGTGGATCGACATCTGCACGATTCCGCAAGCAGCCGAGTGAGCCCCATGCCGATTGAACATCTTTTCGCCACCGGCGCGCAGGCCGCGGCCGACATCGCCGCGCGCATCGCCACGATCCTGTCCGATGCGGTCGCGCAGCGCGGCGTCGCCAGCATCGCATTGTCGGGTGGCCGTTCGCCCCGGCCAGTGCTGGAAGCGCTCAGCCAGGTCGATCTCGACTGGGGCAAGGTCGTGGTGACACTGGTCGACGAACGCTGGGTCGCGCCCGACAACGCCGACAGCAATGAGAAGCTGGTCCGCGACACGCTGCTCAGGGGCGCGGCGGCGCAGGCGCGCTTCGTGCCGATGAAGACGCCGGCCGCGAACGCCTATGCGGGGCAAGCCGCGGTCGAGGCGGCCTTCGCCGACCTGCCCTGGCCGCTGGACATCATCCTGCTGGGGATGGGCGATGACGGACATACGGCGTCGCTTTTCCCGGAAGGCAAGGAACTGGCCGAAGGGCTGACGAGCCAAGCGCTGACGATCGCGGCGACGCCCCCGTTCGCGCCGCACGAGCGTATGTCCCTGACGGCGCACGGGATTTCGCAGAGCCGCCATATCTTCCTCCAGATCAGCGGCGCGGCCAAGAAAGCGGTCTATGATCGCGCGCTGGCGGGTGGCGTCGTCGAGGAATTGCCGATCCGGTTGGCGCTGTTGCAGGATGTCGTGCCGGTTGAGGTGTGGATCGCGGAAGCATAAATCCTCCCCTGCAAAGGGGGGGGGTGGCGCGCGCGAAGCGCGTGACGGAGGGGTAGCGCGCTATCGATAGGGTGACACCCCTCCACCATTCGCTTCGCGAACGGTCCCCCTCCCCTTGCAGGACAGGATTCAATCCCGCACCTCATGCTTGGAAATCAGATAGCGCCACACGCCGACCGCGTTGATGAGCAGCAGGGCGACATTCTGCCAGCCTATCCCCTCGCTGTCCTTGTCCAGGAAACCCCAGGCGGTGAGCGCGATCGAGGAGGTGACGAACAGGACGAATGCCCATCCGGTTATGCGTCGTCCCAGGTTGAGCGATACGATTAGCGCGGCGATCGTCGCCGCGCCCGCACCATAATATTGTAAAGCGGCAAGCAGGGTCTGGTTCATGCCGGCTAGAACGTAGCGGCCATGGACATGGTTGCGACGCCCCTCTACCCAGCGCGGCCATGATCGCCGACATATCCCCCTTCCACGCCATCGCCATCAGCCGCGAAGCCCATGCGCTCGAAGCGGCGGGCCGGTCCATCCTGCATATGGAATTCGGCCAGCCCTCCACCGGCGCGCCCGCCGACGCCATCGCCACGGCGCATCATGTGCTGGACACGGAGGCCATGGGCTATTGGGAAAGCATGCCGCTCAAGGAACGGATCGCCCGCCATTATGGCGAGCGGCATGGCGTGGCGGTGGACCCCGAACAGATTTTGCTGACCTGCGGCGCGTCGCCCGGCCTGGTGCTGGCGCTGACCTGCCTGTTCGCGCCGGGCGCGCGGGTGGCGACGGCGCGGCCGGGCTATGTCGCCTATCGCAATAATTTAAAGGCGCTCTATCTGGAGCCGGTCGAGATCTCCTGCGGCCCGGCCGAACGCTATCAGATCAGCGCCGATGCGCTGGCGGCGATCGATCCCGCGCCGGACGGGCTGATCCTCGCCAGCCCGGCCAATCCCACCGGCACGATCATCCCGTCGGACGAACTGGCGCGGATCGCAGCGGTCTGCGCCGATCGCGACATCCGCATCATTTCCGACGAAATCTATCATGGGTTGAGTTTTGGCGAACCGGCTCACTCCATGCTGGAATATGCGCCCGACGCGGTGATCGTGAACAGCTTTTCCAAATATTACAGCATGGCCGGCTGGCGGCTGGGCTGGATCGTGGTGCCGCCCGCCCTGATCGACGCGGCGCGCGCGCGGATGGGCAATCTGTTCCTGACGCCGCCGGTGCTGGCCCAGCGCGCCGGGCTGACCGCGTTCGATTGCACCGACGAACTGGACGGGCATGTCGCCAGCTATCGCCGCAACCGGCAATTGCTGCTGAACGCCCTGCCCGCAATGGGCCTGGCCAGCATCGCGCCGCCCGACGGCGCCTTCTACATCTATGCCGACATCGGCCACCTGACCCAAGACAGCCTGCGCTTCTGCCAGAAGCTGCTGCGCGAAACCGGCGTGGCGACCGCGCCGGGGATCGATTTCGATCCCGTGGACGGCCATCGCTTCATCCGATTCAGCTTCGCGGTGTCCACCGACCGGGTGGAGGACGCGATCACGCGGATGGCGCCGTGGTTTCAGGCGCAGGGCGAGCGTTAAGTTAGTGGCGATAGTGAGGTGGGTAGCAGACGTTCTGCTGCCTGAGCCCTCTCCCGCGAAGGCGGAAGAGGGCAAAGCGGGACAGTCCGCTTCCGGTCGCCTGCATTCCCTTCCACATGCCGGGCTTGACCCGGCATCCTGCTCATATCCGAGCGCAGCAGGCAAATCGTCGCGCGCCCTAACGCTGCTTCTTGGCCGTGGTCGCGGTAAAATCGGGGTCTTTGTTCGCCACCCAGTCGACGAATTTGCGCACATTGGGATGGGCCAGCAGGCCCTCGACATCCGTGCCATGGCGCTGCAATTCGGAATTGGTGAAATTGGCGATCAGCGTCTGCTGGCAGATGCCATGCATGGGAACGACATCGCGCCCGCCCCGGCTTTTGGGAACAGGATGATGCCAGACGATTGTCTTGCCGGTCGGCCGCCCGCACAGCCAGCAGTCTATCACCGGCGCGGGCGCATCCTCCTCGACAGCCACGTCTTCGTAGCGACCATGTTTCGAATATTTGCGGGCCATCATCTACCTGCCATCGTCTGCATGAATGTCTTGGAACTGCGCCGCCCCTCTAAAGGGAAGGGAGCGCCATTACCATAGCGGCATCTGTAAACCGCCTCTCGCCACCCATCGGCGGAAAGACGAGCCAGACGCCCGTCCACGGAAGGCTTTCAACATAGGATTTTGTCTGGTCTATCCTTCTGGATGAACCCGCCTCTCCCCGACAGCCCTGGCGCTCCGCCATCGGCGCATCACTGTCACGTAGGCGTCGCGCCGCTGTCGCATGAATGTGACCCATGTGGCGCGTCGCGGTCGCTTCGACCGGGCGTCACCCCCGCGCCATCCTCTACCGCCATCGACCTTGCTTATCGAAAACTTTACCAGAGCGCCGCTAGACACAGCGGACTTGTCCATAGCCGGGTTTTGATGATGCGCATTTACTTCGCCCTGCCCCTTCTGACCATGCTGGCGATGCCGCAACCTGCCTGGGCGCAGGTGGCCGTGGCCGACAGCGGCGACACCGGCTGGATGATCCTGTGCGCGCTGCTGGTGCTGCTGGCCGCGTTGCCGGGATTGATGCTGCGCCATGCGGGGCAGGTCAATGTGCGCAGCGCCCTGTCGGTGACGGCGCAGGGAGCCTCGGTCGCGGCGGTCGCCGCGCTGACCTGGGCCATTGCGGGCTACAGCATCGCCTATGCGCCGGGCAGCGCCTGGCTGGGCGGCGACGCGAATTTGCTGCTCGCCAATCTCGCCCAGTTGCGTGACGGGCTGACGGTGCCCGAATCGGCATTCATCCTGTTCCAGTTGTCGATTGCGCTGCTCGCCGCCTGCCTGCTGGTGGGCGCGGTGGCGGAGCGGACGCGGATCGGCTGGTGGATCGCCTTCACCCCGCTCTGGCTGCTGCTGGTCTATGCCCCGGTCGCCCATGCGGTGTGGGGCGGCGGCTGGCTCGCGGACCTGGGAGTCATGGATTTCGCCGGCGGGCTGGTGCTGCATGGCGTGGCGGGCTTTTCCGCGCTCGCTCTCGCCCTGATCGCAGGCCCACGACGCGAGCCGTCCGATCCCGGCCATGCTCCCCTGCTCAGCCTGGCCGGCGGCGGGCTGCTCTGGATCGGCCTGTCCGGCGTGGTCGGCGGCTGGGCGCTGGGCGCGACGGACGACGCCGCGACCGCCATCCTCAATCACCTCTTCGCCGCCTGCGCCGCAGCGCTGACCTGGGGGCTACTCGACCGGATGCTGAGCGCCCGCACCAGTGCGACGGGCATCCTGTCCGGCGCGCTGGCGGGCATCGCCGCCATATCGGCCAGCGCCGCGCTGGTCGGCACCGGCGGCGCGATGCTGATCGGCGTCATCGCCGCCTGCGTGTCCCGCATCGGCATGGGGCTGCTGTCCGGCCGGGTCGACGACGGCGCGAGCGTCTTCGCCATCCATGGGCTGGGCGGCCTGACCGGCATACTGCTGCTGCCGCTGTTCGTCCTGCCGCTGCTGGGCGGGGTCGGCTTCGACGCGAATATCAGCCTGCTCGGAGCCTTGACCTCTCAGGCCATCGGCCTGGTCGTGGTTGCGCTGTGGGCGATGGTCGGCAGCGCGATCGCCGCGCTGGTCGTTTCGGTCGTCATCCCCATGCGGGTAAGCGCGCAGGAAGAGGCCGACGGCCTCGACGCCAGCCAGCATGGCCAGCAGGGCTGGGACTTCCGTTAAGGCAATGACGGTCCCCCCCTCTTCCGTCGCCGTCGCCATCTTCGCCCATCAGGAAGAACGCCGGATCGGCGCCTGCCTGGCGTCCCTGCCGCTCGACCGGGCGGACACAATCTTCCATGTGCTGGTGAACGGCACGACCGACGCCACGGTCGCGCGGGCGCGGGCAGCGGCGACCGGCCGGGCTAATGTCATCGTCCATGACATTCAGGCGGGCGGCAAGTCGCGGACCTGGAACCATATGGTCCATGACCTGCTGACCGGGTCCGAGGATGCGGTCGTCTTCCTGGATGGAGATGCGCAGATCGTGGCGGGCTCGATCGACGCGCTGGTCGCCGATCTGGCCGCCCACCCCCGCGCCAATGCCGCATCGGGAATGCCGATGAACGGGCGGATGGCGGCAACCTATCGCGGCACGCTCCACAGCGAAGGCGGGCTGTTCGGCGATCTCTATGCACTGTCTGGGAATTTCGTGCGGGATATCCGCGCCCGCGGGCTGCGCCTGCCCGACGACCTGATCGGCGACGACGGGCTGGTGGCGTCCTGGGCGCATACCGGACTGCAAAAGGATATCGCCTGGGATCTGGCGGGGGTCGTGCCCTGCGACGATGCGGGTTTCCTGTGCGAACAGGTCAGCCTGGCCCGGCCCCAAACCTGGCACATGCATTATAAGCGGCTGGTCAACTATTCGGTGCGTTTCTACCAGAACCGGATCGTGTCGGACATCATGACGCGCGAGGGGCCGGCCGGCCTCCCCGCGCGTCTTGCCATCCTCTATTCCGAATGGCTGCCGCGTTTCCGCCCGCGCCCCGGCCTCACCGCCTGGTTCGACCGCAAGGCGCTCAAAAGGATGCGCGCGGCCTCTTAACGATCGCGGCCGGCCAGTTCCTTGTTCACGAACAGGGCGACCCCGGTCACCACCGCACCCGACAAAAGATAGACGCCCGACGCAGCCAGGCCGAATTCGGCGGACACCAAAAGCGCCGCCAGTGGCGCGAAACCCGCGCCCACCAGCCAGGCGAGGTCCGACGTCAGGGCCGACCCGGTATAGCGGGTCGCGGTGCGGAAGTTGGAGGCCACGATGCCCGACGACTGGCCGAAGCTGAGGCCCAGCAGGATGAAGCCCAGCACCATGAACGCGACTTCGCCCAGATCGCCGCCGTTCAGCAGCAAGGGCGCGGCGACGGCGAAGATGGCGATCCCCACGGCCGACCATCCAATCAGGGTCCGGCGGCCCACCATGTCGGCGACGAAGCCCGACACGATGATCGCCAGCACGCCGACGAACGCGCCGATTACCTCGATCATCAGGAATCGTTCCAGCGGCTGGTCGGTATAGAGCGCGATCCAGGACAGCGGGAACACGGTGACCATGTGGAACAGCGCGAAGCTGGCCATAGGCGCGAAAGCGCCGATCACGATGTTGCGCCCTTCGCTGCGGACGGTTTCGATAACCGGCGAAGGCTGTAGCTCGCGACTTTCGAACAGGCGCTCGAACTCGTGCGTCACGACGATCCGCAGGCGGGCGAACAGCGCCACCACGTTGATCGCGAAGGCGACGAAGAAGGGATAGCGCCAGCCCCAGTCGAGGAAGTCCGCGGTCGAGAGGGTGTTGAGGAAGAAGGCGAACAGGCCGGCCGCCACCATGAGCGCCAGCGGCGCGCCGAGTTGCGGCATCATCGCATACCAGCCGCGCTTGTTCTGCGGCGCGTTGAGCGAGAGCAAGGAGGCGAGGCCGTCCCAGGTGCCGCCCAGCGCCACGCCCTGTCCGGCGCGGAACAGCGCCAGCAGGAAGGCGGCGCCATGGCCGATCGTGTCATAGCCCGGAAGGAAGGCGATGGCCGCCGTCGATCCGCCCAGCAGGAACAATGCGATGGTCAGCTTGACGCCGCGACCATAAGCGCGATCGACCGCCATGAAGATGAACGACCCGATCGGGCGCGTGATGAAGGCGAGCGCGAAGATGGCGAAGGACCAGAGCGTCCCCATCAGCGGCGACATATAGGGGAAGATATGCGCCGGGAAGACGATGCAGGACGCGATCGCATAGACGAAGAAGTCGAAAAATTCCGACGTCCGCCCGATGATGACGCCGATCGCGATCTCGCCGGGCGCGATCTTCTTGTGCCCATGGGCATGAAGCTGGCGCACGTCGCGTTCCGCCTGGGTCGAATTGGGCGTGGTCGTCGCGGAAGTCATGGGGTAAAACGGACCTTCATGCTGCGGGAACGATCCGTGCCGCACTTCGTTGCGCGACGAATCATCCCGGTGATAAATTCACCCATGCCCTATTTTGCAGATGCACAGGGATAGGACAAAAGGTCCAATGTCGCGCGCCGGCCATCCTGATAATGCGGGCCGCATGATAGCCCGTCATCCCGCCACCAAGCGCGCATTCCTGCGCCGAATCGCGCCACTCCTGCTGCTGCCGCTGGGCGGATGCAACTGGGTGGTCCTGTCCCCCGCCGGCGACGTTGCAATGCAGCAACGCGACCTGATCCTGATTTCCACCGCGCTGATGCTGCTGATCATCATTCCGGTGATGGCGATGACCATCTGGTTCGCCTGGAAATATCGGGAAAAGGGACGAGCGGAGGATTATGACCCCGACTGGGATCATTCGACCAGCCTGGAACTGCTGATCTGGTCGGCGCCGCTGTTGATCATCATCGCGCTGGGCGCGGTGACGTGGAGCAGCACCCATCTGCTCGACCCCTATCGCCCGCTCGATCGCGTCGATCATGCGCGCAAGGTCGATCCGGCCGCCAAGCGGTTGCAGGTCGAAGTGGTGGCGATGGACTGGAAATGGGTGTTCATCTACCCTGAACTGGGCATCGCGACGGTGAACGAACTGGCCGCGCCGGTCGACCGGCCGATCGAGTTCAAAATCACCTCCTCGACCATCATGAACAGCTTCTTCGTGCCCGCGCTCGCTGGTCAGATTTACGCCATGCCGGGGATGCAGACGGTGCTGCACGCGGTCGCCAACAAGCCGGGCGATTATGAGGGCTTCTCCGCCAATTATTCGGGTGCCGGTTTCTCCAACATGCGCTTCCGCTTCCACGCCGTGGACCAGGCCGGTTTCGACCAGTGGGTCGCCAAGGTGAAGGCCAGCAGCGCGACGCTGGACCGGGCGACTTATGTCAAGCTGGAGCAGCCCAGCGAAAAGGTGCCGCCGATGTATTTCAGCGGCGTCGAGCCCAGGCTTTTCCACGCTGCGCTCAACATGTGCGTGCAGCCGGGCAAGAAGTGCATGGACGCGGTGATGATGACCGACAGCCGAGGCGGCGCGGGCAAGGAGTCCGCGCATAACGTCGAAGGGCTACGCCATGACGGCACGATCGACGTCGGCGGTTATCATCCGGTCGAACCGGGCAAGAAGGGCGAAATCGCCCAGCCCGCGGGCATGACCCCGGCCGCGGACCGCACCCCGGCCGCGCGGGGCAAGCAAGCCCCCGGCCAGCAGGACGGCGATGGGCATGGCGGTGGCCATGCCGGTCATGAAGGCATGTGATCGCCCATGCCCTGCCCCCGTTCTTTCTTTCCTCTCTCGCCTGAAGGCTAGACGCCATGTCCCCCTCCCCCGCCTCTGAAAATAGCGGCATCTGGAAGCTGATATTCGGTCGGCTCGACTGGAGTTCGCTGCCCCTGCACGAGCCGATCGTCGTCGGCACCTTCATCATGGTCATGCTCGGCGGCCTCGTCGTCGTCGCGGGCATCACCAAATATAAATTATGGGGCATGTTGTGGCGCGACTGGTTCACCACCGTCGACCATAAGCGCATCGGCATCATGTACATGATCCTGGGCCTCATCATGTTCGTGCGCGGCTTTGCCGATGCGGTGATGATGCGCCTGCAACAGGCGATGGCGTTCAACGGGTCGGAGGGCTATCTCAACGCCCATCATTATGACCAGATTTTCACGGCGCATGGCGTCATCATGATCTTCTTCGTCGCGATGCCGATGATTACGGGCATCATGAACTATATCGTCCCGCTCCAGATCGGCGCGCGCGACGTGTCCTTCCCCTTCCTCAACAATTTCAGTTTCTGGATGACCACGGCGGGCGCCGTGATCGTCATGATGTCGCTGTTCGTGGGCGAATTTGCGCGCACCGGCTGGCTGGCCTATCCGCCGCTGTCGGGCATCGCCTATTCGCCAGGGGTCGGCGTCGATTATTATATCTGGGGCTTGCAGATCGCAGGCATCGGCACATTGCTGTCGGGCGTCAACCTGATCGCGACCATCGTCAAGATGCGCGCGCCGGGCATGAACATGATGAAGCTGCCGGTCTTCACCTGGACTTCGCTGTGCGCCAACATACTGATCGTCGCGGCCTTCCCGGTGCTGACCGCCGTGCTGGCGCTGCTGTCGCTGGACCGCTATGTCGGCACCGCCTTCTTCACCAACGACATGGGCGGCAACCCCATGATGTATGTGAACCTGATCTGGATCTGGGGTCACCCGGAAGTCTATATCCTCATCTTGCCGCTGTTCGGCGTGTTCTCCGAAGTCACCTCGACTTTTTCGAACAAGCGGCTCTTCGGCTATAGTTCGATGGTCTATGCGACGGTCGTTATCGCGATCCTGTCCTATCTCGTGTGGCTGCACCACTTCTTCACCATGGGGTCGGGCGCCAGCGTCAACAGCTTCTTCGGCATCACGACGATGGTCATTTCCATCCCGACTGGCGCCAAGCTGTTCAACTGGCTGTTCACCATGTATCGCGGGCGCATCCGGTTCGACCTGCCGATGATGTGGACCGTGGCCTTCATGCTGACCTTCACCGTCGGCGGGATGACCGGCGTGCTGCTCGCCGTGCCGCCCGCCGACTTCGTGCTGCACAACTCGCTGTTCCTGATCGCGCATTTCCACAACGTCATCATCGGCGGCGTATTGTTCGGCCTGTTCGCGGCGATCAATTACTGGTGGCCCAAGGCGTTCGGCTTCACGCTGGATACCAAATGGGGCAAGCGCAGCTTCTGGCTGTGGGTCGTGGGCTTCTGGTTCGCCTTCATGCCGCTCTACATCCTCGGCCTGATGGGCGTGACCCGCCGGATGCGCGTGTTCGACGATCCTTCGCTGCAAATCTGGTTCCAGATCGCCGCCTTCGGCGCGCTGATGATCGCGGCCGGCATCGCCTGCATGTTCGTCCAGTTCGCGGTCAGCATCATCAACCGCGAGAAGCTGCGCGACACGACGGGCGATCCGTGGAACGGCCGCACGCTGGAATGGGCGACCAGCTCGCCCCCGCCAGACTATAATTTCGCCTTCACGCCCGTCATTCACGACAATGACGCCTGGGCCGACATGAAGAAGCGCGGCTATCAGCGTCCGCTGACGGGTTATGAAGCGATCCACATGCCGTCCAACACCGGCACCGGCATCATCATCGCGGGGCTGTCCATCGCCTTCTCGGTCGGCATGATCTGGTACATCTGGTGGCTCGCTGGCCTCAGCTTCGTCGGCATCCTGGCCGTCGCGATCGGCCATACTTTCAACTATAAGCGCGACTTCTACATCCCCAAGGATGTGGTCGAGCGCACCGAGGGCGAGCGCACCGCGCTGCTCGCGACCCAGGGTTAAATCGTCATGGCAAGCGCATCTCCGATCGACCCCGCCTTCCTCGACAAGGACGGCAACCCGCTCTTTCACCTGGCGCATGAGCCGCATCATCCCGAAGGCTCCAGCACCATGCTGGGCTTCTGGATGTACCTGATGAGCGATTGCCTCATCTTCGCCTGCCTGTTCGCCACCTATGCGGTGCTGGGCGGCAATTATGCGGCGGGGCCGGGGCCGAAAGATTTGTTCGACCTGCCGCTGGTGGCCCTCAACACCGCCATGCTGCTCTTCTCCTCCATCACCTATGGTTTCGCCATGCTGGCGATGGAGAAGAACAGGGTCGGCGCGACGCAGGGCTGGCTGGCCATCACCGGCCTGTTCGGCCTGGCGTTCCTCAGCATCGAAATGTACGAGTTCGCGCACCTCATCCATGAGGGCGCGACGCCGATGCGGTCGGGCTTCCTGTCTGCCTTCTTCACGCTGGTCGGCACCCACGGACTTCACGTCACCTTCGGCTGCATCTGGCTGGTGACGCTGATGGTGCAGGTCGCCAAACATGGCCTGATCCCCGCCAACCAGCGCCGCCTGATGTGCCTCAGCATGTTCTGGCACTTCCTCGACGTCATCTGGATCGGCGTCTTCACCTTTGTCTATCTGATGGGAATGCTGCGATGAGCGCGCACGATCACGCCCAAAACGATCATGGGCACGCCAATCACGGGCATGGCCATGACGATCATCATGATGCCGGGGCACATGGCAGCATGGGCAGCTATATGATCGGGTTCGGCCTGTCGGTTTTGCTGACGGCCATCCCCTTCTGGCTGGTCATGACCGGCTATTTCGCCAATCCGCAGACCACCGCGATCATCATCATGGCCTTCGCGATCGTGCAGATCGTGGTGCATATGATCTACTTCCTGCACATGAACACCCGTTCCGAAGGCGGCTGGTCGATGATGGCGCTGATCTTCACGCTGGTGCTGGTCGTCATCACCCTGTCGGGATCGACCTGGGTCATGTATCATTTGAACCATAATATGATGCCGACCATGTCGCATGACATGAGCCAGATGCCGTGACAGACATGGACCCCCGCCCCCAAAAGGCGGGGTTCCCGGTCGGCCTGACGCTGGCCGCGCTGATCCTGTTCGTCGGCCTCATGGCGCTTGGCGTCTGGCAGGTGGAACGGCTGGCATGGAAGCGCGACCTGATCGCCCGCGTTGATGCCCGTATCCACGCCGCGCCGGCATCGGCCCCGGCCAGAGCGAACAAAGCCGACGAATATCGCCGCGTCACCGCAACCGGCATCTTCCTGCATGACAAGGCCGCGCTGGTGCAGGCCGCCACGGTCCGCGGCGCGGGCTATTGGGTGCTCACCCCGCTGCGCCAGGCGAACGGTGCGATCCTGTTCGTCAACCGTGGTTTCGTGCCGCCCGAAGCCAAGACCCGTTACGACCGGCCCCAGGGCGTGGTGCGCGTGACCGGCCTGCTGCGCCTGACCGAACCGGGCGGCGGCTTCCTGCGCAGCAACGATCCCGTCGCCGACCGCTGGTACTCACGCGACGTCGCCGCCATCGCCGCCACGCGCAGGCTCATGCCGATCGCCAACTATTTCATCGACGCGCAGGCGGGGCCTTCGCCCGACGCCCTGCCGGTCGGCGGGCTGACCGTCGTCCGTTTCCCCAACAGCCATCTGCAATATGCCATCACCTGGTTCATACTGGCGGCGATGGTCGCCGGGGCCTATAGCCTGGTCATGCGCCAGTCGGGAAAAGATCGCCGGGAATGACCGCACCGCCTGCAAGACGTATGCGCTGGCTGCCCGGCCGGTGGCCTGCAGACGCAGCCGGCCGTCGCAACATGGCGTTGCTGGTGCAGCTGCGCTGGATCGCCATCGCCGGGCAGGTCGCGACGATCCTGTTCGTCCATTTCGCCATGGACATCCGCCTGCCGCTGCCATCCATGCTGGTCGTGCCCTGCATCGCGACGGCGATGAACATCGGCAGCCTGATGGTGCTGCGCCGGCGCACCGACATCACCCATGCCGAATTGTTCCTGGCGCTGCTGTTCGACGTGTTCGCGCTGACCACCCAGCTTTACCTGAGCGGCGGCGCGACCAATCCGTTCGTGTCCCTCTACCTGGTGCAGGTGGCGCTGGGCGCGGTGCTGCTGCACCGGTGGAGCGTATGGGGCATCGTGGCGGTATCGACGCTATGCACGGCGATGCTGGCCTTCGTCTATCGTCCGCTCGACCTCAGCGAAACGCTGGAAGGGCATTTGTTCGACCTGCATATCGTCGGCACCTGGATCTGCATCACGATGATCGCGGTGCTGCTGGTGCTGTTCATGACTCGCGTGACCCGAAACCTGCAACAGCGGGAGGCCTATCTGGCGGAACTGCGGCAGCAGGCGGTCGAGGAAGAGCATATCGTGCGCATGGGCCTGCTGGCGTCGGGCGCGGCGCATGAGCTGGGCACCCCCCTTGCCCAGCTTGCCGTGGTGCTGGGCGACTGGCGGCACATGCTCGAAATCAAGGCGCACCCCGCGCTGGTCGAGGAAGTGGGCGAGATGGAAGCGGCGGTCAAACGCTGCAAGACCATATTGACCGGCATCCTGATGTCCGCCGGCGAAGCGCGCGGCGAAGCGCCCCAAGTCACCAATGTCCGCGATTTCATCGACAACATCGCGCGCGACTGGCGGATCGCCAATCCGGGTATGCCGCTGCGCTGCGATTTCGGCCCGCATGAATATCCGCGCATCATCGCCGATCCGGTGATCCGCCAGGCGGTGACCAACCTGCTGGACAATGCGCGCGAGGCGGGCGCGACCTATATCAACATGATGGTCAGCCGCGACAGCCAGTGGCTGCACATCGCGGTGCGCGACAATGGCCGCGGCTTCGACGCGGCGATGCTGGCCGATGTCGGCAAACCCTACCGGTCGAGCAAGGGCAAGCAGGGCGGCGGCCTTGGCCTCTTTCTCGTCGTCAATGTCGTGCGCAAGCTGGGCGGGCGGGTCGATGCCAGCAACGGCGCTGAGGGCGGCGCGATGATCCTGCTGCGCCTGCCGCTTGCAACGCTGGCGCTGGAGGAGGCGAATGATGACGGATGAACGGCAATTGCTGATCGTCGAGGATGACGAAGGTTTCGCCCGCACGCTCAAACGCTCGTTCGAACGGCGCGGTTATAGCGTGCTGTCGGCCGACAGCCTGGAATCGGTGATGGCCGTGCTGGCCGACAACCGCCCCGGCTTCGCGGTCGTCGATCTCAAGCTTGGCCCGCAATCGGGCCTGGCCTGTGTCCAGGCGCTCCACGCCCATGATCCGGCCATGCTGATCGTGGTGCTGACGGGCTTCGCCAGCATCGCGACGGCCGTAGAGGCGATCAAGCTGGGCGCGACCAACTATCTGGCCAAGCCCTCTAACACCGACGATATCGAGGCCGCCTTCGCCCGCTCCGGCGGCGATCCCGCAGCGCCGCTCGCCCCTCGGCCGACCTCGATCAAGACGCTGGAATGGGAGCATATCCATGAAGTGCTTAAGGACAGCGAGTTCAACATTTCCGAAGCCGCGCGGCGACTGGGTATGCATCGCCGCACCCTGGCCCGCAAACTGGCGAAGCGTCAGGTCGGCTGACGGCATATCTGAAAATGGAGCGGGTGAAGGGAATCGAACCCTCGTCACTTGCTTGGGAAGCAAAAGCTCTACCATTGAGCTACACCCGCGCGCCGGTTCCCGCCCATGGCGCAAGCTATGGCCTGCTGTCAACGGGGATCAGCCGTAAGGCGCCTCTGCATCACGCGCCGGGATCGCGCCGCGGTGGCCGATATTCCAGCCGGCAAGGCGATGCCCGGCCAGCGCCGCCTCATGCGGGCTGGCGCCGGCAAGCCAGGCGTGGAGATAGCCGCCATTGAAAGCGTCCCCCGCTCCGCTCGAATCGATGACGTCCAGTTGGCGCGGGATCGGCACGACCTCGCCCGCGACCAGGCAGCCGTCGCCGCCCAGCTTGACGACCACGTCCTTGCCCTCACCCACGCCCCAGCGCGCAGCCGCATCGCGGGCGTCGTCCGCCTCGCCCATCTCGACTTCGTCCGCCAGGGTCGGCAGACCCACGTCGCTGATCGCGATCGCCCGGTCGCGCCAATGGCGCGCGGTCGCAGCATCATCCCACAGCCGGGCGCGATAATTGCCGTCGAAGGCGATGCGGCCGCCTTGCGCTCGCACCTGCGCGCACAGGTCCAGCAGCGCCTCCCGCCCGGCATCGGGCAGGATCGCCAGGGTGATGAGCGAAAAATAGAGCAGGTCCGATCGCGCCGCCTGCGCCACCATGGCCGCGCTTTGCGGCAGGTCGAACATCCGCCGCGCCGCCGCCTCGCTGCGCCAATAATGGAAACTGCGCTCGCCCGCCGCATCCGTCTCGATGGCGTAGAGACCGGGCAGCCTGCCCTTCGCCGCGATCACCAGCGACGTGTCCACGCCCTCCGCTTCCCACTGGGCGCACAGCTGCGCGCTCATCGGATCAGCGCCGAGCGCGCTGGCGAGGCGCACTGTGTCGCCCGCCCGCGCCAGATGGATCGCCGTGTTGATGACGTCGCCGCCATAGCGCAGGTTCCAGCTGTCGCCATCGCCGCGGCTCAGTTCCAGCATCGCTTCGCCAATGACCGTGATCGTCGCCTTCGTCGCCATGCCCGCTCCCTGCGCAATAGAGCCGGCGTGGTGCGCAGCGCGGCGTTTCAAGTCAAGGGGGCGGGCCGTGCAAGGCCATGGAACGATTGCGTCGCAGCGCCGTTTTGCCAATGGCAAAGAGAGCACCGTCCGCCGGCGCTTAATTCGGGGACATCATGATTACCGCCTCCACTGACGAAACAGGCAATCGCTTCGAACTTATGGTTCAAAGCGTTACCGACTACGCCATCTACATGCTCGATCCCACGGGCATCGTGGCCAGTTGGAACGCGGGCGCGCGCCGCTTCAAGGGCTATGAGGCGGATGAGATTATCGGCCAGCATTTTTCGCGCTTCTACACGCCGGAGGATTTGGCGAGCGGCGTGCCCGCCATGGCGCTCTACGCCGCCGAGCATGAAGGCCGGTTCGAGTCGGAGGGATGGCGCGTCCGCAAGGATGGGGGACGTTTCTGGGCCAGCGTGGTGATCGACCCGATCCGCGCGCCCGACGGACGCCTGCTGGGCTTCGCCAAGGTGACGCGCGACCTGACTGAGCGTCGCGCCGCGCAGGACGCCTTGCGCGCGAGCGAGGAACGCTTCCGGCTGCTGGTCCAGAGCGTGACCGATTACGCCATCTACATGCTGGACCCCGTTGGCACGGTGACGAGTTGGAACATGGGCGCGGAACGGTTCAAGGGCTACAGGGCCGAGGAGATATTGGGCCAGAATTTCTCCCGCTTCTACAGCGAGGAGGATCGGCTGGCGGGCCTCCCCTCCCGCGCGCTCCATACCGCGCAGAGCGTGGGCCGGTTCGAAGCGGAAGGCTGGCGCATCCGCAAGGACGGATCGCGCTTCTGGGCCAATGTCGTGATCGACCCGATCCGCACCCCGGACGGCACATTGCTGGGCTTTGCCAAGATCACCCGCGAACTGACCGAACGGCGCGAGGCGCAGCGCACGCTCGACGAAGCGCGCGACGCCATCATCCAGACGCAAAAAATGGATGCGATCGGCAAGCTGACCGGTGGCGTGGCGCATGATTTCAACAATTTGCTGGCGGTGATCGTGGGCAGCCTGGACCTTGCCCGGCAACGGCTGGCCACCGGCGGCGACATCGCCCGCTATCTTGACAATGCCATGACCGCGGCCGAGCGCGGAGCGACCCTGACGCAGCGGATGCTGGCCTTTGCGCGCAAGCAGGAACTGAAGCTGCAGAGCATCGACTGCATCACATTGGTGCAGGGCATGACCGAATTATTCCGTACCACGCTGGGCGCGGCGGTGGCCATAGAGATGCGCTTTCCGCCGGCGCTGGGCGCGGCCCATGCCGACCCTTCGCAACTGGAGCTGGCGCTGCTCAACCTGGCGGTCAATGCGCGCGACGCCATGCCGGACGGCGGACGGATCATCGTCGAAGCGGCGCAGATGATCGTCGCGCAGGACGAAAGGCCGGATTTGGGCGCTGGCGACTATATCCGCCTGTCCGTGATCGACGAGGGCGAGGGCATGGACGCCACGACGTTGGAGCGCGCGCGCGAACCCTTCTTCACTACCAAGGGCGTGGGCAAAGGCACCGGCCTTGGCCTGTCGATGGTGCATGGCTTCGCCCAGCAATGCGGCGGATCGCTGACGATCGCCAGCGAACCCGGCGTCGGCACCAGCGTGTCGTTATGGCTGCCGATGGCGCAGGTCGACGCGAATGCCCGGCACATCGCCATGGTGGTGGAGGATATGCACGACCCCGATACGCCTCTGGTCATATTGGCGGTGGATGACGACGATCTGGTGCTGACGAACACCGCCGGCATGTTGGAGGATCTGGGTCATACCGTGTTTCAGGCGTCTTCCGGCGCCGATGCGCTGCGGTTGTTGGAGCGCGGCAGCGTGGACCTGGTCGTCACCGATCATGCCATGCCGGGCATGACCGGCGCGCAACTGGCCGACGCGATCGAGCAGATGCAGCCCGGCCTGCCGGTCGTCATTATCACTGGCTTTGCAGAGCTGCCGCCGCACGCCACGCAGCGCCTGCGCCTCGACAAGCCCTTCAGGCAGGCGGAGCTGGCGCGCACGGTCGCGACCGCCATGCGCGCTGCGCTGACGGCGGCGATCGTGGAGCACGGACCCGATCCTTCCCTTCCCGGCGGCTGATCCACTTTTCGAAAAGCTCGGCTGAAATATTGGAAAGGCGGCATTTTTCGTCGCTCTTTGCTTGCAACACCGGTGCAGTTCCCTGATGGGGTCCATATCTGTTCCCAGCCCGCAGGATCGCATGGACATCTTGACCGCGCCGACCCCGACTTCGCATTTCTTCACGTCTTTGCGGACTCGGCTACACTATCTCGACTGGGGCAATCCGTCAGCGCCGACGCTGATCCTGGTGCATGGCGGTTTCGACCATGCGCGTAGCTGGGACTGGACGGCGCGGGCGCTGGCGCGGGACTATCATGTCATCGCCCCGGATCTGCGCGGCCATGGCGACAGCGACTGGTCGCCCGACGGCTCTTATATGATGGCCAATTTCGTGTACGACCTGGCGCAGCTGGTCGACCTGCTCGACCGGTCGCCCGTGACGATCGTGGGCCATTCGCTCGGCGGCGCGATCAGCCTGCGCTATGCGGGTCTTTTCCCATATAAAATACGCAAGCTCGTCGCGATCGAAGGACTTGGCCTGTCGCCGCAACGTCTGAAGGAAAAGGCCGAGGAGTCGGCGCCCGACGCCTGGCGCGAATGGATCGACACCCGCCGCGCTGGCGCCCGTCGCACGCCGCGCCGCTATCCCACGATCGAGGCGGCGATCGGCCGGATGCGCGAACGCAACGAACATCTGACGGTCGAACAGGCGCTGCACTTGACCAGCCACGGCGTCAATCGCAATGAAGACGGCAGCTACGGCTGGAAATTCGATCCGTATCTCAAGGGCATGGCGCCGCAAGCGGGCACCGATGAGGAACTGCCCGACTTCTGGAAGCGGATCAGTTGTCCCACCCTGCTGTGCCTGGGCCAGGATAGCTGGGCATCCAACCCGGAAAAGGACGGTCGCATCCTCCATTTCAGCGACGCCCGGCTGGTCGAGTTCGCCGATGCCGGCCACTGGCTGCACCATGACCAGTTTGACCGCTTCATCGGCGAGGTTCGCGGCTTCCTAGAGGGTGAAGCCGGCGACAGCCGCACGGTAGTCCGCCTTTAACCCCGCGACGAAATCGGCGGTCGGCTGCACCTTGTCGACTGCGCCGATGCCCTGGCCACAACCCCAGACGTCCCGCCACGCCTTCTTCTCGCCACCGGTCATCGCCGCGAAATCCATGTCCTTCGCCTTGGGCAGGCTGTCGGGGTCCAGCCCTGAAGCAACGATGCTGGGGCGCAGATAATTGCCATGGACGCCGGTGAACACGTCGGAATAGACGATGTCGGCTGCATGGCTGTCGACGATCATCTGCTTGTAGGCGGGGTCGGCATTGGCCTCCGCCGTGGCGATGAAGGGCGATCCCATATAGGCGAGGTCCGCGCCCATCATCCGCGCGGCGGCGATGGCGCGGCCGGTGGCGATCGATCCCGACAGCGCCAACGGCCCGTCGAACCATTGGCGGATTTCCTGGATCAGCGCGAAGGGCGACAGCGTGCCGGCATGGCCGCCCGCCCCCGCCGCCACCGCGATCAGGCCATCGGCGCCCTTCTCGATCGCCTTGCGCGCGAACATGTCGTCGATGACATCATGCAAGACGATGCCGCCATAGCTGTGAATCGCCGCATTCACATCCTCGCGCGCACCGAGCGAGGTGATGACCAGCGGCACGCGATATTGGACGCACAGCGCCAGATCCTCCTCCAGCCGCGCATTGCTGCGATGGACGATCAGGTTGACGGCGAAGGGCGCATCGGCGTCGGTCAGTTCCGCCTGCAACTGCTGCAACCACGCCTCGAACATGCCCGACGGCCGCGCATTGAGCGAGGGAAAGGCGCCGACGATCCCTGCGCGGCATTGCGCCATGACCAGGGCGGGTTGCGAGATGATGAACATCGGCGACCCGATCAGCGGCAGCGCAAGGCGGCCTTCCAGCAATGTCGGCAGGGTCATGGAACAGGCGTCTCCTCTATTATGCCACCGCGCTAACACCGCTCGACCCGCGGAAAAAGGCCAAAAACAACTGTATTGATGTATTAATACAGCAATGTTATAACGGCGTTTCCAGACGAAGTCGGGAGCAGGACGATGTATAGCGAGAGCGATCTACAGGATGCCGTAGCGGCGGGTGCGATGCCCGCGCAGGCGGCGCAAGCGTTGCGCGATCATGTGGCGGCGCGGCGCGCTTCGCCGATGGTCGATGAAGAACATTTCCGGTTGCTGACGGGCTTCAACGACATTTTCGTCGCGATCGCCAGCGTCCTGTTGCTTCTGGCCGTAGGCTGGCTCGGCAATGGCCTGCGATTCGGCGCGCCGGACCATCATCCCGCCTTCATGGCCGGCCTGCTGGTCGCGGCGGTCAGTTGGGGCCTGGCCGAATATTTCACCCGGCGCCGGCATATGGCGCTGCCCTCCATCCTTTTGCTGGGCGGCTTCGTTGGCGGCATCGTCTTTGCTATCGGCGCCCTGGGCGCGCAGATGTTTCCCGATGCGGGCGACAGCCTCGCCTCGATGATCCTGTGCGTCGCGGCTGGCGCCGGCGTGCTGGCGGCATGGGCGCATTGGCGGCGCTTCATGGTGCCGATCACCGTAGCGGTCGGCGCGGCGGCGGCCGCGGGCGTGGGCGTCAGCCTGGTCATGGCCGCCATGCCCGGCAGCATGACCCTGCCTTTCACCCTTCTGCTGGTCGCTGGCCTCGCCATCTTCGCGCTCGCCATGTGGTGGGACATGAGCGACCGCGCCCGCACCACGCGCCGGTCCGATGTCGCCTTCTGGCTGCACCTGGCCGCTGCGCCGATGATCGCGCATTCGCTGTTCCACCTGCTGGGCGTGATGAACGGCGACGAGATCAGCGCCGCGCGCGCCGCGCTGGTGATCGCCCTCTACGTCGCCTTCGGCCTGGTCGCGCTGGCGATCGACCGGCGGGCGCTGCTCGTCTCCAGCCTCGCCTACGTCCTCTTCGCCCTCTACGGCCTGTTTCGCCAGGCCGGTGCGGTGGAGATGTCCTGGGCGCTCACCGCTCTGGTGATCGGGTCGGCGCTGCTGCTGCTGTCGGCGCTATGGCACCATGCCCGCGCGCTGATTGTGGGCGGCCTGCCGCCGCGCCTTTCGGAACGCCTGCCCTATCTGGATCGCGCCGTCGCGTGACGGCAAAGGCTGTCCCCTGCTTGGCGGCGGGGGACAGCCAGCGTGATGGTCAATCCTCGACAATGCGCAGCAATTTGCGTTCGACCGGTGCCAGCACGCCTTGCAACTCCTGGCCGCGCTTCAATATCTGGCCGCTTTCCCCTACCAGCGCCCACATGCCCTGCCGATGGCGCAGCGCCGGGCGCTTCTCGATCCGATATTCGGGGCGTTCGGCGGAACGGCGGAAGGCGCTGAAGATCGCCGCCTCCTGCCCCATATCCATCGCATAGTCGCGCCAATGGCCCGCCGACACCATGCGGCCGTACAGATCCATGATCCGTTGCAGTTCCAGCCGCTCGAACCCGACCTGACCGTCCTTCGGCCCCGCTCCTTGATGGGGAAACGGCGTCACATTGGTCATCAGGCCCGGCCGCGCTCCTTGAACAGCGGCGCATCGTCATCATCGGCCAGCACGGGCCTCTGGCGCTCCGCCATCAGTTCGGCAAGACGCTTCTGCAATTGCTCAACCTCGCACTGGAGCATTTCCAGCTTCTGCTTTTCCGGGTCGAAACAGTCCGAACAAGGCGTGCCATAGGGCATGAAGTCACGCTGATAGGCGGTTACATCGACCAGCATCGCCCGCGCCGGAATGCCGACCATGGTTGCGCCATCGGCGACATCCTTGGTCACCACCGCATTCGCGCCGACCCGCGCCCGCGCGCCGACATTGATCGGTCCCAGCACCTGCGCACCCGACCCCACGATCACGCCGTCGTTCAGCGTAGGGTGACGCTTGCCGGCGATGCCGTTTGCGGGATCGGTGCCGCCCAGCGTGACATTCTGGTAGAGCGTCACATCGTCGCCGATCTCGGCCGTCTCGCCGATCACGGTAAAGCCATGGTCGATGAAGAAGCGTTTGCCGATCTTCGCGCCCGGATGGATGTCGTTGCCGGTCAGGAACCGCGACAGATGGTTTACCGCGCGCGCAAGGAAGAAGAGCCGCGCGCGATAGAGGCGATGGGCCACCCGATGAAAGGCCAGCGACCAGACGCCGGGGTAGAGCAGGATTTCCGCACGGGACCGCGGCGCCGGATCGCGGGATTTTATCGAATCCAGATAGGAAATGAGGTTGCGCACCATCCAGACGTCCCTGACCGTTCCTAGACTTGTTGTGAACACCCTATATAAGAGGGATTGCCCGGCTTTTCCAGATGGCGCGCTAACCGCGCTTTTTCGCTGCAAATAGAAACTTGCTTGGCGGCACGCGATATACCAATCATGGAAGTAGACAATTCCAGTGAGGGGTAGCGGATGATCGACACTTTTATCGCCCATTTCGGCGAAATCCTGCCTTTCATCCTCGTCGGATTCGGCGCGCAGATCATCGACGGCGCGCTGGGCATGGCTTATGGCGTCATTTCCAGCACCCTGCTGCTGACCCTGGGCGTGTCGCCCAGCCGCGCCTCCGCCAGCGTCCATGTCGCCGAAACCTTCACCACCGGCGTATCGGCGATCAGCCATATCCTGCACCGCAATGTCGACTGGAAACTCTTCGCCCGGCTCATCATTCCCGGCGTGATCGGCGGCGTCAGCGGCGCCTATTTTCTGTCCAATATCGACGGCGCGGTGATCAAGCCTTTCGTTCTGGCCTATCTCGCCGCGATTGGCTTTTACCTCATCTGGCGCGGCTTCCATCTGCCGCCCAAGCCGCGCGATCCCAAATGGGTCGGACCGCTAGGCCTGATCGGCGGCTTCATGGACGCCAGCGGCGGCGGCGGCTGGGGACCGATCGTGACGTCGAACCTGCTGCTCCAGGGATCCAGCCCGCGGCACACGATCGGCACGGTCAATACGGTCGAATTCATCCTGACCCTGTCGATCAGCCTGACCTTTCTCCTCCATCTGGGCTGGGAAGCCTTCACCACCTATACGCTGGGCCTGCTGATCGGCGGCGTCATCGCCGCGCCCTTCGGCGCGATGCTGGCGCGCCGGGTCGCCCCCCGCATCATTTTCACCGCCGTCGGCGTGATCCTGACCATCACATCGCTGTTCGGTGTCGCCAAATATCTTGGATATATCGGCTAAAACGCTTATATTCGGATTTCTGATCGAGGAATCCGATAAATGTCCAGTTACCTGCCCACGCTCAAACAGCTGCAATATCTGGTTGCGCTCAAGGAACAGGGGCATTTCGGCAAGGCCGCCGACAGTTGCTTCGTCACCCAATCGACCCTGTCGGCGGGCATCCGCGAACTGGAATCGCTGATCGGCGTCACCTTGGTCGAACGCACCCGCCGGGTGGTGCGCTTCACCGCCCTGGGCGATCGCATCGTGGTCAAGGCGCATCGCGTGCTGCGCGAGGCGGAGGAGCTGGCCGCCATCGCCGAGGCGTCGGGCAAGCCGCTGACCGGCGAGTTGCGGATGAGCGTGATCCCGACCATTGCGCCCTTCCTGCTGCCGCGGATGCTGCCCAGGCTGCGCGCCGACCGGCCCGACCTCAAACTCTATCTGCGCGAGGAAACGACCCAGGCGGGGATCGAATCGCTACGCCACGGCCATGTCGATTGCGTGCTGATGGCGCTGCCCTTCACCATGGGCGAGGTGGACAGCGAAATCCTGTTCCAGGACCGGCTCTATGTCGCCTTCCCGCATGACGAACCACGCGATCCGCCCGAATGGATCGGCCCCGACATGATCGACGAGAGCAAATTGTTGCTGCTGGAGGACGGCCATTGCCTGAAGGACCATGCGCTGGCCGCCTGCAACCGCCCGGACCTGCGCGCCAGCGCGACCATGATGGGCACATCGCTGCACACTCTGATCCAGATGGTCGACAATGGCCTGGGCATGACCATGATCCCCGAAATGGCTATCGCGAGCGGCATATTGGAACACACTCGGATCGTCGCGCGGCCGTTGCAGTCGGATCGCGCCTGGCGCGACATCGCGTTGGTGTGGCGCAAGAACAGCCCGCGCGAAAAGGAATTTCACCTGCTGGCCGGCATCTTGCGCGACGCCGCGGCGCTGAACTGCCGGTTGCCCGAAGCGGCTTAACTGCAAATAATCGTTGGTTTCGAGCGAAGTTGAGAAAAGCTGGCACAGGGCTATTCCTTTTCGACGTCGCTCGAAGCGAACGGAGGTTGTCAGCTACGCCAACCCTGCGCCTTCGCCTCATCCTCGGCCCGCGCCTCGACCCATTGAGTCGCACCGTCGCCAAAATGCTCCTTCTTCCAGAAGGGCGCGTCGGACTTCATCCAATCGATCAGGAAGGCGCAGCTTTCCAGCGCAGCGGCGCGATGGCGCGACGCCGTGCCGACGAACACGATGCGCGCGCCCGGTTCCAGCCGCCCGAAACGATGGATCACGCTGACGCCCAGCAGCGGCCAGCGGGCCAGCGCCTCCTCCACGATCCGGTCGACCTGCGCCTGCGTCATCGCCGGATAATGTTCCAGTTCCAGCGCAATCAGACCGCCCTCCTCCCCGCGCACTATTCCGGTAAAGCTCGCCACGCCGCCACCGCCCAGCGCCTCCAGCGCGGCCAGTTCGGCGGCCACATCGAAATCCGCCGTCTGGATGGCGATCCGCTTCATCCGCCCGTCACCGGGGGAAACAGCGCCACTTCGCGCGCATCGCCGATTGGCGTGTCCAGCGGCGCGAAACGCTGGTCGATCGCCGCGCGCAGCCGGGTCGGATCTTCCAAAGCCTGCGCATAGCCACCACCCCGCGCGGCCAGCGTCGCGATCAGATCGGCCACGCTGCTATCCGGCGCGGGCCGCTCGACTTGCTCCTCGTCGCGGCCGATGACTTCGCGCACCCAGGCGAAATAGACGATGGTCAGTTCCGCCATCGCCGGTCAGTCCATATGCTTGATGCCGACGCGCAGATAGTCCCAGCCGGTGACCAGCGTCAGCATCGCCGCTGCCCACAGGGTGAATATGCCGACCGTCTGAACGAAGGGGATATGAGGCACCGCCCCGGCGAGAATCAGCGCACCCAGCGCGATGATCTGAAACGTGGTCTTCCACTTCGCCAGGCGCGACACCGGCACCGACACCTGCAGCCCGGCCAGAAATTCGCGCAGGCCCGACACCGCGATCTCGCGCAGCAGGATGATCATCGCGGCGGCGATATGGATGCCCGCTATGTCGCGGGTCGCGGCCAGCATCAGGATGACCGCGCCCACCATGATCTTGTCGGCGATGGGGTCCAGAAACACGCCCAGCTTCGACACCGTGCCCTGCGCGCGGGCGAGGTAGCCGTCGAAATAATCGGTCACGCCCATCAGGCAATAGAGGGCGAAGGCCAGCGCATAGCCGGTCGTCCAACGCGCGCCCTGTTCGGCCGGCCACAGCAGAGCGACCAGCAACGGCACCGTCACGATCCGCGAAAGCGTCAGCAAATTGGGCAGCGTGAGCATCGCCGCGAACTGCCACAGTCCGGCGCGGCATACAAGCAAAGCTGTACGCCCATGCCCAACCCATTGGACACAGACGTCGGCAACCGCTAGACCCCGCCCCGGTCGCTCACGGAAAAGAAGACGCCCCTATCCATGCAAGCCTCTCTCAGGCTCTTGAACAAGCGCCGTTTTCTGCCGCTTTTCATCACTCAACTGCTCGGCGCGTTCAACGACAATCTGTTCAAGAACGCGATGGTCCTGTTCGTAGTGTATCAGGTGTATAATGACGAGAAGTCGGAAACCTGGTTCAGCGCGCTGGCCACGGGCCTGTTCATCCTGCCCTTCTTCCTGCTGTCGGCGCTGTCGGGCCAATTGGCCGACCAGCGCGACAAGGCGGTCATCATCCGTTGGGTAAAGGCGGCCGAAATCGGCATCATGGGCGTGGGCGCGATCGGCCTTGGCCTCATTTGGAGCGGCATTGCGGTCCACACGCTGGCGATTCCGCTGCTGCTGATCGCGCTGTTCGCCATGGGCATCCATTCGACCTTCTTCGGTCCGATCAAATATGCGATCCTGCCCCAGCATCTGCATGACGACGAAGTGCTGGGCGGCACCGGCCTGGTCGAAGCGGGCACCTATATCGCAATCCTGGCCGGCACGATCCTGGCCGGCCTGATCCCGGTGGAGATCGCCGCGATCGGCATTATCATCACCGCGCTGATCGGCTATGTCGCCGGTCGCAAAGTGCCTTCCGCGCCGTCGCTGCTGGAACAGCAGCCGATCGACTTCCACATCATCCGCTCGTCCGTCGCGCTGGTGCGTGGCACGATGCATATCCGCCGCCTGTTTCTAGCGATCATGGCGATCAGCCTGTTCTGGGCGGTCGGATCGATCCTGTTCATCCAGTTCCCGCCGCTGGTGAAGAATGTCCTGACCGCCGACAAGCCGGTCGCCAGCCTGTTCCTGGCCATCTTCTCGATCGGCATCGCGATCGGCTCCGTGGCGATCAACCGGCTGTTGCAGGGCCATGTCTCGGCCAAATATGCGCCCGCGTCAGTGATCGGCATGGGGCTGTGCATCGTCGCCTTTCACATCGTGTGCGACCTGTGGACGCCCTCGCCGGACGGGCAAATGCTCTCGCTGACCGGCTTCCTGGCCCATCCGCTGGCGATTCCCCTGTCGTTCTGCCTGCTCGGCGTCGCGACCTTCGGCGGCATGTTCGTGGTTCCGCTCTACGCCTTCCTGACCACGACGGTCGAAAAATGCGAAGCGGCGCGCACAGTGGCGGCCAATAATATCGTCAATTCGGGCGCGATGGTGGTCGGATCGCTCTGCGCCATCGGCCTGAGCATCGCCGGCGTATCGGTGGTGATGCAACTGCTGCTGGTCGCCTTCCTGACGCTGCCCTGCGCGGCGATGGCGTGGAAGCTGCACAAGGCCTGCGACGGCCCTCTATGCCACTGACCGGACACCCGGTCGGACGTTCAGAAAATGAAGCTGTAGAAGGCCGTGAAGAAGGCCGCGAAGCTCAGGCCGAAAAGCTTCCAGTCGCTGTCGTCGTCGCTGACGCGCTTTTTGCGCGCGGACATATGGTCCGCCACGCGCAGCACATGGGCGGGCAGCCGCTGGCGGAAGGGATGGCGGGCCGATTCGGTGGTGAGGACGAGGGGTCGGTTTCGCATGATGATTGGTTAACGCGAAATTTACCATTTGGACCAGTCCCGATCGCGGCTAATTTCGCGCTGTCCCGGTGCGGGACAGGCTTGACTGTATGATATGAATAACACAGTATGACCCAAGACATGCCCGATTCCGCCCCACTCGATCCCTTCGCGCAACCCCCGCGCGAGTTCGGCGCGGGTCCGCCCAGCGCCTTCGCGCGGCCCACGCCCTGGCGTCGCCGGCTTCAGATCACCGGATGGGTGATCGCCGCAAGCCTCGCCGTGCTGATGATTCTGGTCGCCTGGCTCGCGGTCACGGCACCGCTCTCCCGCTCGCTCAAGCCCATCGCCCCGCCCAGCATCAGCCTGACGTCGGCGGACGGCCACCTGATCGCCCGGCGCGGCGCGGTGATCGACCGTCCGGTGACGATGGCCGAACTCCCCGCCCATGTGCCGCAGGCGTTCATGGCGATCGAGGATCGCCGCTTCATGACCCATTGGGGCGTTGATCCGCGCGGCATCGCCCGCGCGATGTGGCATAATCTCTGGTCGGACGGATCGTCGCAGGGCGGCAGCACCATCACCCAGCAACTCGCCAAGGGCGTCTTCCTGTCCAGCGACCGCACCTTCGGCCGCAAGGCGCGCGAGGCGCTGATCGCACTCTGGCTGGAAGCGTGGCTGACCAAGGACCAGATCATGGAGAGATATCTCTCCAACGTCTATTTCGGCGACAATGTGTACGGCCTGCGCGCCGCGGCGCTCCATTATTTCAACCGCGCGCCCGAACGGCTGACCATCCCGCAGGCCGCGATGCTGGCGGGGCTGCTGAAGGCGCCCTCCCGCCTCGCCCCTACCAGCAACCTGAAAGGCGCGCGCGCGCGCGCCGCGCTGGTGACGCAGGCGATGGTCGATGCGGGCTATCTCGCCCAAGCGGAGCGCAACGCCCTGCCCCCCGCCCGGCTCAACGTCCATGACACGCCCGACGCCACCACCGGCACCTATTTCGCCGACTGGGTGCTTGCCGACGCGCGCGACCGCGCCGGGGCCGTCTATGGCGAACAGAAGATCGAGACCACGCTCGACTGGCGCATCCAGCGCCTTGCCGAAGCCGCCATCCGCCGCGCGCCCCTTGGCGGCGCGCAGGCCGCTTTGGTGGCGATGAAGCCCGACGGCAGCGTCGTCGCCATGGTCGGCGGCAAAAATTACGCCAAGAGCAGCTTCAACCGCGCGGTGCAGGCCAAGCGTCAACCGGGATCGACATTCAAGCTGTTCGTCTATCTCGCCGCCTTCCGCGCCGGGATGACGCCCGACGACATGATCGACGACACGCCCATCACCACCGGCGCCTATCGCCCCGCCAATCATGGCGGCAAATATCGCGGCCGCATCACCTTGCGCCAGGCGTTCGCAGCATCGAGCAATGTCGCGGCCGTCCGCCTGACGCAAAAGGTTGGCGTCGACAACGTCATTAAGGTCGCCCGCGACCTGGGCGTCACGGCGCCGCTGACCGAGGATCTCAGCCTCGCGCTCGGCACATCGGAAATCCCGCTGGTCGAACTGGCCGAGGCCTATGCGGCGGTCGCTGCCGGCGCCTATCCGGTGCTCGCCCATGGCCTGCCGCCCGAGGAACAGGGCTGGTTCGAAAAGCTGATGCAGCGCCAGCGGCAATTCAGCCAGGATCAGCTCGACATGATCCGCGACCTCCTCTCCTCCGCCGCCAATCGCGGCACCGGCAGCGCGGCGGCGCTGCGCACCAGCACGTTCGGGAAAACGGGTACGACGCAGGACAGCCGCGACGCCATCTTCGTCGGCTATGCCGGGGGCCTCGTGACCGCGGTATGGATCGGCAATGACGACAACGCCCCCCTGCCCGGCGGCGCGGCTGGCGGCGGCGTGCCTGCGCGCATCTGGCGCAATTTCATGAGCGGCGCGATCAACGAGCCGGTCGAGGACGCGCCGGAGGAGACGCAGGACGCCGACCTGGTCAACGCCATCGCCAATGTGACGGTGGAAACCGGCATCGGCAATGTCGGGCTGGGCGTGGACGAAGGCGGCATGACGGTGAATATCGGCGGCGGGCCAATACGTTTGCCGATCGCCCCTTCAGGCACGCCACCACCGAGGATAGCGCCGACGCAGTTGGATGAGGGCGAGGATAGCGGGCCTTAAGGGGCGATGGCTGCCCAATGCGGATGCACGCAGATTGCGCAGGTGGCGCGTCGCTGGCGCATCAGCGTCGCGTGCGAGTCGCGCAGGCGTCGTGGCCCCATGCCGGCTTAACACGCGCTCCGCGCCTACGTCACCGCCACTATTGGCCGATTTCACCCGACAACGGAGTGAACTTCTGCCTCTCGCCCGGTGCGCCGCCTATTTTCCGTACCGCCCCTGCGCTACCCACTTCGCCGTCAGCGCCTTGGCCGCCTCGACATCTTGGTGGAAATCGACCTCCTGCCACTCCAGCCCCTCGATCGAGGCGGTGCCGACGCGGTTGCCCTTGGCGATGATGTCGATGGCGCGCAGATACCAGCGTTCGACGCCTTCGGGGGTGCGCATCATCTGGTCGATCTGGTTGCGGAAAATCGCCGGGCCTTCGCCGGTGAAGGCCAGCATACCGATCGATTCGGCATTGGTGTCGGGCGGCAACAGCCGCTTGCCGATATGATGCAACCGGCCGCTTGCGTCCCGGTTCACCTTCATGTCGTCATCGTCATAATCACCGTCCGCCTTTATATCGACGGTGACGGTGATGGCGTCCTGCGCCCCGGCGATCAGGCGTGCGACGATCTCGTCCGATATGATGGTGTCGCCGTTCAGGATGATGAAGTCGCAGTCCATCTCCTCCCGCACGATCCAGCAGGTGCCCAGATTATCGGCGACCTGGAAGAAGGGATTGAACACGCAACGGATGCGCGCGCCCGTTTCGCGATACAATTGCAGCGCATGATCCTCGACCCGCTCGGTACGGAATCCGGTGACGACGACGATATCGGTCACGCCATTGGCGACCAGTGCGGCGATCTGCCAACTGATGAGGGTGCGACCGTTGAACTCGATCATGCATTTGGGCACGTCGCGGGTCAGTGGAAGCAGGCGCGAACCCTGGCCGGCGGACAGGATGATGGCTTTGGTGATCGTCATGGGGGCGGCATTAGTCGGCAATCTTGCCAAAAAAAAGGCGGCATTTGCACTCGTTCCTGCGCTCGCCTAAAGCGCGGCGTGCTCCTGCGCAAATGAAGGACCAGTCGTCGGTGATGTTCAAACGCGGATCGGGGCAGACAAGCGACGGTTTCGCCCGCATCCTGGCCAATACCGGCTGGCTGCTGGGCGGCAAGGGCGTGGGCGCGGTGTTGAGCCTCGCCTATCTCGCCATCGTCACCCGCACGCTGGGCGTCGCGGATTTCGGCCGTTTCGCCCTTGTGCTGAGCGCAGCCAACGTCATCAAGACGCTGGTGAGCTTCGACAGCTGGCAGATCGTCGTGCGCTATGGCCAGCCGCATGTGACGGACGGGAATGGCGACGCCCTCAACCGCGTGCTGCGCTTCTGCATTCTGATCGACCTTGCCTCGGCGGTCGCCGGCGGCCTGATCGCCGCGGCCATCATCCTGCTCTTCGGCGATCTGCTGGGCCTGGATTCAGGGATGGGCGGGCCGGACATGGGATGGCAGGTCTGGGCCTTCTGCATGGTGATGATGATCACCATCCGATCCAGCCCGACCGGCATATTGCGCCTGTTCGACCGGTTCGATTCGGCCGCCTTCGCCGAAACCATGATCCCCGTCGGGCGGATGATCGGCGCAGGCGTGGCGCTGGCGGTCATGCCCGACATCAGCGGCTTCCTGATCGCCTGGGCCTTTGCCGAACTGCTCTGCGCCATAAGCTACTGGTATCTTGCGCTGAAGGTCGGACGCGGACGGATCGGTAATTGGCGCACCGGCCGGGCGCTGGACGCGCGCCGCGAAAATCCCGGCATCATCGGCTTCCTGACCGCCACCAATCTCCAGACCAGCCTGTCCTCCATCGGGCAGCAGGTCGCGGTGCTGATCGTCGGCGGCTTCGTCGGCCCGATGGGCGCGGGCCTCTACCGCCTCGCCAACCAGCTCGCCAATTCGCTGACCAAGATTTCCAGCCTGCTCTCGCGCAGCATCTTCGTCGAACTGTCCCGCACCAACACGCATGGCAAGGACGCGCTGGGCGCGCTGTTCCGCCGCACAAACCGGCTGGCGCTGGTGGCGGGCGCGGTCATCATCGGTCTGATCGTGACGATCGGCCATCCGCTGCTGGGGCTGATCGCGGGCAAGGATTTCGTGCCCGCCTATCCGCTGCTGCTATTGCTGGGGATCGCGGCCTGCATCGACCTGGTGGGGGTCAGCTATCGCCCGTTGCTGATGGCGACCGACCGGGCCGGCCTGTCGCTGCGCATCACCTTCGTTTCGACCCTGCTGCTGCTGGGGCTGCAATCGGCGCTGTTGCCGCTTTACGGCACGCGGGGCGCGGCAATGGCCAATGTCGCCGCCGCGCTCGCCGGTTTTGCGATGATGGGACTGGCCAGCCGACGCGCCATGCGCGGTTGAAGGCGTTAGCGAAACCGGGCTGGCGAATAAGCGCCCGGATCAAGGCTGGCGAAGGGCGGCGTTTCGCCCCGGATCAACGCGCTCGCCAGCAACGCCGCGGCAGGCGCGGTCTGGATACCGAAACCGCCCTGCCCGGCGAACCAGAAGAATCCCGGCACGTCGGGGTCGAAGCCATAGACAGGCGCGCGATCGGGCGCGAAGCTGCGCAGCCCCGCCCATTTCCGTTCGACCGCCGCGATCGGCCAATCGACCGCTTCCTCGAACCGGGCGATCGCCTCCGCCACCGCAAGTTCCTCCGGCGCGGCATCGCAGGGCGGCGACCATGATTCGTCATGCGGGGTCAACCACAACCGCCCCTGCCCTTCCGGCTTGAAGTAGAAGCGTTCGGACAGGTCCATGACCAGCGGCAGATCGGCCGAGGGCATCGTGGGCACGCGCAGTTGCGCCACGGTTCGTCGTAAAGGCTGGATGCCGATAGGGGCAACGCCGCAGGCGACCGCGACCGCATCGGCCCATGCCCCCGCCGCATCGATCAGCAGGCGGCACCGGATCGTCCCCTCGCTCGTCTCGATCCGCCAGCCATGTCCGTCGACCCGACCCGCAACCAGCATCGTGCCGAGCCGAATCTCGCCGCCCGATCGGCGGAAGCGGCGCAAATAGGCCGCATGGAGCGCCGCCACGTCGATATCCTGGCAACTCGCCTCCAGCACACCCAGCGTCCAATCCGGCCGCAAACCCGGCACCAGCGCCGCGGGATCGACAAGCTGCAAATCGACCTTGCCGGCAAATTGCGCGAGCAGCGCATCGCGCCGCGCTTCATCCCCTGCCCGTCCGATATGGAGCGTCCGCCGCGGCGACAGGAAACCGCCGTCGTGAAAATCGGCATCGGGCGTGGCGAGGAAAGACCCTGATGCCGTGGTCAGCGGCTGCACCTCCGCCCCGCCATAAGTCTCCTCCCAAAAGGCGACCGAACGGCCGGTGGCGTGATAACCCGGCCGATCCTCCATCTCCAGAATCAGCACGCGGGCGTCGGCCGCCAGATGCGCGCCAAGGCTGGCCCCGGCCATGCCGCCGCCGATGATGACGATATCCGGGTTATTCAACGCGCGGCCTCGTCCAGAAAAGCGTCGATCCGGTGAAGCGCGTCAAGGCGCACCGGGTCCAGCTCGCGCAATATCTCGTGCGCCGCCTCCCGGCCATAAATATGCAGCCGGGCGCTCGCGATCCGGCTCGCGACCTTGACGATGGCGGGCGTGGACACAAGCTGGTCCGCCTTGGTCGCCAGCACCAACAGCGGCGTCGCGATGCGGGCGATGGCGTCGCCTTGCGCCAGCGCCTGCGTCGAGTCCAGCGCCTGCAACACCCAGTTCCAGCTCGGCGGACCCAGCGCAATGTCGCGGCTATGATCGCGCCACCAGATTTCGTCGGCATAGCGGTCAGGATCATGCGTCAGTCTTTTCTGCCGCATTCGCCGCTGGCGTTCCGACTGCTCCTTCTGCGTCCAGGCGGGCAATTCTCCCCGACCCGTCCCCACCATGAAACGGGCGATCGCCACCGCCAGCCAGCGCGGCAAAGGCGCGCTATGGACGCCCAGCATCGGCGCGACCACGGCCGCCGCGTCGGGCGACGGCATCCCTTCGGCCAGCGCGCGCAACAGCATATGGCCGCCCATGCTGTGCGCCACCATCGCGGTCGGCCCGTCGCCTTCCGCGCGCCAGTCGGCCGCCAAGGCGTTCAGATCCACGATCCAGTTGGCAAAGTCGTCGATATGACCGCATAGGGGATCGTCGGTCAGTCGGCCCGATCCGCCCTGCCCGCGCCAGTCGAAGCTGGTCACGGCCCAGCCGCGCGCCGCCCAGTGATGGATGACCTCCAGATATTTTTCGATCATGTCGCCGCGGCCGCCCATCACCAGCATCCGCCCGCGCGCGCCCGAACCCAGCCGATAGCGACGGATCGGCCAGCCATCGGGCGCGGTCCAATAGTCCAGCCGCCCGCCTATCGGCCAGGCCCGCCGGTCGAATGCGGCAACGGGGAAGTCGGGTGAATCCATCTGTTCCATGGTTACGCTTTGGTAAGCCATATGGTCTAGGGGATAAGCCCCATGAACGGGGAAATTTTCCGATTGGCGCTGATAGGCGCTTTGGGCGCGCTGCTGATCGCGGCGGCGATCACGGATTTGCGGTCCCGCATCATTTCCAACCGCCTGAACCTGACGGTCGCGGCGCTGGCGCCCCTGTGGTGGCTGGCCAGCGGCCTCGACCTCTGGCCCGGCGTCGCCGTGCAACTGGTGGTCGGCGCGATCGTTTTCGCCCTTTTCGCCGCGCTGTTCGCAGCCGGCATGATGGGTGGCGGCGACGTCAAGCTGCTTGGCGCTTTGGCGCTATGGTTCCCATGGCAGGCCGTGCTGTCCCTGATCGTCCTGATGGCGATGCTGGGCGGCCTGGTGACGATCGTCACGGTCATCCATCACCGGATGACCAAAAGGCTGGGACAGCCTGAAATTCCTTATGGCGTCGCCATCTCGATCGCAGCCCTGTGGTTGCTTGGCGAACGATATCTTAACCATTTTGCGTGATGAGTGGGGCACTGGGGGCAGTGCACCCATTTGAGGGAGGCGAATTTCGTCATGGATGCTAAGAAGATCGTGCTGCTGGTGGGGGCGCTTATCATAGCGGTCACTACAGCCTTGCTTGCGCGCAGCATGTTGAGTTCGTCGAGCGCGCCACAGGTGAACGCTGCGGCGATGCCGAATGAAGCCGACCAGCCCCATGTGCTGGTGGCGACCAAGGCTCTCCCCGTGGGCACCATTTTGGACGCGGAAAGCTTCCGTTTTCAGCCCTGGCCGAAAGATCTCATCGAACAGGCCTATTATCTCAAGGGTCAGGCAGATCCCGCCAAGCTGGCCGGCAGCGTCGTGCGCTCCGCCATCACGGCCGGACAACCGCTGACGCAGGGCGGCATCGTCAAGCCCGGCGATCGCGGCTTCCTGGCCGCTGCGCTCGGCCCTGGCATGCGCGCCGTGACGGTGCCCGTGTCGGCGCAAAGCTCGGTCGCAGGCTTCGTCTTTCCGGGCGACCGCATCGACCTTGTCCTGACGCAGAGCGTCAATGGCGGCGGCGATGGCGATCCGCTGCGGGTTTCCGAAACCATCCTGCGCAACCTGCGCGTGCTCGCCACCGACCAGCGCATGGATGCGATGGGCGCCGACGGCAAACCCGAAGTGCGCACCTATTCCAACGTCACCATCGAAGTGACGCCCAAGATCGCCGAGAAGATCGCGGTTTCGCAGACCATCGGATCGCTGTCGATGTCGCTCCGGTCGATCGCGGACACCGCGTCGGATCTGGATGCCGCCATTGCGGGAACCGACGTGGATCTGCCCGACGGCGCCAATCCCAATGCCGAAAAATCGATCATTGCGAAGCTCGCCTCGCGCCCCGTCGATCGCGGCTCCACCTATTCGACCGGCGCCGACGTGTCGCGCTACCAGCGCAGCTCGGTCCCGGCAAAGGCCGAAGCGCCGATGTCGCCGATGGTGGCCGCCAATGGTGCGCCCATAGGCACCGTCGCCTTCAAGGGGCCGGTGATCCGCGTGGCCCGCGGCACTAACGTGACCGAAGTTCCGGTCGGGGGGAAGTAAGATGAAGAGCCTGCACAATCGCGCTCCGCGGCTTGCCGCTCCCGCGATCGCCTTTGGCCTTGCGATCGCTACGATCGCAGCGCCCACCACGGCCCTCAACGCCGCGCCGTCCAGCAATCAGGACAATGCGATCCTGATGTCGGTCGGTGGCAGCCGGGTCGTCAACCTGCCGTCCAAAATGTCGGACGTGGTGATCGCCGACCCCGATGTGGTCGACGTTCATGTCCGTTCGCAGAACCAGCTTTATCTGATCGCGAAGAAAGCCGGAGAAACCACCGTCTTCGCCACCGCGCCCAACGGCAAGGTGCTGTTTTCGGGGACGGTCCGCGTCGGCAATAACCTGACCAGCATCGATGATATGCTCCGCCTGGCGATGCCCGACGCAAACATCGCGGTCAACAAGATGAACGGCATGGTCCTGCTGACCGGCACCATCAAGGCGCCGGAAGACGCGGCTGAGGCCGAGCGTCTGACGCAGGCCTTCGTCGGCAAGGAAGTGACCGTGGTCAGCCGCCTGCGGATGGCGACCCCCTTGCAAGTGATGCTGCAGGTCAAGATCGCCGAAGTCAGCAAGGATATCGGCCACAAGATCGGCACCAACTTTTCAAGCATTGACCGCAGCGGCGGCAGTACCGCTGGCTTTATCGGTGGCGGCTCGCGCAATTTCGTTGAATTTAACGAAAATGGCGGCGGAACCTTCACGACGCCGGCCGACGGTGGTTACAGCCTGGGCGGCGTGGCGAGGCTGTTTGGCTTGGACATTGCCGGCGCTTTGGACCTCGCGGAATCGAGCGGCCTTGCAACGGTGCTCGCGCAGCCCAACCTTACATCCTTGTCGGGTGAGACCGCCAGTTTCCTGGCCGGCGGCGAATATCCCTACACGATCAACAATGGCGCCAACAACGGCAACAGCATTGAATTCAAGCAATATGGCGTGCAGTTGGCCTTTACGCCGACGGTGCTGGCTGACGGCCGCATTTCGTTGCGGGTCCGCCCGACCGTGTCGAGCCTGGACTTTTCGATCAACACCGACGTGCCCGCGCTCAAAAGCCGCACTGCGGAAACCACCGTCGAGCTGGGTTCGGGTCAGGCGTTCATGATCGCAGGCCTGCTTAACAACGAAACGGGCAACACCGTCAATAAGGTGCCATTATTGGGCGAACTGCCGATTTTGGGCAGCCTGTTCAAATCGCGCAGCTTCCAGCGGTCCGAAACCGAACTGGTCATCGTCGTCACCCCCTATCTGGTCAAACCGATGAATGCATCGGACGTGCGCCTGCCGACAGACGGCTTCCGCGCCGCCACCGAAGCGCAAGGCCTGTTCATCCAGCAGGGCAGCGATGGCGTCAGCGGCGCACGCGGCAAGATGCCGACCCGCGCACCCGGTTCGCCGATGCCGACGCCCGGCCCGCAAGCCGCCGCCGCCCTGCCCCCGGTCGCCGCCAAACCGGGCAAGCCCGGCGCCGTGGCCCCCGGTTTCAGTTTCTGACGGAAGGACGACACGACATGACCTCCCATCTCCAGACCCGTCTATCCATGAAAATGCTGAGCGCCCTGGCCGTTCTGGCCTTGCCGCTCGCCGGATGCGTCACTGACACGCCGAACCGCAGCGTGGAATCGCTTCATCAGCCGGTCGTCAGCTACGCCGCCTACACGTTCGATGTGCAGGCGGGATCGGACGGCGGCATGACCGCCTATGAAGCGCGCCGCTTGAACGACTGGTTCGGCTCGATCGGCCTTGGCTATGGCGACCAGGTGGCGATCGTCACCGACGGCGCCTATTTCAGTCCGACGATGCGGGATGGGGTCGCCGATGTCGTCGCCCGCCACGGCCTGCTGGTGACCGAAGACAGTTCGGCCGTCGCCGGCGCCGCGCCGGCAGGCAGCGTCCGCCTGATCGTTCGCCGCGCCACGGCCAGCGTGCCGGGTTGCCCCGATTGGAGCGGCAAGCAGGAAACCGATCCGAGTCTCGGCACCAGCTCCAATTTCGGCTGCGGCGTCAACAGCAACCTGGCCGCCATGGTCGCCAATCCCGAAGATCTGGTCCGTGGCCAGGGCACCGACAGCGACCTGCGCACGGCGACATCGAACCGCGCCATTTCTACATATCGCGACAAGGCGCCGACCGGCGCTGGCGACCTCAAGCAGATGACGGCGGGAGGGCAATAAGATGAACGCACCCTGGAAACCCGGCGCTACCGGGCCACGCGACCCCTTCCATGCCTTCGTCTGCGACGATCATAGCTTCGACATGCTGCGCGCCGTCGCCGCCGAACTGGGCTGGGCGCCGGAAAAGGTGAACAAGGGCGGAATGCGCAACGCGGTGCAGAGCCTGTCAATCACCGCCAGCCCACAGATTCTGTTCGTCGACATGTCCGAAAGCGGCGATCCGCTGAACGATATCAACAGCCTCGCGGAAGTCTGCGAGCCCGGCACGGTGGTCATCGCGGCGGGGCAGGTCAATGACGTGCGCCTCTATCGCGACCTCGTCGCCAGCGGCATTCAGGACTATCTGCTCAAGCCCTTCGGTGCAGACCAGCTCCGCGACGCGCTGGCGCAGGCGCAGGCCGTGTTCATGGCGCCGCGCGACGCCGCGCCGGAACGCCCGCACGCCACCATGGCCGTGATCGGCACCCGCGGCGGCGTGGGCGCGTCCAGCATCGCAACCTCGCTCGCCTGGATGCTGGCGGAAAAGAAGAAGCGCCCGACCGCGCTGCTCGACCTCGACGTTCATTTCGGCACCAATGCGCTGGCCATGGACCTGGAGCCGGGCCGCGGCCTGACCGACGCGATCGAAAACCCAAGCCGCATCGACGGCCTGTTCATCGAACGCGCCATGGTGCGGGCGAGCGACACGCTGGCGATCCTGTCGGCAGAGGCGCCAATCAGCCAGCCGATGATGACCGATGGCGGCGCTTTCTACCAGTTGCTGGAAGAATTCCGCCTCGCCTTCGAATGCAGCGTCATGGACCTGCCGCGCAACATGCTGATCCAGCATCCGCACCTGATGGCCGACGTCAACGTGACGCTGGTCGTGACGGAACTGACGCTGGCGGCGGCGCGCGACACGATTCGCATTCTGTCCTGGCTGAAGACCAACGCGCCGCAGACGCGCGTGCTGGTAGTCGCCAACCGGGTCCATCCCGGCGCGCCTGAGATCAGCCGCAAGGATTTCGAGCAATCGATCGAACGCAAGGTGGACGTGATCGTGCCGTTCGACCTGCGGATCGCATCGCAGGCGGCGAAGCTGGGCAAGACGCTGGCCGAAACTGCCAAGGGCAGCAAGGTCGGTGCGGCCTGCGCCAGCTTGCTGGACGAGGTGCTCGGCGCTGCCGACCGCGAGGATGAGCCCGCGGCGCCGAAGGGCGCACGCAGGAAGGGCGACTCCCTGCTCGGCAAGATCGGCGACTTCCGGTCGATGATGCCGTCGCGCCGCAAGGAAAAAGCTGCGCTGGACAATTGATCGCGTGCGCCGCCGCTCATCGGCGGCGCGGCTTCTTAAAAGACAGGCGACGAGATGGACGGTAATTTCATCCTGATAACGGTGCTGATCGCGACCCTGCTGGGGTTGGGCGTGGTCGCGTTCGCCGGTCCGTCGCCGGACAAGGCGCGCAAACGCCGCGTCGCGATGATCCGCGGCCGTCACAGCGAATCCGCCGAAGCGCTGCTGGAAGCGCGGATGCGCAAGGTCATTTCCAATCGCGCGACCGGCGTCGAAGCCAAGATGCTGGTGTCGCTGATCCCGAACCCGGAAAATCTGACCAAGCGTCTGAAGATGACCGGCAAGAAATGGACGCTCAGCCAATATATGACGGCGAGCGCAGGCATATTCCTGCTGCTGTCGGCGTTGCTGATGATTCGCGGCTTCCCCTTCCTGTTCGCCGTCATGTTCGGCCTCGCCGCCGGGCTTGGCCTGCCGCACTGGTGGGTCGGGCGGCTGATCAACAAGCGCGTCCAGAAATTCAATGCCAAATTTCCCGATGCGTTGGAACTGCTGACCCGCGGCTTGCGGTCGGGTCTGCCGATCGCCGAAACACTGGGCATCGTGTCAAGCGAAATTCCCGGACCGGTAGGCGAGGAATTCAAGCTGATTACTGAACGCATCAAGATCGGCCGGACCATGGAGCAGGCGCTCCAGGAAACCGCTGACCGTCTGGGCACGCCCGAATTCCAGTTCTTCGTCATCACCCTGGCGATCCAGCGGGAAACGGGCGGCAACCTGGCCGAAACACTTTCCAACCTGGCCACAGTGCTGCGCCAGCGTGCGCAGATGAAGCTGAAGATCCGGGCCATGTCGTCGGAATCGAAGGCGTCCGCCTATATCATCGGCGTACTGCCTTTCCTCGTGTTCGGCATGATTTGCTACATCAACTTCAACTATATGAGTCCCTTCTTCACCCCCGATCCGGCGGGCATTTTCGGGCTAGGAACGATGCAGGTGATCGGCATTGGCGGCATGTGTTGGATGGGCATCGGCGCCTTTATCATGGCGCAGATGGTCAACTTCGAAATCTGATCGGGAAGGGATAAGAAATATGGACGCCCCTGCCCCAGCCGGCACGCTCTTTGGCCTGACGGCAACCGATTTCGGCACGCTGCTGGCCGCGCTGGCCACCCTGGCCGTGTTGTTCGCGCTCTATGCGGTCATGACCGTGCGCGACCCCATGGCCAAGCGCGTCAAGGCGCTCAACGATCGGCGCGAACAGCTGAAAGCGGGCATCACCGCATCGACGGCCAAGCGCCGCGCAAAACTGGTCCGCAAGAATCAGACGACCGATAATATGCGGTCCTTTCTGTCGAGCCTGAAGGTTCTCCAGGACGACCAACTGAAAGACGCGCAGATCCGCCTGGCGCAGGCCGGGATCCGATCCAAGGACTGGGCCGTCGCGGTCATCTTCGGCCGGATGATCCTGCCGATCGTGATCGGCGGCTTTGCCGCGATCATGCTCTATGGCGTCGGCATCGAACCCGAATGGGGTCCGATGAAGCGCTTCTTCGCCTTCGCAGCAGCGCTGCTGCTCGCCTACAAGGCGCCCGATCTCTATATCAACAACAAGGTTCAAAAGCGCTCGGCCGCCATCCGCAAAGGGCTGCCCGACGCGCTTGACCTGCTGGTCATCTGCGCCGAAGCGGGCCTGACCGTCGATGCCGCCTTCAATCGCGTGTCGCGCGAACTGGGCAAGGCCTATCCCGAACTGGGCGACGAGTTTCAGCTGACGGCGATCGAGCTGAGCTTCCTGACCGAACGACGCATGGCATTCGAAAATCTGGCGACCCGCGTGAAGCTCGACGCGATCAAGGGCGTGGTCACGACCATGATCCAGACCGAGAAATACGGCACCCCGCTCGCCTCCGCGCTGCGCGTGCTGTCAGCCGAATTCCGCCATGAACGTATGATGCGCGCCGAAGAAAAGGCCGCGCGCCTGCCCGCGATCATGACGGTGCCGCTGATCCTTTTCATCCTGCCGACCCTGTTCGTCGTCATCCTGGGTCCGGCGGCCTGTTCGATCAGCACCGCATTCTAAAAACTTTGGAGAGCGGGACAGACGCTGCCGTAGCGTCGCCCGAAAAGCCTGCCCGCCACGCCTCAAAAAGGCGGTGGCGGCCAGGCTTTTTCATGCTTATCCTTGCATCAAACACAAGGAGTGGATCGCATGAAACTGGCCATTTTCGCCACCGCAACCCTGACCGCCGCCTTTGCCGCTATGCCCGCGCAGGCGGCCCAGCCGGTTACCGGCCGATGGGCAACCGTGGATGGCAAGGCGATCGTCCAGATTGCGCCATGCGGCGGGGATGTGTGCGGCAGGATCGAAAAAATCGTCAAGCCCACACCGGGTCGGCCGCACACTGACATCAAGAATCCTGATCCCGCGCTACGATCGAAGCCGCTCGTCGGCTTGGCGCTATTGTCGGGGTTCGAGGATGCCGGCGATCATTGGAAGGGTACGATCTACGATCCCGAAAGCGGTAAAAGCTATACGTCCAAGCTCACCCGCAACGGCAACGGCACGCTCAAGGTGCAGGGCTGCATCGCCTTCTTCTGCAAGACCCAGACCTGGACACCGGTCCGCTAAATCTGGACCAGATGCGCGACATCCTTCGCGCTCTCTTCGGCGATGCTTCCCTGGCGGACGATCCGGCCGTTCTGCATAGCGCAGTAGCGGTCGGCGAAGCGCCAGACGAAGTCGAGATATTGTTCGACCACCAGCACGGTCATGCCCAGTTCGTCGCGGACATGGACGAGCGCCGCCTCGATCTGCTGCACGACATTGGGCTGTATGCCCTCCGTCGGTTCGTCCAGCAGCAGCAGGCTGGGCTCCCCGGCCAGCGCACGACCGATGGCGAGCTGCTGCTGCTCGCCGCCGGACAGGAAGCCGGCGGCGCGGCCGCGGATATCGTACAGCTTGGGAAACAAGTCGAAGATATGCTGGGGCACTTTTGCCGCGCCTTTGCCCCTCCCAGCGAGCGCGGACCGGCCCGTCTCCAGATTTTCCATGACGGTCAGCTGCGGGAAGACATGCCGCCCCTGCGGCACGAAGCCGATGCCGGCGCGCGAGCGCTTGTGGGCGGGCAGCTTCGCAATCTCCTGCCCGTCGAAACGGATCGTGCCGCCAACCGTGGGGTGCGTGCCCATGATCGCGTGCAGCAGCGTCGTCTTGCCGACGCCGTTGCGGCCGATCAACGCCATCACCTGTCCCCGCTCCAAGGTCAGATCGACGTCCCACAAAACCTGGCTCTGTCCATAGGCGCTGGACAGGGCGGCGATTTCGATCAGCGGCGCGCTCATGCGGTGTGGCCCAGATAGACGGCGGCGACTTCTGCGTCGGCGCGGACTTCGGCAATGCTACCCTGTTTCAAGAACTTGCCCTGGTGCATGACGGTGACGGGCGCGGCGAGTTGTTCGACAAAGCTCATGTCATGATCGATCACCAGAACGGTGCGGCTGTCGCCCAGCCCCAGGATCAACTGCGCGGTGCGGCTGGTTTCGGCCGGGCCCATGCCCGCGGTCGGCTCATCCAGCAGCAACAGTTCCGCGCCGGTCGCCATGACCATCGCAATCTCCAGCCATTGCTTCTCGCCATGGGCGAGTGTGCCGGCCTCCACCCCGGCGCGATGGGTCAGGCCGACGCTTTCCAGCGCTTCTTCCACCGCCCGCTTTTCGTCCGCCGGGATGCCTGCGCCAAAACTCTTCCACCAGCGCCGGTCCTTCCGCGCGGCGAGCCCCAGATTGTCGCGCACGCTGAGCGTCGGCAACACGCCGGGCGCCTGAAACTTGCGGCAGATGCCGCGCGCGACGATCTGTTGTTCGGGCAGGCGCTGGATTTCCTCGCCCTTGAACAGGACGCGCCCTTGGCTGGGGCGGACGCGGCCGATGATCGTATCGCACAGCGTCGATTTACCCGCGCCATTGGGACCGATCACCACGCGGGTTTCACCGCGATTGAGCGTCATGCTGAAATTATCGAGCGCCTTGAAGCCACTATAATCGATGGTGACGCCATCGACGCTGAGCAGCAGGTCGGAAACCGCCGAGCCGCTCATGCCGCTTTCCCCTGGACCAGCCCGGCAAGGCCGCGTGGCAACAGGGTGACGACGAAGATGAAGAGCACACCCATCAGATAGAGCCACAATTCAGGGAAGGCGCTCGACACGGCATCGCGCGCCAGATTGACGAGCAGCGCGCCCACGATCGCCCCCGCCAGGCTGTAGCGGCCGCCGATCGCGACCCAGACGACCATCTCGATCGAGGGGACCACGCCGATCAAGGCAGGCGACACGACGCCCGCGTGGAGAGTGAAGAGCGCACCGCCGATCCCGGCCAGCATCGCGGCGATGGCGAAGGCGACGACCTTGAAGGGCGTGGGGCTGTAGCCAAGGAAGCGCACGCGATTCTCGCCATCGCGCGCAGCGCGCAGCAATATGCCAAAACGCGACGCGAGCAGCCAGCGTAACGCCACAAAGGCAATGCACAGGACCACCAGCGTCACCCAATAGAGGCCCGATCCGGTGCCGGGACTGGAGAGGCCGAAGCCGAAGACGGAATAGAAGTCTGTGAGGCCGTTGAAGCCGCCGGTCACATCCTGCCGACTGATGATGAGGGTGGAGAAGGCCAGCGCCAGCGCCTGGGTAATGAGCGCAAAATAAGTGCCGCCGACGCGCCGGTGGAACACCGCCCAGGAGAAGAGCGCGCCTACCAAGGTCGGCACGATCAGGATCGCGGCGATGGTGAAGGCGGGGCTGGAAAAGGGTATCCACCAGAAGGGCAGACTGTCCCGGCCGCTCCACACCATGAAGTCGGGGATTTCGCCCGAAGGCAGGTCCGCCAGCTTCATATGCAGGGCGATGGCGTAACCGCCCAGGCCGAAAAAGACCCCCTGCCCCAGGCTCAAAATGCCGCCATGGCCCCAGATGAGGACAAGGCCGAGCGCAAGAATGCCCATCGCCATGAAGCGGGCGAGCAGGTTGAGGTCATAAGCCGACAGCGCGAAGGGCGCGACGAGGCCGAGCGCCAGCAGCAGCCAGGGCAGGACAGGCTTCAGCGGATCAAGGCGGGACAGGTCAGGCATCGAGTTGGCGGGTCTTTACGGCGATCACCCCTTGCGGGCGGACCTGGATGAAGAGGATGACGAAGACGAGCAGCAGCATCTGCGCGACGCTGACATCGACGAAAATCTGGGCGAGCGCAGCGAATAGGCCAAGGATGATGGCCGAGGCGGTCGTGCCGACTATGCTGCCCAGGCCGCCCATCACGACGACGAGGAAGGCCGGGATGATATAGCTTTGCCCGACATTGGGCGTGACCGGACCGAGCAGCGCCAGCATCACGCCCGCCAGGCCCGCGACGCCCGACCCCAAGCAGAAGATAGCGAAGTCCACCCGCTTCACATCAATGCCGGACGCGGAGGCCATCATCCGGTCCTGATTGACGGCGCGGACCAGCAGCCCGATCCGGGTCTTGAGCAGCAACAGCGCCAGGCCGCCCAGCACAAGCGCCGCAATCAGGATGATGAACAGGCGCGCCGATGGCAATGTGACGCCGAATGCCACGAAGCTGCCGGTCAGCCATTCGGGTGCGCGCACCTCCACCCCGACCGCGCCGAACAGGTCGCGCGCGCCCTGTTGCAGGATCAGGCTGACGCCCCAGGTCGCGAGCAAAGTATCAAGCGGCCGCGCCGACAGCCGACGGATCAGGGTGGATTGAATGAAGCCGCCCATCGCCGCCGCGCCGACGAAAGCGACCGGAATGGCCAGGATGATCCCAAGCGCGCCCGGCACCACGAGCAGCGTCATCCAGGCGAGATAGCCGCCCAGCATCAGCATTTCGCCATGCGCCATGTTGATGACGCGCATCAGCCCGAAGGAGAGTGCAAGGCCGAGCGCTGCGAGCAGATACAGCGAAGCCAGCGAGGCGCCGTTGAACAGCTGGTTGAGGAAAAGGGCATCCATGCGCTTAAAAATCCGTTCGTCCTGAACGAAGTCGAAGGACTTGCCTGAGCGAAGCGAAGGTATCTCGCTCCATTCGATGAAGGGCTTCGACAGGCTCAGCCCGAACGGGGTTGTGGGACATTGTTACAGCTTGCAGGTCTTGCCGGGGAAGGCGAGCACGTCATAAGGCTCCGGCGCGATGTCCTTGCCGCTGTCGGCGATGATCTCGAACTGCCCGTCGCCCTTCAGCTTGCCGATATAGGCCTTCTGCACCAGGCTCTGGTTGGCCGCGAAGCTGACCTTGCCCATCGGCGTGTCGAAGCCGCCCAGCGACGCCGCGGCCTTGCGCACCGCTTGCGGGTCGAAGCTTTTGGCCTTCTCCACCGCCGCCTTCCAGGCATAGACATCGAGATAGCCATGGACCATCGGGTCGGTGATCGCCGCATCCTTGCCGAACTTCGCCTTATAGGCGGCGATAAACCTGGCGTTGGCGTCGCCGGGCAGGCTCTGGAAATAATTCCAGGCGGCATAGCTGCCCTCAACCAGGCCGGCGCCCATCGCCTGCGCTTCCTGCTCGCCGATCGAGAAGGACATGACCGGCATCGTCTTGGTGTTGATGCCCGCGGCCTGCAACTGCTTGAAGAAGGCGACATTGCTGTCGCCGTTCAACGTGTTGATGATCATGGCAGGCTTGGCTTGCGCGATCTTGGCGATGACACCGGAGAAATCGGTGCCGCCCAGCGGCACATAGGCTTCGCCCAGCACCTTCATGCCCTGCTTTTCGATATGTTTTTTCAGGATCAGGTTGGCGGTGCGGGGATAGACATAGTCGGAGCCGACCAGGAAGAAGCTCTTATGCCCCTGCGCCATCGCCCATTCCAGCGCGGGCAGCGCCTGCTGGTTGGGCTGCGCGCCCGAATACATGATGTTGGGCGAACATTCATTGCCCTCAAACTGCACCGGATACCAGAGCAGGTTCTTGGTGCGTTCAAACACCGGCAGCATCGCCTTGCGGCTGGCCGACGTCCAGCCGCCGAAAACGGTCGAAACGCCGTCGCTCTCGATCAGCTTCGACGCCTTCTGCGCGAAGGTGGAAGGATCGGACGCGCCGTCCTCGACCAGGGCGTTGATCTGCTTGCCCATCACGCCGCCGGCCGCGTTGATCTCCTCGATCGCCAGCATCTCGGCATTTTTCACCGTGATCTCGCTGATCGCCATGGTGCCGGTCAGGGACTGGAGAACACCGACCGAGACAGTATCGCCCGCAGGCGCGCTGGCGTTGCCGTTGCCGCCCGAACATGCGGTGAGCGCCAGGGCGCAGGCGGAAGTGGCAAGCAAAAGCAGCCTGGAACGGATCATGATGTGAAGGTCTCCCTGGGGCAGGACCGAATGCGGCGCTGCAGCAATCTCGTGCTTAAAGGCTATGGAAAGCCGCCTAGCGCCCGTATGCGTCATTTGACGTAGGCTATGGCGATGCGCTTCCCCCTAATATTGCGGGCATGGCGAACGGGGCGGAATCCATGGATATTATGGCGACATGCAAGGCGGCGACGTCGCCGCGGCAATGGCGCAATCCGATGTCGGGGATCGGCCGGGTGGCGCGCGATCCGCTGTTCGCTTTTCTGCTGGCCGGCGTGGCGCTGTTCGGCAGTTATCAGGTCGTCCAGCATTTCGAAAAGCCGCCCGTCATCTTCACGGCGGAGATCGAACAGGCGCAGGTCGCGGACATGGAGACGCTGACCGGACGCAAGGCGACGGCGCAGGATCGCGCCCGGCTGAAGGCCGAATATCTGGCCGAGGAATTGCTGTTCCGCGAGGCGATCGACCGCAACATGCACCTGACCGACGGGGAAACCCGCAAGCGACTGGTCGACAAGGTCCGCTACCTGATCGCCGGCGCCCCGCCCGAACCGAACGAAGAACAACTGGTCGATCATTATTCGAACCATCTGAACCTGTATCGCGCCGAACCGCGCACCAGCTTCACCCAGATTTTCCGCCAGCAAAAGCCCGATGACGCCGACGTCCTGCTGGCCCAGCTCAATGCGGGCGAGACGATCGGCGGCGAGGATTTCTGGCTGGGCCGCGACTTCCCCCGCTATGGCGATTCCATGGTGCGCGGCATTTTCGGCCAGCCTTTCGTCGACACGCTCAAGACCGCGCCCGAAGGCCGCTGGATCGGCCCGATCGCATCCCCGCGCGGTTGGCATTTCGTGAAAAAGAGCGAGAGCATCGCGTCCGCCATGATCCCCTTTCCCGCGATCAGGGATCAGGTGCGGCAGGATTATATGATCGCCCACAGCAACGCCGCCATTCAACACGCGCTGGCGGGCCTGAAGGAGAAGTTCGATGTCGAAGAATAAGCTGTTCGCCTTGCTGCTGCTCGCGCTGGCGGCGCTGGCGCCCGGCACGGCGATGGCCGATATCTTCCTGTCCGCCGACTTCGCGTTGACGCGCGGCGAAGACCCGAACACCTATGACTTCACCGCCGCCGTTCCCGAAGCCGTGGGACAGCCAGCACCGCTCATCCTGCCCGACGGCTGCCGCCAGACCGGCATGAGCCGCCAGACCGGCGGCGGGCGGGCGCAATATGGGTTTGAGCTGGCGTGCGACCGGCCTTTTGCCGCTGGCGACGTCATCCAGACGCCGTGGAAGGCCGATGGCGGCCGCTTCGTCACCAATGTCATGGGCGCGCAGGTCGATCGCAGCCTGACCGGCGACGCGCAAGGCATCGCCGTGCCGGTCGGCGAAACCGCCGCAACGGCGCGGCCGATCGCCCGGATCGCGCCGGAATTTCTGGCCCAGGGCGTCTGGCATATCTGGCTGGGCTGGGATCATCTGGCCTTCGTCCTCTGTCTGGCGCTGCTGGCGCGCGGCCGCGACCTGCTCTGGCTGGTGAGCGCCTTTACCGCCGGCCACTCCATCTCGCTCGCCATCGCCTTTTTCGAACTGGTGCGCGTGCCCGTGCCGCCGGTGGAGGCCGCCATCGCCCTGTCGATCGCCTTCATGGCGCGTGAAGCGCTGCTGATCGGCAAGGGCAAGCAGGCCTTCGCTTTCCGGCGGCAGGCGATCGTCGTATCGCTGTTCGGCCTGCTCCATGGTCTGGGCTTTGCGACGGCGCTGGGCGAACTGGGCGTGCAGGCGGGCGAGAAGCTGCCGGCGCTGGTCTTTTTCAACATCGGCGTGGAAGCGGGACAGTTGATCTTCGTTGGCGCGATCGTCGCGACGCTGGCGGGATTACGCGCGGTGTCGCTGGCAACGCCGGTGCGGGTCGCCGCGCTCTATGCGGTCGGCGCGATCGGCTGCTTCTGGATGGTCGAGCGGGTCGCGGGGTTCGGCATCGCCTGATCGCGATAGCGGGCTATCGCCGGTCGCCCGCCCCGCGCCACGATGCCGCTCATATTCGCGACAGCGAACGAGACACCATGAAGGTTGCGCCGCTGCGGCACACCGGGGATCGGCCGGGGATGGCCGGAGGCGAAGATGATCCCGTCGCGCACGACATGATCATCGCGCGGGCAATGCCAGTCGAGCGACACGCCCAGCACCTGGGCCAGGCTACCGGGATAGCAGGGCGTTCCTTCCGCCTCCCGCGCGGCGACGATCAGCACGCCCGCAGATAGCGCCCGGTCAGCGACCCCCGCGAACAACTCGCGATGCGCCGGGTTCACCGTACCCAGGCTAAGGTTGATGATGTCCACCTCCGCCGCCACGGCCCAATCGATCGCGGTCATCAAGGCGCGCGCGGTGGTGCGCAGCGCATCGTGAAACACCCGGATCGGCAGGCACAGCGCATCGGGCGCCTGCCCCTGGATGGCAGCGGTGACGGCGGTGCCATGGCCAAGGGCGTCGATGGTGTCGCACTCGCTGATCGCGCCGTCGCCCGCGATCGCAATGCCGGGCAACAACCGGGCGGGATCGATATGCGGATGATCGGGATGGGCGCCGCTGTCGATGACGGCGATATGGATCGGATCAGGCATCAACCGGCTCTGCGCGCGACGTCATCTGCGCCCGTCCCTGCTCCAGCGTGATGATGCTGTCGGCCATCCGCGCCAGCGCGGGCTTATGCGTGATGACGATGATCGTGGCGTGGGGCAGCGCATCGCGCAGCCGTCCCGCCACAAGCTGCTCGGTGTCCCCGTCCAGCGCCGATGTCGGCTCGTCGAGAATCAGGATGCTGGGCTGACGCAGCAAGGCGCGCGCCAGCACCACCCGCTGCCGCTCGCCCGCCGACAGCGCCATGCCGCGCTCACCCGCGCGCGTGGCGTAGCCTTCCGGCAGTCTATCGATGAAGCCGTCCAGCCCGGCTGCATGGGCCGCCGCCGCGATGGCATCGGGCGACACATCGGCCATGGCGAAGCCGATATTGGCCGCGATCGTGTCGTTGAACAGATAGGGCGCCTGATCGACCAGGATGATCTCGCGCCGCAGATCATCCAGACGATAGTCGCGCAGGTCGCGGCCATCGACCGTGATGCGCCCGCTGTCGGGATCGAGATAGCGGACCATCAGATCGGCCATGGTCGATTTGCCGACGCCACTGGGGCCAAGGATAGCGCACAGGCTGCCCGCCGGGATCGTGAGGTCGATATCGCGCAGCACCGCATCGCGATCATAGCGCATCGCGACCTGCTGGAAGCGCATCTCACCCGCCCGCGCCATGGGCAGCGCATCGCTGCGCTCAATGACATCAGGCTTTGTGTCGAACAGTTCGAAGATGCGCCCCAGCGACACCCGCGCCGACGCCAGCCCGGACGTTAGCCCCATCAGCGTTTGGATCGGCGAGAGCAGCCGCATATGATAGGTCATGAAGGCGACGAGCGTGCCGATGCTCATCCCGTCATGAATGATCCGCCAGCCGCCATAGAGGATCACCGCCGAGGTCGCCGCCGTCATCAGCGTGCCGGGCAGCGCCCCGGTCATGAAGGACGCCACCTGCATCCGCAGCATCGACGCGACGAAGGCGTCGTTCTTGGTCTTGAAACGCCCCACTTCATGCTCGCCCGCGCGGAGCGAGGCGACGACGCGCATCCCCATCACCGTATCGACCAGCAGGCTACCCAGGTCCGCCCCCCGTTCCCGCATGTCGCGGGTCAGCGCGGTCAGGCGGCGCTGATAGTAACTGAACGTCGCCAGGCTGGCCGGGACCAGCACGACGCTCACCAGGAAGAGCCGCCAGTCGAGCCAGAGCATCATCGCGACGCAACCAACAAAGAAGAGCAAATTGCTGACCACGGACAGCAAAGTGTCGGAGGCGATACGCTGCACGTCGCTGACGTCGCTGTTCATGCGGGAGACGAGATCGCCGAGGCGGAAACTGCCATAGAAGCGCGGCGACAGTGTCTGGAGATGGCGCAGCAACGCCGCGCGAATGTCGTAGAGCATCGCCGCCGACAACGCGACATAACGATAGCTGGCCAGGATGTTGACCGCGAAGCCCGCGATGGTGACGGCGATCATGATCGCCGCAATGTCGACCAATGCGCTCATATCACGCTTGAGCAGCGCCTGATCGATCATCAGCTTGGAAAGATAGGGCTGGGCGAGGCCGAGCATGGTCGAGACGAGGCTGGTCGCCAGCACGGCCAGCAACGCGCCGCGATAGGGGCGCAGGAAGGGCGTGAGGCGCTTGTAGGCGCCCCAATTGGCGATCGGCGGCGCGGTCGGGGCGCTCATGCCGCCACCTGCCGGGGCGCCAGCCGGAAACCGTCGAGCAGGAAGCGCGGTTCGGGGAGCCTGGCCAGCAGGCCGGTGCATATATGATGCCCCTCCATCAGCGCGTCATGCTGCACACGCCACCAGTCACCCTGCCCGCCATTGGCGTAAAATTGCGCGCACAGCAGCAGGTGGCGGCGCATCGCCGCGATCAGCATCGATCGATAATGGGTGAGCAGCGCGGCGCGATCCCCGCCATCGACCATGCCAATCACGACCGCCGCGGCCAATATCGCCTCCCGCACCGACTGCGCCGCGCCGTCGCCGCAAATCGGGTCGAAGCCCAGCGCCGCCGTGCCGCAGGCAAGCCAGTCATCGCCATGGAGCGGCAATTGCAGGCGGGGCGCAGCCGGAAAAGCCGTGGATGTCGCGCCGATCGCGTCCACGACCGGCGCGATCAGCGCGCTCTTGCCCAGCAACCCATCTACCGAGCCACCCACGCCCAGCAGCCAGCCAAAGCCCGGTTCGGCCGGCACCAGATAGAGCCAGCCCGCCGCCACGGCCTCGATCCGCGCCTCTTCGATGCAGGCGGGATCGCGCAATGTCACCTTAGCCGCGATCGCGTTGCGTTCGCCAAAGATGTGCATGTCCCCCAGCGGCGCGGGCGACGCGGCATGAATGGTGAAATCGATCGGCCCTGCTTCGAATGCCGCGATGGATGGCAAGGCCGCCTGGACCTGCTCCTCCGATGCCAGCGCCGCGTCATGGGGCAGCATGACCGGCGCCCCGCCCCAGGCGACCAGCCGTCGCTTCACGCGCGGCTGGTCGGCAAACAGGTCCGGCCGATCGAACACGCCGCGGATCAGGCGCAGGGCCGGATCGCTCAGCATGATCGTCGGCACGGACGGGCGGCGGCGTTCTTCGATTGCGACCCGAAAGCCCGCGCCAGCCAATATATGCGCGCATCCCGTGGCGGCGATGCCGCTGCCCCGGATGGCGATGATGGTCATCGTGGCGACACTCGTTCGTTTCGAGCGTTTCGAGAAACGCCAACACGGCGCTTGCTGCTTCTCGACTTCGCTCGAAGTGAACGAAGGAAGGGGGAACAGATAATCTCTATTCTCATTCCACCGCGACCATGCCCGCGCCGGTGGTGTCGTTGCCCAGATCCCAGGTCGCTTCCAGCTTCAGCGTCTTGGCGTCATAAACCTCCACATCATAGCTGGCGCCGTAAATGTAAAGCTTGGTCCCATCCATCGACATGCCGAAGCGGAAGCGGGATCGGCACTGGAACTCCGCCTTGTCGACGACCGCATTGCTTTTCATGTCCATGTGCCAGAATTCGCAGCGCTTGTTGCCAAGCTTGCCGTTGGTCACGACGGTGTAGGCTTGGCTCCCATCGGGCGTCATTTGCAGGCCGGCCATATTGTCCGGCGCGGGGCCGATCGGCGTGAAATCGAACTGGCGGCTGTTCAGGTCGAAACGGGCGAGGCCGAACATCTTGTTGTGGATATAGGGGTCCGCCGCGTTGAACAGCGACACGAACTGGCCGGGCGTGCGGATCGTGTCGATCGCGCCGCCGAAACCGACATTTTCCAGACCCGTCCCTTCGGGTTTGGCCAGGTCGATGCGGTCGATGACCTTCATGTCGGCGACGGTCAGGATCAGCACCTTGTCGCCGAAGATGTAGAGATATTTGCCGTCCTGCGACACTTTATAGGCGGCGCGATAGCCACCGGCCTTTTCATCTTCCTTGTCGATATCGACCGTGCGTATGACCTTTTGCAGCTTCAAGTCGATCACGCTGTACATTGGCTTGCTGACCTTGTAGCGATCCGCTTCCTTGTCGAACCGGCTGATGACGGTGTAGAAATAGCGGCCGGTCGGGTCCGCAGCCCCGCCCCAGAAGCGATAACGGGTGACGCCGTCGTTCAGGCTGAACTTGTTGATCACCTTGCGCGTCGCGGTGTCGATCACCTCGATCCCGCTGGTGGTGATCGTGGTGACATAGATGCGCTTGCCGTCGTCGGACAACAGCATGGATGTCGGCAGGCCGGTGTCGAGCTTGATCTTGCCCGTCACCGCCGCCTTGCCTTCGTCGAAGATCAGCAGCTGGTCGGGATAGGACCCCATGAAGAGGGTGGAGCCGGACGCCGGGAGCGCGGCCAGTGCGGCAAACCCCGCTGCGACGATGGTGCGATGGATCGACATGGCGCGCCTCATGGAAAAACAAGATCGAGACTGCGCCAATCCTTGGTGGCGGTGGCGCAGTTGCTGGCCCAGTCGGGCGAGTAATTCACATGGTCGGGCACCTGGACGGGCCAGAAGCAAGTGACGTAGCAGTCGTATATGTCGCGCTCGACCGGCTGGCAAAGGCCCGCCGTGCCGCCGCCCGCATCGACTTCCCAGCCGGGCGAAAAGGATAAAGTGCAACCCATCGGCACATGGGGCCGCGGCTGCTGCTGGAGGGCGACGACATCCTCATCCATATCGGCAGGCGTTCCGGCGGACGCCGCCTCGACCTGCGCCACCGCTTCGCCGATCGCGCGCGCCTTTTTGTTGATGGCACGAAGATGCTTCATGACAGGCCCTTTCGTTCAGCGAAGCGTTCGAGGAAGCCGGGATTTTTTACGGCCAGCACGCCGTAGATGCGCAGGCAGGTGTCGGTCCATTGCCGGATCCAGTCGCAATAATGGAGGTTGGCGTGGCCGGTGTCGCCATAGCGCACGAACGCCTCATGATGGCATCCGCCCGCGCACAGCGGACGCGCCCAGCAGCTCTGGCAGTCATATTTCGCCTCGACATGGCCCTTGGCCAGGAAATCGCCCTGCTTGGCCCGGTCGATACCGCTGGAGACATGACCCATGCTGTGCGTGTCGGCATCGGTGAAGCGATGGCAGGGGGACAGGTCGCCCGACGGACTGACCCCCATCAGACCCAGACCCGCGCCACAGGGATGCGACTTGTTGACCCCGGAAATCAGCTCGCTGATTGTCTCGCTGACATTGGTGAACCCGTGGGATTCTCCGCGCAGCGCATATTCCAGCCATTCGTCGGCGAGCAGGCTGAACTGCGCCAGCACGCTGTCCATGCCATTGTCATCCAGCGAATAGGCCCTTTCCTCGCCCGTCGTCACTGGCGCGAAGCCGACTTCGTGGAAGCCCAGATCGTCCTTCAGATGACGGAAGATGCGCACGACGTCGGTGACGCCTTCGGTCAGCGTCACGCGCGCGGTGATGGCGCGGGTCTTGTGGTGCGCGATCAGCGTGCGCAGGCGCGGCTCGATCACCGCATAGCTGCCCTTGCCATTTTTGTAGACGCGATGCTTGTCCTGCAACTCCGGCGGGCCGTCCATCGACACGGTGACGCCGATGCGATTATCGGAGAGGAATGTCACGATCTCCGGCGTCAGCAGCGTGGCGTTGGTGGTGAGGCTGTAGGTGATCGCCTTCCCCGCCGCCGCCGTGGCCGCGTTCGCATAGTCCACCACGTCGCGCAGCAGCTTGAAGTTCATCAGCGTTTCGCCGCCGAAGAAGGTGATATGCACCGCTTTGCGCCCAACCGCTTCTCTGATGAGCAGGTCGACCGAAGCCTGCGCCGTTTCCAACGTCATATATTTGGGCTTGCCCGCAGGCGTCGCGATCTTGTCCGCGCCGAATTCATAGCAATAGGTGCAGGCCAGATTGCACTGGTTGGTGACGTTCAGCACTAGCGCCTGGAGCGGAAAATCGGCCGGTGGCGCCTGCGGCATAACCGGGGCGGCTGCGCCAAGCTGGATCAGGCGGGCGGCGCGCAGTTCGCGCACCAGCGCTTCGGCATCGGCCGGATCGGTCCCGTCGCTCGACAATTCGCGCACCAGCGCAGCATGGGACAGTTCCTGTCCATCCAACCGGGTCAACACCGCGCGGACATCCGCGTCGATCTCGAAGATCGCGCCCGCGCTGACCAGATAGACGAAGTGGCCGCCGCCCGCCTGGAAGCCGTGATATTCGGCCCGGCGATAGGCGGGCGCCTGCATGACGGTCATCGCGACACCTCCGGCTGATCCCATTTCTGATAGGCGGGCACCGTCACCACCATGTAGGATCGGGCGCTCAGCGGTTTGCCGAACTTGTCCTTTTCCGTCTTGGCGGTCGCGACGACCCAGACTTCGCCATAATTGTTGCGGCCAAAGCGGCGGGCCGGGTTCGGCCCTTCCTCGGCGGGGGTGAAGAAGGCGGTGGGGCTGAGCGCCCCGACATATTTGGTGTCGTCGTCATAATAGACCGACAGGAATTCCTGCATCGCCCACTCGGCGGCAACCGGCCCAACGGCGATGTCGTCGGGCGTGTTAGGCTTGCCGTCGAGGCCGTTTTCGTAGCCGATCGCCTCGAACTGCTGATAGCCTTTGGGGAATTTGATGCCGCCCAGCCGCGACAGCGCGGTTTCAGGCGTCGCCTTGATATAGTCGATCTTGTGGAATACCGGGAAGGCCTGCTCCAGCACCGCGCCGGCGATCGCGACGTCGCGCTGACCGGACGATGCGCCGGGTGCGACATCGGCGGTGACGACCAGTTCCTTGGGGCTGGCCGACACGATTCTGGCGACCGTCACGCCTGCGCCCAGATCGATATCGGCGGCGCTGGGCGAAGCGGGCAAGTTGTGGCCCAGGATGCGCAGTTGCACGCCCTTGCTCCCAGCTTTCACCGGCCCCGGCGTCACCGCCAGGATCGCGGGCGCGGCGGTCGCGCGGACCAGCTTCACGTCATAGCCAAATTCCTGATAGTCGCCCCAGAACCAGCGGCCCTGCGCGCTCTGCTGGTCGGGCGCGAACCACATCGCTTCGCGCGCCGCGCTGCCAAGGTCATCGGGCTTGGCAGCGCCTGCGCCGGTGGACGACCCGCGCCAGCTATAGCCGGCATAGACGATGCCAGTGCCGGTGCGGCCGATCGTGCCACCGTCCGTCAGGGATCGCAGCGTCGCGCTGGTGGTAAATTCGTCGGCTTGCTTGCCCGGCGCCACGGTAAGTTCGCCGACATAGCGGCCCTTGCCCGGCACCGATGCGACGACCAGCCATTCGCCAGCCAGGCGCGGATTGCGCTGGCGCGCGCTCCAGGCGGCCCATTCGGGGGTGTGCAGCGGCGCGACCTTGGGCAGATAGGTCAGCGCATAGTCGCCGCGGGTCAGCTTGTCCTTGGGATCGCGTCCGACAGGCTGTTCGGCATCTTCGGCCGGGCGACGATATTGGGCGTCGGCCTGCGAATAGAGGGCGACGTGCAAGTCCTGCAACGTCTTCCATTCCAGCTTCGACCGGCGCCAGGACAGGGGCTGGGCATAGCTGTGGCAACTCGCGCAGGCGCCGCGCATGGTTTCGTTGGGGATGATCGTTTCGTCCAGCATCCGCTTTTCGGGCAGATACATGACCGGACGGGCCTCTTCGGGCGCAAGGCCGTGCGAGGCGGAGAGCGACTTCACGATCGCCCGGCTTTCTTCCGGCGTGATCGCCAGACCGTTCAGGCGCACCATCCGTTTGATCGCCTGCGCCCAGCCCTCCGGCGTGGTGCGGACCCAACTGATCCGCGACAGATTGCCCTTGGCGTCCGCGGTGTGGCAGGCGCTGCATTTTTCGGTGACGAGCGGATCGGTGACGGGGATGCCCGCTTCCGTCTCCTTCATCGTCGCGCCATCGGGGCCGCCATCCGCCTGGGCGAACACGACCGACGCGGAAAAGAGCGCAACCAAGCCAAATTTCGTGACGGGAAGCCGCTTCACCCTGTATGTCCCCCTTGGCGCCCAGCCATTTGCCTTGGGCGGATGTCGAAGCCTAAGCAGGCGCTCGAACGGCGCTATTGCCCAAATGACGTATGGCGGCTGCGCAATCCGCCATCAGAATCTTGACGAGTGTCACGATTTCTTTTTCGGACCGTAATAGGCATCCTGCCCATGTTCGGACGACACCGGATTCCAGTAGCGGGGCGGCAGGCCCTTCTTGCGCATGGCGATCCCGGTCAAGCAGGCGTTCAGCAGATAGTTGCTGTTGAGCGCCGTCTTGTAGCTGGTGTCGAGATAGGGCGCGACTTCAACAATATCGATGCCGGCGATGTCGTTTTCGGCGCAGAGCCGCCGCATGATCGGTTGCGCTTCGCGCATCGTCAGGCCGCCGGGAACGGGCGTGCCGGTGCCGGGCATGAAAGCGGGGTCCAGCACGTCGACGTCGAAGCTGATCCATAGCTTCTTGGCGTTCTGGCGCGCTTCGGCGATGGCGCGGTCCATCACCTTGTCCCAGCCATGTTTCTCCACCTCTACCATGGTGTGGTAGCGCATCCCCTTGTTGCGCATCCAGCCAAAGGTTTCGAGATCCGGGCCGCGCGCGCGCAGGCCGACCTGGATATAATCCTGCGGCCGGACATGGCCTTCGTGCAGAACGCGATAGACGGGCGAGCCGTGGGTGATCCAGTGAACGCCGTTGCGCCCGACATCATAATGGCTGTCGAAATGGACGACGCTGACATTGCCCTTGCCATGGACGTCCGCCGCCGCCGCGACATTGGGATATTCCAGACTATGATCGCCGCCGATGACGATCGGGATCGCGCCGGTGCGGGCGATTTCGCGCACCATCTCGCGCACATGGGCGACCGAGCGTTCGGTGCTGTTCTGGTCGATGGCGATGTCGCCATAATCGACGATCTCCAGCACGGAGCCGGGGTTGATCATCGCATACATGTCGTTGCCGCCCGCGCCGCCGGTCATGCGCAGCGCGCGCGGCCCGTCGATCGCGTTGCGCCAGCCCGATCCCATGTCCAGCGGCGCGCCCACGATCGCGACATCGACCTTGCCCGCCTTCAAATCTTCCGGCGTCATCGCCACCGGCGCGCCCGCAAAGGTTGCAAAACCGCCACGCCGCCCACCGATGTAACGGCCCAGGTCCATGGGGCCAGCATCGCGCCTGGGGTCCATCACCAGCGGCCGCTTCGCCTTCCAGGCGTTGAACCAGGCCGACCGGGTGTCGAGCGGGATCGTCCTGGCGTCGCGCCCTTCCTGAAATTCGACCTGCGCATGGAGCGCCGCAATCGCATCGATATAGGCGGCCAGTTCGGTCGCCGGCATGGTGCGGATGCGGCCGAACAATGCATCTTTCTCGACATAGCGGCCGGTGCGCCCCTGCTTGATGAGGGCCACTTTCTCCGGTGCAATGCCAGAAAGCTTCGCCATGACATCGGCGGGAATCTCGATGGGCTTGGGTTCTCCCATGATATCTTCCTGCGGCAAAGGCGGCGGCGGGTTGGGCGTGTCGAAGCCATTGCCCGCCACCACGGCGGAGGCCGCCGCGGCCGCCGCCATGCCCCATCCGCTTATCGCATTGATCGACGGCATGGCGGTTCTCCCTGGTTCAGCGCTTGGCGGTCTGGACCGACGTCGCGCCCGTCTTGCGTATCGCGATGCCGCTCAGGCAGGCGTGCAGGATGTAGTTGGCGCTCATCCGGCTGACATAGGTCGGGTCCAGGATCGGCGCGGCGTCGAGCAGGTCGAAGCCCACCACCTTGGTCTGGGCGCAGATCTGGCGGACCATCGGAATGGCCTCCCGCATCGTTATGCCGCCCGGCACCGGGCGACCGGACGCGGGCGCATCGCCCGGATCGAGCACGCTCATGTCGAAGGAGACGAAGACATTTTCCGGCCCCGTCTTCAGGCCCGCGATCAGATCGGTCGTGACCGCCTGCCAGCCTTTTTCCTGGATCGCCGCCGTCGGCACGATCTTCGCGCCTGCGTCGGTCAATCGCTTCTGCGTCGCCGGGCCAGCATCGCGGCCATGCAGGCCGACCAGCGTCACGTCGCTCCCGCGGAGCAGATTCTGCTCCAGCAGGCGGGTCAGCGTCTGGTTATCGGAAATCAGATGATCGCCGTTCAGTTCGGCATCGGCATGGGCGTCGAACTGGACCAGCGCGACCTTGCCCGCGCCATAGACGTCCACCATCGCGGCGACATCGGGGAACATGATCGTATGGTCGCCGCCGACGATGAAGGGAACGACGCCGACACTGGCCATTTCCGCGATCATGGCGCGGATATGGTCCAGGCCCCGGTCGGGCGCCATATAATCGGGGGTCAGGTCACCATAATCGGCGATCGAGAGGACAAGGCCCGGATCGACCCCGCCATCGGCATCCGCTCCGACCAGGCCATCCATGCCGCGCAGCGCCATCGGCGCATGTTTCGCGTCACGCCAGCCCGACGAGAAGTCGAGCGGCACGCCGACGAAGGCGACCTCCACCTTGCCCGCGACCAGATCTTCCTTGCGGATCGCCACCGGCGCGTCAGCAAAGGTCGGGATACCGCCCTTTTGAAACATATAGCGTTTCAGGCTGAACGGGCCGTCTTCACGCGCCAGCTTGTCGAACATCTTGGGACGAACCGTGGTGCTGGCGTTCCAGCCGCGCGCCTGCGGGTTGAGCGCGATTTCCGCGGGATCGCGGCCTGCCTTATATTTGCTGTCCTCCACCACCGCCATCAGCGCGGTCGCATAGGCATCGACGTCGGCGGCCGGGCGGCCGGCCAGCGCGATCTGCAACTTCTCCGGCGTCAGGCCGAACCGTTCCAGCGTTGCGGGATCGGACAGGAACGCTTTCTTTTCCGGCGAAAGGCTGGCGAGCGGGTCGCTGCCTTGCGCCAGCGCCGGCGCGGCAAGCGTCGCCAAGGCAAGGCAGACGGCGGCGCTGCGCGCCAGCAGGATGGAGCGTGCCATCAGTTCTTCTTCCCATAATAAGCGTCCAGCCCGTGATCGACCGAAACAGGGTTTAGATAGCCGGGCTTCAGCCCCTTCTTGCGCATGGCGATGCCGGCCAGGCAGGCGTTCAGCAGGAAATTGCTGTTGAGCGCGGTCTTGTAGCTGGTGTCGAGATAGGGCGCGACTTCAACGATATCGATACCCGCAATGTCGTTCTGGGCGCACAGGTTGCGCATGATCGGCTGCGCTTCGCGCATCGTCAGGCCGCCGGGAACGGGCGTGCCGGTGCCGGGCATAAAAGCGGGGTCCAGCACGTCCACGTCAAAGCTGATCCACAGCTTCTTGGCCTTTTCCCGCGCTTCCTTGAGCGCGCGGGCCATCACCTTGTCCCAGCCCCATTTCTCGACCTCGACCATGGTGTGATAACGCATCCCCTTGTTGCGCATCCAGCCGAAGGTTTCGAGGTCGGGACCACGGGCGCGCAGGCCGACCTGGATATAGTCGCTGCCGCGAACATGGCCTTCGCTGATGACGCGATAGACCGGCTGGCCATGATCGAGCAGATGCACGCGCCCGCGCCCGATATCATAATGGCTGTCGAAGTGGATGACGCTGACATTGCCTTTCCCATGCACGTCTGCGGCTGCCGCGACATTGGGATATTCCAGACTGTGGTCGCCGCCAATGACGATCGGGATCGCTCCGGTCTTGGCAATCTCGCCCACCATGTCGCGCACATGATCGACGCTGCGTTCAGTGCTGTTCTGGTCGATGGCGATGTCGCCATAGTCGACGATCTTGAGCGCGGCGTTGGGGTTGATCATCGAATACATGTCGTTGCCGGCCGCGCCGCCGGTCATGCGCATCGCACGCGGCCCGTCGATCGCGTTGCGCCAGCCCGATCCCATGTCGAGCGGCGCGCCGACGATCGCGACGTCCACCTTGCCCGCAACCAGATCGTCCGGTGTCATCGCCGCCGGCGCGCCGGCAAAGGTGGCAAAGCCGCCGCCCCAGCCGCCGACATAGCGGGTCAGTTCGATCGGGCCGGCCGCCCGCTTGGGATCGAGCGCGCCCGATCGCCTCGCCTTCCAGGCGTTGAACCAGGGCGAGCGGGTGTCGAGCGGAATGGCGGCCAGATCGCGCCCGGCCTTATATTCCACCTGCGCGTGGAGCGCCTGCATCGCATCGATATAGGCGCTGATCTCTTCCGGTGTGCCCTTGCGGATGCGGTCGAACAATGCGTCCTTTTCGACATAGCGGCCAGTGACGCCGCTTTTCAGGAAATCGATCTTCGCCTGATCGACACCCGCCAGCTTCGCCTCGACATCCTTGGGCAGCTCCAGCGGCTTGGGCCGACCCATATCATCTTCCAGCGGCGTCTGCATCGCGGGGGTGCCGGCATTGCGATCGGGCACGCCCGCTATCGCAGCGCCCATCGCCGCGATCCCGGCCATGCTCCATCCCGTGATGGCGGTCATTGACGACATGCATAGTCTCCAGCCCCGCAAGCGGGCATAGGCATCAGGAAGGGGGCGGAAAATCCGCCTTCGACCCGATGGGTAGGCGGTCCGCCCCCTCGATCCCAATAGGGCGTTTGACGTAGGACCGCGCCATGGCGGGATAGACGGACAAGCTACGTCAAATGCCCCATGTTTGAGTGCCTGCGCGCTCCATAGCCTCTGCGCCATGCCAAAAGCCAAGAGGCGGCAGGTCATGCCGCCCGCCGCGCCATGGCTGCGTCACATGCACGCCATGGCCGATCCAGGCAGAGGATTACGACCGGGGAAGAATTGCAAAAAGAAGGGGAACACCATGTCGTATCGCGCAAAGCTCAAGCTGGGACTATTGTCCGCGACGATCATATCCAGCGCCGCGGCGGCCATGCCCGCCATGGCCCAGACCGCGCCCGCCGCTACAGCGGCCGAAGCGGACGGCGACGTCATCGTCGTCACCGGCACCCGCCGCAGCACCACGCTGATGGAAACGCCGATCAATATTTCGGCCGTGGGCGCCGAGCAGCTGGCCAGCCAGCAGATCGATGACATCCGCGACATCGCCGCCTTTACGCCGGGCATCACCATCACCGATACTGGCCCCTATGGCGCAGCCAACATCGTGATGCGCGGTCTTTCGGCCAGCGACACCAGCTCCACCGGCGGCAACAGCGATACCGCGATCGGCATCTATCTGGGCGATGTGCCGCTCTATGTCGATTACAAGCTGATCGATCTGGAGCGCGTCGAAACGCTGCTCGGCCCACAGGGCACGCTTTACGGTCTGGGTACGCTGGCCGGCGCGATCCGTTATATCCCCAACCGCCCCGATCCGACCCAATTCAGCGGCGAAGTCTATGGCCGCGCCTATGACGTCGCCCATAGCAAGGGCATCGGCTATGTTGGTTACGGCGTGCTCAACGTCCCGATCGTCAAGGACGCGATCGCCTTCCGTACCGTCACCGGCTATTATTACGATCCCGGCTTCATCGATTATCCGTTCATCCTCAAATCGCCCGGCACGTCCCTGCCCCAACCGGGCAGCGTCGCCAACCCCACCGGCACCGATGCCGACAAGGCGGCGAACTTCGCGGGCCGCAAGGATCTGAACTCCGAAAAGACCTTCACCAGCCGCAACCAGCTCGGTTTCACGGGCGCGGATTTCCAGGCCTATTTCACTTACGCCTTCCAGCAGACCAAGACCCAGGGCCGCCAGGCGACCGGTGGCAATGTGATTGGCGAAGGCAGATATGAAGCGCCATGGCGCTCCGCCGAGCCGTCCAAGCGCACCTCGCAGCTCGTTTCGCTCGAAGTGCAGGGCAATATCGCCGACGTGGCGCAGGCGATCTTCGTGTCGGCATACACCAACAAGAAACGCCGCAGCTCGATCGACGTGACCGATCTGCTGCTCGACCTCGACTATGATTACGAACTGTTCCCGGCCTTCTCCGGCTATACCCAATCGCGTGGCACGGACGAGCAATATAATCAGGAAGTGCGGCTGGTTTCCACCCATGGCGGCCCGTTCAGCTGGGTCTTGGGCGGCTTCTGGAATCGGCAGAGCACCAATTCCGACTATCGTGAGATCGTGCCTGGTTACCCGGCCTATGCGGGCATCAATCGGCCTGACGAAGTCGAGTATGCGTCCTATGTAAAGACCAAGCTCGACGAGAAAGCGATCTTCGGCGAAGGCAGCTTCAGGATCACGCCGCAATGGCAGGTGACGGCGGGCATCCGCTATTTCAAATATGCCGCCGACGTGCTGGGCGGCACCGCCTTGCCACTGTTCCAAACTTTTCCTGCGATCAACTTCCGCTCGCGCGCCGGTTCGACCGGCAAGGACGGCACGGTCTGGAAGTTCAACAGCTCCTACAACATCACACCGGACCTGATGGTGTGGGGCACCTATTCGAAGGGCTATCGCATCGGGGGTGTCAATCGCGTCGCGCCCTGCGTCCTGCCGCTGCCGCCTGGCCAGAATCTCTGCGCACTTGAAAACGAACTGTCTTATGGACCGGACGCGGTCAAGAATGCCGAAATCGGCGTTCGCGCCCAGTTGTTCGATCGCAAGCTGTCGATGAGCCTGTCGGCGTTCAAGATCAAATGGAACGGTATCCAGCTGGATGGCCAGACCGCCAATGGCGCGATCGGCATCATCACCAATGGCGGCGCGGCGGAATCGAAGGGCATCGAATTCTCCTTCGATGCGCGGCCGATCCAAGGCCTCTCCATTCGCGGCAACTACAGCTATCTCGACGCGAAGCTGACCGAGGATGTGCCACAGCTTCTGTCAGTCCAGGGCGGCGATCTGGTCGATGTGTTCGCTGGCGACCGCCTGCCGGGTTCGACCAAGAACAGCGGCGCCATCGGCGTCACCTACGATATTCCCATGGGTGACAACGCATTGGTGCTGGGCTGGACCACCACCTACACCGGCGGCATCTACAGCCGTCCGGGCCTGCGTGGCGGTGGCGAGCGTATCCCGGCCTACACAATGAGCCGCGCGAACATCAGCTACAAGACCGACGCCTATGAAATCGGGGTGTTCGCCAACAACATCTTCGACAAATATGCGATCACGGGCATTGGCAACGACCTGACCCGCTATGGCCTGGTCAACGACGGCGTCATCTATCGCGGCTATGCCCAGTCGGTCGCGCAGCCGCGCGTGATCGGCGTCGAAAGCCGCCTGAAGTTCTGATCGCGGTTTACAGGATAGGAGAAGGGCGTCTTCCAGATTGGAAGACGCCCTTTTTTGGTCCCGTCCACGCCGTGCCTGACATACAAAAACGATGTTGGAAAGATCGCCGAGACTGCGCCGCTCAGGCCACGGCGATGCCCTGCGCCACTAGCCAGTCGCGGACCGGGACCAGCGCCCCTTCATGCCGTTTCCAGCGCGCCACCGCATCGGCATTGAGCGGACGGCGCACCTGCGCCGCGCTGGGCGTCGCGACCGCCGCCTTGTTTTCATGGAAGGACAGGCAGGCTGCGTCCCATTCCAGCCCGCAATGGTCCAGCAGGCGGCGCGTCTGGCCCTCCTGATCGGCGACCAATGCTTCATAGGAAAACTGGAGCACCCGGCCGGAAAACAGTCGATCCCACAGCGCCATCAGTCGGTCGAAGCGCGCATAATAGCGCGCAATGTCCATCAGGTCATAGCTATAGGCGTAATAAGCCGACTGGCTGGCGAAGAGATTCTTATAGTTGCTCCACAGCGTATCCATCGGATGGCGGCGCAGGCAGACGATCTTCGCCTGCGGCAGCGCGTGCAGGATATGGCCGACATAAAGAAAATTAGCCGGCAGCTTGTCGGTAAAGCGCGCCTTCCCGTCGGGCCGATGATGGCTGGCGCGCGTCATATAGGCCTGTCCCATCGCTAGCGGGTCTGCCCCCCCACTCGCCGCGATCGTATCCGGGTCGATCACCAGCCGGGATCGCGTGCCAGACAATTGCTTCACCGCCAGCGGCATCGCCTGCAACTCGCCCGCCGACCCGACTTGGCAGTGGGACGACAGGATGCGATCGACCAAGGTCGTGCCAGTGCGCGGCATACCGGTGACGAAGATCGGCGCAGGATCGTCCAGTCCCGCGCCCCAACCTTTGGGCGCGCCGTCCGCAAACAACCGTTCGATCGCGTCGAAGATCGCCGCATCGGCCGCAAAATCATAGCCGATCGCCTGTTTGTGCGCAGCATTGGCCGCAGCAAGATGGGCGAAAGCGTCGGCGGCGTTCCCTATATCCTCATGGCTCTTGGCCAGCGCATAGCGAATGCGCAGCCTGTCTTCGGACCGCTGCGCTTTCGCCAAGGCCCCCTCCAGTCGCGGCACGTGATTGGCCTGTACGCTCTGCCGCGACAGAATGGCCAGCGCATAATGGACCCGCGCGTCCCCCGGATCGGCGCGCAATATCACCTCATAATGATCCCGCGCCGCATCGACCCGCCCGGTGAAACCGCAGGCGGCAGCAAGATTGTAGCGATAGCTCAGATTATCCGGCTCGGCCGCCACCGCCCCCTCGAACGGCGCAACCGACGCCGCATGATCGCCCAGCCGCGCCAGCACGCAGCCGATCGTATCGAGCGTCAGCGCATCGTCCGGGGCTGCCGCCAACGCATCGCGCGCCGCCCTGCCAGCCTCGCCATCGCGCCGCAGCAGGATGAGCAGGCGCGCATATTGGGCGAGATGCTCGGCCTGCCCACCCCGCGCCACCGCCTGTTCCAGCATAGGCAGCGCCTTGGCCATCTGCCCCGCTTCGGCCGCCGCCATGCCCAGCAGGAAGAAACCGGCGGGGCGTTCGGGCTGCTCCATCGCCAGGCGTTGCGCCGCCTGCGCCGCAGCGGTCAAATCGCCCCGCGCCAGCGCCGCGCGAGTCAGCGCCTCCAGGCTCATGCCATCCCCAAGGTGAAGCCCGCCACCCGCTCCATCACCCAGAAACAACCGACGATCCCGGCGCCATAAAGCGCGGCCTGCCGCACCCATTGGTCGCGATCGAAGATCGCCGCCAGCTTCAGCGCGCCCAGGACGCAGGCGACGAAGATCAACTGCCCCAGCTCGACGCCCCCGTTGAAGAAGAGCAGCCCCGACAGCCTTTCCTGCGGCGCGACGCCCAGTTCGCGTAGCACCGTCGCAAAGCCCAGCCCATGAAGCAAACCAAAGCCCGCCACGACAGTCAGTTGCCGGCGACGCTTGGCCGGATCGGCCCTGTCCTCCTCTTTCGCGCGGATCGCTTCGCGCGCCATGAACGCGATGGACAGCGCGATCACCGCCTCCACCGGCGGAACCGGCACGGTGACGATGTCGAAGAAGGCCAGCGCCAGGCTGAGCGAATGGCCGATGGTGAAGGTCGTCACCAACCCCAGCAGGAAGTGCCCGCGCGCCAGCAGGCAGAGGCACAGGACGAAGGCCAGATGATCCCAGCCGCCCAATATGTGGACGATGCCCTGTCCCGTATATTCGACCGCGATTTCGGGCAGGGCGCGCGTCCGCGCCGCCGTCTCACCGATCGGCAGCGACAGGCTGTCGCCGTCGGGCTGGAGCGCCTGCTGCACCCGCGCGCCGGTGGCGGTGGACAGAAATGTGCCGCCATCGACCGCCCAGGGGGTAACGATCGCATCGTCGACCCCCAGCGCCCGGTCGCAGGCGATGCCGATCGCATAGCGGGTCATCACCGTTTCGGTCAGCCTCTCCCGGCTGGTTTCGCGGCACCCTTCGGGCAGGCCGAGCGGCTTGTCGCTGGCGAGGACCGACGGGACCGACGCGCTCAATTCGAAACTGCCGGGGTCCGCGCCCTGCTGGATATTGAAATCGCCGACGCGGAACACGTCCGCCTGCGCCGGGGCGGCCAAGCCCAGGAACAGCGTCAGGATCAGCAGCAGGCGGCGCACCATCATTGCTCCACCTGGATGCGGTAGGCGCTTTCAAGCTTGCGCACTTCCTTCTCGACCAGCGCGCCGGTTTCCGCGGCCAGATAGTCCTGGCTCACCTGATCGCGCACATCGGTATAGGGCAGCATCGCGGACGGGCCGCGATCGCGCACCCGCGCAAAATGCCAGCCACGGGTCGATTGGAGCGGGCCGATCCACGCCCCGGCCGGCGCCTTTTTCAGCGCATCGGTGAAGGGCTGGCCAAACATCCCGCGCACCATGGATTCGCCGTAGTTGGGCAGGTCGTGGCCCATCCAGAAATCATCGCCCTTGACCGTGCCGCCCGCGCGCAGCGTCGCCAGCATCGCGGGCGCATCCGCCGGCTTCCGCTCGAAAAAGACATGGTCGAGCGACATGCGCGGTTCGGCGCGATAGAGATCGCGATGACCGGCATAATAGCCCATCAACTGGTCTTCGCTCGGTTCGGCAGGCGCGCCCGCGATCATGAAACGGACCCGATCGATCAGCCGCTGCTTGGTGGTCTTGTCGGTCATGTGCATCCCCCGCTCCACCGCTTCGCGGAACAGCAGTTCGTCGGCGACATAATCGTGGATCAGCTTGGCCTTGGCCTGCGCATCGGGCTTCCTGCCCGCCATCATCTCATAATCGTCGGACAGGCTTTTCTGAACCGACAGCGGCACGTCGATCGTCGCGCGACTGGCCGTCACCGCCCAATAGAGCACGAAGATCGCCCCCGACACGACCACAAAGACGAGGAACGGATCGCGCGCCGCCAAAGCGCGCAGCGGGGCAGTCAAACGGCGCATCAGCGCGTGCATCCTTTCACACCCGCCCGATGGAGCGGGCGTTCTTCGCAAAGGTTATGACGATCCTGCGGACTCGTCCACCTACGTCAAATGACGCATGGGTGCAGCCCCCGGCGATAGCAACGAGGCCTATTAAACCAGCATCTCCGCCGTAACCGGCAGGGTGCGGATGCGCTTGCCGGTCGCGGCGTGGATGGCGTTGACCAGGGCGGGGATGACCGGCGGCAGGGCGGGTTCGCCCAGGCCGGTGGGCGGATAATCGGTCTTCACGAACTCCACCACGATCCGCGGCGCATCGGCGATGCGCAGATAGGGGTGGGTATCGTAATTGGCCTGCTCCACCGCGCCGGCGACCTGGGTGATCTGCTGACCGGCCAGCGCCTGACCCAGCCCCTCGATCACAGACCCTTGCGCCTGATGCAGCGCGTTGATCGGGTTGATGATCTGGCTGCCGACATCGCCCGCGACCCAGACGGTCTTCACCTTGGGCATCCCATCGACGATCGCCACTTCCAGCACTTCGGCGAAATAGCCCATATGGCTGTAATAGAAGGCGAAGCCCTTGCCCGTGCCCCTGGGCAGCGCCTTGCGCGTCGCCCAGCCACCCATGGCGAGCGCCTTTTCGATCACGCCTTGCGCGCGGGCGGTAACGAAGGGCGGCTGGTTGGGGCCGCGCGGCAGTTCCTTTGGATCGCGTAGCAGCTCCAGCATGAGGGTCGGCAGATCCTTGCCCGCCGCCTGCGCGACCTCGTCGAGAAAGGCCTGGGTGACGAAGGCCAGCGCGTTGGAGCCGGGCGCGCGCAGCCAGCCGGTCGGCATGTTGGTGGAAAGGAAACTCTGTTCCAGCAGGACATTGTCGATCAAACCGGCGGGCAGTTCGCTGGCGGGCATTTCCGCGGATCGCACCGGCTTGCCATCCTTGCCGAAGGTGACGAAATGATCGTGGAAGGCGGTCAGCTTGCCGCCCTTGTCGAGCGCGGCGCGGAAACCGTGCCAGCCGGCGGGGCGATAAAAATCGCGCTGGATATCCTGCTGCCTGTTCCACAGCAGCTTGACCGGCACGCCCGGCACCTGCGCGGCGATCGACGCCGCCTGCACCATATAGTCGTTCATCAGCCGCCGACCGAAGCCGCCGCCGATGCGGGTGAAGTTGATGCGAATCTTTTCGGGCGGCAGGTTCAGCGCCTTGGCCACCAGCCCGCGCCCGCTTTCGGGATTTTGCGTCGGCGCCCAGATTTCAACCGCGCCGTCCTTGAACAAAGCGGTGCAATTTTGCGGCTCCATCGTGCCATGCGCGAGGAAGGGATAGTCATAGTCGGCCGTGACCGTCTTGGCCGCGCTGGCGAAAGCGGCATCGACGTCGCCGGTGCGGACGATGTCGGCATCCGCCTTGCCCTTGCGCTTGGCCGCCGCCTGGCTCGCATAGCTTTCGGTCGAAAAGCCGCTGACCGCGCTGACATCCCAGTCGATCTTGAGCGCGTCGCGCGCCTGGTTGGCGCTCCACCAGCTTTTCGAGAGGATGGCGACGCCATCAAAGCCGGATTCCGGCGTGCCGTCGCCCTTGATCGACAGCACATGGGCCACGCCGGGCAACGCTTTCACTTCGTCCAGATTGACGGACTTGATCGTGCCGCCGAACGCCGGGCAGGTTTCCAGAACGGCGTAGAGCATGTTCGGCAGCTTGAAATCGATGCCGAACAGCGGCTTGCCCGCGACGATGGCGGGGGTGTCGACGCCCACGACCGACTGGCCGATGATGCGGAAATCGGCGGGGTCCGTCAGCTTGAGCGTCGCCGGATCAGGCGCGGGCAGTTTCGCCGCCGCCGTGGCGAGCGAAACATAAGTCGCCGACTTGCCTGATTTTGGATCACTGACTGTGCCGCCCGCCGTCTTCAGCGTTTCAGGCGCGACACCCCAGCCCTGCGCCGCCGCCGCGACCAGCATCGCACGCGCCGCTGCGCCCGCCTGTCGCGTAGGCAGCCATTCGCGCGGCGTCGTGCGGCTCCCACCCGCGCTCTGGCCGCCGAAGACCTTGGCGTCGGCATGGGTCTGCTCGATCGTCACCTGGCTCCAGTCGACGCCCAGTTCCTCGGCGATCATCATCGGCAGCATGGTCTTGGCGCCCTGCCCGATCTCCGCATTTTTCGCGCCGATGACGACGCGGTTGTCGGGCAGGATGCGGATGAAGGCGGTCAGGATCACCGGTGTCCCGTCGGCCGCCCGCGCCAGCGGCACGTTGAGGTCGAACAACAACCCGCCGCCCGCCAGCAGCGAAGCGGAGATGAAGCCCCGGCGCGAAAGAGCAGCGGCGCTCATGCCTGCACGTCCTGAATGCCGGCGGCGTCCTTGATCGCGGCGCGGATGCGCACATAGGTGGAGCAGCGGCAGAGATTGCCCATCATCGCCGCATCGATCTCTTCATCGCTGGGTTTTGGCGTCGTCGCGAGCAAGGCGGTGGCGCTCATGATCTGCCCGGCCTGGCAATAGCCGCATTGCGGCACGTCATGCTTCACCCAGGCGGCGGCGATGCGCGTGCCGGGATCGCCCGTCTGCACCCCCTCGATCGTGGTGATCGCCTTGCCGGCGACATCGCCAAGCGGCGTCTGGCAGGATCGCACCGCCTCCCCGCCGACATGCACGGTGCAGGCCCCGCACAGCCCCGCGCCGCAGCCGAACTTGGTGCCGACCATGTCGAGATCCTCGCGCAGCACCCACAGCAGCGGTTTGGCGCTGTCGCCATCGACCTGCCGTTTCTGACCATTGACCGTGAAGCTGATCGCCATGTCTCTACCCCGTCTCTTTTACCGCCATTAGAGGCGCATCCGCACGCGTCTGTCCAGTCGTCATGACAGCAGCGATACGACATCCCCGCTGTCGCGCGCGACCGGGCGCGGCTGGACATGGACCAGCAACGCGTCGAGCTGGTCGCGCGCCTCCACCACGCCGCGCGCCAGCAGCCGCCCGCGCGCGTCGATCAGCGCGGCGGACGGTCGGTCGCCGGACCGGAAATCGCGCATCACCTCGGCGCTCATGATGACGTCGGTGTCGCGGATATGATGCTGGCGCAGCATGTCGCCATAGTCTTCCGCCCGTCCTTCCCCCAGGAACAGCAGCCGCAGCCGCTTGCGATCGGTCAGCGCCAGCGCATCACGGATCGCGGCGCGGCTGGCCGGGCAATCGGGACGGATGAACAGCAGCAGCAGCGCGCGCCCGTCCGCGCTCGGCCCGCCGATCGTCAGCATGTCCCCGGCCAGGGTCGGCGCGCTGACCACCGGGGCCGCGCCGCCGGGACCGGGCAGGCCCGTACGTTGCGCCATCGGCGTGGCGCGATCCTGCAACAGCCGCACCTGGCGCGCCAGCGCGACCACCGCCACCACCAGCAGGATGACGATGATCCAGAGGAGGAAGAGAGACGCGATCAGCACCAGGCGGTCATGCTCACAGACATTGGAGCATGGCGCTAACCCGGCGATCCGCGCCGCTCGATAGGGCGTTTGACGTAGGGCCTCGGCCGGGCATCCCGCTATGCCGGACGCAGGGTCGTTCGCAGGAACCCTTTGGGCGGCGCAGGCCGCCTCGCAGCAAGCACGCAAAAAGCCTCTCCCATAGCGGCTTGCTCCGGCCCGGACTCCTTGCGGGTCCGGGCCGTCATATCGGGGTAAGCGCGCAATGCTACGTCGTTCACCCCATTGCCGCTCCGCCGCCCGCCCCTAGCTTCCGTGACAAAGGTCAGGGGTGTTAAAAGGGGGTAATGCGATGAGGCTGAAACATGCGCTGCTGGGCGCGTTGCTCGCCGCCACGGTGATTTCGTCGGCGGCGGTCGTCGCCCAGAATGACAAGCCCACCGTGCCCGCCGCGCTGGAAGCCAAGATCAAGACACTGTCCAAGGACAAGCGCGATTTCCTGACTTCCGACCCGGCCGAGATGTTCGCCGGCTCCTACGACAAATTGTTCGAGCGGCTGGCGACCAAGACACCGGAAGAAATCAGCGCCTATATCGAGGCGATGATGGACGCGGTGGCAGCATCAAAGTTCAACGCCAAGACCGACATGGCGGCGATCCCGCTCGATACTGACAATGAAAATTTCAACGGCTGGAAGCTGCGTCGTCCCGCTGGACTTGACCCCAAGCGCGAACCGGGGCCGTTTGAACTCAGCTATTACGCCCATGGTCGCGGCGGCGGCGTTTATGGCGGCGGCATCGCGACCTTCGCCGGCGCGCCGGTCGCGATCTTCCCGGAAGATCTGGTCGCGGGCAAGGTCGATGTCGCGATCGTCGGCGCCCCGCTGGACATGGGATCCGGCTATCGCGGGGCCAAGGGCGGGCCGTCCGCGATGCGCACCCAATATGGCGCGGGCGGCATCGACATGTACACGATGGTCGATCCGTCCAAGGAATTGAAGATCGTCGATTATGGCGACATCGCCGTCGACAATATGTCGACCGAGCGCACCGTCGCCCATGTCCGAGAACGGGTCGCCGAAATCGCCCGCACAGGCGCGATCCCCTTCATCGTCGGCGGCGACCATAGCCTGGAATATAGCGATGTCGCAGGGATAGCCGACGTCCATGGCAAGGGCAGTTTCGGCGTCGTCCATTTCGATTCCCACTATGATGCGGGCAAGGGCGGCGTCCATTTCATCACCCATGGCGCCCCTGTCTATCGCGCGGTCAAGGAAGGCCATGTGCTGGGCAAGAATTATATCCAGGTGGGCCTGCGCGGACCATGGCCGGAGAAGGAAGGCTTCGAATGGATGCGCGACAATGGCGTGCGCTACCATGCGATGCCGGAGGTCGAGAAGAATGGATGGGCCGCGACGATGGAACGCGCGCTCAAGGAAGCGCGGGAGAGTGGCAAGAAGCTCTACGTCTCCTTCGACGTGGACGTGCTCGATCCCGCCTTCATCCCCGGCACCGGCACCCCGGTCCCCGGCGGGCTGACGATGCGGGAGGCGATCCCGATCGTGCGCCGTTTGTGCGCGGAAAATGACCTAGTGGGTTTCGAGATCGTCGAACTCGCCCCCGTGCTGGACCCGACCTATCGCAGCGCCTTGAACGCCAATTTCATCATGCACGCCTGCCTGACCGGGGTGGCGATGCGCAAGAAGGGGATCAGGCAGGCGGGCTATCTGTCCGACCTGACGACCGAGCATGGCCAACCCTTTTATGGCGACAAGGCGGCCAAGGACGGCAAGGCGGAGAAGGTCGATCCCGGTTTCGCGCGGGGCGGTCGTCGGCCGACGACCTGATCGGGTTATTGCGAATGAATGCGGAGGGGTAGCTGGCGGACGCGGGCCACCCTTTTCGTTACATACGTCATATGCCCCATGTCGCGACCTGCCTGCGCTAACCACATGTCTTACATGACCGTGCAACGCGCCATCACCGTGCCGCCCAAGTCCCGGCACCAGCGGGTGGACGGGCGCGCCATGGTCGCCTTTTCCCCGCGCGGCGTCCGCGACATGATGCAGGTGGCGCCGGCGCGGCTGCTGTTCCCCGATGGGCGCGAGGGTGATTTTCCCCTGGCCGTCACCGTCACCACCTGCGGCGGCCTGACCGGCGGCGATCGGCTGGCGCTCGACATCATCGTCGATCCCGGCGCGGCGGCGACGATCGTGCCGCAGGCAGCCGAAAAGCTGTACCGCGCGCTGGACGAGGACGAACCGACCCGCATCGACACCCGCATCAGCATCGGCGCGGGCGCGACCTGCGAATGGCTGGCGCAGGAGGCGATATTGTTCGACCGCAGCCGGATGCGGCGCACGCTCGAAGCGGACCTTGCGCCCGACGCGCGGATGCTGGCGATGGAGATGCTGGTGCTGGGGCGCGGCGCGATGGGGGAAATCTATGCCAGCGGCCTGATCCACGACGCCTGGCGCATCCGGTGCGACGGGCGGCTGGTCTGGGCCGACACGCTCCATGTCGAAGGCGATTTCGCAAGCCAGGGCCGCGCGCCCTTCGGCTTCGGCGACGCCACCGCGATCGCCACGCTTGTCTATGCCGGCCCGGACGCAGGCGACTATCTCGACCTGGCGCGCAGCCTGTTCGAAGGACCGGGCAACGGCGCGACCAGCTTCGACGGCCTGTTGATCCTGCGTCTGACCGCCGCCGATCCGCAGGCGCTGCGCAAGGATGTGATGCGCGCGGCGGGCATATTGCGCGCCGCCATTTTCGGATTGTCGCCAACCATGCCAACCATCTGTTACTGCTAGGGCCATGAATCTCACGGGGCGGGAAAAGGACAAGCTGCTGGTCGCGATGGCCGCGATGGTCGCGCGCGGCCGGCTGGCGCGCGGGGTGAAGCTGAACCATCCCGAAGCGATCGCGCTCATCACCGACCATGTGGTGGAGGGCGCACGCGACGGCCAGTCGGTCGCCGCATTGATGGCGAGCGGCGGCCATGTGCTGACCCGCGATCAGGTGATGGAGGGCATAGCCGAGATGATCCACGACATACAGGTCGAGGCGACCTTCCCCGACGGCACGAAGCTGGTCACCGTGCACAGGCCGATCCGGTGATCCCCGGCGAGATCATCCCCGCCAGCGGCGACATATTGCTCAACGAGGGGCGTGTCCCCGTCACCCTCACTATCGCCAATAGCGGCGACCGGCCGATCCAGGTCGGCAGCCATTATCATTTCGCCGAAACCAACCCGGCGCTGGTCTTCGATCGGGCAGCGGCGCGCGGCTATCGGCTCGACATACCGTCGGGCACTGCCGTCCGCTTCGAGCCTGGCCAGACGCGCGACGTGCAGCTCATTCCCTATGCCGGCGACCGGATCGTCATCGGCTTCCGCGGCGATATGATGGGGAAGCTCTGACATGCCCGTAACCATGACCCGCCGCGCCTATGCCGGCATGTTCGGCCCCACGACCGGCGACCGCGTGCGCTTGGGCGATTCCTCCCTCATCATCCGGGTCGAGGAAGACCGGACCATCTATGGCGAGGAAGTGAAGTTCGGCGGCGGCAAGGTGATCCGCGACGGCATGGGGCAAAGCCAGATGAGCCGGGCGGACGGCGCGCCCGACACCGTCATCACCAATGCGCTGATCCTGGATCATTGGGGTATCGTGAAGGGCGACGTGGCGATCCGCGACGGCCTGATCGCTGCGATCGGCAAGGCGGGCAACCCGGACGTCCAGCCCGGCGTCACCATTCCCATCGGGCCGGGTACGGAGATCATCGCGGGCGAAGGCCGCATCCTGACCGCGGGCGGGATCGACGCCCATATCCATTTCATCTGCCCCCAGCAGGTGGACGAGGCGCTGAATGCGGGCATCACCACCATGCTGGGCGGCGGCACCGGCCCGGCGCACGGCACGCTGGCGACCACCTGTACGCCCGGCGGCTGGCATATCGGACGGATGTTGCAGGCATTGGAAACCATGCCGATGAATTTCGGCCTGTTCGGCAAGGGCAATGCCAGCCAGCCCCAAGCGCTGGAGGAGATGATCCGCGCGGGCGTCTGCGGCCTCAAGCTGCACGAGGATTGGGGCACGACCCCGGCCGCGATCGATTGCTGCCTGTCGGTCGCCGACGACTATGACATCCAGGTCGCGATCCATACCGACACGCTCAACGAAGCGGGCTTCGTCGAAAGCACGGTCGGCGCGTTCAAGGGGCGCACCATCCACGCCTTCCATACCGAGGGTGCAGGCGGCGGCCATGCGCCCGACATCATCAAGGTCGCGGGCCTGCCCAACGTCCTGCCTTCCTCCACCAACCCGACCCGGCCCTATACCGTCAACACGATCGAGGAACATCTCGACATGCTGATGGTCTGCCACCATCTCGACCCGCGCATCGCCGAGGATGTCGCCTTCGCCGACAGCCGCATCCGCAAGGAGACGATCGCGGCGGAGGATATTCTCCACGATCTGGGCGCCTTTTCGATGATGTCGTCGGACAGCCAGGCGATGGGGCGCGTGGGCGAGACGATCATCCGCTGCTGGCAGAGTGCGGACAAGATGAAGCAGCAGCGCGGGTCGCTGGGATCGGACGATGCCGACAGCGACAATTTCCGCGTCAAACGCTACATCGCCAAATATACGATCAACCCGGCGATCGCCCATGGCATCAGCCATATCGTGGGATCAATCGCTGTTGGGAAGCTCGCCGATCTCGTGCTGTGGTCCCCCGCCTTCTTCGCGGTGAAGCCTGACATGGTCATCAAAGGCGGCAGCATCGCGACCGCGCCGATGGGCGACCCGAACGCCAGCATCCCCACGCCTCAGCCGGTCCATTACCGCCCGATGTTCGGCGCCATGGGCCGGGCTGGTGCCCTGTCGTCGCTGCATTTCGTATCGGCGGCGGGAATCGCCGATGGGATTGGCGAACGGCTCCACCTCGCCCGCCCGCTGGAAGCCGTGCGCAACACCCGCAGCGGCATCGGCAAGGCGTCGATGATCCTGAACGACGCGATGCCCGATATTCAGGTCGACCCCGAAACCTATGAAGTCCGCGCCGACGGCGAACTCCTCACCTGCGAACCGGCCAGCGTCCTGCCGTTCGCGCAAAGATATTTCCTGTTCTGATGGGTGCCGCGCCAACCCGATACAGCAATGTGCTCCCGCGCAGGCGGGAGCACATTATAGTCAATTTCGGAGCATCACCATGCTGACCGCCCACACCGTCCTCCCCCACGGCCACTGGTCCGGCCCCGCCGCGGACCATATCATGCTGGATCATGACGCGCGCCACCGCCGCCGCTGGGTCTATACCGCCGATCATGGCACGCTGTTCCTGCTCGACCTCGCCCGCGCAACCGTCCTCAACCATGGCGACGCGGTGCAGCTTTCCGACGGTCGGCTCATTGAAATCCTCGCCGCGCCCGAAGCGCTGGTCGAAGTCACCGCCTCCGATCCGTCCGCGATGATCCGCCTCGCCTGGCATATCGGCAACCGGCATCTGCCCGCCGAACTGCACCCCCACGCGATCCGCCTGCGCGACGATCATGTCATCAACGCGATGCTGGAGGGGCTGGGCGCGACCGTCACCAAAATCCACGCCCCCTTCACCCCCGAAGGCGGCGCCTATTCCGGCGACGGCCACGGTCATGGCCATCATCATCATCACGGCCACGACCACAACCGCGATCACCACCATCACGACCATGCTGGCTGACGCCGCGCTCCACCGCCTGCTCGCCTGGACGTCGCCTTCCTATCCGGTGGGCAGCTTCACCTACAGCCACGGTCTTGAAACAGCGGTGGAGGATGGCCGCATCACGACGGCCGCTCATGTCGCCGCCTATGTCGAAGCGGTGCTGGCGCGCGGCGGCGGCTGGATCGACGCGGTGCTGTTCGTCCACGCCCACCGCGCCGCGCAGGACGATGCCGCCTTCGACGCCCTCTCCGAACTCGCCACCGCCTTTCGCGGCAGCAGCGAGACCGCGCTCGAAAGCCGCCAGCAGGGCGGCTCCTTCCTCTCGGTCACGCGCAAGGCATGGCCCCACCCCGCGCTCGACGCCTTCGCCGCGCGCAATGGCGATCACCCGATCGCCCACGCAACGGTCATGGCGCTCGCCTGCGCCGTCCACCAAATTCCGCTCGAACCGGCGCTGCACGGCTGGCTCCACGCCACCGCCGCCAATCTCGTCTCGGCGGGCGTCCGGCTCGTGCCGCTGGGCCAGACCGATGGCCAACTGGCGCTGGCCGCGCTATCCCACGCCATTCCCGCCATTGCCGCAAAAGCCCTCGCCACCCCGCTCGACGACCTCGGCACCGCCGCCCCGGAACTCGAACTTGCCAGCCTATCCCACGAAACACTTTATACAAGGTTGTTCCGATCATGAATCCGGTTCTTTCTGGCACCAACGGTCCCCTTCGCGTCGGCATCGGCGGCCCGGTCGGCTCCGGCAAGACCGCGCTGACCGACCGCCTGTGCAAGGCGATGCGCGACCATTACAACATCGCCGCCATCACCAACGACATCTACACCCGCGAGGATGCGGAATTTCTCACCCGCTCCGGCGCGCTGGCGCCCGAACGCATCATGGGCGTGGAGACGGGCGGCTGTCCCCATACCGCGATCCGCGAGGACGCCAGCATCAACCTGGCTGCGGTCGATACGATGAGCCGCAAATTCCCCGGCCTGGAGGTCATCTTCATCGAAAGTGGCGGCGACAATCTGGCCGCCACCTTCAGCCCCGAACTGGCCGACATCACCATCTACGTCATCGATGTGTCGGCCGGCGACAAGATCCCGCGCAAGGGCGGGCCGGGCATCACGAGGTCCGACCTGCTGCTCATCAACAAGATCGACCTCGCCCCGCTGGTGGGCGCGGACCTGGGCGTCATGGACAGGGACGCCAGGAAGATGCGCGGGCAGCGCCCCTTCCTCTTCACCAACCTCAAGGACAATATCGGCCTGCCCGCCGTCATCGCCTTCATCGTCGCGACCGGCGGCCTGCGCCCCTGGCCCGCCGATACCGCCGCGATCTGATGGACCGCGCCGCCTATGTCCTGCGCGAAAAGCGGCTCTACAATAAATGGGTCGCCAGCCAGACATTGGAGGATTATGCCCTGCGCTACACCGCCGACAGCGCACGGCGCTGGTCGGCGGGCCAGGTGGCGGGCACCGCGATCGGCGCGACCGCCTTCCTCGCCTGCGAAGCGATCGGCGCGTCGATCACGCTCACCTATGGCTTCGCCAACAGCGTAGCCGCCATCGCCGCCGCGGTCGCTTTGATGTTCGTTATCGGCCTGCCGATCGCCTATCACGCCGCCAAGCATGGTCTGGACATCGACCTGCTGACGCGCGGCGCGGGCTTTGGCTATCTCGGCTCCACCCTCACCTCGCTCATCTACGCCAGCTTCACCTTCCTGCTCTTTTCGGTCGAAGCGACGATCATGGCGGTCGCCTTGAAAGCCATGACCGGGATGCCGATGAGCCTCGCCTATCTGGCGAGCGCGCTGGTGGTCATCCCCATCGCGCTCTACGGCATGAGCGCCATCACCCGCTTCCAGAACGCGACCCAATGGGTCTGGGTCATGCTACAGGTCGCGCCGGTCGCCTATATCCTCTGGTCCGGGCCGGTGGCCTTGGCCGAATGGAGCCGCTTCACCGGCCAGTTGGGCGCGAAGGACGGCAGCGTCAGCCTGCTCTATTTCGGCTTCGCCCTGTCCACCCTCCTCTCCCTTCTGCCGCAAATCGGGGAGCAGGCCGATTATCTGCGCTTCCTGCCCAGCGCGAGGACGATCGGCAAAGGCAAATGGTGGGCGGCGATGCTGGCGGGCGGGCCTGGCTGGACCTTGATCGGCGGCATGAAACTGCTGCTCGGTTCCTGGCTGGCGCATTTCCTGGTCAAAAGCGCGGCGTTGCAGAGCGAGGCGTCCAGCCCCACCGCGATGTTCCAGGGCATCTATACCGCCATGTCGGGCCATGCCGGCCTGTCGCTGATCTTGACCGGCCTGTTCGTCATCATCTGCCAGTTGAAGATCAACGTCACCAACGCCTATGCCGGATCGATCGCCTGGTCGAATTTCTTCGCCCGGCTGACGCACAGCCATCCCGGCCGCGTCGTCTGGCTGATCTTCAACGTGCTGCTCGCTTTGCTGTTGATGGAAGTCGGCATTTTCGACGCGATCGAGGCGATATTGATCCTCTACGCCACAGTCGCGGCAGGCTGGATCGGGGCGCTGGCCGCGGACCTGATGATCTCCAAGCCGCTGCGCCTGTCGCCTGCCGGGATCGAGTTCAAACGCGCCCATCTGTTCGACATCAACCCGGTCGGCATCGGCGCGATGCTGCTGTCCATTTCGGTGTCCGCCATCGCCCATTTCGGCCTGATGGGCGACATCGCCCGCGCCTTCGCCCCGGTGATCGGCATGGCGGTCGCTTTCACCAGCGCCCCGATCATCGCGCTTATCACCCATGGCCGCTATTATATCGCGCGCCGGTCGCACTGGCCCGAAGGCAGCGATATAAAAACCTGCATCATCTGCGAGAACGCCTTCCAGCACGCCGACATGGCGCATTGCCCGATGTACGCCGCGCCGATCTGCTCGCTCTGCTGCACGCTGGAGGCGCGCTGCCACGACCGGTGCAAGACCGACAGTCGCGCGACGCAACAGGCCGCTCGCTGGCTGGAGCGCCTCCTCCCCCGCGCGATCGCCGATTATGTCCATACCCCGGTCGGGCATTTCATCGCCGTCATGAGCATCATCACCCTGGCGAACGGCGCCCTGATGGGCGGCATCGGCTGGCAGGTGGCGCGGCGCGCGCCGTCCTTCGCCGCGCAGACGTCCAGCCTGATGCTGGGCCTGTTCCTGCTCTTCTCGCTGCTGGGCGGGGTGATCGCCTGGATGATCGTCCTCGCCCACCAGAGCCGCCGCAGCGCGATGCAGGAAAGCGAGCATCATGTGCAAAAGCTGATGGAAGAGGTGATCGCGCATGACGTCACCGGCGCGGAATTGCAACGCGCCAAGGAAGCCGCCGAGGCCGCGAACGCCGCCAAGAGCCGCTATCTCGTCAGCGTCAGCCATGAGATCCGATCCCCGCTCAACAGCATCTACGGCTATGCCCAGTTGATGGAGCGCGGTCACGAGATCGCCCCGATCGAGGCGGCCAAGGTCATCCGTCGCAGCGCCGAACATCTGACCAATCTGGTCGAAGGGCTGATGGATATCAGCCAGGTCGAAAGCGGCGTGCTGCGCATCAGCAGCGAGACGGTGCGCCTGTCTCCCTTCGTCGATCAGATCGCCAATATGTTCCGCCCGCAGGCGCAGTCCAAGGGAATCGACTTCCTCTACGAACGGCCCGAAAAACTGCCCGATTTCGTCCGCACGGATCAAAAGCGACTGCGCCAGATCCTGATCAATCTCCTGTCCAACGCGATCAAGTTCACGCGCAGCGGATCGGTCACCTTCCGCGTCCAGTATCGCAGCCAGATGGCCACGTTTGACATCATCGACACCGGCATCGGCATCGCGCCCGATGATCTAAAACGCATTTTCGATCCGTTCGAACGCGGCTCCAATCCCGATGCGCAAAAGCAGAAGGGGATCGGCCTCGGCCTCGCCATCACCCAGGCGCTGGTGCAGATTTTGGGCGGCGACCTGTCCGTGGTCAGCACGGCGGAGAAAGGCACGCAATTCACCGTGCGGCTGATGCTGGGCCATGTCGCGGGCGTGGCCGACAGCCAGCCGGTCGAAACGATCAAGGGCTATGAAGGCGACCGGCGCAAGATATTGCTGATTGACGATGACGCCGTCCAGGTGGCGGTGCTGCGCGGGCTGCTGGAGCCGCTCGACTTCATCGTGTTCGAGGCGCTGAACGGACGCACCGGCATGGAGATCGCCGCACGCGAACAGCCCGACATCGTCCTGCTCGACATCTCCATGCCCGGCGAATCGGGCTGGGACATATGCCGGGCGCTGCGCGAAACGCTGGGCGGCGCGGTCCGCATCGTCATGGTGTCGGCCAATGCGCATGAGTTCCATCGCGGTGGCGATGGCCGCGCGGCGCATGACATGTTCCTGATGAAGCCGGTCGATCTCGACGCGCTGCTCGATGCAATCGCCGATCAGCTACGCATCCGCTGGACCGGCGACCTGCTGCCGACGCCTGCTCCCGCCATCGAAGACGAAGCGATGCCGCCCCTGCCGGAAGAAGCCGCGTCGATCCTGGCCGATATCGAGCAGAAGGCGATCATCGGCCATGTCCGCGGCATCGAATCCAGCATCCGCGCGCTGGAGGAAACCGTGCCCGACGCCGCCCCGCTTACCCGACGCCTCCTCGCCCATCTCGACCGTTTCGACCTCAAGGGGCTGATCAGAACCATAAGGGCCGCCCGATGACCACGCCTTCCCACACCGATACCGTCCTCGTCGTGGACGACACGCCCGAATCGCTGCGCTTTTTGACCGACACGCTGGAAGCGGCCAACATCTCCGTGCTGATCGCCACCAGCGGCGACGCGGCGATCGAACTGCTGGACCATGTCGCCCCCGACCTTATCCTGATGGACGCGGTGATGCCGGGGCTGGACGGGTTCGAGACGACGCGCGCGATCAAGCAGATGCCCGCGGGCGCGCCGATTCCGATCATCTTCATGACCGGCCTCACCGAAAGCGAGCATGTCGTCCATGCGCTGGAGGCGGGCGGCGTCGATTATGTGCGCAAGCCGATCGTGGTCGAGGAGTTGCTCGCCCGCGTGCGCGTCCATATGGCCAATGCGCGCCAGACCCAGGGCGGCCAGTTCGCGCTCGACGCCACGGGGCGGAACCTGATCGCGGTCGCAACCGACGGGCGGCTGAGCTGGAGCACGCCGGGTGCGGAGAAATTGATGGAGGCGCTGGCGCCGGGCTGGTCGCGCGGCGACGCCGCGCCGCCTGCGCTGCTGCGCAACGCCGTCGGACGGCTGCTGGCCGACGATCTCGCCCCCGGCGCGACGGCGAAGGCGGACAGCGGCCAGGGCGATACGGTCGAACTCATCATCGTCGGGCGACCGCGCCGCGACGAGATATTGATCCGCCTCAACCATATCGACCCGCAGGCCGATATCGGCCGGCTGCAAAGCCATTTCAGCCTGACCCAGCGCGAGGCCGAAGTGCTGCTGTGGATCAGCTACGGCAAGCCCAACCGCGTCATCAGCGAGATATTGGTCATCAGCCCGCGCACGGTGAACAAGCATCTGGAGCAGATTTTCGAGAAATTGGGCGTAGAAACGCGCGCCGCCGCCGCCGCCTTCGCCGTCCGGGTGATCGCGCACTGAGGGGAGCAATCGCTTACCTTCTCCCCTTGGGGGAGAAGGATACGCAGCCTTACGCGCGCAGCGCGTTAGGCGAAGTTGGAAGAGGGGGAATGCGCCGTCCCATTCACAACAAGCCCTCCAACCGCGCCCGCATCTCACCACTCACCGCCACCCCCTCCCGCAGCGCTCTATCCCGCGCGGCGAAGCGCCGGTCGCCCGGCATCCGCTCCTGCCCGGCCGCACGCAATGCCTCGACCAACTGCTCGACCCGCGCCGCAAACCCCGCCGCCGATCCGCCGCGCGCCGGGTCGATCAATATCACACACTCGCCAGTACAGGGCGTCTGCGCGCCGGGATGCCCCGACCAATCGACCTCGTGCGAATAGAGCCCGCCAGTCAAAGCGGCGGCCATGATCTCGATCATCATCGCGATCGCCGCGCCCTTATGCCCGCCAAAGGGCAGCAGCGCGCCGCCATCCAGCACCGCGCGCGGATCGCGGGTCGGCCGCCCCGCCGCATCGACGCCCGCCCCTTCCGGCAGGTCATGCCCCTCGCGCGCGGCGATCTGCACATCGCCATGGGCCAGCACGCTCACCGCCTGGTCGAACACGATGATCTTGCCCCCGCCACGCGGCGCGGCGAAGGCCAGCGGATTGGTGCCATAAACGGGCTTTCCCGCGCCGGGCGGGACCACGACGGCCATGCTGTCCACCATCGCGATCGCAACCAGCCCCGCCTCCGCAAAGGGTTCGACATCGGGCCATAGTGCGGCGAAATGATGCGATCGCCGGATCGCGACGACGCAGGCGCCAGTCGCGCATGCCCTGTCCATCGCCAAGGGCGCGGCAACGGCCAGCGCAGGCTGGGCAAAGCCATTGGCGGCATCGACCCGCAGAAAGGATGCGCCGCCATCCTCCACCACCGGCTCGGCCCGCCCATCGACCCAGCCGCTGCGCAGCGTCGCAACATAACCCGGCATCCGGAATAGCCCATGGCTCATCGCCCCGTCCCGCTCCGCCCCGGCGCAGTTGCGGGCGAGTATATCCGCCACGCCGGGCGACGCGCCGTTGGCGATGAAGATGCGGGTCAGCAGCGCCACCAGCGCGTCGAAATCCATATGGGTCATGGTCACCACCCTCCCCCGCTTTGCCCTGCGGCGCAACGGCCTGCGCGCGACAGGCCATACGTCCTTCGCCCCATTGCCGCCCCTTGGCCGCCGTCCAGACTGACGCCCATGGCCCATGATCCGATCGACCTTGATGCACTCCGCCGCCTCTATGCCGGGGGTGGCGGGGCAGACATTCACGACCCCCATTTCCGCGAGGTGGCGGGACTGCAATTCAAGAGCGGCGACAAGCGCCGCTGGCCCTTCGCCCAGCCGTCCACGCTGCTGGACGCGCCCTATATCGCCGGCGGGCTGGCGCCGGAGACGCTCGACCGGCTGGACGTCGCGCTGGTCGGCGTGCCGATGGACCTAGGCGTCACCAACCGGCCGGGCGCACGCTATGGCCCGCGCGCGGTGCGGGCGATCGACCGCATCGGCCCCTATGAACATAAACTGCGCGTCGCGCCGATGAACGCGCTCAAGGTCGCGGACGTGGGCGATGTCGCGATGCAGAGCCGCTACGACCTGGCGCTCTGCCATGCGGACATCGAAGAATGTTACGCGATGATCGGCGCCACCCGCGCGATCCCGCTGTCGGTCGGTGGCGACCATAGCATCACCGGATCGATCATGAAGGGACTGGCCGCTGCCAAAGGCCCTATGGGCATGGTCCATTTCGATGCCCATTGCGACACCGGCGGTATTTATGAAGGCTCCAAATTCCACCATGGCGCACCCTTCCGCGAGGCCGTGCTTGCCGGGGTGCTGGACCCGAAGCGATCGATCCAGATCGGCATCCGGGGCGGCGCGGAATATCTGTGGGAGTTTTCCTACGCCAGCGGCATGACGGTCATCCATGCCGAAGACTGCGCAGCCATGGGCATGGACGCCGTCGTCGCGAAAGCGCTGGAGGTCGTCGGCGACGGGCCGACCTATGTGACGTTCGACGTCGACGGGCTGGACCCGGTCTATGCGCCGGGCACCGGCACGCCGGAAATCGGCGGGTTGTCGACGCGCGAGGCGCTGCACCTGCTGCGCGGGCTGGCGGGGATCGACATCATCGGGGGCGACGTCGTGGAGGTCGCGCCCGAATATGATCCGACCACGGTGACGGCGCAGGCCGCTGCCCAGATGCTGTTCCAGTTGCTCTGCCTGGTGCAGTTGCGCCGATGAATGTTGCGGCGGAGCCAGCGCTGAAGCGCGGCGTCACCGGACCGGGCTATTTCGCGCTCGCCTTCGGCACGATCGTCGGGTCCGCCTGGATGGTGCTGATGGGCGAATGGGTCGCGCCCGCGGGACCGGGCGGCGCGGTGCTGGCCTTTCTGGGCATGACCCTGCTGATGGTGCCGGTCGCGGCCGCCTATGCCGAACTGGTCGCCCGCGTGCCGCGCGCAGGGGCGGAGTTCGTGTTCGTCGAAAAGGCGTTCGGACCATGGCCCGGCTTCGTCACCGGATGGTATCTGACGCTCTATTTCGTCGGTATCGCTGCGTTCGAGGGGCTGGCCCTGTCCTGGTTCCTGGAAAATCTCGCGCCGTCGCTCAGCGGGCAGGCCCCGCTCTATACGCTGCTCGGCCGGCCGATCACGGCGATGGACCTGATCGTCGGACTGGCGGGCGCGGTGGTGATGACCATCCTCAACGCATCGGGCGCGACGATCGCGGTGGGCTTCCAGAAGATCGTGACCTTCGCCTTCCTCACCGCGTCGGCCGTGCTGGTGCTGCTGGGCTTCGCGCAGGGCGATACGGGGAACTGGCACCCGCTGTTCGAATCGGCGCAGGATCGCAGCTTCGCCGGCGGCATGTTCGTGATGCTGGGCGTTGCGGGCATGTGGCTGTCGGGGTTCCAGACCGCCGCGTCGGCGGTGGAGGAACGCGCGCCCGGCACCAGTTTCCACACCGTCGCCCGCGCCATGATGGCGGCGGTGGCGGTCGCGGCTTTGTTCTACAGCCTCATCATCCTGGCGTCGGCGTCGCTGGCGCCATGGCGCGACCTGACGTCCGGCGCGCTGCCGGTCGCTGCCGCCTTCGACCATGCGCTGGCGGGAGGGCTGGCCACCAAGGGGATCATCCTGGTCGCCATGGCGTCCCTGCTCAAGACGTGGAACGCGATGCACCTGTCCGCGACGCGCGTCATCCTGGCGCAGGCGCGGGCGGGGTTCCTGCCCGCCAGCCTCGCCCATATCGACGCGCGCACCGGCGCGCCGCGGCGCGCCGCGCTGCTGGTGGGGCTGTGGACCTGCCTTGGCGTGCTGGCAGGGCGCGGCGCGATCGGCCCGATCATCTCCATGGGGACGATGTGCACCACCGCCATCGCCGCGGTCGCGATGCTCGCGCTGATGCGGCTGCGCAGCCGCGACAAGGGCGCGACTCCGCCCGCTTTCGTGCTGGCAGGGGGCAGTCCGCTGCTGGTCGCGATCAGCATCGGCGCCGCCGTGGTGGCGAGCGCCGCCATCGCCACGCCGTTCGGCGTCAGCGACGGGATGCCGGTCGAAATCTGGCTGATGCTCGGCTGGCTGGCGCTGGGCGGCGGGATGGTGATGGCGCAGCGACTGCTGATGGGCGCGCCGACGGTGCAGCCGGCTTAAAGCAATATCAATTGCGCGACCGGCGCGAAGCTGCGGCGGTGCAGTGGGGTCGGGCCATGTTCGCGCAACGCGGCCAGATGGCGGGCGCTGCCATAGCCCTTGTTCGTGTCCCATCCATAATGGGGATGCTGCGCAGCGGCCTCCACCATCATCCGGTCGCGGCTTTCCTTGGCGATGATCGAGGCGGCCGCGATCGACAGGCATTTGGCGTCGCCCTCCACGATCGCTGTCGAGGCCCAGCGCCATGTCGGGCAGCGATTGCCGTCCACCAGCACATGCGCACAATCGTGCCCCAGCGCTTCCACCGCGCGGGTCATGGCCAGCATCGTCGCCCAGAGAATGTTGATCTGGTCGATCTCTTCCACGCTGGCGACACCGACGCCCCAGCAGAGTGCGCGCGCCTTGATCTCCACCTCCAGCGCTGCCCGGCGTTTGGCCGTCAATTGCTTGCTATCGTTGAGGCCGTCGGGGCAATCCTCCGCGCGCAGGATGACGGCGGCGGCGACCACCGGTCCCGCCAGCGGACCACGCCCCGCTTCGTCCACGCCGGCGACCAGGCCTGGATGATGGCGCATCTCGTGGCAAAAATCAGGCATGGTCGGAATAGCGCGCGGCCAAGGCCGCTGCGTCCCAGCCGGTCGGGTCGACCGCCGCCAACAGATGGTAGAAGGGCGTCAGACCCAGCGCATGGCCCATCGGACCATGGCCCTGCCCCAGCCCCGGCGCCGCGGCCAGAACCGCCGCGACGAAGGCTTCCGCCCGGTCGGCCGCGTCGGCCAGCGACAGGCCGCCGCCCAAGCCGGTCGCGATGGCGCTGGCCAAAGTGCAGCCGGTGCCATGGCTGTTGCGGGTTTCGATCCGCGCGACCGCATAGTCCGCGACCATATCCTCATCGATCAGCAGATCGTGGATCAACGGGCGATCGTCGTCGGCCTGCTGCGGCAGATGCCCGCCCTTGGCGAAGATGACCGCGCCGGTGCGATCGCGCAGCGCCTGTCCGGCCGCCTCCAGCGCCTCGACATCGCCGATCGTCCTGCCGGTCAGCGCTTCCAACTCCGGCACATTGGGGGTGATGACACTCGCCACGGCCATCAGCCTCTCGAAGGCGGCGATGGTTGCTGCATCCGCCAGCAGCGACCCGCTGGTCGCGACCATGACCGGATCGAAAACGATAGGGACATCCTGCAATTGCGCCAGGCGATCCGCGACCGCTGCGGCCGTCTGCGCCGATCCGATCATGCCGATTTTCACCGCATCCACGCCGATGTCGCTGATACAGCTTTCGATCTGCGCCAGCACCATGGCGGTCGGCACTGGATGGACGCCTTGCACGCCCAGCGTGTTCTGCGCGGTGATGGCGGTGATGGCGGTCATGGCGTGGCCGCCCAGCATCGTCACGGTCTTGATATCCGCCTGGATACCCGCGCCGCCCCCGCTGTCGGAACCGGCGATGATGAGGATGCGCGCAGGCTTCATCCCTTGAAGTGCCGCTCCGTCGAGGCGGGATTGTTCGCCAGCGCCTTGCCCACGCGGCTGGGCCGGTCCATCAGTTCGCCGCCGCAATTGGGGCAGCGATCGTCCAGCGCCTCGGCACAGGGCGCGCAAAAGCTACATTCGAACGAACAGATGAACGCGCCAGGTTCGTCGGCCGGCAGGTCCGTGCCGCAGCGTTCGCAATCTGGGCGCATCGCAAGCATCACGCCGCCGCCTTCTCGACCGCCGCGCAGATGCGCTCCACCACATCCTTGACCTGATCCGCCTTGTCGCCTTCGGCCATCACGCGGATCACCGGCTCGGTGCCGGACGGGCGGATGACGAGGCGGCCGGTGCCGTTCAGTTCCGCTTCCGCCTGCGCGATCACGCGCTTGACCTCGTCATGCTCCAGCGGCTTGCCGCCGGAGAAGCGGACATTCTTGAGCAGTTGCGGGACGGGATCGAACTGGTGCAGCGTCTCGCTGGCGGGCTTGCCCGAACGCACCAAGGCCGCCAGCACCTGCAACGCCGCGACCGTGCCGTCGCCGGTGGTGGCGTAATCGGACAGGATCATGTGACCGGACTGTTCGCCGCCCAGATTGAAGCCGCCCTCGCGCATCCGTTCCAGCACATAGCGGTCGCCGACCTTGGTACGCTCCAGCGCGATACCCCTGGCCGCCAGGAAGCGTTCGAGGCCAAGATTGGACATGACGGTCGCGACCAGCCCGCCGCCGCGCAGCGTGCCTTCGGCCATGAAATTGGCGGCGATCAGCGCCATGATCTGGTCGCCATCGACGATCTGGCCCTGTTCGTCCACGACGATCAGCCGATCGGCGTCGCCGTCCAGCGCGATACCGACGTCGGCACCGGACGACACCACGGTTTCCTGCAACAGCAAAGGCGCGGTCGATCCGCAGCCGTCGTTGATGTTGGTGCCGTTGGGCGTCACCCCGATCGCCACGACCGTCGCGCCCAGTTCCCACAGCGCCGACGGCGCGACCTGATAGGCGGCGCCATTGGCGCAATCGACCACGATCTTGAGCCCGTCGAGGCGCAGGTCGGCGGGAAAGCTGGACTTGACCGCATGGATGTAGCGGCCGCGCGCATCCTCGACCCGGCGGGCGCGGCCGATATCCTTGGATGCGGCGAGCGGGATGTCCTGCCCGATCAGCGCCTCGATCTTCAGCTCATCCTCGTCCGACAACTTATAGCCGTCCGGCCCAAACAATTTGATCCCATTGTCGAAATAGGGATTGTGGCTGGCCGAGATCATGACGCCCAGGTCCGCGCGCATCGAATGGGCGAGCAGCGCGACCGCAGGCGTCGGGATCGGCCCGAACTGGACCACGTCCATGCCCACGGCGGTAAAGCCCGCGACCAGCGCATTTTCCACCATATAACCCGACAGGCGGGTATCCTTGCCGATCACTACGCGATGGCGATGGCTGCCGCGCAGGAAATGGGTGCCGGCGGCCATGCCGACCTTCATCGCCAGTTCCGCCGTCATCGGCCATTGGTTGGTGCGGCCGCGGATGCCGTCGGTGCCGAAATATTGCCTGCTCATGCCCCTTCCTTGCACCCATCGGGGCCGCCCGATCAACCCGCCGCGATCGCATGAGCAATCTTTAATCGACTTTCCCGCGATCCGGCGGCATCCGGGGGCGATGGAAAATTTCAACGCCTTCATCGACGGCCTCTCCGCCGCCGTCTTTTTCAAGGTGCCGCTATTTGGCGCGCAGATCGAACTGATCGTGCTCTATCTGGCGCTGCCGATGCTGTTCTTCACGCTCTGGCTGGGCTTTCCCAACATCCGGCAGGTCGGGCGCGCGATCCATATCCTGCGCACGCAGCCGCAGGAAGGCGAGGCGAAGGGCGATGTCAGCCAGTGGGCAGCGCTCTCCACCGCGCTGTCGGGTACGATCGGCCTCGGCAATATCGCCGGCGTCGCAGTGGCGCTGACCATGGGCGGGCCGGGCGCGATCTTGTGGATGTTCATCATCGGCTGGTTCGCGATGACGGTGAAAATGGCGGAGGTCACGCTGGGCCTCAAATATCGCGTGTTCGACGCGCAGGGCCATGTCCATGGCGGGCCGATGTATGTGCTCAAAGCCGTGGGCGCGGCGCGCGGCTGGCCCAAGGTCGGGCTGGCGCTGGGCGGCGCCTACGCCTTTTTCGCGCTGTTCGGAGCGATCCCGATGGTGCAGGTCAACCAGAGCTTCGCGCAGGTGAAGGTCGTCACCGGCCTGACCAACGGCTGGGCCTATGGCGTGTTCCTGGCCGGCGCGGTGGCGCTGGTGACGCTGGGCGGCGCGGCCTGGCTGGGCGAGGTGGCGAAGCGACTGACCCCGCTCAAGGTCAGCGTCTATCTGCTGGGCGTCGTGGCGATCCTGATCCTGCATCTTGGCGAGATACCCGGCGCGCTGGCGCTGATCTGGAAAGGCGCATGGAGCGGACAGGCCGCGACCGGCGGCGCGGTCGGCGCTTTCGTCGCCGGGATGCGGCGCGCTGTCTTCGCCAGCGAGGCGGGCGTGGGGTCCGCCGTCATGGCGCACAGCCTGGCGCGGACCCAGCATCCGGTATCGGAAGGGCTGGTCGCGCTGCTGGAGCCGCTGCTCGGCACGATGATCGTGTGCGCGCTGGGCGGCCTGGCGCTGGTGGTCGCGGGAACGTGGAATACGGGGCTGGAAGGGATCGCGATCACATCGGCCGCCTTCGCCCAGGTGTCGCCCTGGTTCCCCTGGCTGCTGGCGGTCGTCGTGTTCCTGTTCGCCTATTCGACACTGGTCGCCTGGGGCTTTTATGGTTTGCAGGCCTGGGGCTATCTGTTCGGCAACGGGCCGCGGGCGCAATGGACCTACAAGATCCTCTATGTCGTCGCCCTGCCCCCCGCCGCCGCGATCGACTTGGGCCGCGTGGTCGGCATCGTCGACAGCAGCTTTTTCCTGATGGCCATCCCCAACGTCATCGCGCTCTATCTATGCGCCGGGGAATTGCGCCGGGATGTGAAAGCCTATCTGTCGAGGGACGCGGATAGCTAACATGACCCCATCTACGAAAAGGCCCCGCGCCTTTCGGAGCGGGGCCTTTTTTCAACGGCCGGCGATCAGATCTTGTCGCCAAGCGCGCCCTTGACCGAACCGGCCACATCCTGCGCCGTGCCCTTGGCCTTCTGCGCCTTGCCTTCGGCTTCCAGACGCTCATTGTCCGTCGCCTTGCCCACGCTTTCCTTGACGGCGCCAGCCGCCTTGTTGCCAGCGGCCTTCAGCTTGTCGGTTGCTTCGCCCATGTCGTTACTCCTTCAGGGTGGTTGCAAGTTTCAACGATGCACCGCACAAAGGGTTGCCGACGATACGCAGGCGAAACGAAGCTTTTACAAAGGCTTTTCGTAAATCTGATAGATTTTGTTGACGGTGCTGTTGATCGCCTCGGCGATGCCGTTCATGCCCTGATTGTCGTCCAGCACCCAGCCGATCTCGCCCCGCGTCGATCCATAATCGGCAATCGCCTGACGACGGATGGTTTCGATCATCATGAAGGCGAGCTGGCCCGCCATGCGCGAGCTTTGCAGCCGCTGCACCACGCCCATCAGCGGCACCCGCATGGTGCGCGCCTGAGGCTTGCGCAGCCAGCGCAGCAGCTTGATCCAGCCGAAGGGGAAAAGCGCGCCATTGAGCGACTTGGTCGCTTCGTTGAGGTCCGGCAGCGTCATCATGAACGCGACCGGCTCGCCGTCCAGTTCGGCGACCATGATCAGGTCTTCGAACACGATCGGCTTCAATTTCTTGCCGGTATGCGCGATTTCCGCGTCCGTGATCGGCACGAAGCCCCAGTTGTTGCCCCAGGCGTCGTTCAGGATCGCCAGGATGATCGCGGCTTCGGCGTCGAATTTCGACTTGTCGACCCGGCGGATGCGGATGCGGTCGTTATTTTCGCCCGATTTGATGATACGCTGGATCAGCGGCGGAAAATCGCGCGTGATGTCCAGTTCATAGGTTTTGAGCTGCTTGACCGGGACGTAGCCCGCCCCCTCGATCATCGCCTGATAGGCCGGGCTGTTATGGCCCATCATCACCGTGGGGGGATGGTCATGCCCCGCGATCAACAGGCCCGGCTCTTCCCAGATCGACAGCGAAATCGGCCCCAATACGCGGGTCATGCCCTTTGCGCGCAGCCAATCCTCCGCCGTGGCGATCAATGCCTTGCCGGTCCCCGCGTCCTCCGCTTCGAACAGGCCGAAATTGCCGGTGCCCGGTCCCATCCCCTGTGCGACCGGCTGTTCCAGCGCGAGATGATCGATATGGGCGGAAATGCGGCCGACCACCGTCCCGCCGCGGCGGGCGAGAAAATATTGCGCCTCGGCATGGCCGAAAAAGGGATTCTTCCCCGGCGTCAGCAATTCCTTCACCTCCGCCTTCAATGGCGGCACCCAGTTGGGATCATTGGCATAGAGCCGCCAGGGCAGGTCGATAAAGGCCTTAAAGTCGGCCTTGCCGGAAACGGGAGTAATAACCAGATCAGTGTGCGCCACGGGTGCCGCCTTGAACAAAAAAGAAGTGCGGTGCAGTTCGCCCCTTGTTTGCGCAATGTCAATCATGCGGGGGAAACGGGCGCGTACCGCAAGCGAATATGTCATGGTGCTGCCATGATCTCAGCGCATTTGGAGGCTAGGACCGCCCGCATGACTGTGCATGATCCCATATTGGCCGCCGCCCAGCGCGCGCGCGCCGCCATCCCCGACGACACGGCGATGCTCCGCGCCGCGGCCGAATTGACGCGCGACTATGCGGTCGCCAATCCGCGCATCTACTGGCCCGACCTGCTGGCGTCCGCGCTGCTGGGCTGGGGCGCGATGGCCGGCGCGATTCTGGCGGAGAATGTGGCCGTGGCGATCGGCTGCGCGTTCTTTGCCATGCTGGCGCTGTATCGCGCGGCCAGTTTCATCCATGAACTGACTCATATCCGCAAGGGCGCGCTCCCCGGCTTCCGCTTCGTCTGGAACCTGATCGTCGGCATCCCGCTGATGATCCCGTCCTTTATGTATGAGGGCGTCCATACCCAGCATCATGCCCGTACCCGTTATGGCACTACGGAAGACCCCGAATATCTGCCGCTGGCGCTGATGAAACCCTGGTCGCTGCCACTGTTCATCCTCGTCGCCTCGCTGGCGCCGGTCGGCCTGATCCTGCGCTTCGGCCTGATCACGCCGCTCTCGCTGCTGATCCCGCCGCTGCGCGCCAAGGTGGTGGCGGAATTGTCAGCCCTGTCGATCAATCCCGCCTATCGCCGCCGCGCGCCCGAAGGCGATTTCGCCCGCATGTGGATGTGGCAGGAAGCGGGCGCTTCCCTGTTCGCGCTGGCGCTGGTCGGCAGCGTCTTCGCCTTCGGCTGGAAGCCGCTGCTCGTCTATATGGCGATCCATTCGGCGATGACCGTCATCAACCAGTTGCGCACGCTGGTCGCGCATCTGTGGGAGAATGAGGGCGAGCCGATGACGGTGACGGCGCAATATCTCGATTCGGTCAACGTGCCCCCGCCCGGCACGCTGCCCGCGCTCTGGGCACCGGTGGGCCTGCGCTATCATGCGCTGCACCATCTGTTGCCCAGCGTCCCCTATCATGCGCTGGGCAAGGCGCATGCCCGGCTGATCGCCACGCTGGACGGGGAATCGCCCTATCATCGCGGCAATTATCCGGGGATGCTGCCGCTGGTCGGCAAGATCGCGCGCAGCACGATGGCGGCGCGCTGAGGCGGATCGATTAATTTCCGTTGCCTGTTGAAACCTGATTTGGCGCGGCCTATATCGGGGTCGTTCCGGTCTCTTTCCCCTCCCCCTATGAGGATCGGAACGCCCCCTCTGGAGGCCCCGCGCGACGTCCCTTGGTCGCCGGGGCCTTTTTATCTGGCCGCCGGTTCCCGCCTCGCGGCCATCACTCTTCAGTCCTGAACAACACGGTTTCGCCGACCAGCAGGAACAGGAAGAAGGGCGCCCAGGCGGCCAGCACCGGCGGATAGGCGCCCAGGCTCCCCATCGCGAGCGAGAAATTGTCGGCGACGAAATAGGCGAAGCCCAGCGCCATCCCCAGCACCGCGCGCATGAATAGTTGGCCAGACCGGGCGAGGCCGAAAGCGGCAACCGAGCCCAGAATCGGCATCAGCAGCGCAGACAGCGGCCCCGACAGCTTGTGCCACAGGCTGCCCTCCAGCTCCGCGGTCGGCCGGCCGGCGTCATGCAAGTCCGATATCGCCGCTTCCAGTCCGCGGAAGGTCAGCGCGTCGGGATCGACCTTCGCCAGGGTGAACTGGTCCGGGCGGATGTCGCGGCCGAAACGGACGGTGCCGACATTGCGGACCGTGCCACGCGCCACGTCGAACTGGCGCGCATCTTCCAGCAGCCAGCTCTTGCTGGCGGCGTCATAATGGCCTTTGGGCGCCTGGACGATGGTCGTCAGACTATTATTGATGCGATTGTAGATCTGGACCTTGCGCAACTGGACTTCGGTGCCGCGCCCCGCCACGATCGCCGCGTTGACCAGGTTGTTGCCGTCGCGCACCCAGGGATTGCTCTTTACGCCGCTGTCGGGCGGAATCGGGCCATAGTCGACCGCCTGCCAGGCGCTGAGCGCCGCGGTCGAGCGGGCGACGATCCGTTCGTTGAAGGCGAAGCTGATGACCGATACGCCCAGCGCCGTCGCGATCAGCGGCGCCAATATCTGATGCGCGGACAGGCCCGCCGCCTTCATCGAGATGATTTCGCTATTCTGGTTGAGCGTCGCCAGCATCACCAGCGTGCCGAGCAGAACCGAAAACGGCAGGAAGCGTGCAACGATCTGCGGCGCGCGCAGACCGACATAATGCCACAATTCGGGGTCGCCATTGCCGGGATAGGACAATATGTCGCCCGAATTGCCGAGCAGGTCGAGCGTCTGGAGGACGACCACCAGCAACATCAGCACGGCGAAGGTGCGGGTCAGGAACAGGCGCGCCATATACCAACTGATCTGGCGCGACGGGAAGAAGTTTAGCTGCATGGGTCAGGCCGCTCCTTGCGCAGCAGGACGTCGCCGCCCGAAGCGCAGCAGTCGCACGATGTGCTTGCCAAGCTTGGAGAAGGCGACTTCGAGTGCGCCGATCGGCTGGCCGCCGGGTCGATTGGCGATCACATGATACATCCACAACACCAGGCCGGAGGCGAGCAGGAACGGCCCCCATAGCGCGATGATAGGATCGACCTTCCCCAGCGCGCCGATGCCTTCGCCATATTGGTTCACCTTGTGATAGGTCACGATGAACACGATCGAGAGGAATACGCCCAGCGCCGAGGTCGATCGCTTGGGCGGGATGGCGAAGGCCAGCGCCGCGAGCGGCAGCAGGAACATGAACACCACCTCCACCATGCGGAAATGAAAATTGGCGCGCACTTCATCCTTTAATTTTTCCGGCGTCGCGGGATTTTTTCCGATCACCATCAGTTCTGGAATCGTCTTTTCCCGATCGACATCGCGGCCGCGGAAATTCTCGATCTGCGGCAGGTCGATCGGCAGGTCATGGCTGGAGAAGGAGAGGATGCGCGGCGTCTTATATTTGGGCGCGTCGTTCACCAACACGCCGTTGCGCAGGCGGAAGATGATGACATCAGGATCGTCAGTGGCGAGGAAGGTGCCCTGCGCCGCCGTGACCGCGACCGATTGGCCATCGCGACTGACTGCGCGGACGAAGATGCCCTGGAGATTGCGGCCTTCGTCCAGGCTGCGCTCGATCCGCAGGGTCATGCGCTTGCCCAGATTGGTGAATTCGCCGACTTTGATCGAGGCGCCCAGCGCACCGGAGCGCAACTCGAATCGCAGCGCTTCATAGGCGTGGCGCGACAAAGGCTGGACGAAACCGACGATGCCGAAATTAAGCAGGGCCAGCGCAATGGCATACATATAAGGGACGCGGAGCAGCCGGCCGTAGGAAAGGCCGACCGCGCGCATCACGTCCAGTTCCGATGACAAAGCGAGCTTGCGGAAGGCGAGCAGGATGCCGAGCATCAGGCCGATCGGGATGCCGAGCGAGAGATATTCGGGCAGCATATTGGCGAGCATCCGCCACACGACGCTGACCGGGCCCCCTTCCGCCGCGACGAAATCGAACAGGCTGAGCATCTTGTCGAGCACCAGCAGCATCGCGGCGATCACCAGCGTGCCCAGCATGGGCACCGCGATCAGGCGGGCGAGATAACGGTCGGTGGCGGTCAGCATTCTCTAAGTCGTCGTCCCATCACCATGTTTTGGCCGCAAACCCATCTCATATGCGAGTCAGGTAGAAAAGCGGGGCGAACAGGGGTTTGTCCGCCGGTCGATATCGGCGGCTATAGCTTCCAGGAGTCTGATGGTCATGGTAAAAGTTGCAATGGGTCTGATGTCGGTCGCAGCGCTGGTCGCGGCGATACCGGCCATGGCCCATGGCGAGGAAATCGCTAACGATCTGGGGCGGTGCGAAAGCAGCGCCAAGGGGCCGGCCGTGCTGGTCGATGTGCGCGGTTTCGCCGCCCCCACCGGCAAGGTGCGCGTCCAGTCCTATCCCGCCACCAAAGCCGCTTGGCTGACGAAGGGCGAGTGGCTGAACCGTATCGATACGGCGGTGCGGCCGGCCAATGGCGCGATGCGCTTTTGCGTGCCGGTGCCCAAGACGGGCGAATATGGCATCGCCGTGCGGCATGACCGCGACGGCAATGGCAAGACGGACATTTCGCGCGATGGCGGTGGATTTTCCAACAATCCATCGATCAGCATCTTCAACCTGGGGAAACCGGGCGTGGAGAAGGCGGCCTTCCATGTTGGACCGGGCGTGACGAAAATCACGATCAACCTCAAATATATGTGATCCAAAGCCATGGTCTGCGTCGCGCTCCTGTCCAATCCCAAGTCCACGGGCAACCGGCAGACCCTTCCGCTGGTGCGCAGCTATTGCGCCAGCAACCCCGATATCTTCCATTATGAGGTGGAGCAGGTCGATCAGATCGGCCGGGCGTTTCAGACGATCGCCCGCGTCGATCCGGTCGTCATCGTCATCAATGGCGGCGACGGCACGGTGCAGGCCTCGCTGACCGAACTCTATCAGGGCGAACATTTCAAGGGCCGGGTGCCGCCGATCGCGGTGCTGCCCAATGGCAAGACCAACCTGATCGCGCTGGACCTGGGCATCCATGGCGACCCGATCAAAGCGCTGGAGCGGATCGTGGCGATCGCCAAGGCGGGCGTGGACGATCATGTCGTCGCGCGCGAACTGATCGCCCTGTCCGATGGCGCGGTCGGCAGCCGCCCGGTGCTGGGCATGTTCCTGGGCGGCGCGGGACTGGCCGATTACATGCTCTATTGCCGCAACCAAATCTATCCGCTGGGCCTATCCAACGGGTTAAGCCATGTCATCACCGCCCTTGCGGTGGTGTTTTCGCTGCTTTTCGGCATCCGCGCCAAATTCCTGCCGCCTTCGGGCAATCCGGTGCGGATATCGCTGATTCGCGACGGCCAGTTGGTCGGCCGTTTTGCGGTGCTGATCGTGACCACGTTGGAACGGCTTTTGCTGGGCGTGGACCCCGGCGACAGCCGAAGCGGCAATATGAAGCTGATGGCGGTGGACCAGAATCTCCCCGCTCTGCTGCGCCTGGTCTGGGGCAGCCTGTTCAAACGGGTGGGCAAGCACAAGATGCAGGGCATCCATCTGGAACAGGGCGACACGATCCGTATCGAAGGCGATCGCAGCAGCGTGATCCTGGACGGCGAGTTGTTCGAGGCGTCGGAAGGCAAGCCGATCGTGCTGCGGTCGACCCAGCCCGTGCCGTTTTTGCGGCTGGCGGCGTAGATTCTATAAAGTCCACATCCGTTCGCCCAACCGTGCCCGAACGGTTCGACAGGCCTACAGGAACGCCGGCGCCGCCAGCGCGCGGGCGTGGTCGCGGATGCCCGATGGCCAGTCCTGAGACAGCGAGTTGAACAGGTGTTCGTCCTTTGCATAGAGCGCCCGGATCGCCGCTTCATAGCCGGGCCGGTCGCCCGCCATCGCCGTCATGAAATGATAGGCCGCATCCATGGCCGCACGCGGGCCGGGCTTGTCCGCATCGGCCTTGCGCGCCGCTTCCACCAGTCGCCGGACCGTGGCGGATGCGCCGCCTGACTGGGTGGCGAGCCAGTCCCAATGGCGCGGTAATAATGTGATCTCACGCGGTTGCACCCCCAGTTTCGGGCGCCCCCTGCCCCGCGGCGCGACCGTTGGTCCAGCACGCAGGTCGATATCGACCTGTCGGCCAGTGGCGTCGTCGAACAGCAGGACGGACTGGTGGTCGTCGCCCATGGCGCGCAGCGCCTCGCGCACTTCGCCGTCGTCGCCGGTCGCGATCCACAGATCGCCTGCAAAAGCCGTCAATGTCCGTTCCATGCCGAATCCCCTTCGACATGATCATTATTACCCGGCATTAATTGCGTCAATATAATCCGGGTATAATTATGCCGGAAGCAGTTCCACCCAGGTCGGGGCATGGTCGCTGGCCTTTTCCCGGCCGCGAAATTCCTTGTCGACCTGCGCATCGACCAGGCGGTCGGCGGCGGTGGGGCTGAGCAGCAGATGATCGATGCGGAAGCCCGCGTCGCGCGGCCAGCTGTTCGCCTGATAGTCCCAGAAGGTCCACACGCCGCCGGCGGGATGGCGGGTGAGAAGCGCGTCGGTCCAGCCGTCGCCGAGCAGACGGCGATAGGCCTCGCGGCTTTCGGGCTGCATCAGCGCATCGTCCTGCATCGCCTTGACCGAGAACGTATCCACATTGCGCGGGATGACATTATAGTCGCCAGCCAGGATGGCGGGGATTTCCTCCGCCCAGATTTCGGTCGCACGGTCGCGCAGGCGCTTCATCCAGCGCAGCTTGTAATCGAATTTGGGACCGGGCTGCGGATTGCCGTTGGGCAGGTAGATGGACGCGACGCGCACGCCTTTCACATCGGCTTCCAGATAGCGGCTATGCTCGTCCTCCGGCTCCCCCTCCAGCCCGCGGCGCACCTCGATCGGGGTTTCGCCGCGCGCCAGGATGGCGACGCCGTTGAAGCCCTTCTGCCCGTGCCAGATCACGCCATAGCCGGCCGCCTCGATATCCTTGACCGGGAAGGTTTCGTCGCTGGTCTTGATTTCCTGAAGACATGCGATGTCGGGCTGCGTTTCGTCCAGCCATTCCAGCAGGCGGGGCAGGCGCGCCTTGATGCCGTTGATGTTGAAGGTGGCGATGCGCATGGCTGGCAATCCGTTTCGAATCTTATCTCACTGACCCGCCCATAGCATGAAACAGGCGCTCGCGAAGGTGGGAGCCCAGTCCCAACCGCCGAACCGGGCTCCCGCCTTCGCGAGAACCCGTCAATGAGAAAATCAGACCGAGAAGCTGGTCCCGCAACCGCAGCCGGCGGTCGCGTTGGGATTGGTCACTTTGAAGGCTGCGCCACCCAGGTCGGACACGAAATCGACGGCCGAGCCGCGAACCAGGTCCAGGCTGACATCATCGACCACCAGCGTCACGCCGTCGCGCTCGACCGACAGGTCGTCCACCTCGACGCCTTCGGCCAAGCCAAAGCGATATTGGAAGCCGGAACATCCCCCGCCCTCCACGGCCAGCCGCAAAATCGCGGGCTTGCCCTGCTTTGCGGCGATCGCAGCGACACGCGCGGCAGCGGAAGGGGTAAGATCAATGTCGGCCATGCTGCCTAGATAGGGTCAAGCAAAAGGCCCGGCAACCCATAGGGCGCCGGGCCTTGTACGAATGTCGGCAAAACGGATCTTAGTCTGCGGCCTGTTCCTGCGCCTTGGTCGGGCCGCCCATCGCGAGCGGCGGCTTGGTGTTCATCGCGACCAGATAGTCGGGGCCGGCGACGAAGGGCAGCGGGTTGATCGCGGCACCATCGACGCGGACTTCATAATGGAGGTGGCTGCCGGTCGAGCGGCCGGTCGAACCCATCAGGCCGATGATCTGGCCGCGTTTCACATAGCTATTTTCGGCGACCAGCAGCTTCGACATATGGCCGTAGCGCGTTTCCATGCCGCTGCCGTGCGAAATCTGGACCAGGTTGCCGTAGCCGCTGGCCCAGCCGGCGCGGCTGATGATGCCGTCGGCCGTCGCGTGGATCGGCGTGCCGATCGGGCCGGGAATATCGATGCCCTTGTGCATCCGGGCGGCGCGGTTGAACGGGTCGGACCGCACGCCGAAATTTGAGGTCAGGATCAGCTTTTCGACGGGGCGACCCGACGGGATATAGGCCGCGGTCTTGGCATTGCCATCAAGGCGCTGCAGGCTGGAGAAGAGGTTGGAGAAGCCGACGTCGGACGGGCCGAGCGCGCTGGTGTTGATTTCCGAAGCGTCGCCATAGGGGTCGTCGCTTTCGGTAGCTTGGACCGGGGCGGTCGCGCAGAGCGCGCCGACGATCCCGATGCTGGCCCCGATATTGGCAAAAATTGTCTTAACCTTGCTCGTTTGGAACCAACGCGAACCGCGAGCATTTACATTGTGAAGAACCGACATGCAGACCCCGACTATGTCACCGGAGGCTTATGCCCCTCGGCGCTTCCCGTGTTTAATTTATTGGCGACCTGGATCGCCCCCGCCGGATGCAGACTGCAAATCGCCGGTCATGTTGCAAGCGCGACGTAGAATTCTTCCGTCAGACCGGCCTGTCGACGCGCCGAGTCGTTGAACGGCGGCTTAACGCTGCCGCGAAAATGGCGTTTCACAAGCATTTGGTAATGATTGGCCGCCTCTACGCCCAATCTGTTCGTCGCCGCGATGAACCATTCCGTCCCGGCCGCGACGTGACGAATCTCGTCCATCATAATGCGTCGCAACATGCGGCCGGACGCCATGTCTCCCACCGCTTCGAACCGTTCGATCGTGGCGGGCGTGATGTCGAGCGCCCGCGCTTCCAGCACCATCGGCACGATGGCGAGCCGGGCGAGCGCATCGCCCGCCGTTTCCTCCGCCGCCTGCCACAGGCCATCATGGGCGGGCAGCGCACCATAATGGCTGCCCATCTGGCGCAGGCGGCGGTCCAGCAGCGCGAAATGCATCGCCTCCTCCGCCCCGACCTGCATCCATTCGTCGGTGAAAGCGGCAGGAAACTGCCCGCCGAAACGGCCGATCAGGTCGAAGGCGAGATCGATTGCGACGCATTCGATATGGGCGATCGCATGGAGCATGGCGATCCGCGCCCGATCCGAACCGATCTTGCCGCGCCGGGGCATCTGGCCGGGCGGCAACAGGATCGGCGTGGCGGGCCGCGCGGGCCGATCCGGCAAAACGACGTCGAACCGATGCGCCAACCGTCCCTGCCGCCACGCCCGCGCCACCGCGCGCGCAGCCATCAGCTTGGCGCGCGGATCGGGCGTCAGCAGGACATGGGCGCACCCCGCGCCCACGCTCGTCACGACAATGGGCAGGGTCAAAGCGCCTGCACCGCCTCCAGCACCTCTGCGGCGTGGCCCTTGACCTTCACCTTGGGCCAGATCCGCAGGATCGCGCCGTCCGCGCCGACCAGGAAGGTCGCGCGCTCTATCCCCATATATTTGCGGCCATAGAGCGACTTTTCGACCCAGGTACCGAACGCCTCGCAAGCGGCGCCTGATTCGTCGGAGGCGAGGATGACGCGCAGGCCATATTTGTCGGCGAATTTCTTGAGCTTGCCCGGCTTGTCCTTGGAAATACCCACGATCGGCACGCCAGCAGCGGCGAAATCATCGGCCAGCGCGGTGAAATCTTTCGCCTCGTTGGTGCAGCCGGGCGTGTCCGCCTTGGGATAGAAATAGACGACCAGCGGCTTGCCCTGATAAGCGTCCAGCGTGAAATCCACGCCGTCGGCGTCGGTCAGCGTCACGGCGGGGACCGACATACCCTGTTCCAGCATCATAGTTCCTCCTGATAGGGCGCGGCGAGCGCGGCCCAGGCCTCGCCCACGCATTGCCGCGCCTTGGCATAGCTTGCAAGCAGCCCGCCCCAATCGGCCACGCCGCAGGCGCGGGCGACCAGCGGCCGCGTCGCCTCCGCCGGCTCGGTCGATTTGGGCGACACCAAACGCGACACCACCAGATAGCGGGTGATGAGGTCATGCGCGGCGATCAAGTCGGCAGGCAGATGGCCGGACGAGACCAATTCGGCCAGCGCCTGGCCCAAATCCGGGTCAAATGCCATGCCGTGGCGGAACTGGTTCACATGGATTAGAAATTCCAGATCGACGAGGCCGCCCGGCACGAGTTTGACGTCGAGGTCGCTGGCCGGCGGCTTATGCTTGGCGATGTCGCCGCGCATCTTCACTGCCTGGCGCGCCAGCTCGTCGAAATCGCGCGGACGTCGGAGCGTTTCGATCAGGACAGCGTCGGTCGCCGCGCGCGCGGCGGGCGAACCGAAGACAGGCCGGGCGCGGGTGAGCGCCAGATGCTCCCACGTCCAGGCGTCCTCCCGCTGATATTTTGCGAAACTGTCGAGGCTGACCGCCAATAGCCCCTGGGCACCCGATGGACGCAATCGCGTATCGACCTCATAGAGCGGGCCGAATGCGGTGGCGACTGACAGAGCGTTGGTGATGCGCTGGGCAAGGCGGTTGAAATATTGGGTTGCGCCCAGCGGCTTGCGCCCATCCGATTCGGTCGAGAAATCGCCGGTGAAGAGACAGACAAGGTCGAGGTCGGAGGCGTGGGTCAGCACCCCGCCGCCCATGCGGCCCAGCGCCAGGATCACCATTTCGCCGCCCGGCACCTTGCCATGGACGATTTCAAATTCGGCCACGGTGGCGGCGGCCAGCGCCTCGATCGCGGCTTCGGCGACGCGGCCATACCCCCTGCCCGCCTCCAGCGGATCGCCGCCTCGGATGATCTGCGCGCCCAGCGCGAAGCGGCGGTCGCCCACCCGCTGGCGCACCCGGTCGAGCAGCGCCTGATAATCCTCGCCCGGCTCCAATGCGCCCAGTTGCTGCGCCAGTTGCGGCACCGGCGGCGGCGGGTCGAAAGCGGTGGCGTCGATCAGGCCGTCGATCAGTTCCGCGCGGCGCCCCAGCGCATCGGCCAAAGTCGGGGCGTGGCTCAATATCTCGGCCAGCAATTCGACCAAGGCGGGGCGCGCGGCGAGCAGTTTGAAGAAGTTGATCGCGCTGGGCAGTCGACCGATCATGTCGTCCAGCCGGTTGAGCGCGCGGCTGGGGTCGGGCGCCTTGGCCAGAGCGCGCATCAGGCCGGGCATCAGCGCCTCCAGCGCCTCGCGCGACGGCGCGCTGCGCAGCGCCCGGACCGTGCCGCCGCGCCAGTGGGCGATGCGGGCGAGCGGGGTTTCGGGGTCGGCAAAACCGATCTCGATCAGTTGCGCCTTCAGCCGCTCCTCGTCCTGGGAGAGCCCGGCATCGTCCTTTTGCGGGCTCAGGCGATCATAGTTGCGGCCGACCCATTCCACATGCGGGCGCAGCAGGTCGAGCAGCGCCGCCGCGTCTGGCAGGCCGTGCAGTTGCGCGACATTGTCGAGGTTGGCGGCGGATTTTGGCAGTTCATGGGTCTGGTGGTCCTCCACCATCTGGAGCCGATGTTCGATGGTGCGGAACAGGATATAGGCCGCGTCCAGCCGCGCGGCGACGTCGCGGTCGATCACGTTCGCCGCCGCGAGCGCAGCCAGCGCCTCGCGTGTGTTGCCCGATCGCAGCGACGGGTCGCGGCCGCCATGGATGAGTTGATGCACCTGCGCGAAAAATTCGACCTCGCGAATGCCGCCGCGGCCGCGTTTCAGGTCATAGCCTGGCCCGAACGCCTGCCCCTGCGCATAATGGTCGCGGATGCGGCGGCTGATATCGACAATCGCGTCGATCGCGCCGAAATCCAGGCTGCGCCGCCAGACGAAGGGACGGATCTGGCGCATGAAATAGTCGCCCAGCGCAATATCGCCGGCCGCCGGGCGCGCGCGGATGAAGGCGGCCTGTTCCCATCCCATCGCGGTCGATTCATAATAGCCGATCGCCGCCTCCACCGGCAAGGCGATCGGCGTCGCCTCTGGCGAGGGCCGCAGGCGCAGGTCGATGCGAAAGACATAGCCGTCGCCATCGCGGGCGGTGAGCAATTCGCTCATCCGACGGCCGATGCGCACGGCGGCATCGGCCACATCCTCGCGCTCGCGATGCGGCAGGGTGGCGGGGTCGTAGAGCAGGATCGGGTCGATATCCGACGAGTAGTTCAGCTCGCGGCTACCATGCTTGCCCAGCGCAAGGACGACGAAACCGCGATGCTCGGCATCGGGATAGCGTTCCTGCATCACGGCGGCGAGCGCCTCCTCCAGCGCCTGGTCGGCAAAGTCGGAGAGGGTGCGGGTGACGCGATCCATGTCCCAGACGCCCGCCAGATCGGCGGCGGCCACCGCCAGCGCGATCGCCCCGCGACGGCGGCGCAGCGACCGGGCGACGCCGTCCTCCGGGCTGCCCGCCGCCAGCGCCGCGCCCAGCGCGCCGTCATGGTCGCCCGCCGCCAGCCGTTCGGTCACCTTAGGAAAACGGTCCAGCGCGCGCGCCAGAAAAGGCGAATGGCCCCTGATCCGGGCTTGCGTTTCCAGCCAGTCGGTCACGTCTGCTCTCCCTTATCTTCGGGCGCTATCGCTTGGGCTTGCGACGAATGCCAGAAACTTTTGGCCTACAAAGCCGTTCAGTCCTTCATGGACATCCAGCACAAAGTTGTCGGCCGATCGGCACCGGACCGCAAAAGCGGCGCCGGTCACATCGTGACCGTCGCCTTGCCGGAGCCTTATGAAGGTGTCGGCAACGCATTGCGTGCGACCTTTGCGCCCGGCAGAGACGCGGTGCCAGATGATATGTTGGCGTTGCTGACGAAGCTGGACCGGCACTGATCCTGCTCAGGTCGGCCTGTTCGATCAGGCCGAAGGCATGGCAGGGTTTTATTTACCCATAGCGGATAGAAGTCGGCGCTTATCTTTCCAGAAAAGTCGCACGCTCATGCTCTATCGCAATTTCGCCATCGCCACGCTGCTGGCCGCGCCGCTGATCGTCATGGCGACCCAGGCTTTCCTGCCCCAGCCCAACGCCCCGCAGCAGGACCAATCCGCTATCAAGCCCGACGTGCCGCCGCCGCCTCCCCCCGTGCCGGCTGCGCCGGTCGCGACGCCGGGCGCGCCTTCGGTAGAGGCTGCAACATCCTTCGGCCAGCCCATGGCCGGTGCGGATCAGCCCGCGCTGGCGCCCGGCGCCGGCCTGCCCGACACATCGGCCCCGCCGATGACCGGCGGCATGGCACCCGGCTTTTCGCCGCAGGACGCCCCCGCCGGATCGCCCAATTCGGAATAAGGGTCAGATCGCGCCCTGGAACGTATCGCACTGGGCAGGATCGCCGGTCGACAGCCCCTTGCGCAGCCATTCCGTCCGCTGCGCGCCGGTGCCGTGGGTGAAGCTTTCGGGCACAGGCCGTCGCCCGGCCGATTTCTGGAGCGTGTCGTCGCCGATCGCCTGCGCCGCGCGCATCCCTTCCTCCAGGTCGCCCGCCTCCATCAAATTCGTGTCGCGCGCGGCCCATACGCCGGCATAGCAGTCCGCCTGCAACTCCATCTTCACCTGCAGCGCATTGCCTTCCGCCTCGCTGGCGCGCTGCTGAGCCCTGCGAATCTTGTCCGACTCGCCGGTGATGGTCTGGATATGATGCCCGACCTCATGCGCGATGATGTAGCCGATCGGGAAATCGCCCGGCGCGTTGAAGCGGCTTTCCATCTCGTTGAAGAAATCGGTGTCGATATAGATGCGCTGGTCGGCCGGGCAGTAAAATGGCCCCATCGCCGATTGCGCCGCGCCGCAGCCCGACTGGCCGTTCTGGCTATAGAAGACCAGGGTGGGCGGGGGATATTGTTGCCCCTCCGCCTTGAAGATGTCGGTCCAGCGGAGTTCGGTCGATCCCAGCACCTTGAGCGAAGTGCGCTGTATGTCGCTCAGCGCGCCGGTCGCGGGTCGTTCGGTTTGCACCTGCTGTCCACCGCCGCCGCCGATCAGGCTCAATGGGTTCATGCCCATGACGACCATGATGATCAGGACCACGACGATCCCGCCGCATCCGAAACGGCTGCCGACCAACGGCAGCAACATGCCAAGCCCGCCGCCCAGGCCTCCGCCCAAACCGCCGCCGCCACGGCCGTCCTGCACCTCGTAATGGCTGCTTTCCTGTTCGTCGTCGAGCCGCATGGCGCCCTCCTTTTCTCTTGATCGTTGCCTACGCGATTCAATGTCTTCGGGGAACAGTCCGCCGACATGAAGGTTGCGGCGACAAGTGATTTGTTACGAGACATTAAGTTGGAATCATGACGCCAAAGACTATATTGCACTGCGACATGGCTGATATGGAACCCAAGGCGTCGGAAGCGAAACCGCTTCGCCGCGCGCGCACACCCCTTCCCCTCCCCCGCGAGGTCGCGTTGCTGTTGCAGGGCGGCGGGGCGCTGGGATCTTTCCAGTCCGGCGCCTATGAACGACTGGACGAACTGGGCGTCGATGTCAGCTGGGTCGCGGGCATATCGATCGGCGCGATCAACGCGGCGATCATCGCGGGTAACCTGCCGCATCGGCGACTCAGCCGGCTGAAGAAATTCTGGTATACCGTATCGGGCGGGATGCCCAACATGATCCTGCCGGAAATCGACCATATCCGCGAAGCGATGCATCTTGGGGCGGCGAGCGCTGTCGCCACCTTCGGCGTGCCGGGCATGTTCCGTCCGCGCCTGTGGCCCGCGCCGTTGATGCCGGAAGGCACGCCGGGTGCGATCAGTTTCTACGACAGCGCGCCATTGAAGGACACGCTGGACGCCTGCGTCGACTGGGATTTGCTGAACGACGGCCCCGTCCGCCTGTCGGTGGGCGCGGTCGATGTGGAAACGGGCAATTTCGCCTATTGGGACACGCGCGGTCCCGGCGGCAATACCCGGATCGACGCGCGCCACATCATGGCGTCGGGCGCCCTGCCCCCTGGCCTGCCCCCGATCGAGATTGACGGGCGCTGGTATTGGGACGGCGGCATTGTGTCCAATACGCCGCTGGCCCATGTCCTCAATCACCAGACCGAGGATATGCTGGTGTTCCAGGTCGACCTCTTCCCCGCCGAAGGGCCAATGCCGCGGCAGATGACCGACGTCTATTCGCGCATGAAGGACATCCAGTATAGCAGCCGCACCCGGCAGGTGACGGACCAATATCTGCGTCTGCGCCGCGAGCATGGCGCGATCAAGGCGCTGCTCGACAAGCTGCCGCCCGAATTGCAGGACGAAAACGAGGCGCAGGCGCTGCGCCAGTGCCTGGATCAGGGTTCAGTCAACATCGTCCACCTGATCTATCGGTCGCGCGCCTGGGAAAGCGGAGCGAAGGATTTCGAATTTTCCCGCTCGACCATGCTGGATCATTGGAGCCAGGGCCGCGATGCGGTGGAGGAAGTGATGCACAAGGGCGATCTGATCGCGCGCAACATCCTCGACGGCAAGAGCGCGACCTTCGACCTCGACGCACCGGATCACCTGAAGGAGAAGAAGGCATGAGCAAGAGCTTGGCGGGCAAGACGGCCCTTATCACCGGGTCCACATCCGGCATCGGCCTCGCCTATGCCAAGGTTCTGGCCGGCGAAGGCGCCAATATCGTCATCAACGGTTTCGGCGAGTCCGATGCGATCGAAAAGGAGCGCGTCGGGCTGGAGGCGCTGAGCGGCGCCAAGGCGCTTTATTGCGGCCATGACCTGACCAGGGTCGATCAGATCGAGGCGATGATGAGCCAAGCCGCCGACACATTCGGCGGCGTGGATATCCTGATCAACAATGCCGGGATGCAGCATGTCGCGCCGGTGGAAGAGTTTCCGATCGACAAATGGGATCTTATCATCGCGCTCAATCTGAACGCGGCCTTCCACACCAGTCGGCTGGCTATCCCCTATATGAAATCGAAGAAATGGGGGCGCATCATCCAGACCGCGTCGGCCCATTCTCTGGTCGCGTCGCCCTTCAAAAGCGCCTATGTGACCGCCAAGCACGGACTGGCGGGCTTCACCAAGACGGTGGCGCTGGAAGTGGCGACCGATGGCATCACCGCCAACTGCATATCGCCCGGCTATGTCTGGACGCCGCTGGTCGAAAACCAGATTCCCGACACGATGAAGGCGCGGAACATGACGCGCGAGCAGGTGATGAACGACGTGCTGCTGGCCGGCCAGCCGACCAAGACGTTCGTGACGGCCGAGCAGGTCGCGGCCACCGCCTTGTTCCTGTGCAGCGATGCCGCGGCCAACATCACCGGCGCGAATCTGAGCATCGATGGCGGCTGGACCGCGCAGTAGGAGAAAAATGCCCATCGGCCGTTGACCGGCCGATGGGCGTCATGGCTATCAGGTCGCCGCCGGCGTCAGCAGGCGCAGAACCGACTGCAACCCGTCTTCGCTGGTCGTCGCCAGCGCCAGCGGGCGATCGGCCAGCCCTTCATGCTGGCTGTTGAGGAACAGGATGGCGTCCGAGGCGCCCAGCGTCTCTATCGCCATGCGAGTGATGCGCCCCTGCCGTTCGGCGGCATCGGGGGCCAGACGCACGGCGTTGCGCGGGATGAAGCGCCGTCCGGACATGCTGCGCCCTCCGGTGGAGGGAGTTTGGGTCGGATCGGCAGGTATATCGTCCGCCATGCTCAACTCTTCAACGTCACGATGCCGACCACGCCCGGTTTGGTCGAGGGGTTGGACGCATTGCCCTTGGGTGGTTTTTCCGCCTTGGGCTTGCGCACTTCGCGGTTCGTTTTCTTCTGGCCCTTGGCCATGGTCGGTCCTTCCTGAAAATCAGTCGTTCAAAGCACAGCGCGCGCAGCGTCGTCTTCGGCGCGGAATTCGGCGACGATCGCCTCATCCTCCGACAGGACTGCGCGGGTGGCGCGGCGGCGTTCGGCGCCGGCGGCCAGTTCCGCTTCCCGTCCCCAGGCATTGGCCGCTCGTTGCGCGATCTGGCGGGCATTGGGCAGGGTTTCGGACGATGCGCGCGCCTGATGCAACGATTGCTGCGCAAGGCAGAATGCGGATGTCTGGGCCATGGGACAGGCTCCTTATTTTTCGAGCGATGGGGCTGAAATAAAGCGGCGGCAGGGGGTGCGTGAAGATCAGCGCAGACGCGGTCGCGCCGCAACAGGTTGAACCATCATAGAGACGCATGACGCGCCGGATCGTTCCTTTCGCTTGTGAAATGGTGCTTCGGCATGGCGATTTCAAGAAAGCGCCCTGCCAGCAGCGCCCGCGGCGGGCGAAACTCCCCCTTTAACAGTCGTAAAATCCCCTTATGCTTCCGCCCAGCAAGGGAGATTATCACTATGCGCCACGCGCTCACGGCCGTTCTGGCCGCCGCCAGCCTTTCGTCCATCGCCGCCGCCCAGACAACACCGGCCGCGCCGCCCCCCTCGCCCGCGCAGAGCGTCATCGGCGCTGCGGTCGCAAAGGACATGGATGGTCTGATGACGCTTTATCGCGATCTGCACGCCAATCCCGAACTGTCGTTGCAGGAAGTCAACACCGCGACCAAACTCGCCAAGCGCCTGAAGGCGCTCAAGTTCGACGTGACCGAGAAGGTCGGCGGCACCGGCGTCGTCGCAGTGATGAAGAACGGGTCCGGCCCGACGCTGCTGATCCGCGCCGACATGGACGGACTGCCGGTGGTCGAACAGACGGGCCTCGCCTTCGCGTCCAAAGTCCGCACCAAGACACCCGAAGGGGTCGAGACCGGCGTCATGCACGCCTGCGGCCATGACACGCACATGACCGCCTTTATCGAGACCGCCAAGTTGCTCGCCGCCCGCAAGGACGTGTGGAAGGGCACGCTGGTCATGATCCTGCAACCCGCCGAGGAAGTGGGCAAGGGCGCGCGGATGATGCTGGAGGATGGGCTTTACACCCGTTTCCCCAAGCCCACCCACGCCATCGCCTTCCACGACGCGGCCAATATGGCGGCGGGACAGATCGGCTATACGCCCGGCTATGCGCTGGCCAATGTCGACAGCGTCGATATTTTGGTGAAAGGCCTGGGCGGTCATGGCGCCTATCCGCAGACGACCCGCGACCCGATCGTGCTGGCGTCGCGGATCGTCACCTCGCTCCAGACGCTGGTCAGCCGCGAGCAAGACCCGCAAGACCCCGCCGTCGTCACGGTCGGCAGCTTCCAGGCCGGAGCCAAGCACAACATCATCCCCGACGAGGCGAAGTTGCTGCTGACCGTCCGCAGCTATTCGGACGAGACGCGCGAAAAGCTGATCGAGGGCATACGGCGGATCAGCCGCGGCGAGGCGATCGCGGCTGGCGTGTCGGAGGACAAGATGCCGGTGGTGAGCGTGAAGGACGAATTCACCCCCTCCACCTTCAACCCGCCCGAATTCGCCGAACAGATGGCGGGTTTGCTCAAAAACCATTTCCCCGACGGCCGCGTGATCAAGACGAGCGCGGTTATGGGCGGCGAGGATTTCAGCCGTTTCTATCGCGCCGACAAGAGCATCAACAGCTTCATCTTCTGGGTCGGCGGCGTGCCGGCCGAAAAGATGGCGGCGGCGCAGACGGGCCAGGCCAGCCTGCCATCGCTGCACAGTCCTTTCTGGGCGCCGGAAGCCGACAAGGTGATCGCCACCGCGAGCGAGGCGATGACGGTTTTGGCGCTCGACATATTGAAGAAGCCGTAAATCAAAGAGAAAGGATGGCGGAACAGATTTTTCCGCGATCCTTTCTCGAAAGTCATTTGCCAGTCAAAGTGAAAGCACCCTATGTCAAGGCCTTGATCGCATGTGAATTGGACGATCCGGACGGAATCATCTTCGTGCACGCCACCGGCGTATGGATGATCGCCGACATCTATCGTCATTATAGCCATCTCACCCTCACATCGGATGATCGGCGTCGTAACGGGTGGCCGATCCGCATATTGTCCGACGTCACCGAAGCGGAGCGGCAGGCGCCCGATATCGAGGCGCCTATCCTGTGGCATATGGATCGCACTGACCTGCCCACCGACCGGGCCGCTATCCTGGTCGCCAATGTCGCGGACAAACTCTATGTCCGCGCCCGCCTGGGCCAGGCGATCGTCGCGGCCCTCTCCTCGCAACCGCCCACGGAAATGCGGCTGATGTCCGACGACCTGCGGCCGCCGGGCATCGTCGCCGCCTGATCGCGGAATCTCAGGCGCCGAAACCGCCGTCGATCGTGTGCATCGCGCCGGTGATGATGCCGGCTTCCGGTCCCGCCAGATAAGCGGCCAGGCCGGCAATCTCTTCCCCCGTCGCATGGCGCTTGATCGCCATGAAGCCGTGCATCAGGCCGCTCATCGGGCCATCCGCCGGGTTCATGTCGGTATCGGTCGGGCCGGGCTGTATGATGTTGACGGTAATGCCGCGCGCGCCGAAATCGCGGGCCAGGCCACGAGCCATGCCCTGCAACGCAGACTTGGTCAGCGCATAGGCCGCCCCGCCCTCGAACGGCATCCGGTCGCCATTGACCGATCCGATGACGATGATGCGGCCGCCGTCGGGCATGTGCCGCGCCGCCTCGACCGCGGCATGATAGGGCGCACGGACATTGATGTCGATCATCCGGTCGATCGCGTCGGCATCCTGTTCCAGCGGGTCGCCCAGAATGGCGGCGCCGGCATTGACCACCAATATGTCGAGCGGTCCCTGCGCTGCGACGACATCGATCACCGCCTGGCGATCGGCCGCGTCGGAGCGGATCGCGCTGGCCCCGGAGTCTGCAGCCAGCGCCTGCGCGGCGTCATGCGACCCGGCATAGGTGAAGGCCACCTGCGCACCGTCGGCCGCGAAACGCCGTACGATGGCGGCGCCGATGCCACGGCTGCCGCCGAGAACGAGGGCCTTCTTCGAGGTGAAATCAGTCATGTCGGTCTTCCTTGTATTTTTGTAATGATCGCTATATAAATTGCTGATCGATTGGGTCAAGGAATTTTGTAGTGACCGTTAAAGAAAAATCGAAAAGCCGCGGCCGCCCCCGCGCCTTTGACCGGGAAGCCGCGCTGGATCAGGCACAGGCGCTGTTCCATGCGCAGGGCTATGACGGGGTCGGCGTGGCCGCGCTGGCGCAGGCGATGGGCGTCAATCCGCCCAGCCTCTATGCCGCCTTCGGCAGCAAGGCCGCCTTGTTCGATGAGGTGCTGGGCCGTTATGCGCGTAACGGCCTGCCGATCGACGCATTGCTGGCGCCCGGCGCGCCGCCCGCCGCCTCGCTGGGCACGCTGCTGCGCAAAGCCGCGCATATCTACGCCGCTGATCCGCAGACGGCCGGCTGCATGGTGCTGGAGGGCGCGCGCGGCGCGGATGCCGAAGCGGCCTGCTGCGCCCGCAACTGGAAGGCCGCAAGCGCGCAGCGGGTGCGCGACTTCCTGATCCCGACCCATGCAGACAAGGCGGCGGTCGTGGCCGACTATATGGTGACGGTGATGTCGGGCCTGTCGGCGGACGCGCGCGCGGGGACGCCCACGGATCGACTGGTGGCTGTCGCGGACATGGCGGGGCTGGCGATCGCGGCCATGTTGGACGATGGCTGATCGCGCGTCTGACTCATTCTCTTATTGCGGACGATGCCCCTTGCGCCATTTGATAAGCAGGTGCCGCGCCAGCATCAGCGGCGGCATCCGCAGCCAGTGCGACCGCACGAAGAAGGCGAAGACCAGCAGTTTGCGGCTTTCCCGGCCCCATCCGTCGCGCGCCAGCAATCGCGCGCGCACCAGTTTGTCCCACAGGGTCAGGCCCGCGCCCGAACCATAGATCGCGCCCGCCAGTCGTTGCGCCTGCCGCACATGGGGGACAAGACCGTGGCGCGTCGCGCGCGCGGCAAGCGCCATAGGATCGGCATCGGGCAGCAGGCAATATATGTCCCACAAGTTGCGCAGCCCGCCCTGCATGTCGCCGTCCGCGAACATATGCGCGACCGAATGGACGATCCGGTCCTCCACGGAAAGGATATATAGTCCATCGGTTATATGAACCGCATCGGCAATCATCGCCGCCGCATCCGGGGTCTGGCGCGCAGTCAGCGGCAATATGGTATGATGGACGTCGATCATCCGGTCGCGCTCGACATGAATCATCGGCGGCAGTTCATGCATCCACCGGCGATAATAGGCGTCGTCATAGGGGTCTTCCTTGACCCATTCCCATCCCGCCGCGATCAGCGCGCGCTCGACCGCAGGCATGGCGTCGCGCGGCACGAGAATGTCGAGATCGCCGATGAACCGCCCCTGCCCGGCGCGAAGGTCCGCCGCCACATAGGCCGCACCCTTGAGCAGCACCAGTTTGACGTCGAGGCCACGCAGCGCCTGCCCCGCCCGATCCGCCTCCCACAGCGCCTGCTGCGCCTCCCGCCCGCTGTCGCGCCGGGCGTCGTCCAGGATCGGCCGCACCGCGTCCGGCAGGGCGACACCCTCCAGCCGATAGGCGAGCGTCCCGATCAGCCGTTCCGCCCGCGCCGCGGCGAGCAGGCGGTTCCAGCCGTCCGCGTCGAGCGTCCCGGCCGACGCCGGATCGCGCAGCGTGCGCACCAGCAGCGCCGCGCTCATGCCAGTTGCTCCCACAGCCGATCGACCATGGCGATGGCATCGTCGCCGGAGGGGAAATCGATCGCCCGCGCCGGGACATTGGCGACGAAGCGGGTGAGCGCGGTGAAGGCCGGCTCGCCCAGCGCGACATAATTGGTGGATGCCTGGGTCAGTCGCATGAAGATTTCGCCCTGCCCCACCGGCCGCACCGCCGCGTCATGGCCGAAACGGGGGAACAGCAGCAAAGCGGGCATTCCCCCCTCGCCCATGCGCGCCACCGCGTCCCCGCGCGGCACCATATGACGGATGTCGCCCTTCGCCGTTGCGGCCAGCAGCGGTCCCATGCGCGCTACGCCGACCGCCTGCGTCACCACGTCTATCGCCCGGTTCTTGAGGCTGACGAGTCGCGGAAAAGGCAGGATCGCGCCGCTGTCCATGTCGAGCAGCGCGAACTCGTCGCCCATGAAGCGCCAGCCGCGCTCCCCCAGCAAAGCCGCCAGCGTCGATTTGCCCGACCCCGATTCTCCGGTCATCACCAGCACGCGCCCGTCCTTCTCCACGCTCGACGCATGGAGCAGCAGGTGACGGCGCCAGCCCAGCGCCATTTGCAGGTTCATGCCCATTTCGGCCGCCAGCAGGCCGTGGGCCAGACTCATCGGCGCGGCGTCCGCCAGGCCATGGTCGCCGGTGATGAAGATGGATGGCCGCACCCAGCGCCGCGCCAGACTGGTGGGCTGGAGCCGAACGGTGAAGTCGGCGATCGCCCCGTCCATATCGGGATAGGTGGCATAGAGCCGGCCCAGTTCCGCGATCGGCTGTCGCCAGGCGGACCCGATGCGGAAGGTCGCCGGACCGATGCGCAAGGTAATGGCGTGTCTCATGCCGGGCGCACCAGTCCCAGCGCGACGAGCGCGTCGAGATGCGCGCCGATCTCCGCCACGGCGTCGTCCACCGGCCCCAGATTATAGTCGCGCGCCAGTCGGTCGTGCATCGCCTGCGCGCTCACCGGCGCGCCGTCGGCCATGCGCGCCAATATCTCCGGCACGGGGCTGATGACCATATGCGTCTGGCCCGATCGATGATGGTAGAGCAGGACGAGATCGTCGAGGACGCAGGTCGCCACCGCGTCCGTCTCGTCCCGGCGATAGGCTGTCGCTCCGTCCAAATCCGGCATCCCAAACTACTGTCCATGTCGCTGTAGCGCGAAAGACGTAGCCAAGTGCCTAACGCATCAGGACATCGCTGGCGACCGGACGGATTGCGGCGCAGGGGCGCCGACCAGACCCTCGAACGTGCGCAGATAGCGATCGAGCGCGCGCTGGACGCCATGGTCGCGCGTCGCCGCAGCCAGCAGCGCAGGCGACGCCGAATGCGCCAAAGCGCGTTCGATGGCCCGTGCAAAAGCGGCCGCATCGCCTACGCGCACCGCCGGATGCTGGCCGGCCTCCAGCAGAAGCGAGCGAATATTGGGCGTGCTGTCGGTCGCCACCACGCCCGCGCCGCAGGCCAGCGCCTCGATCAGCGTGGCGCACAACCCCTCCCAGCGCGACGGCTGGAGCAGCAGGTCGGTGCGGGCCATCAACGCCGCAAGGGCGTCGGGATCGCCGACATAGCCGGCGAAATCCACGCGATCGGCAATGCCCAGCGCCGCGCATTGCTGCTCCAGATTCGCACGAAGCGGCCCCTGTCCGGCGATGGTCAATCGCCAGTCGATATGGCGCAGGCGCGCCAGCGCGGCGAGCGCGGTCGCCTGATCCTTCTGCCGGGTCAGTCGCCCGACCATCAGCAACCGCCAGGGATCGCCGGACCCGCGCGGCGTCCGGGAAGCGCGGGCCAACTCCATCGCGGGCGTCACTGTCGGGCGGGGCAGCAGGCGAACGTCGCCGCTTTGCGCCAGCAGGGTGCGGTCATGCTCGCCCATGACGATGGTGAGGTCGCTCAGGCGCGCGATACTGCGGAAACGCATCAGCCGGGCCCAGGCGCCGGGACCACGCTGGCCGGGTCGCACGATGGGGTTGGAAATGCGGCCGACCGCCCTTGTATCGGTGCCCAGCGCGGCGAGCGCGACCAGCATGTTGCTCTGGTTGCCGGCCGAATAGAGGATATCCGGCCGATGCCGCCGGACCATCGCGGCGAGCGCGGGAAATTGCGCGATCATGGAAAGACGACGGACGCCGCCGGGCGCGGGCACGCGCCGCACGGTCAATGCGGGATCAATCAGGTGCGCGGCAGGACCATCGGTACGCGCCATCCACAATTCGACCGGCACGCCGCGCTGAAGCAGATGATTGGCGAGTAATATGGCGACGCGATCCAGACCGCCATCGCCCGGCTGGTACAGATAGACCGCCACCGAAAAAGCACGCTCCGCAGGGCGGCCGAACTGAAACATGGACTGTGCCTCGCCAAACATCGAACCATTTCAGGTTCGACGTCGTCAACGCGGACGATCCGTATCCGTTCAAACCGTTACGGGTGCGACGATCGGTTCAGCGCGGCATTTGCAGCGAAGCGTAGCAGGTAAAGCCGCTCGTTCCGCGCTGTAGCCGGCGGATATAGTTGAGATAGGCCTGGTTCTGTTCATAGCCGGTGCCGGGCAGCGGACGGCCGCGCAGCGCCTGCTTGACCTGTTCGCCGGTGAAGCTGCGGCCGGTCCCCGGATAGGCGCCGGGCGTGCCGGCCGGGACCAATTGGCCGTTGGGCGCAACGAAATTGCCCGCCCGGCTCTGGTCGGGCACCGGGATGGTGCAGTTGAGCACCGACGCAGCGGTGTTGGCCAGCGCAGGACGGATCGACACGATCGCCGACGCCGCGGCAGCGCCGCCCATCAGCAACTGGCGACGCGACGGGACGGCCAGCGATGGCGCGTCATCGCGGGCTTCGGGGCTATCCTGTTCGGGCCTAGGGTCGCTCATATCGTCATGATCCGCTCGTCACGCTTGCCAAAGCGTAAAGATTGCACGCTATTGGGATAAGCCATCGCAGCAATTGCGCGACAAATCCAGCGCGGTAACCATGAATCGACTGACAACTTCGCAAATCACCGCCTCCCTCGCCATGCTGTTGCTTGGCGCCGGAGGCGCATTATTGCTGGGCGCGTCGCCCATCACCATCGCCCTGCCGATATTGGGCGGCCTGCTCGTCCTGCTCATCTGCGCGCAGGGCGTGGCGACGCGGCAGTCCGCCCCCGTCCCGCAGGAAGCGCCCGACCTGATCGGGCATCCCGATTTCGCCAGCCTGCTGGAAGGCATTTCCGACCCGCTGATGCTGGTCGAGCGCAGCCGCATCGCCCGCGCCAATCGCGCCGCGCAACGCCTGCTGGGCACGCATATCGAGGGCGAGGATGCGCGCATCGCGATCCGCCACCCCGCCGCCGCAGAACGGCTGGCCAGCACCGCCCCGCTGGCCGAGCCGGTGATGGTCGAACTGGTCGGCCTGGGCAGCCGCGACCAGCGCTGGCAGATGCGGATCGCGCCGGTCGGTCAGGTCGCCGACATGCGCCGTCTGGTTCACTTGGTCGACCATAGTGGCACTCATGCGGCGGAGCGGATGCGCGTCGATTTCGTCGCCAATGCCAGCCATGAGCTGCGCACGCCGCTGGCCGGGATATTGGGCTTCATCGAAACGCTGGCCGATCCCGAACTGGGCAAGGATGATGAAACCCGCCAGCGCTTCCTGAAGATCATGGATGGCGAGGCGCGGCGGATGCAGCGGCTGATCGACGATCTCATCTCCTTGAGCCGGATCGAGGCGGAGAAATATCGCGCGCCCGACACGCTGGTCGACCTGTCCGAACTGGCGGCCGAAGTGGTCGGCGTCTTCCGCTCCAGCCATGGCGAGCGCGGCCGCGAGGTAGAGATGGAGATCGCGCCGCAATTGCCCAGCGTGCAGGGCGACCGGGCGCAGCTCTCGCAGTTGCTGCACAATCTGATCGGCAATTCGATCAAATATGGCCGGCCCGGCACGCCGATTCGCGTCACGCTGAACGAAGGGCCGAGCAGCATGACGCGCCTGACGGTCGCCGATGAAGGCGAAGGGATCGGCCCGGACCACCTGCCCCGCCTGACCGAGCGTTTCTATCGGGTCGATTCGGGGCGCAGCCGGGCGATGGGCGGCACGGGCCTGGGCCTCGCCATCGTCAAACATATTGTCGAGCGGCATCGCGGCCGCTTCGACATCGCCAGCACATTGGGCAAGGGCACCACCATCACCGTCCTGTTGCCCCCGCCGATGGAAGATGCGCCAAATAAAAGCGACGAGAAAAGGCGCCCTTCGGCGCTTTCGGGTGCTATGTCATGAAAATGAAACCTGACTGTCACAAAGGCGCGATGGTCCGCGACTAGGGCGCTTCCCAGGGGGGCGGCGACAAGCGAATCGCGGCTCTGTTGTTTGGAGGTTCCCGTGAAGACATTCGCCTTGCTCGCCGCGACGACCGTGAGCGTTCTCAGCCTTGCCGCTTGCGGCGACCAGTCCGGCGGCGGCGCAGGCCAGACGCGCGACCAGATCCGCGCGGTCGGCTCCTCCACGGTCTATCCCTTCGCCACCGCGGTCGCCGAACTGTTCGTGCAGAGCAATGCCGGCATGAAGTCGCCGATCATCGAATCAACCGGCACCGGCGGCGGCATGAAGCTGTTCTGCGCTGGCGTTGGCGCGCAGCATCCCGACATCGCCGATGCATCGCGCCGTATGAAGAAGGCCGAATTCGACATGTGCGCCGCCAATGGCGTGAAGGACATCATCGAAGTGCAGATCGGCGTCGACGGCCTGGCCTTTGCCGAATCGAAGCAGGGTCCGGGCCTGAAGCTGACCCCCAAGATCGTCTATGAGGCGCTGGCCGCCAATCCTTATGGCAAGGGGCCGAACAAGGCCCAGACCTGGAAGGATGTGGACCCCAGCCTGCCCGCGATCGCCATCTCCGTGTTCGGTCCGCCGTCCACCAGTGGCACGCGCGATTCGCTCGCTGAACTGATCCTGGAAAAGGGCTGCCAGTCGGACGAGGCGATGAAGGCGCTGAAGGAAAAGAATGAGGACGAATATAAGGCGACCTGCACCCGCGTTCGCGAAGATGGCAAATATGTCGATTCGGGCGAGAACGACAATCTGATCGTGCAGAAGCTGGGCGCCAATCCCAATGCGGTCGGCGTATTCGGCTTCAGCTTCCTGGAGGAAAATAAGGACAGCCTGAAGGACGTGCCGATCAACGGTGTCGAGGCGACCTATGAGACCGTGTCCACCGGCCAATATCCGGGCGCCCGCCCCCTCTACATCTATGTGAAGAAGGCGCACATGACGGCCATCCCCGGCCTCCAGGGCTTCCTGAACGCCTTCGCGGCCAACTGGAGCCCCGACGGCCCACTGACCAAGCGCGGCATGGTCGCAGCGCCCGAAGACGTGCGAAAGGCGAACGCCGAAACGGTCAAGACGCTGACCGTCCTTGACGGTTCGCAACTGAAGTAAGGGCGACATGACCGGACCAGCCATCCTCCTGCTGCTGGCGGGCCTGGGCGCGATCGCCTGGGTTAGTGCTCGCGCCCGCGCCCTGCGGCTCCAGACCGTAGCGCGGGCGACGGGGCGGCGCGACGCCGTCCACTCGCTACCCGGCTATCATGGCTGGTATGTCGCGCTATGGACTCTGATCCCGGCCGCCATCTTCCTGGCGGTCTGGGCCAATGTCGTGCCGGGCCTCGTCACGCAAAGCGTGCTTGCCGATCCGGCGGCCCAAAGCCTGCCCCTCGACGGCTTCTCCCGCTCCGCCATCCTTGGCGAGGCGCGGGCGATCGCCAGCGGGGATCAGGCAGGCGCATTCAACCCCCTGTCGCAGGGTCTGGTCGAGCCGTACGCGCAAGCGCTCAACAAATATGGCGTGGCCGGCGGTGTGCTGGCGCTGGTGCTCGCTTTTGCCGGCGGCGCCTACGCCTTCACCCGCATTCGCCCCGATTTCCGGGCGCGCACGCGCGTCGAGCGGCTGGTGATGGCGTCGCTGCTGATCGCGTCGCTGATCGCGATCGTCACGACGGTCGGCATCGTCGCCTCCCTGCTGTGGGAAAGTTTCCGCTTCTTCTCGATGGTCAATCCCATCGACTTCCTGTTCGGCACCAAATGGTCGCCGCAATCGGCCGCCATGGGTTATGGCAATGACGACGCCTTCGGCGCGGTGCCGCTCTTCTGGGGCACCATCTTCATCGGCGCGATCATCGCCATGATCGTGGCAATTCCGTTGGGCCTGATGAGCGCCATCTACCTGACCCAATATGCTAGCCCGACGGTCCGCAAGTGGATGAAACCGACGCTGGAGATGCTCGCGGGCGTGCCGACGGTAGTCTATGGCTATTTCGCCGCGCTCACCATCGCTCCGGCTCTTCGTGACTTCGCCGTCGCGATCGGCATACATGGCGCCTCGTCCGAAAGCGCGCTGGCCGCCGGCCTCGTCATGGGCGTGATGATCATTCCCTTCGTCTCGTCCATGGCCGACGACAGCATCGCCGCCGTGCCCCAATCGATGCGCGACGGCAGCCTGGCGATGGGCGCGACCACCAGCGAGACGATTCGCAAGGTGCTGATCCCCGCCGCGCTGCCGGGCGTCGTCGGCGGCGTGCTGTTGGCCGTCAGCCGCGCGATCGGCGAAACGATGATCGTGGTCATGGCCGCGGGCCTCGCCGCGAACCTGACCGTCAATCCCTTCGCCAGCGTGACCACGGTGACGACCCAGATCGTCCAGTTGCTGACCGGCGACCAGGAATTCGACAGCGCCAAGACGCTCGCCGCCTTCGCGCTGGGCCTGGTGCTGTTCATCGTCACCCTGCTGCTCAACATCGTGGCCCTGCGGGTCGTGAAGAAATATCGCGAGGCTTACGAATGAGCGTCACCCCCACGCCCCCGCAAAGGCTCCCGACCGACTGGAAGTCGGACGCCATGCGCAAGCGGATCGCAGGGCGCTATGCCGCCGAGCGCCGCTTCAAATATGCCGGCCTGTTCGCCGTGCTGCTGTCCGCCTCCTTCCTGGCCTTCCTGCTCGTCACCATGATGGGCAATGGCCTGCGCGGCTTCACCCGGACCGAAATCGCGCTCAAAATCGACTTCCCGGCCTCGCCGCTGTTGCTCGATCCCGCCGCGATCACCGATGAATCGCTGAACCAGGCCAATCTGCCGATGGTGACCGACACGGTCGCCAAAAAGCTGCTGGGCGCGGACGCCGACACGCTGCTGTCGCCCACCGCCTGGGTCAGCATCCGCGATGCCATCAAGGCCGATCCCAAGATATTGAGCCGGACCGAAACGATTAGCGTGCCGGCCTCGACCGGGCTGGACCTGGCCGCCAAGGGCCAGGGTTCGCCTGAAATGGAGGCCGCGGTCGCGCGGCTGAAGCAGCAGGACGTGTTGTCGACCGGCTTCAACACCAGCTTCCTGACCGCCAGCGACGGCACCGATCCGACCCAGGTCGGTATCTGGGGCGCGTTCAAGGGATCGCTGCTGACGATGATCGTGACGCTGGTGCTCAGCTTCCCGATCGGCGTCGCCACGGCGCTCTACCTGGAGGAATATGCCCGCAAAAGCTGGTGGACCGACATCATCGAAGTGTCGATCAACAATCTGGCGGCGGTGCCTTCGATCATCTTCGGGCTGCTTGGCCTGTCGATCTTCCTGAACCTGGCGCATCTCCCGCGATCCGCCGCATTGGTCGGCGGCATGACGCTGGCGCTGATGACGATGCCGGTCATTGTCATCGCCGGCCGCAATGCCATCAAGTCGGTGCCGCCCAGCATCCGCGACGCGGCGCTCGGCATCGGGGCCAGCCCGGTGCAGGTCGTGTTCCAGCATGTGCTGCCGCTCGCCCTGCCCGGCATCCTGACCGGCACGATCATCGGCATGGCCCGCGCGCTGGGCGAAACCGCGCCGCTGCTGATGATCGGTATGCGCGCCTTCATCGCGACCCCGCCGGGCGGCATCACTGATCCTGCGACCGTGCTGCCGGTGCAGATATTTCTCTGGTCCGACGAAGTTTCCAAGGGCTTTGTCGAAAAGACCTCCGCCGCGATCATCGTTCTGCTGGCTTTCCTGCTCGCGATGAACGGCCTCGCCATCTATCTGCGCAACAAGTTTGAAACACGGTGGTAATGACACCCATGACAGAAGAGCAAATCAACCTGACCATCGACAACCCCAAGATGTCAGCTCGCGACGTCAAGGTTTTCTATGGCGAAAAGCAGGCCATCAAGGGCGTGTCGATCGACGTCGGCATGGACCATGTCACCGCCTTCATCGGCCCGTCGGGATGCGGCAAGTCGACCTTCCTGCGGACGCTCAATCGCATGAACGACACGGTCGCCTCGGCACGGGTGGAAGGTGAGATCACGCTGGACGGAGAGAATATCTACGCCCCGTCGATGGACGTGGTGCAGCTGCGCGCGCGGGTGGGCATGGTGTTCCAGAAGCCCAATCCCTTCCCCAAGTCGATCTACGAGAATATCGCCTACGGGCCGCGCATCCACGGCCTGGCCGCGGGCAAGGCGGACATGGACGTTATCGTCGAGAAGTCGCTGCGCCGCGCGGGCCTGTGGGAGGAAGTGAAGGATCGGTTGCACGACAGCGGCACCGCTTTGTCGGGGGGGCAGCAACAGCGGCTGTGCATCGGCCGCGCCATTGCGGTCGAACCCGAAGTGATCCTGATGGACGAGCCTTGTTCCGCGCTCGATCCCATCGCGACCGCCAAGATCGAGGAACTGATCCACGAACTGCGCGGCCGCTACGCGATCGTCATCGTCACGCACAACATGCAGCAGGCCGCGCGCGTGTCGCAGCGCACCGCCTTCTTCCATCTGGGCGACCTGGTCGAATATGGCGTGACGAGCGACATCTTCACCAATCCGCGCCAGGAGCGGACCAAGGATTATATCACCGGCCGCTACGGCTGAGCCGGGGGAGAGACATCATGGCTGAACATACGATCAAGGCATTTGACGAGGAAATCGACCGGCTGCGCGGACTGATCGCCGAAATGGGCGGGCGCGCGGAAGCGGCGATCGAAAATGCGATGCTGGCGCTGCAACGGCAGGACAAAGTGTTGGCCGCCGATGTCGTCGAAGGCGACAAGCGCATCGACGCGATCGAAGCGGAGGTCGAAAAGCTGGTGATCCAGGTGATTGCGCTCCGCGCGCCGATGGCCAATGATCTGCGCGACGTGATCGCGGCATTGAAGATCGTCAGCGTGGTGGAGCGCATCGGCGATTATGCCAAGAATATCGCCAAGCGCGTGCCGCTGATCGCGACCAACACCCGCATCCTCGAACCCATTTCCCTGCTGCCCTCCATGGGGCAGGTCGCGGGCGAGATGGTGCATGATGCGCTGAACGCCTTCGCCGCGCGCGACGCCGACCTGGCGCTGGCGGTGGTCGAACGCGACACGGTGGTGGACGATTTCTACAACAGCGTGTTCCGCACGCTCGTCACCTTCATGGTCGAGAATCCCAAGACGATCAGCGAGTGCGCGCACCTGCTGTTCATCGCCAAGAATATCGAGCGGATCGGCGACCATGCGACCAACGTCGCGGAAATGGTCTATTATGCTGCCACCGGCCAGACCTTGCCAGAGCGCGAGCGCGGCGCCGACATGCAGCCGGAGGACTAGACCATGGCACGAGCGAAAATGCTGCTGGTCGAGGATGACGCGGCGCTGGCCGAACTGCTGATATGGCATTTCAAGCGTGAGGATTTCGAAGTCGCCCATACGGTCGACGGCGAAGAGGCGTTGCTGATGGCGCAGGAAAATGTGCCGGACATCGTGCTGCTCGACTGGATGGTCGAAAGCCTGTCGGGGATCGAGGTCTGCCGCCGCCTGCGCCGCATGAACGGCACCGCGAACATTCCGATCATCATGCTGACCGCGCGCGGCGAGGAAGAGGATCGGGTCCGGGGTCTGGAAACCGGCGCGGACGATTATGTGACCAAGCCGTTCAGCCCCCGCGAACTGGTGGCGCGCGTCGGCGCGGTGCTGCGCCGCGTGCGCCCGGCCCTGGCGGGCGAGACGCTTACCTTCTCCGACGTGGAGATGGACACGGTCGGCCACAAGGTCCGCCGCAGCGGCCAGGTGATCCCGCTCGGCCCCACCGAGTTCCGCCTGCTCAAGCATTTCCTGGAGCATCCCGGCTGGGTCTTCTCCCGCGAGCGACTGCTCGACAGCGTGTGGGGCCAGGACAGCGATATCGAGCTACGCACGGTCGATGTCCATATCCGCCGCCTGCGCAAGGCGATCAATGGCGATGGCCAATATCAGGACATCATCCGCACGGTGCGGTCGGCGGGCTATGCGCTGGATACCGACGGGATCGGATAGGCCCCGCAACGCACCTGTCGTGGTTCAAACGAAAACCTCTCCAACGATATTTGGAGCGGTTTTTGTCAGTTGCGATCGTCATCCGGCACGGACGTTTATGCAGGACCGCCTGGGACTGGCGCATTGTGCAAGCCATCGCCCGACATGGCGTTCCGGTCTGCCTCGTCTGGCCAGCGGCCACGGGGTCTGGCCCATGGATTGAGAAACAAAAAGGGCAGCTTCAAGAATAGAAGTTCGGCATGCACGACATGGTCGACGATACGCTCCCACCATATTGGCCCGCGTTGCGCGTAGGCATCGAGCCAATCTTCATAGGGCGCCCAATGGCTGGGTTCGTCCTTGCGAATGATGCTGAAGATGCGCGTCAGAATCGGGTCCGACAGGATGATCCGGTTGGTGAGCAGGGTTTCCACCTGCACATATCCCCGCCTTTCGGTCAGCGCGATGACCCGGCACAGGCGCGCGAACAGCCTGTCGCTTTCGACGACGTCCTGCGTCTTGAGCCGGGCTATCGGCGTGCCGAACATGATTTCGACGAAACGGTCGATATGGCCGAAGGTCCGCCCCACAGCGAAGGGCATGATGCCCCGCCGTTCGAACCAGCGGCGGAACATGAGATAATGTTTGCGCTCGTCCGCCCGATGCGCCTGGAGCCGCGCGATGAGGACCACATCGTCAGGCGAGCGCTTCACGACCGATTCGATCACCCGGTCGATGGCCGTATATCCGCGATGCTCATTGTAGATATAGATGCTGCCCAGCACATCGAGATAGCGGCGTTCGAACCAAGCACGCATAGTTTTCTCCGGCCCTGACCAAGTCAGAACGTCCTTGGATACAGCAATAATATGCGCAGCGACATTCGGTTCGATATCGCGATGTCAAAAGATTTACGCCGCGCGGCGCGCCTTGTTCAGTTTCTTGAGCAGCATGTCGCGTTTCAGGCGTGACAGATGGTCGATGAACAGCACGCCTTCCAGATGATCCATCTCGTGCTGGAGGCATGTGGCGAGCAGGCCTTCAAGCTGTTCCTCATGGATACGGCCGTCGCGGTCCATCCAACTGGTGCGGACGACGGCGGGCCGTTCCACCTCGGCATATTGGTCGGGAACCGACAGGCAGCCTTCCTGATAAATCGACAGTTCTTCCGAACCCTTGAGAATCTGCGGATTGATGAAGACCATCGGCTTCCTGACCGGCTTGGCGTCTTCTGCGTCCGATTCTGGTTCCTGCAGGTCGATCACCAGCACCCGCTTGGGCACGCCGACCTGAATCGCGGCCAGACCGATGCCCGGCGCGTCATACATCGTCTCGAACATGTCATCGATCAACCTTTGCAGGTCGTCGTCAATGGTATCGACAGGGGTAGAGATGGTGCGCAGGCGCGGATCGGGCGCTTCAAGGATCGGTAGGATTGCCATGTGTCGAACATAGACGGAACGGCCCGATATTTCAAGCCATCGCACCGCACTCAGAGCCGCTAACCCACCGGCCTGCGCGCGCGCAGCGCCTGCGCCAGCGTGCCTTCGTCCAGATAATCCAGTTCGCCGCCGACCGGCACGCCATGGGCGAGTTGGGTCAGGCGGATAGGAAACCGCTCCAGCCGTTCGGCCAGATAATGAGCGGTCGTCTGCCCCTCCAGCGTGGCGTTCATCGCCAGCACGACTTCGTCCACGCCGCCCGGCTCCAGCCGCGCGACCAGCGCGTCGATAGTCAGGTCTTCGGGCCTTATCCCTTCCAGTGCTGACAACCGCCCGCCCAGCACATGGAAACGGCCGGGGAAGAGGCGCGATTTGTCGAGCGCCCACAAATCCGAGACATCCTCCACCACGCACAGGGCGCGGGCGTCGCGGCGCGGATCGGCGCAGATGCCGCAGGGATCGATCGTATCGACATTGCCGCAGACATGGCAGGTGACGAGCCGGTCGTTCACCGCCTCCAGCGCGCGCAGCAGCGGCTCCATCGCGCCCTCGCGCTTTTTCAGCAGGTGCAGCACCGCGCGCCGGGCCGAACGGGGGCCAAGGCCGGGCAGGCGGGACAGCGCCTGGGTCAGCGTCTCGATTTCAGGTGAAGCCATATCGTGAGATAAAGGGTTGCAACCGGGAGAGACAAGGGGTTTGAGCAGCTTCTTTGGAAATGCGCCTTAACGCGCATTTCGGATGCGGCGCCGGCCCTATCCATGCGGAAACTGGACACAGACTATGCGTATCATCTATATGGGCACCCCCGATTTCGCCGTTCCGGCGCTCGACGCGCTGGCGAAAGCGGGTCATGACATCGTCGCGGTCTATAGCCAGCCGCCCCGCCCCGCCGGCCGTGGCAAGGCGCTGCGCCCCTCACCCGTCCACGCCCGCGCCGGGGACATGGGGATAGAGGTGCGCACGCCGGTTTCGCTGAAGGACGGCGACGTGCAGGCCGCCTTCGCTGCGCTAGACGCCGATGTAGCGGTGGTCGCGGCCTATGGCCTGATCCTGCCGCGCGCCGTGCTGGATGCGCCGCGCCATGGCTGCATGAACATCCACGCCTCACTGCTGCCGCGCTGGCGCGGCGCGGCGCCGATCCAGCGGGCGATCCTGTCGGGCGACAATGTCACCGGCGTCACGATCATGGACATGAAGGCGGGCCTGGACACCGGGCCGATGCGCGCCAAGCATGTCACGCCGATCGAGGACAAGACCGCAGGCCAACTGACCACCGAACTAGCGCAGGCAGGTGCGGCGCTGATGGTCGAGGTGCTGGACGATATCGCGCAGCACCCCCCCCTCGCTCAACCGGAAGACGGGGTCATCTATGCGTCGAAGATCGACAAGGCGGAGGCGCGGATCGATTTCGGCCATTCGGCGCATCAGGTCGAACGGCAGGTGCGCGCCTTCAATCCCTTCCCCGGCGCCTTCTTCGAATATCGCGGCGAACGCTTTCGCATCCTGGCCGCCCATGTCGAACATCATGGCGGACCGGCAGGCGAACTGCTGGACGATAGCCTGCTGATCGGTTGCGGCCATGACGCGATCCGCCCGACGCTGATCCAGCGCGCTGGCAAGGCGGCGATGTCGCCTGGCGAATTGCTGCGCGGTTATGAGATGCCGGCCGGGAGCCGGGTGGATGGATAGGCGGGACGCAGCCCGGATATGACCCGTTTCGCCTTCACCGTCGAATTTGACGGCCGCCCCTTCATGGGCTGGCAGCGTCAGGCCCATGGCCCCAGCGTGCAGCAGACGATCGAGGATGCGATCTTCGCCGTGACCCGCGAGCGCGCCGTGGTCCATGCCGCCGGGCGCACCGATGCTGGCGTCCACGGCCTGGCCATGCGCGCCCATGCGGAGATCGACAAGGCCATCGCGCCCTTCCGCCTGATGGAAGCGATCAACGCCCGGATGCGACCCGCCCCCGTCTCCATCCTGGCGTGTGAGCCGGTCGCGGACGACTGGCATGCCCGTTTTTCCTGTATCGGGCGATCCTATATCTATCGCATCGCCAATCGCCGCGCACCGCTGACCTTCGAGCGGGGGCTGGCGTGGCGGGTGATCCAGCCGCTTGATGTCCCAGCGATGCAGGATGCGGCGCAGCTGCTGGTCGGGCGGCACGACTTCACCACCTTCCGGTCGGCCCATTGCCAGGCGCAAAGCCCGGTCAAGTCGCTCGACCGGCTGGATGTCGAGCGTGACGGCGACCGCATCGCGATCCACGCGGCGGCGCGCTCCTTCCTGCATCATCAGGTTCGATCGATGGTGGGGTGTCTGGCGATGGTCGGCATGGGTCGATGGCGTGCGGACGATCTACGCGCCGCGCTGGAGGCCAGGGATCGCGCGGCGCTCGGCCTCAACGCGCCGCCGGACGGGCTGTATTTCGTGCAGGCGGTCTACCCCGGCGCCGCCGTCAGATGAAGGCGGCGGCGCAAACCTGATTCTTGCCGGCGCGCTTGGCGGCGCGCATCGCATCGTCGGCGCAGGCGATCAGCCGGTCGAGATCGGCCGGATCGGGCGTGTCGGCAGTGACCAGGCCGAAGCTGCCGCTGATGCCCATGCCATAGGCGGCGAGCGCCAGGCGCGCATCTTCGCCAAAAGCCCGGACCGCCTGTGCATCCCGGTCGGCCAAAAGGACCAGAAATTCGTCGCCGCCGATGCGCGCGACGACATCGCCCGCATCGGCCTGCGCCTTGAGCAATTGGGCGATATCGACCAGGCAGGCATCGCCCGCGGCATGGCCCTGCCCGTCATTCAACTGCTTGAAGCCATCGAGATCAAGGAACAGCAGGCTGGCGCCAAGCCGTGCATGGGCCGCATGGGCCAGCACATCCTTGGCCCGACAGGCGAAGCCGCGGCGGTTGAGCAGGCCGGTCAGCGGATCATGCACCGCTTCGAAACTGGCCTGGCGCAGGTCCGACATATCCTCGATCACCGCCACGTAAAGTTCGGGCTGGTCGGCATCGTCACGCACCATCGCGACGGTCAGGTTGATCCAGATGATCGTTCCGTCGGCGCGGATATAGCGTTTTTCCATCGCGTAACGCGGCAATTCGCCCGCATTGAGCCGCGCCAGCAGCGCTTCGTCGGCGTTCAGATCGTCTGGATGGGTGATCTGCTGGAATCCGGTGCGAATGAGCGTTTCCGCGTCATGGCCGCTGATCTCGCAAAAGCGCGGATTGACCAGCAGGAAGCGACCGTCCAGCCCGACATGGGCGATGCCGACCGGCGCATGGAGGAAGGTCGCCTCGAAACGACGCTGCGCCAGCGCGAGGGCTGCGGCGATCGCTCCGTCCCGCGCGATGCGCTGAGCCGGTGCGGGGGAAGATTTGGCTGAAAATGGTCCGGTGAACTGCCGGTGCGACTGCCTGCTCATCGTCCGCTCTTGCACGGAAAATGGTAAACAGGTGGTTACGCCACCGCGCGGTCATAAAATTGTCAGAGACGGGTGCGGAACGGCGTGAAGTCGGTGCCGCTGTCATAGACGTCCAGCCCTTCGCGGCGCTTGAGGCCGTTGACCGCCAGATAGGTGACCGGCGTCAGCAACGCTTCCCAGCCGACCTTCATCGCCCAGTTGGTGACCATCACCGTCAGCACCTGGGCATTGCTCCAGTCGCCCCAGAAGGCGAGCGGGTAGAAGAGCAGGCTGTCCGCGCCTTGGCCGATGACGGTGGAGCCGATCGTGCGCATCCACAAATGCCGCCCCTGCGTCAGTATTTTCATGCGGGCGAGGACGAAGCTGTTGGCCAGTTCGCCCGCCCAGAAGGCGATGAGCGAGGCGAAGACGATGCGCCAAGTGCTACCGAACACCGCCTCATAAGCTTTCTGGTCGGGCCAGCCGTCCGCAGGCGGCAGCGCGACCACCACCCAGCTCATCAGCGCCATGAACAGCATCGCGCCGAACCCCGCCCACACGCAGCGGCGGGCACGAGCATAGCCATAGACTTCCGTCAGGACATCGCCGATGACATAGCCCAGGGGGAAGAATAGGATGCCGGCGCCAAAGGTGAAGCCGCCCAGCGTCGACAGCTTGGCCGCGCCGATCAGGTTTGAGAGGAGCAGGATCGCGACGAAGGCCGCCATGAAGAAGTCGTAATAGCGCAGCGGCCGCGCACCTAGCGCCCCTGCATCGACCTTGTGAACCGCCCCGTCGCTCATGCGCACCTGCATATCGCGTGGTCAGGTGATTGCAAGCTGGCGCAACGCCCGCTATCGCGACACGCGCGCGGCCCCGTAGCTCAGTTGGATAGAGCATTCGCCTTCTAAGCGAATGGTCGCTGGTTCGAATCCAGCCGGGGTCACCAACGACGAGCGCTGTTAGAAGTTCAAGATCAGCATCGCCAGACCCAACAGCGTCAGAATGAAAGCGAAGCCGAGAAATCCGAAATCCGGCTTGTCAGGGTCTCTCATCGCGCCTCTCCTTCTTGCTTGCGCCCGTCTTCATAGCGCCCATCCTCATTGCGAACGCTCCAGCAGGTCATCGAGCACCGTCATGGTGAAGATGGGATCGGCATCGGGAGGCACCTGCGCAATCGCATCGACGAAGGCAGCGCGCGTCGCGGCATCATCATAAACCATTTTCTGTTCGAACGCCTCCCGCCACGTCGCCTCGTCGGGCCATTCGGCATAGCCAACGAACCGACCATCGGCGTCCCGATGCAGACGCGAGCCATAGCTGCCATATTTTTCCCGGATCAGGTCGGTCCCGCGCCTCCAGGCGGCGCGAAACTGATCCTCCTTGCCGGGATGGACCCGCCACCAATAGACCGCGACGAACATCGCTTTTCTCCTTTTATTCAAGGAGAATAAACGGGTCGAGCGCAGGTTCCTGCGCCCGGCCCGGAAAAGTCACAGGATCGTCTGGCCGGTCTTGGCCCAGTCGGCGGCGAAGCCTTCGAGGCCCTTGTCGGTCAGCACATGCTTGGACAGCAGCTTGATGACGGCGGGCGGCGCGGTCATCACGTCGGCGCCGATACGGGCGCTTTCCAGCACATGGATCGGGTGGCGGACGCTGGCGACCAGGATTTCGGTGTCGAAGCCGTAATTGTCGTAGATCAGGCGGATATCCTGGATCAACGCCATGCCGTCGAAGCCGTTATCGTCATGACGGCCGACGAAGGGCGATATGAAGCTGGCGCCGGCCTTCGCCGCCAGCAGCGCCTGATTGGCCGAGAAGCAGAGCGTGACATTGACCAGCGCGCCGTCGTCGGTCAGCGCCTTGCAGGTTTTGAGGCCGTCGATCGTCAGCGGCACCTTGATGCACACATTGTCGGCGATCTTCCGCAGCACGGTGGCTTCCTTCATCATCGTCTCATGGTCGAGCGCGACGACTTCGGCGGACACCGGGCCATCCACGATGCCGCAGATTTCCTCGACCACTTCCAGGAACTTGCGGCCCGACTTGTGGATCAGCGAGGGGTTGGTGGTGACGCCGTCGAGCAAGCCGGTGGCGGCCAGTTCGCGGATTTCGGCGGTGTCGGCGGTGTCGACGAAGAATTTCATGGGGCACTCCGGGATAGGGCGAATCGCGCTCCTTTAACCGCTGGCGGTCGGATTCGCCATGGTGACGGCATGAATTGCATCCCCTGCCCCGCGCGACTAAGGCCGACGCATCTTTTCAAAGGACCCAATATGAAGCGCGACGCCCGTCTGCTGACGATTCCGATGGCTCTATGGGGCGCATCGCCGGCGGGGGCCGCGACCGAAGAAACACAGGCATGGATTACCGAGCAGGCGATCCTGCACGCCGGCGACACAAATATCGTCACCATCGATTCAAGCCAGCGTATCCGATCCGACGGCCAGAGCGGCGGCGAACAGTTTCTCGCCCGCGTCGCGATCGACCACAGGATTACCCCCGCGCTGCAACTGGGCGGCGGCATCGCCTATCTGCGCAGCGAGGTGGATCAGGAAATGCGCCTGTTCCAACAGGCGACGTGGACCAGCGGCATCTGGATAAGCCGCACCCGGATCGAGCAGCGTTTCTTCAGCACGGCGGATGAAGCCAGTTGGCGGTTGCGCCAGCGGGTGCAGGCGGCGGCGCCGATCGACCGAGCGAAGCGATGGACCGTGATCGCGGCGACCGAAATCTTCTTCCACCTCAACCGCGCGCGGCCGAGCGACCAGACCGGGCTGGCGACGATGCGTAATCAGATCGGCCTGCGCCATCCGATCACTGGCATGGTGGACGCGCAACTGCTCTATATGCGCCAGCAGAATTTTCGCGACGGACGGCCCGATACGGTCGCCCATATTCCTTGGCTGACACTCAGTTGGCGGCTGTGACGATTTGCCAGCCGCGCCCGGCGCGCTAAGGATGGCCCATGTCTTCGCGCGCCCGTGTCCTCATTCTCAACGCCGCCCTGGGGCCGCTCGACTATCGCGTGCCCCATGGCATGACCGTCACGCCCGGCAGCATCGTCATCGCGCCGCTGGGGCCGCGCCAGTTGATCGGCGTGGTGTGGGAGGAGGACAGCTTCCCGGACATCGAGACGGTCGGCGACAATCGGCTGCGCAATCTGCTGGAGGTGGTGGACGCCCCGCCGCTGCCCGAAACGCTGCGCCGGCTGATCGAATGGACCGCGGACTATTATCTCAGCCCCCCCGCCGCCGTGCTGCGCATGGCGCTGTCGTCCATGGCGGCGCTGGAGGGCACGCGGACGGTGATCGAATATCGCGCCACTGGGGCCGTGCCCGAACGGATGACCGAGCAGCGCGCGCAGGCGCTGGAGCGGATCGGCGAACGGCAGGGGCTGATCCGCGAACTGGCGATGATCGGCGGGGTGAGCGACGCGGTTATCCGCGGCCTCATCAAGCAGGATATTTTCGAGCCGGTGGAGGTGAGCATCGACACCCCCTTCCCCATGCCCGATCCCGGCCATGCGCAGCCCGTGCTGTCGGAAGCGCAGACCAGTGCCGCGACGACCATGGCGGACGCGGTGCTGCGCCAAGATTTCGCGCCTTTCCTGCTGGACGGCGTCACCGGGTCCGGCAAGACCGAGGTCTATTTCGAGGCGATCGCGGCGGCCATCAGGGCGAATCGACAGGTGCTGGTGCTGCTGCCCGAAATCGCTCTGACCGAACCCTTTCTGGAGCGGTTCGAGAAGCGGTTCGGCACCATACCGGTCAACTGGCATAGCGGCCTGCACCAAAGCGAGCGGCGGCGGGCGTGGCGCGCCATCGCCAGCGGACAGGCGCAGGTGGTGGTGGGCGCGCGATCGGCGCTGTTCCTGCCCTATCCCAATCTCGGCCTCATCGTCGTGGACGAGGCGCACGAGGCCAGCTTCAAGCAGGAGGACGGCGTTCATTATCATGCCCGCGACGTGGCGGTGATGCGCGGGTTGATCGAGAAATTCCCGGTCATCCTTGCGTCCGCCACTCCCGCGATCGAGACGCGCCACCAGGTTGAACTGGGCCGCTATGCGGAGATCAAGCTGCCTGCGCGCTATGGCGGGGCGGTGATGCCCGCGATCGAGGGCATCAACCTGCTGACCGACCCGCCCGAACGCGGCCGCTGGATCGCCCCGCCTCTGGTCAAGGCGATCGACGAGGTGATGGCCAAGGGCGAGCAGAGCCTGCTCTTCCTGAACCGGCGCGGCTATGCGCCGCTGACGCTCTGCCGTCATTGCGGCTATCGCTTCCAATGCCCCAATTGCACCGCCTGGATGGTCGAACATCGGCTGACCCACCGCCTCGCCTGTCATCATTGCGGCCATGTGATCCCCGCCCCGCGCCGCTGCCCCGATTGCAAGGAGGAGGATAGCCTGGTCGCCTGCGGCCCCGGCGTCGAGCGGATCGCCGACGAGGTGAAGGCGCTGTGGCCGCAGGCGCGCACCGCCATCGCCACGTCCGATACGCTATCCTCCCCAGCCCGCGTCGCCGATTTCGTCAAGTCGGTGGAGGCCGGCGACATCGACATCATCGTCGGCACGCAACTCGTCACCAAAGGCTATCATTTCCCCAATCTGACGCTGGTCGGCGTGATCGACGCGGACCTGGGGCTGGAGGGCGGCGACCTACGCGCGGCGGAGCGGACCTTCCAGCAGATCGTGCAGGTCGCGGGGCGCGCCGGGCGCGGCGAGAAGCCGGGCAAGGTCTTCATTCAGACCCGGATGCCTACCAGCGAGGTGATCGAATCGCTGATCGAGGGCGATACCGAACGCTTCTACGCGGTCGAGACGGAGAACAGGCGGCGCGCCAACGCGCCCCCGTTCGGCCGCTTCGCCGCGATCATCATTTCCAGCGAAAATGCGGACGACGCCGCGCAGACCGCGCGGCTGATCGGCAAGTCGGCCCCGGTGATCGAGGGGATGCGCGTCTATGGCCCTGCGCCTGCGCCGCTGTCCGTCCTGCGCGGGCGCCATCGCCATCGGCTGCTGATCCATGCGACGAGATCGGTGGATGTCCAGACGGCGATCCGCGAATGGCTGGGCAATCTGGCGTGGAAATCGGGGACGCGCGTCGCGGTGGACGTCGATCCCTACAGCTTCATGTGATGGAAACGCCGTGCCGAAACCTCTGTGCGCTGGACCGGGAGCGGAAAAGCTGCACCGGATGCGGCCGGACGATAGAGGAGATCGTCCATTGGCGTAGCATGAGCGGTGCGGCGCGCGCCGCCGTCATGAAGCGGGTGCGGGATTTCCAGCCGGTTGAACAGCGGGCTTAGCAGCGGCCTTTTTCTCACCTCGCACCTCATATTGCGCCTTCATCTTCAACGCCGCGTCGCGCATCCCCGACCCATGAGGTGAGAAGGCGATCGGATCGAGCAGGATCGATGCGGCCTTATATTCGCCGCGAAACGCCATCGCCTGCGCCATGTTGAAGCGATAATTGGGATTTTGCGGCAACAGGGTGAACGCCTTGTAGAGGCCGTCATAGCCCAAATCCGGCATCTTGCCCCCGCGCATGGCGTGATAGCGATAGAAAAGCGCCAACGGCACCGGATCTTCGGTATCGGCCCGATTAGCGCGCACGATGGATGTGAGCGCGGCCTTCCAGTCGCCTTCCTCGTCACTGTCCTGCGCTCGCTCCAGCAGCACATTCGCCCGCACCGCATAGGCGCGCGCCGATTTAGGGTCGAGCGCGATGGCCCGGTCGGCAGCGGCCAGCGCAGCGTCCTTTTGTTCGACCGCCCATTCCGCTTCGGCGAGCAGCGCCTGCACATAAGCGCTGTCGGGATATTGCGCCGCCTTGGTGCGGATCGTCGCTGCAATGCCCGGAAGTTCATCTTCAGGCGGACGGTGGATGAGCCATAGCTCATCTTCCATCAGAGCGCCTTGGGCCTGATCGATTGGGCTGACGGCGATCGTCCCAATCACCATCTCCTTGGGGGTCAGCACCGAAATATTCAGCCGATGGCGCATATAGGCCTTAAGATCCTTTTCGAGCGCATCCAGTCCACCATTGAAATAGCGGTCCGGCTGAACGTCACCCGCGCCGCTGGCCAGATCGCGCAGATACTGGGTAATTTCTGCTGTGCGCGCATTCTTCTGCTGAAAATAATAATGGGTCAGCAGCCATGCCGTGCCATAATAGCGATCGCCATCGCGCAGGTTCAGCCCCTCGGTATCGCGGGCGAAAAGCTGCTTGAGCGGATAGGGCTGGCCCAGCACCAGCCCCGGCACCCGCGCCATGGGGACATGGGCGAACTGGATCGAGCCATCTTTCGGAAACTTAACGACCGAGAAAAATTCCGCGAACCCCTCGACATACCATGTCGGATAAGCGGCGGGAAAATGGTGCAGCATGAAATGATGGGTATATTCGTGAAAGAGGACTTCTTCCGCGCCCACGTCGAATTTGCTGTCCTTGCCGCCGCGCGACAGAAACGCATAGGCCGTCCGTTGCGAGGTCGTATAATGACCCGCGACATTGGGGTTGCGCGCCAGCGCCTTCACCTTGGCCTCGCTGGACAGCATATAGACCTTCACCGGGCTGCCCGCTTCCGGACTGGCCACGCCGGTCAATCGCCGCAGGAGGAAGTCGAACTTCTCCAGTCGTTCGGCAAAGTCGCGCAATTTCTCGTCATTGCCTTCGCTATAGACCGTGAAATGCCGGCCCTGCGCCTGCCACCACGCCGCCTGCGCCGTTCCCATCCCGCACAGCGCCAGCGCCAACCCAGCCAGCGCCTTCACGCAGATTCGCATCATTCGCCCATGTTCCCCCAAAGTCCCGGTCCAAGGTGGCGGAGCGCGACGGAAATGAAAAGATGAATTTAATCCATCACTTGCGCCTTTCATGCGCCAGCAGCGCCTGCTTCCTTTCAATGCCCCAGGCATAGCCGCCGATACTGCCGTCCCCGCGCACAACGCGGTGGCAAGGGACGAGCACGGCCAGATTATTACCGCCGCACGCCTTCCCCGCCGCCCGGACCGCGCCGGGGCGTCCGATCGCCGTGGCGATTGCGCCATAGCTGCGCGTCTCGCCAGCCGGGATCGCGCGCAGCGCCGCCCAGACCGCCTGCTGAAACGCCGTGCCGCGCACATCGATCGGCAGGTCGGCGCCAGACGCGGGATCATCGACCAGCGCCGCCACCCGCTGCGCCATCGCGTCGAGCGCCTCGTCCGCAGGCAGCAGCGTGGCGTGGGGGAAGCGCGCGCGCAAGTCCGCCTCTCCTTCATCAAAGCTGATCCGGCACAACCCTTTGTCCGTCGCCGCCACCAGCATCGCCCCCAGACTAGTGTCCACCACGCGCCAACGAATCGCCGCGCCACGCCCGCCATCCTTCCAGGCGCTCGGCGTCATGCCCAGATGCTGCCGCGCATCAGCATAGGCCCGGCTCGGCGCGCTATAGCCCGCGTCATAGATGGCCGCGGTCACGCTGCCCGGCTGCGCCAGCGCCGCCTTGAGCCGCCCAGCCCGCACGCCGCGGGCATAGGCGGCGGGGGTCAGCCCCGTTTCGCGCTTGAACAGGCGGTGGAAATGATGCGGCGCATAGCCGGCATGGACGGCGATTGCCTCCAGCCGGGGCGTTTCCTCCGCCGCCTCGATAAAGGCGATCGCCGCCGCCACCGCCAGCCGGTCGCGCCCGACCGCATCGGGACGGCAGCGCAGGCAGGCGCGATAGCCCGCCGCTCGCGCCGCCGCCGGATCGGGCAGGAAGGCCATATTCTCCCGCTTGGGGTGCCGCGCGGCGCAACTGGGCTTGCAATAGATGCCGGTCGTCGCGACGCAGCCGACGAAGCGACCGTCCATCGCCCGGTCGCGCGCCACGAAGGCGTCCCAGCAGGCGTTATCGTCCGGCATCGCGGCGTCAACGCGGTTTGGGGCGGGTTTAAAGCGAGTCATCTGGTTCATGCATATGGGATAGCCCGGCGCGCTTGACCATGCTTCCCGCGCCTTGCTGTCAAAGGCGCCGCGGCATTTCCCGATTGCGCCGCGCCCGGCATCGCATATGAATGCGCCACGATGATCGCCCTATTCCGCCGCTTCGCCCCTGCCCTAGGCTGCCTGATCGCCTTGCTTGCGCCTGCGTCGCTCCATGCCGAACAGCAGGACATCGCCGCCGCCGCACGCGGGGTCGTGCGCGTCGCGCTGGTCGCGACAGATGGATCAGACGCCTATTTCGTCGGCCATGGCAGCGGCTTTGCCGTCGCACCGGACAAGGTGCTGACCAACGCCCATGTCGTCGAACTGGCGCGCGAGGAGAAAAATCTCGTCATCGGCGTCATACCGTCGGAAGGGCGCAAGACCTATGGCGGGCGAATCATCGCCTATTCGCCGGGCAACGACCTGGCCCTGATCAAGCTGGAGGAAGGCCGCCTGCCGGTGTCGACCTTCTACGCCGGGGCCGTGACCGACGGGCAGCATGTGACCGCGATCGGCTATCCCGGCACGGTCGATCGGGCGCAGGGGCTCGGCCTCAAGCAGATGGTCGAGCCGCTCGCGACGGTGAAGACCAGTGGTAATATCTCGTCCGGCCGCGCCAGCCAGAGTTTCGACACGCTGCTGCACACCGCCCCGCTCGCGGCCGGCAACAGCGGCGGGCCGCTGACCGACGATTGCGGCCGGGTGCTGGGCGTCAACAGCTTCGGGTCGGTGTCGGACGGCAATGATGCGGAATTCGGATTCGCCGTGTCTTGGCGCGAGGTCGCCTCCTTCCTGCGCCAGGCCGGCGTTTCCTCGCTCCATACCGTCGTGCCCTGCCGCTCCATGGCGGAGGCCGACGCGGCGGAGGCCAGCATCACCCAGCGCGAATCGCAGGCGACCGAGCAGAAGAGCCGGGCCAGCGCCGACGCGCGCGAACAGGCGATAACCCGCGCCCGCGACGCCGCGGAACGCGACGTCATCACCGCGCGCGAAAATGCGATGGCGGGCGCCGCCGTCCTGCTGGCGCTCGCGGTTCTGGGCTTGGGCGCGGGCGGGCTGTTCTACACACAGGGCAAGGAAAAACAGTCGACCTGGTTCCTGGCGGGCGGCGGCGTGCTGCTGTTCGCGGCGCTGGGCCTCTTCTTCCTCAAGCCCAGCTTTGCCAGCATCGACGAGCGAGTGAAGCTGCCTGCGGACAAGTCTATCGTGGGCAACAGCGCCTTCGCCTGGAGCGGCGAGAATGTCTGCAAGATCGACCTGGCGCGCAGCAGGCTGACGATATCACAGCCCAACGATATCGGCCTCAATTGGGCGGAAGGCGGCTGCGTCAACGGCGACACCCAATATGTCGCGTCCGGCACCCTGTGGCAGCGCGCCAGCGTGCCCGACGAGGCCAATTATGTGTCCACCAGCCAGTTCGACCCGGCGACCGGCACGCTGCGGGTGCAACGCTGGCTGCCTGATCTGGATACGATGGACAAGGCGCGCGCGCTTTTGAAGGACGAGACGGGTAAGGGGACGATCAAGGGCTGCGGCGCCGACTCCGCCCTGCTCGCCCGGATCGCCACGCTCCAGACCGACCTTGGCGCGTTGTTGTCCGCCCAGCCCAACGAGCGGATTGTCTATCATTGCCAAAAGGGACGGCTTGCCCCGGCCGATCCTGCCGAATAACCGATTCGTCGCGGCTGAAATACTCAGTCAAATAGACGTGATTTCGCACTATCGATGGAATCGCGTCACATGACTTGCATAGTCATAATCCCGCTGCTAACCGGCCGGGCAACAGGGGCACGGGACGGGATCAGACCGCGCCCTCTTTTTGCATGACCCGCAATTACGGAGGACGGCAAGCGCGTGGAGATTAACAGCGGCATTCAGGCTAGCCTCAGCGGCCGCTACGCGGTGGCGCTGTTCGATCTGGCCCGCGACGCGAACGCACTCGACACGGTGGCAGGCAGCCTGGCCGGGTTGAAGGCGGCCGTCGCCCAATCCCCCGATTTCAAGGGCCTGATCAACAGCCCCGTACTCAGCCGGGATGTAAGTGGCCAAACGATCGCCGCCGTCGCATCCTCCATGGGCACCGACCCGCTGACGACGAAATTTCTGGGCGTCCTTGCTGAGAATCGTCGGTTGGGCCAACTGCCCGCGGTCATCCGCGCCTATGAAACGCTGCTGTCGAATCACAAGGGCGAGGTCCGCGCCGAAGTAACGAGCGCCCACCCCCTGACCAAGACCCAGATGGGCGCTCTGACCAAGAGCCTGAAGGCGCGCGTCGGCCGCGACGTCATGCTCGACGCGAAGGTCGACCCCGCGATCCTGGGCGGGCTGGTCGTCAAGATCGGCAGCCAGATGATCGACAGCTCCATCCGCACACGTTTGAATACGCTCGCCCAGGCGATGAAAGGCTAAGTCATGGATATCAACGCCGCAGAAATTTCGAAGGTCATCAAGGACCAGATCGCCAATTTCGGCACCGAAGCGCAGGTCAGCGAAGTCGGTTCCGTGCTGACCGTGGGTGACGGCATCGCCCGCGTCCATGGCCTCGACAACGTCCAGGCGGGCGAAATGGTCGAGTTCGCCAACGGCGTGCAGGGCATGGCGCTCAACCTGGAAGCCGACAATGTCGGCGTCGTGATCTTCGGCTCCGACGCCGAGATCAAGGAAGGCGACACCGTCAAGCGCACCGGCACCATCGTCGACGTGCCCGTCGGCAAGGGTCTGCTGGGTCGTGTCGTGGACGGCCTGGGCAATCCGATCGACGGCAAGGGCCCGATCGTGTCCGACCAGCGTATGCGCGTCGAGCGCAAGGCGCCCGGCATCATCCCGCGCACCTCGGTCCATGAACCGGTGCAGACCGGCCTCAAGGCGATCGACACGCTCGTCCCCGTCGGCCGCGGCCAGCGCGAACTCATCATCGGCGATCGCCAGACCGGCAAGACCGCCGTCGCCATCGACACCTTCATCAACCAGAAGGCCGCCAACGCGGGCGATGACGAGAGCAAGAAGCTCTACTGCATCTATGTCGCGATCGGCCAGAAGCGTTCGACCGTCGCACAGATCGTCAAGCAGCTCGAAGAAAATGGCGCGATGGAATATTCGATCGTCGTCGCCGCGACCGCTTCGGAACCCGCACCCCTCCAGTATCTCGCGCCCTATACCGGCGTGACCATGGGCGAATATTTCCGCGACAACGGGATGCACGCGGTCATCGTCTATGACGATCTGTCGAAGCAGGCCGTGGCCTATCGCCAGATGTCGCTGCTGCTGCGTCGTCCTCCGGGCCGCGAAGCCTATCCGGGCGACGTCTTCTATCTGCACAGCCGCCTGCTGGAGCGCGCGGCCAAGATGAACAAGGAAAACGGCTCCGGTTCGCTGACCGCGCTGCCGATCATCGAGACCCAGGCGGGCGACGTGTCGGCCTATATCCCGACCAACGTGATTTCGATCACCGACGGCCAGATCTTCCTGGAAACCAACCTCTTCTACCAGGGCATCCGTCCGGCCATCAACGTGGGCCTGTCGGTGTCGCGCGTCGGTTCCGCCGCGCAGACCAAGGCGATGAAGAAGGTATCCGGCTCGATCAAGCTGGAACTGGCCCAGTATCGCGAAATGGCCGCCTTCGCCCAGTTCGGTTCGGACCTCGACGCCTCGACCCAGAAGCTGCTGAACCGCGGCGCGCGCTTGACCGAGCTGCTCAAGCAGGGCCAGTTCTCGCCGCTGCCGTTCGAAGAGCAGACCGCGTCGATCTTCGCGGGCACCAACGGCTATCTGGACAGCGTCCCGGTCAAAGACGTTACGCGCTATGAAGAGCTGATGCTGGCCTATCTGCGCCACGACCATGCCGACGTGCTGACCACGATCCGCGACAGCAAGGATCTGGGCGACGACGCCAAGGCCAAGCTCAAGGCCGCGCTCGACAGCTTCGGCAAGACGTTTGCATAAGATATTTTTCGTCATCCCGGCGCAGGCTGGGATGACGAACTGAAGGGTTCGTCATGGCTAGCCTCAAAGAATTGAAGATCCGCATTGGGTCGGTAAAATCGACCCAGAAGATCACCAAGGCGAAGCAGATGGTCGCCGCCGCGAAACTGCGCAAGGCGCAGGCCGCGGCCGAGGCCGCCCGCCCCTATTCCAGCCGTCTGGAAGCGGTCGTCGCCAGCCTGGCGTCGAAGATCGCGGGCGGCGCCGGCGAAGGCGCGTCCCCGCTGCTCGCCGGCACTGGCAAGGACGAAGTCCATCTGCTGGTCGTCGCCAACTCCGACCGGGGCCTGGCCGGCGCGTTCAACGCCAATATCGTCAAGGCGGCGCTCGCCAAGGCACGCGCGCTGGAGCTGGACGGCAAGAAGGTGCAATTCTACCTGATCGGCCGCAAGGGGCGCCCGGTCATCAACCGCGCCTATCCGGGCAAGATCGTCGCGCAATATGACACCACCGGCGCCAAGCAGCCCGGCTATGATCAGGCGCAGGCGATCGGACAGGAACTCAGCAAGATGTTCCTCGACGGCAAGTTCGACGTCGCGCATCTCTTCTACTCGCGCTTCAAGTCCGCGCTGGCGCAGATCCCGACCGAGCAGCAGATCATCCCGGTCAAGATCCCGGCCGACGCCGACCGCAACGCCATTCCCGCCACGGTGGAATATGAGCCAAGCGAGGAAGCGATCCTGGACGACCTGTTGCCGCGCAACGTCGCGATCCAGCTGTTCAAGGCGCTGCTGGAAAATAACGCATCAGAACAGGGCGCGTCGATGACCGCGATGGACAACGCAACGCGCAACGCCGGCGACCTGATCAGCAAGCTGACGATCCAGTATAACCGCAGCCGCCAGGCCGCGATCACCACCGAACTCGTCGAAATCATTTCGGGCGCGGAAGCCCTCTAAGCACACGCACGCAAGGAAGCAGTCATGGCAACCACCAACAATGTAGGCCGCATTTCGCAGGTCATCGGCGCCGTCGTCGACGTGACCTTCCCCGATGCGCTCCCGTCGATCCTCTCGGCTCTGGAAACCAGCAACAACGGCCAGCGCCTGGTGCTGGAAGTCGCTCAGCATCTGGGTGAAAACACCGTTCGCACCATCGCGATGGATTCGACCGAAGGCCTGACCCGCGGGCAGGAAGTGACCGACACCGGCGCGCAGATCAGCGTGCCCGTCGGTCCGGCCACGCTTGGCCGCATCCTCAACGTCGTTGGCGAACCCATTGACGAACGTGGCCCGGTGCAGACCGAACTGCGCTCGCCAATCCATGCCAAGGCGCCGGAATTTGTCGACCAGTCGACCGAAAGCGCGATCCTCGTCACCGGCATCAAGGTCATCGACCTGCTCGCCCCTTACGCCAAGGGCGGCAAGATCGGCCTGTTCGGCGGCGCGGGCGTGGGCAAGACGGTTCTTATTCAGGAACTGATCAACAACATCGCCAAGGGCCATGGCGGCACGTCGGTGTTCGCGGGCGTGGGTGAACGGACCCGTGAGGGCAACGATCTCTACCATGAATTTCTCGACGCGGGCGTCATCGCCAAGGATGCCGATGGCAATGCCATCACCGAAGGCTCCAAGGTTGCTCTCGTCTATGGTCAGATGAACGAGCCGCCGGGTGCCCGTGCGCGCGTCGCCCTGTCGGGCCTGACGATCGCGGAATATTTCCGCGACGTCGAAAATCAGGACGTGCTGTTCTTCGTCGACAATATTTTCCGCTTCACCCAAGCAGGCGCAGAGGTGTCCGCTCTGCTTGGCCGTATTCCTTCGGCCGTGGGCTATCAGCCGACCCTGTCGACCGACATGGGCCAGTTGCAGGAGCGCATCACCTCCACCAACAAGGGGTCGATCACCTCGGTGCAGGCCGTTTACGTTCCCGCAGACGATTTGACCGATCCGGCGCCGGCGACCAGCTTCGCGCACTTGGACGCGACGACCGTTCTCAACCGCGCCATTTCGGAGCTGGGCATCTATCCTGCGGTCGATCCGCTCGACTCCACCAGCCGCGTGCTGGAGCCGCGCACCGTGGGCCAGGAACATTATGACACCGCCCGCGCCGTCCAGTCGATCCTGCAGAAGTACAAGTCGTTGCAGGACATCATCGCCATTCTGGGCATGGACGAGCTGTCCGAAGAGGACAAGCTGACCGTCGCCCGCGCGCGCAAGATCCAGAAGTTCCTGTCGCAACCCTTCCACGTCGCCGAAGTCTTCACCGGCATCAGCGGCAAGTTCGTCCAGATCGAAGACACGGTGAAGTCGTTCAAGGCCGTGGTCGATGGCGAATATGACCATCTGCCGGAAAACGCCTTCTATATGGTCGGCGGCATCGACGAAGCGGTCGAAAAGGCCAAGAAGCTGGCTGCGGAAGCCGCGTAAAACCATCCTCTCCCTGTGGGAGAAGGACAAGCAGACTTGCCGGCTTGCCGGCTAGTCGAAGTTGGATGAGGGCGCGCAAGGCATTGCGATAGCTCTCACCCTCCCACCGCTTTGCGGCGGGCCCCTCCCTCTCCCGTTGGGAGAGGGGTTCTGAGGACTAGACAATGGCACTGCATTTCGAACTCGTAACCCCGGAAAAGCTCGTCCGCTCGGCGGAAGTCTGGCAGGTCGTGGTGCCCGGCACCGATGGCGACTTCGGCGTGCTGGAGGGTCATGCGCCCTTCATGTCAACGGTCCGCGACGGCAGCATCCAGATATTTGCGTCGGCCGGCGCCGCGCCGGAAATCATCCCGGTCGAAGGCGGCTTTGCCGAAGTGAATGAAAAGGGCCTGACGGTCCTGGCAGAAAAGGCCGGCTGACAGGCCAACTGGCCACGCATGTGCAAAAAGGGCGGCCCGTCTATACGGGCCGCCTTTTTCGTTTCCGCCGATCGCAACGGTTAAACAGCCATTTACCCCGATCGCCTAGGCATTGGGTCGATGCGACTTTTGATAATAGCCCCTTACCCGATCCGATTCGGCCCGGCCCGCCACCATGGCGTCCGCCATGGATAGCCTGTTCGCGGCGGACATCATCGGGCTGGCCCTTGGCCTTCTGCTCGGCATCGGCTGGCTATTGCTGCCTGGCGTCGGCATCGCCAGCCTGTTCGATCGCTTCGGGGTGGATTGCGGCCGGGGTTGGGACAGGCTGAGTTGGGCGCTGCTGCTGGCGGTGACTCTGCTTCCTGCGATCGATGCTCTGCTGGTCCGGGTCGGCGGCATGGCGCTGATGGCGTGCCTGCATGGCGCGCTCGCCCTCATCGCCCTGATGCAGCCGCGCCAGTTCATGCCTGCCGGACGATCCGGTTGGATGCTCGCAGCGCCGTTCATCATGCTCTGGGCGATCGTCGTCGCCTTCGTCTTTGTCGATTTCAGCGTCGGCGGCACACTCAACCAGTCGCTGCTTGATCTCGACCTGGTGAAACATGCCGCCGTCACTGGCGCGATCGCGCGGGAGGGGCTGCCTTTCGCCGATCCCTTCTTCGCCCGCCCCGGCTTTGTCGGCTATTATTATTATTTCTACCTCTGGCCGGCCGCGCTCCTCTGGTCCGGCGGCGGCGTCATTGACGCGCGCATGGCCTTCGCTGCGGCGGATTTCTGGGCGGGCCTTGCCCTGGTCGCGCTGCTGTGGCGGATTGCGGTCGATGCCCGGCTGATCCGTATCGGACGAGAACGCGCCTTTCTCAACCTCCTCCTGCTCTTCTGCGTCACCTCCGGCGCGGACCTGCTGATGATGATCGTGCGGCTGATAGCCAGCGGCAAGATAGAGGCGCAGTCAGACTGGTGGAATACGGAGATCGTCTTCGCGCTGCGATCGACCCTGTGGGTGCCCCATCACATGACTGCGATGATCGCGGCATGGGGCGCCTTTCTGCTTCTCGCCCGCGCGCAGCATTGCGCGACGTCAGCGCGCTGGGTGCTGGCCGGCGCTGCGGGGCTGGGCATCGCCACCTGCTTCGGCTCCTCGGTCTGGATCATGATCACCGCCGCACCCATCCTCGTCGGCTGGGGCGTCCTTGCCCTGCGGCGCCGCGAACCGCTGCTCCCGGTGGCCGGGCTGGTCGCACTGGTCGCCGCGTCGGTGCAATTGTCCGACCTCCTCAGCTATCGCCACGACAGCGGATTGCCGATCGCGTTTGCCGTCCGCCCCTTCACCGTGCTGCTGCCCGAAGGCGGCGGCTGGATCTGGCTTCACCTCGCGCTGTTGCCGCTCAACTATGCAATGGAGTTTGGCATCTTCATTTGGGGCACGATCGGCTGGTTGCGGTCGCGCCGCTTCGACCGGCGCGAGCCGGTGCAGATGCTGCTGCTGGCGAGCGCAGCCTGCTCGCTGCTCATCGCCAGCTTCCTCAAATCCACGATCATCAACAACGATCTGGCCTGGCGCTCGATCTGGTTCGCCCAGTGCGCCGCGATGCTGTGGACTGCCGCCTGGCTGCAGGGGCCGATCCCGACATTGCGCGGCCAGCCGTTGACCTTCCGCCTGCTGCTGGCGCTAGGGATCGCAGCCGTCGTCTGGGACGTGGTCGGCCTGCGTCTGATCCGGCCGCCCTGGTTCCGTACCTCGTTCAGCGAGTTGATCAGCCCGCGCGCCGATGACGACGACCAGCGGCGGGTCTATGAACGGGCCGCCCGCCTGCTCCCAGCCAACGCCGTGATCCAGCATAATCCCGCGCTCCATCGGCGCATCTTTAATTTCGGCCTCTATGGCGTGCAGCGCACCGGCGTCGCGGATCGGGAAGCCAATCTGTTCGGCGCATCCCAGGATGCCGTCCAGCGGCGCATCGCCCGGCTGCGGCCGATTTTCGAAACGGCGCTCAGTCCCCAAGACATGCGGCGCCGGGCGCAGGCCGAGGGAATCGACCATCTGCTCTTCGCGTCGGTCGATCCGATCTGGCGCGCGGACGGCGGCCCGCCGGTTGGCCTGCGCTGCCGGATCAGGGAGCCGCTCGCGTGTCTCGTATCGGTCAAGGATATCGGATCATGACGGAAACTCTGCGTCGTCTGGGCGGCTTGGCCCTCATCTATCTGCTGGTGCTGATCGGCGGTTTCCTCCTCTATCTGGCGCTGATCGCGTCGCCGCTGCTAGGCGCGATCCCGCTGCTCTTCTACCGCGGCGTGCTGATCGCCTTCATCGGCGCGTTGCTGCTGGGCCTGTTGCTGGCGATCGCGGCGCGGCGCATAACCGCGCTCGACCTGTCCACCGGGGTCGGCGCTGTCGCGCTCTCGCTGGCGTTTAACATCAGTTTCCTGATCGTCTTCCCGGTCACATTCGACCGATCGATCACCATGTTTCTGCTGGCCCGAATCGAGCGGCAGGACGGCCAATTGACGCCGCCCATGCTGGAGAAACTGTTCGTGCGCGAATATCTGGGCGATCTGCATCAGATCGATCGGCGGATGAGCGAACAGACGCTGTCGGGGAATATCGTCCAGCATGACGATGGCCGCATCGCCTTGACGCCGCAGGGCCGCCGACTGCTGTCGAGCGCACGGCGGATCGGCAGTTGGTTTGCGGCCGATCCGCGCTTCGTGACAGCGCCGCAGCCTGCTCCGCCGCGCCATTAGGCATTTATCAAAGTTTCCAGCTTATTCACCTTCATCATCCCAAGGACCGGTCCCCATCCTTTCGACCGGGCCTGTCGCGAACATAGTGGCGGAGAAATATGAGCGCCTTTGGACGGAAAAATGGACCCGCCGGCATCAAGCCCGGCTTTGGCGTTGCCCGCCCGATGCAGGGCGGCAGCCCGAAAGATGAAGCCCCGCGCGGCGGCGACCAGTTCCCGCCCCTGGACATCGCGTCGCTGCCGGGCGAAGTCCCCTTCGACCCGTTGGCGGCCCCAACCAGCCAGATGCAGCGCAATTCCGACGCGATGGCCCGCCTGTCGGACCGCGCCAATGCCGAACATGTGCCCGACGCCGGGCCGCAGGGATTTGAAGCGAGCGTCCACAAGATCAAGGAGCAGGTGCTGCCCCGCCTGCTGGAGCGCGTCGACCCGGAAGCTGCGGCGACACTGACCAAGGATGAACTGGCGGAGGAATTCCGCCCGATCATCATGGAAGTGCTGGCGGAACTTAAGCTGACGCTCAACCGCCGCGAACAGTTCGCGCTGGAAAAGGTGCTGGTCGACGAATTGCTGGGCCTTGGCCCGCTCGAAGAATTGCTGAACGACCCGGACATCACCGACATCATGGTGAACGGGCCGGAACAGACCTATATCGAAAAGAAGGGCAAGCTGGTCATCGCCCCGATCAAGTTCCGCGACGAGGAGCATCTGTTCCAGATCGCGCAGCGGATCGTGAACAAGGTCGGCCGCCGCGTCGACCAGACCACGCCACTGGCCGACGCCCGCCTGCCCGACGGTTCGCGCGTCAACGTCATCGTGCCGCCGCTCAGTCTGAAAGGCACGGCGATATCGATTCGTAAATTCTCCGCCAAGCCGATCACCATCGACATGCTCGCCCAATGGGGCGCGATGAGCCCGAAGATGGCGACGGCGCTGAAGATCGCTGGCGCGTGCCGCTTCAACGTGGTCATTTCGGGCGGTACGGGGTCTGGCAAGACGACGATGCTCAATGCCCTGTCGAAGATGATCGATCCGGGCGAGCGCGTGCTGACGATCGAGGACGCGGCGGAGCTGCGTCTGCAACAACCGCACTGGCTGCCGCTGGAAACGCGCCCGCCCAACCTGGAAGGCCATGGCGCGATCACCATCGGCGATCTGGTCAAGAACGCCCTGCGTATGCGGCCCGACCGCATCATCCTGGGCGAAATTCGTGGCGCGGAATGTTTCGATCTGCTCGCCGCGATGAACACCGGCCATGACGGGTCCATGTGTACGCTCCACGCCAATAGCCCACGCGAATGTCTGGGCCGTATGGAAAACATGATCCTGATGGGCGACATCAAGATCCCCAAGGAAGCCATTTCCAAACAGATCGCCGATTCGGTCGACCTCATCATCCAGGTGAAGCGCCTGCGTGACGGGTCGCGCCGCATCACCAACGTCACCGAAGTGATCGGCATGGAAGGCGACGTCATCGTCACCCAGGAACTGTTCAAATTCGAATATCATGATGAAGACGACAGCGGGAAGATCATCGGCGAATATCGTTCGATGGGCCTGCGTCCCTATACGCTCGACAAGGCGCGCATGTTCGGCTTCGACCAGCCGTTCCTGGAAGCCTGTCTCTGACAGGCTGGCTGTAAGATTATGTGGCTGGCGGGGATTTGTCCCCGCCGCCCTCTTGCGCCCGGCGCAAGGGACCGGCACATCACCCTCTCCCTGAAAAGAGAGGATGCCCCCGATGAATCGTCTCGCCCGCGTTGCCCTGTTGCTGACCGGCCTTGCCATGCCGCTGCTGCCGCTCGCCGCGCAACATGCCGATCACGCCGCCCACCAGGCGGATCCGATCGCCGCCGCCGTCGCTGCGCCCAGCCGCACGCCCAAAAATGTCGCCCGCGACCCATATCGCCACCCGGCCGAAACGCTCGCCTTCTTCGGTGTGACACCGAGTCAGACAGTTGTGGAATATAGCCCAAGCGGCGGCTGGTACAGCGAAGTCCTGGCGCCGCTGCTGCGCGACCATGGCACTTTCTATGCGCTCCAGCCCACCGGCCGCTATCTGGACGGCTACAAGAGCTTCCTCGCCGCCAATCCGGTCGCCTATGACAAGGTGAAGCTGGTCGTCCATCCCGAAGAGGCCGCCAGCATTCCGGCCGGCAGCGTCGACACCGTGCTGACCTTCCGCAACGTCCATAACATGGTCATGGCCGGGAGCGAGGCCGCGACCTTCAAGGCGTTTTTCGACATGCTCAAGCCCGGCGGTACGCTGGGCGTGGTCGATCATCGCCTGCCCGAAGATCGCGACAGCGCGCTGGAAAAGAGCAGCGGCTATCTGAAAGTCTCCACCATCCGCCGCATCGCGCAGGCCGCCGGCTTCGACTATGTCGGCGCGTCCGAAGTGAACGCCAATCCCAAGGATACGGCCGACTGGCCCAAGGGCGTATGGACCTTGCCGCCGGTGCTCAGCCAGAAGGATGTCGACAAGGACAAATATCTGGCCATCGGCGAAAGCGACCGGATGACGCTGAAATTCCGCAAGCCGGTTAAATAAGCAAAGGCCCGGTTGCGTCACGGCGCAACCGGGCTAAGGCGGCGGCGTGACCGCATCTGCCCGTCCCCATCGCCCGCTTTTCGCCATCGGGCTGCGCCTGATCGCCGTGCTGTGCCTGTCGGTGATGTTCGTGACCGTGCGGGTGGCGAGCGAACATGGCGTCCATGTCGTCGAATCGCTCTTTTACCGGCAGGCGCTGGCGCTGCCTATGATCCTCCTGTGGGTCGCGCTGGCGGGCGGCCTGCGCACCGTGCGCACCCGGCGGATCGGCGTCCATGCCAGCCGCATGATGCTGGGCCTGACGGGGATGCTGCTCAATTTCCTGTCCTACATCCTGCTGCCACCCGCCGAAGCCGCAACGATCGGCTTCACCATGCCGATCTTCGGCACGATATTGTCGGCGCTGATCTTGCGGGAAGCGACCGGCATCCATCGCTGGGCCGCGGTGCTGGTCGGCTTCCTCGGCGTGCTGGTGATCGTTCGACCCGACGCAGGCCATTTCCCGATCCAGGGCGTCGCGGTCGCCATCGCCGCCGCGCTGGTGACCGCCAGCGTCAGCCTGGTGCTGCGTGAATTGGGCCGGACCGAAGCGGCGGGCGTCGTCGTGTTCTGGTTCACCATCCTGTCCATGATCCCGCTGGGCATCGCCATGCCCTTCGTCGCGCAGGCGCATGATGCGCTGACATGGGGATTGCTGATGTTGATCGGCCTGTTCGGCGGCATCGCGCAACTGTGCCTGACCGCCGCCCTGCGCTGGGCGCCGGTGTCGGTGGTGCTGCCGATGGATTATACGACGATCATCTGGACCAGCCTGCTGGGCGTGGCGATCGGCGAGAATTGGCCAATGGCGACCACTTGGGCCGGCGCGGCGCTGATCGTGGTCAGCGGCCTCTATATCGCCTGGCGCGAACATATCCGCGCCAGGCGTCCGGTCGTCAGTTCAGCAGTTCCGCCTCAAGGCTGATATCGGCCTTCAGCAACTTGGAGATCGGGCAATTCGCCTTGGCCTTGCCCGCCAGTTCCTGAAAGGTCGCATCGTCCGTGCCGGGGATGGTCGCCTTGAGCGTCAGCTTGCTCGCGGTCACGGCGAAACCGTCGTCCAGCTTCTCCAGCGTCACGACCGCTGTCGTCTCCATCTTCTCGGCCGTCAAACCGGCTTCGCCCAGGATCAGCGACAGCGCCATGGTAAAGCAGGAGGCGTGGGCGGCGGCGATCAATTCCTCCGGGTTGCTGCCCGGCTGTCCTTCGAAGCGCGTCGCAAAACCATAGGGATAGGCGTCCAGCGCGCCGCTCTGGGTAGAGATGGCGCCCTTCCCGTCCTTCAGGCCGCCCGTCCAGACTGCCGAACCGCTGCGATTGATTTTCATGGGCGATGCTCCTTGTGATGAGCCAAAGGAACCCCAGCGGTCCCCCATGGTTGCATCATCATAGCGTCATTTCTCACAGGAGCATGACAATGACTGACCTGACTATGGAAAATCATGGCGACCTTATCGCCTCCGACCGGGTCGAAGGCACCGCCGTCTATAACCGCCAGGGCGAACGCCTGGGCAAGATCTCCAACTTCATGGTGGACAAGCGCAGCGGCCAGGTGCGTTACGCTGTGCTGTCCTTCGGCGGCTTTCTGGGCATGGGGCACGACCATTATCCCCTGCCCTGGTCGATGCTGGCCTATGACACCGGCCAGCATGGCTATGTCGTCGATCTCGACAAGCAACTGCTCGAAAATGCCCCACGTTATGGTGCGGACCAGCGTCCCGATTATGACGACGGCTATGGTCGCAACGTCTACCAATATTATGGCCTGATCTACCCCTGGTAAGGCGTCCGGAGGCGTGACCGATCGGCCGGGCCGGCATCATGCCGGCCCGGCCGCATTGCTGTTGACGATCCCGCTGTGATGGCGTCTTTCCGGCTGCCTAGATTTCACCACATTTCGCCGCTTGCCCATTGTCTACCAGATGAATAGAATTATTGTCGGAGCCTCGATAGCAAGGATGAGGATCAGACCATGGAGCGATTCGGTTTTTCGGGTGACACGCGCCAACCGGTCGTGCTGACCATCCCCGGCCTCAACAATAGCGGGAAGGGCCACTGGCAGACAATCTGGGAAGACACGCGCGGCGATTGCGAGCGGGTGGACCTGGGCAGCTGGGCCAGCCCCAACCGCAATGCCTGGGTGACGCGGCTCGACGCCGCCATCCGCGAAGCGAACGGACCGGTCATATTGGCGGCGCACAGCCTGGGCTGCCTGGCCGTCGCCTGGTGGGGCGCCTTACAAAGCCAGGCCTATGGCTGGCCGGTGACCGGCGCGCTGCTGGTCGCGCCGCCCGATTGCGACCGGATGGAAACGCCAGAGACGATCGGCGGATTCGGCCCAACACCCCGCGCGCAACTGCCCTTCCCCTCTATCCTGGTGGGCAGTCGCGACGATCCCTATATCTTCTTCGAACGCGCCCATAGCATTGGCAAATATTGGGGCAGTCAATTTGTCGATGCCGGTCATGCCGGCCACATCAACGCCCAGTCGGGTTTGGGCGACTGGCAGTTCGGGCAATGCTTGCTCGAACGGCTGATCGACAATGCGCAGGAACAGGCGTCGGCCATGCGCCAGATGCGCCCGGCGCTGCCCATGGCGCAGGCTGTGCGCCCGACGCTGCATCCCTAAAGCTCACCCCACAGGGGCGCGACAAGGCAAACTTGCGCGCCCCTAATATTTGCTTTTTTGTCTATCTTTACAGTTGAGATATTAGACGGAACCAGAGGTGCCCATGAGCGAACATAAACCCATCGAACTCCGCCACGCCCGCATCGACGGCGCTCGCCCGGAGCTGCGTCCCGACGTCGTCGCCAGCGTCGACAAGGTGCGCAGCGTGCTGGAGGCGCTGCGTTTTGGATCGATCACGCTGACCGTGCATGACGCGCGGGTGGTCCAGATCGACGTGACGGAAAAGACCCGCCTGACCAACTGAGCGATCAGGCGGGGGCGAAACGGAATTTCGGGCTGCGACAAGCGGTCCAGGCGGCAGGGGGTGAGCCGCATTGCCATATCATCCCTTATTATCGGCTTTGACCGGACGACCGGAAACGCCGCGATCAGAAACCACCGGACAGCCGGATAAAGGGGAATATCATGATTGCGCGTTTTCTGTTGCTCGCGAGCGTCGCGGGCGTTTCCATCATCACGCCCGGCGCCTTCGCGCAGGATGCGGTTCAGCCGGCCGCCGGTGACGTCCAGCAACCCAATGTGCGCGGCGAAGTGATCGTCGTCACCGCCCGTCGCCGACAGGAAACCGCGCAGGAAGTGCCGCTTGCCATTTCCGTCGTGAAGGGCGACAGCATCGAAGCGACGGGCAATTTCAACATCGTGAAGCTGCAACAGCTCGCCCCCACCTTGCAGGTCTACACCACCAACCCGCGCAACACGTCGGTCAACATCCGCGGCCTGGGCGTGCCGTTCGGCCTGACCAGCGACGGCTTCGAACAGGGCGTCGGCATCTATGTCGACGATGTCTATAACAGCCGCGTCGCCGCCGCGACCTTCGACTTTCTGGATGTAGCCCAGGTCGAAGTGCTGCGCGGGCCGCAGGGCACGCTCTATGGCAAGAACACGACGGCCGGCGCGATCAACATCACGACCAACCAGCCGACCTTCGATTTCGAAGGGCGCGCCGAACTGACCGTGGGCAACCTCAATTACAAGCAGGCCAAGGCCGCCGTGTCCGGTCCGCTGACCGACACGATCGCCGCCCGCATCGCGATCGCCGCGACCACCCGCCGCGGCACGCTCTACAATGTCACCAGCCAGCGCTGGATCAACGAACAGGATAATTTGGGCATTCGCGGCCAATTGCTGTTCAAGCCCAATGACGATTTCAGCATCACCCTGTCGGGCGACTATAGCAAGCAGGACCCGGAATGTTGCGGCACGACCTTCGTGCGCGTCGGCAAGACCCAGCGCGCGCTCGCCCGCCAATATGATGCGCTGGCCGTCGCGCAAAATTATGTCGTGCCCAGCCGCAACCCCTATGATCGCCTGAGCGACCTCGATTCCAACCTGAATGCGGGCAACAAGATCGGCGGCGTGTCGGCCAAGGCGGTCTGGAATGTCGGCCCCGGCACGTTGACGTCCGTCACCGCCTGGCGCTTCTGGGATTGGAAGCCGGAAAATGACCGCGACTTCACCGGCCTGTCGATCGTCGCCAAATCGCAAAACCCGTCGCAGCAGGACCAGTATAGCCAGGAATTTCGCTACAATTACGAAAGCGAGAAGGTCGATTTCGTCGTCGGCCTGTTCGGCTTCAAGCAGCGGATCGACACCCAGGGCACCGAACAGCAGGGCAGCGCCGCCAGCCAATGGAGCCTGACCGGCGCGCTGGCGAACGATCCCAGCGTCCTGGAAGGGCTGACCGCCAGCAACACCCAATGGCTCAAAAGCACCAGCGTCGCGCTGTTCGGGCAGGTCAGCTGGAAGGCGACCGACGCGCTGACGATCCAGCCGGGCGCGCGCCTCAACTATGACAAGAAGTCGGGCTTCTACGAACGCATCGTCACCAATGGCGCCGGTGCAATCATCAGTTGCACCCCCACGCCTGCCGCCGGATCGGTGCTGGCCGCCCAGTGCGGCGTCTATCAGCCGCAGGTCAGCGCGCCGTCAGACAGCGCGTGGAACTTCACCTATGATCTCAACGTCAATTACAAGGTCGCCCGCGACGTCCTCGCCTATGCGACCTACGCCAAGAGCTTCAAGACGCTGGGCATCAACCAGAACGGCCTGCCGCTCAACGCCGACAATACAGTCAATTACGACGCCGGCACAGTGAAGCCGGAATCGGTCAACCATTATGAAATTGGCCTGAAGACGCAGTTCTGGGATCGCCGGGCGACCTTCAACCTCTCCGCCTTCCGCACCGACATCAAGAATTTCCAGGCGACGGTGAATGGCGGTCAGTTCGGGACGGTGCGCGGCTATCTCGCCAATGCGGAAAGGGTGCGCTCGCAGGGGATCGAGGCGGACTTCAAGATCGTCGCCAGCAACCGTTTCACCGCCTATGCCAATGCCGCCTATACCGACGCCCAATATAAGAAGTTCACCAACGCCCCCTGCCCGCCCGAATTGTCGGGCGGCACGTTGCAGCCTTCGGGACAGCCGGCGGATTATTCGCAGCCGGGCGTCCCCGGCGCGCTCAGCCCGCGCCAGTGCGACATTTCCGGCCAGACCCTGCCCGGCGTGTCGAAATGGGCCTTCTCCTACGGCGCAGAATATAACATTCCGGTCACGCTGCTGGCGAAGGAAGGCCAGGCCTATCTGGGCGTGGACGGCAATTACCGTTCCCATTGGAACAGCAACGCCTCGCCGTCCATCTATACCGACGTGAAGGGCTATGCCCTCACCAACTTCCGCGCCGGGTTCCGCGGCGAAGGGTTCGACATCTTCGGCTGGGTCCGCAACGCCTTCGACGTCGACTATATCGAAAATCTGCAGGTCGCGCCGGGCAACACCGGCCTGATCGCCGGCCAGGTCGGCGATCCGCAGACCTGGGGCGGCACGATCAAAGTTTCGTTCTGACCATGACGGCGCGAGCCGGGTCGGCGCGTCATACCGCTCCGGCCCGTCTGGCATTTGCGCCCCGCGCCACGCTGCGGTAGAGCGCGTCCATGTCCACGACCTTCACGATCGACACCGCGACCAGCCGCGCCAACCCCACGCCCGCGCCGATGAAGCGCCTGACCGTGCCCGCCATCCAGCGGCGCAAGTTCGAGGGGAAGACGCAGGAACCGCTGGTCATGCTGACCGCCTATACCGCGCGCCAGGCGCAGTTGCTCGACCCGCATTGCGACATGCTGCTGGTCGGTGATTCGCTGGGTCAGGTGATTTACGGCCTGCCTTCCACCCTCGCCGTCACGCTCGACATGATGATCGCCCATGGCGCGGCGGTGGTGCGCGGCAGCTATCACAGCGTCGTGCTGGTCGACATGCCGTTCGGCAGCTATGAATCCTCGCCCCAACAGGCCTTCGCCAGCGCCAGCCGGATAATGGCGGAAACCGGCTGCGCCGCCGTCAAGCTGGAGGGTGGCGAGGCGATGGCGGACACGATTTCCTTCCTCAGCCAGCGCGGCATCCCGGTGATGGCGCATATCGGCCTGACGCCGCAGGCGGTGAACGCGCTGGGCGGCTATGGCGCGCGCGGCAAGAGCCAGCAGGAACATGCCAAGATCATGGCCGACGCGCGCGCCGTGGCGCAGGCCGGCGCCTTCGCCATGGTGCTGGAAGGGGTGATGGAGGAACTGGCGGTCGCCATCACCGACAGCGTCGACGTGCCGGTGATCGGCATCGGCGCATCGGCCCATTGCGACGGGCAGGTGCTGGTGACCGAAGATATGTTGGGCATGTTCGATCGGGTGCCGCGCTTCGTCAAACGCTATGAGAATATCGCCCAGACCATCGACGGCGCGGCCGCCCGCTACGCCGCGGAAGTGCGGGCCCGCAGCTTTCCCACCGACGATCAGGTGTATCGGCCTAAAATCTAATTGGCCAAAATTTGATTTGCCTGTGGCATAAGCGCCGCTATTGATCGCGCCTTCTGCGCTTAGTTTCTGATCCATTTCTCGGAGAATATCGTGGCCCTGACGCCGCAAAATAGCCAAGCCTTCATGCGCGAGGTGGACGACGCCGTCCGCCAGGACCAGCTTCTGGGCTTCTGGCAGCGTTATGGCCGCTGGATTCTGGTCGCCGTCGTATTGGGCCTGGTCGCTTTTGGCGGCTGGCTTTATTGGCAGCATTACAGCAAGACCCAGTCGGAAATCGTGTCCGAGCAGATGGACGCGGTGCTGACGACGGCGGCTGGTGGCGGCACGCCCGACGCCAAGCAGCTCGACGCGCTGACCAAGGCCGACCAGCCGGGCTATCGCGCATCCGCCCTGCTGACTCAGGCCGGCGCGGCGTCGCGCAAGGGCGACGCCAAGGGCGCGATCGCCCTCTATGCCGCCATGGTCGCCGACGCCAAGCTGGACCAGCCCTATCGCGACCTGGCGCTGATCCGCCAGACCGCGCTGGAGTTTGAGGCGCTCAAGCCCCAGCAGGTGGTCGATCGGCTCAAGCCGCTGGCGATCGAGGGCGCGCCCTGGTTCGGCAGCGCCGGCGAACTGGTGGCGATCGCCTATATGAAGATGGGCAAGACCGACCTGGCCGGGCCTATGTTCGCCGGAATCGCGAAGGACGCCAACGTGCCGCAGTCGATCCGTTCACGCGCGCGACAGATGGCAGGATTAATGGGGATCGACGCGGTCGAGATTCCGGCCGAGCCGAGCGAAGGATGACCGAGCGGATGGGAATGACCAGCATGAAATTCGCGCCGATAGGCCGTGTCGTAACGATGGCCGCGATGGTCGCCCTACTCGCTGGCTGCGGCGTGATCGGCGGCAAGAAGGGTGGCCCCAAGACGCCGGTCGTCGGCAACCGCACATCGATCCTGAACAACGAACAGGGTGTCGAGGTCGAACCCAGCCTGGCCGATGTGCCGGTCACGCTGCCCGCCCCCTATGTCAACGACAGTTGGTCGCAGCCGGGCGGGGACCCATCCAAGGCGATGGGCCATGTCTCGCTGGGCGGATCGCCCTCGCAGGTGTGGACCGCTTCGATCGAGGGCAGCTCGCCCCAGGCGCGGCTGGCCGCATCGCCGGTCGTCGCGGGCGGCAAGCTGTTCGTGACCGACGCGGGCGCGCATGTCATCGCCTTCGACGCCGCCAGCGGCGGAAAATTGTGGCAGACCAACCTGCCGTCCGAAGGCAAGGGCAATGGCCGCGTGCTGTTTGGCGGCGGCGTCAGCGTCCTGGGCGACCGGGTGTTCGCCAGCACCGGCTTTGGCGACGTCTTCGCGCTGAATGGCGTCGACGGCGCGATCCTCTGGAAAAAGCATCTGTCCGGCCCGCTGCGCGGCGCACCGACGCTGGAAAACGGCCATGTCTATGTGATGGGCCAGGATAATCAGGTGTTCGCGCTCAACCAGTCCGACGGCGAAACCCAGTGGACCGACAGCGGCACCTTGCAGGTCACCGGCATTTTCGGCGTCGCCGCGCCGGCCGCCGCGCAGGGCACCGTGATCGCGGGCTATAGTTCGGGCGAAATCAACGCCTATCGCTATGAAAATGGCCGTACCTTGTGGGGCGACGCCCTGTCGCGCACCAGCATTTCGACCGCCGTCGCATCGCTGACCGATATCGACGCCGATCCGGTGATCGATCGCGGCCGCGTCTTTGCGATCGGCCAGGGCGGCCGCATGGCGTCCTATGAACTGACCAGCGGCCAGCGCCTGTGGGAAATCAACATTGCGGGCATTTCGACCCCCTGGGTGGTGGGCGAATGGGTGTTCGCGGTGACCAGCGACGCCCGACTGCTCTGCGTCGCGCGCGCCACCGGCAAGATTCGCTGGGTCAGCCAGCTGCGCCGCTGGCAGAAGGAAAAGAAGAAGGACAAGGCGATCCGTTGGACCGGCCCGGTGTTGGCTGGCGGCCGGCTGATCGTCGTATCGACCCGCGGCGAGATGGTCTATGTCGATCCCGCCACCGGATCGGTCCAATCGACGGTGGACATGGATCGGTCCATGTCGCTTTCGCCGATCGTCGCCAACAACATGCTCTACGTCCTGGCCGACGACGGGAAGTTGACGGCGTTCCGTTAAGCGACGCGAATATGCTAAGTGTGCTCCCGCTCAAGCGGGGGTCCAGTTCCTTCGTCTGGACTGGCCCCCGCCTGAGCGGGAGCACGGCGTTTATCGATTTTGAATCTTAAGAAGGAAACGGGCCACCATGCTGCCCACCGTAGCCATTGTCGGGCGTCCCAATGTGGGCAAGTCCACCCTCTTCAACCGTCTGGTCGGCAAGAAGCTGGCGCTGGTCGACGACCAGCCCGGCGTGACGCGCGACCGGCGCGAGGGCGAGGCGCATCTGCTGGGCCTCGACTTCACGATCGTCGACACCGCCGGTTATGAGGATGAGGACGCCAATAGCCTACCCGGCCGGATGCGGATGCAGACCGAGGCGGCGGTGGAAAATTGCGACGTCGCCCTGTTCATGATCGACGCGCGTGCGGGCATCACCCCGCTGGACGAGGAAATCGCCCGCTGGCTGCGCGCCAACGACGCGCCGGTGATACTGGTCGCCAACAAGGCGGAGGGCAAAGCGGCCGACGATGGCGTCATGGAATCTTTTTCGCTGGGCCTTGGCGAACCTGTCCCTTTTTCCGCCGAACATGGCCAGGGCATGGCCGACCTGTTCCAGGCGCTGCTCCCGCATCTGGAGCGCGAGGGCGACGAGCCGCATGAAAAGGAATTTTACGAGGATGACGAGAGCGCCCCGCTCAAGCTCGCCATCGTCGGCCGTCCCAATGCGGGCAAGTCCACGCTCATCAACCGGCTGCTGGGCGAAAACCGCCTGCTGACCGGGCCGGAAGCGGGCATCACCCGCGACAGCATCGCCGTCGACTGGATGTGGACCAGCCGCGACGGGCTGGAACGCCCCGTCCGCCTGATCGACACGGCGGGGATGCGCAAGCGCGCCAAGGTGCAGGAAAAGCTGGAAAAGCTGGCCGTGTCGGACGGCATCAACGCGGTCAACTTCGCCGAAGTCGTCGTCCTGATGATCGATTCCACCCGCGGGCTGGAGGCGCAGGATCTGCGCATCGCCGACCGGGTGCTGGAGGAGGGCCGCGCCCTCGTCGTCGCACTCAACAAATGGGATACGGTCGAACATGGTTCAGCGCTCTACCAGGGCATAAAGAAGGCGCTGGACGAGGGCCTGGCGCAGGTGCGCGGCGTGCCGATCATGACCATTTCCGGGGCCACCGGAAAGGGTCTGGACGACCTGATCCATGTCGCCTTCGAAACCCGCACCGCCTGGTCGCAGCGCGTCTCCACCGGCGTGCTCAACCGCTGGTTCGAAACCGCGCTGGAGGCCAATCCGCCGCCGGCGCCCGGCGGCAAGCGGATCAAGCTGCGCTACATCACCCAGAACAAGACCCGTCCGCCGACCTTCGTTCTGTTCGGCACGCGGCTGGACGATTTGCCCGAAAGCTATCGCCGCTATCTGGTGAACGGCATCCGCCGCGAATTGGGGTTCGGCGCGGTGCCGGTGCGCCTGACGCTGCGCAGCCAGAAGAACCCCTACGCGACCAAATAGAGCAATGGCGGCCGATCCCGTTTTCGTGAACGCCAGAGGCATGAGATGCCCCTGGCCCGCGTTGCGTGCGGCGCGGGCGATGCGCGACGCCGGCGCCATCGTCATCGAAGCGGACGACCCGATCGCCGCCACCGAGCTGGAGGCGCTCGCCCAGACGCAGGGCTGGACCTTCGCGGCGCTGGGCGATCGCCATTTCGGCCTATCCCGGACCGAGTGATTATCCTCCACAATGGGTGGCTTTCCGCCACGCTTTAACCTGCTGTTTACGCGCCGCGTCTATTTTGGCTTCGTTAGAATGAAGGAGCGGCGTGGGTGTCCTATCACGATACCGAACTGGTCAGTTGGAGCGAATTTACGCGGACCCGCAGCGAGCTGGGGACCGCCTTTCTTCGTATCCTGGGCTATTTCCGGGAAGATGGCGCCAAATCCATCGGCGCTGTCGAAGAAGCGTTTCGCGCGCGCAACGCCGCCGCGCTGGTCACGCCCGCCCATACGCTCAAGGGCGAATCGGCGCAGTTCGGCGCCTATCGCCTGAGCGCCATGGCCGAAGAAATTGAGATGGTCGCCCGCCGTTGCGTGGAAACGCATGAAGGGCCCGACGAATTGATCGAGGTGGTCGTCGCGCTGCGCCCTTGTTTCACCGAGACGATGGCGCTGCTCGATCGCGACGCCAACCCGCTGGTCGCCCGCCGGCCCACCACCTTCGGCCGCCGCGTCGAAGCCCCCGCACAGGGATTTGGCCGGGCGGTCTGATCTGCAGTCGTCGATCGCAAACTGCTGCGCGACCATCTAATAGGTCTTGAAGTAAAACCGACCATGCCCCCATATGGCAGGCATGACCCGTTTCTCCCTGCTCGACCTCGTCCCCGTCCGTGAAGGCGACACTGTCGCCACGGCGCTCGCCCACGCGGCTGATCTTGCCGCCCATGCCGAAGCGCAGGGCTATCACCGCTTCTGGGTCGCCGAACATCATGGCATGGCGGGCATCGCGTCGGCCGCGACGGCGGTCGTGCTGGCGCATATCGGTCATGCGACATCGACCATCCGCATCGGCGCAGGCGGCATCATGCTGCCCAATCATGCCCCCTTGGTGATAGCCGAGCAGTTCGGCACACTCGACGCCCTTTTCCCCGGTCGCGTCGACCTGGGCCTGGGCCGCGCGCCCGGTTCTGATCAGCGGGTGGCGCAGGCGATCCGCCGCACCCTGTCCGGCGGTGCGGACCAGTTCCCCCGCGACGTGATGGAGTTGCAGGCCTATTTCAGCAAGGACGAACGGCTGAGCATCCAGGCGACGCCGGGCGCGGGGGCGGATGTGCCGCTCTGGATACTCGGCTCCAGCCTCTATGGCGCGCAACTCGCCGCCATGCTCGGCCTGCCTTACGCCTTTGCCTCGCACTTCGCGCCCGCCGCGCTGGATGAGGCGATCGCCATCTATCGCCGCGAATTTCGCCCCTCGGCCCAGCTGCAATATCCCTATGTGATGGCCGGCTACAACGTCTTCGCCGCCGACACGGCGGAGGAGGCCCATCTGCTCGCCAGTTCGATGCAGCAGTCCTTCGTGCGGCTGCGCACCGGCCAGCCGGGTAAGCTGCAACCGCCGGTGCCGGGCTATTATGACGCCCTGCCCGCGCAAGCGCAGGCGATGCTGTCCGATGTGCTGAGCGTCTCCAGCATCGGCACGCAGGCGGATGTGGAGAGCGACATTGCGGCGTTCCTGCGCCGCACCCAGGCCGACGAACTGATCCTGACCGGCCAGATTTTTGATCCCGCCGCGCGCAAGCATAGTTTCGCCATCGCCATGGCGGCGGCTCAGACGGTCACGACCTGCGAGGCCGCCTGAGGCTCCGGCCGCTTCAACCGCCCGCCGCTGAGCAGCGCCGCCGCGCCTGGCGCGACGCGGCGCAATGCCGCGCCGATCGCGGCCACCGCGCCAAGCACCATCAGTGGCTGCGCGATCAGGTAGAAGGGATAGAAGGGCGTGCCCATTTTCCCGAACAGTCCGCCCAGCACTGGCCCCAGCAGCCAGATCAGGATCAGGTGAGCGCTGAACAGGAAGAACATATAAGACTCTATCCGCAGCAGCATCGGCCGCGCCGGGCTGTCCGCCAGCGCCCAGGCCAGCCGCCAGAAAGCAACCGCCGCCGCGATCCGCAGCGTCAGGTCAAGGGCCCGCTGCGCCACCGGCCAGGCGTCGTCGCCGACCGTGACGGCATGATAGAGTTGCACCCCCATCAGCAAGGCGAAGGGTATCGCCATCAGAAGCATCGGCTTGCCCGCCACCCGCTCGGCCCAACCGCCGCGCTGCGCCAATATCCCCAGCGTGAAGAAGACCAGGATCGACGCCCGCATCAGCACGGGAGGCCCGAAACCGGCGATATGACATCCCGCCGCCGCGGCCGCGATCAGCGCCAGCAACCATCCCGGCATCCGCACCAGCAAGGGCGCGGCGACCATGCACAGGAACAGGTCGCGCAGAAACGGCATCTGCACATTGATGTCGGGGTTGCGCGTCAGGATCAGTATCTCGTCGACCACCCACCATCCCGATTGCGGCATCGGCGCGGACAGGCCCAGCCGCCAGGCGGCGCCCGACACCAGGATGATCGCGATGATGTTCCACAACAGCATGGGCAGAAGAATGGTCCGCGCCTTGCGCCGCACATGGCGGCCCCAGTCGCGGCTCGCCTGCGACTGCGCCACTAGCCAGCCGGATATGAGGCCCAGCAATGGCACCGCGCTGCGGCCGAACAATTCCATCAGCAGCCAGCGCAGATTATCCTGCCCGCTGCCGCGCAGCGCCTTGAGCGCTTCGCCATTCAAGCCGGTCCAGGCGTGAACATAGACGACGCCCAATATGCAGATCACGCGCGCGATGGCGATCGCGGCGGACCGACGCCCGCCATCTGTATGGCCATGAATCTTCGAGATATCGGACACGCGGCCATCCTGTTTGTTGCCTAATCCCAATGCCCGAACTTGATCCATGTTCCTGTCCGCCAAACGACTGGTCCAGATCGGACCCCGGCTCAACGTCTCTTAACCTTCACCCTCCACCCTGACGCGGGCCTTTGCGGGCGATGCGGCGGCGCAAGCTAAGCCAATCTTTACCTCTTTTGCCTAGAAGCATCCTGTTAACCGGAAGCCGTTCCGGTCCAAGGGACGACAAAAGGCTCATGACCCATATGCCGGGCGCACAACATTTTTCGTCTGCATCAGCGCCTGTGCACCTGACGTCAGTCCAGTCGATGGGCATGGTGTTCCAGATCGCCGGGTCCAGTTCCAAAGTGCTGATCGATGCCCAGCGTCTGGCGCTGCTGGAGCAGGATGAAGACCCCTGCACCGCCATGGCCGGCCAGGTCGGCAGCCAAGTGAAGATGCGCGTCGGCAATAGTTGGCTGGTCGCCAGCGTCCGCGCGATGACATTGGATCAGGCGAGTAAGGGCATCGTCGCCGACATCGATTTCCTGGGCGAAGGCGATGAGGAGAAGTTGACCGGGCGGATCTATCGCTTCCGCCGCGGCGTAACCCGCTATCCCACGCCAGGCACCGACATCTTCCCGGTGTCCGGGCATGACATGGGCCAGATCTACGCCGCGGACGACCGCGCGAATGTGGAGATCGGCACCGTCTATCCCACCACGGACACGCGCGCGGCGCTCTATGTCGATTCAATGCTGGGCAAGCATTTCGCGCTGCTCGGCTCCACCGGCACCGGCAAATCGACCAGCGCCGCGCTGATCCTGCACCGCATCTGCGACCTTTCGCCGCAGGGCCATATCGTCATGATCGATCCCCATGGCGAATATGGCGCAGCCTTCGCCACCAACGGCGCGGTGTTCGACGTCAACAACTTGGCCCTGCCCTATTGGCTGATGAATTTCGAGGAGCATTGCGAGGTGTTCGTGACCTCCTCCGGTTCCGAACGCACGGTCGATTGCGATATTCTCGCCAAATGCCTGCTCGCCGCGCGGACGAAGAACCGGCTGGCCGAAAGCATCGGGCGGCTGACCGTCGATTCGCCGATCCCCTATCTCTTGTCCGACCTCACCACGATCCTGCAAAATGAGATGGGCAAGCTCGACAAGGGCACCAATTCGCTGCCCTATATGCGCCTGAAGACCAAGATCGACGAGATCAAGGCCGATCCGCGCTACAGCTTCATGTTCTCCGGCATGTTGGTCGCCGATACGATGCAGGCGTTTTTGGCCAAGATTTTCCGCCTGCCCTCCGACGGCAAGCCGATCTCTATCATCGACGTGTCCGCCATGCCTTCCGACATAACCTCGACCGTGGTGTCGGTGCTGTCTCGTTTGGTGTTCGACTATGCCATCTGGGCGCGCGACGAGCCGCAGCGGCCGATCCTGCTGGTCTGCGAAGAGGCGCATCGCTACATCCCCAACACGACCACCGGCAACGGTCAGGCCGTGCGCAAGATATTGGAGCGGATCGCCAAGGAAGGCCGTAAATACGGCGTTTCGCTGGGCCTCATTACCCAGCGCCCGTCTGACCTTGCCGAAGGCGTCCTGTCGCAATGCGGCACGATCATCTCGATGCGCCTCAACAACGACCGCGATCAGGCGTTCGTGAAGGCCGCCATGCCCGAAGGCGCCCGCGGCTTCCTCGATTCGATCCCCGCCCTACGCAATCGGGAGGCGATCATCTGCGGCGAAGGCGTTGCCGTGCCGATCCGCGTCGCGCTCGACAATCTGGAGGAGCATCGCCGCCCCGCATCGGGCGATCCCAGCTTCACCGAACTCTGGCGCCAGTCCGGCAGCGAAGCCGATATATTGGAACGCACCATCACCCGCTGGCGCAACCAGGGGCGGTAAACGGCTTCAGCCCGCCGGCGCGATCCGGCCGGCCGGTTCAGCGTCGCTATTGGCCGTTTCGCGGCATTGTTCTTCATGCACCGGGACCAGCAATCGCGCGTTGCGCCAGCCGCCGCGCGCATAGATGATCCACGCCAGCAGCAGCGACATGAACGACCCCGCCGGGAAGCTGAGCCAGAGCGCGTCAGCGCCCCACAGCGGGTAGCCCATGTGGTAAAAGCCCAGCCGGACGCCGAACAGCGTAAAAATCAGGATCAGCAACGGCGCGACCACGACGCCATTGGCGCGCATCACGCCGAACAGGATCATGGTGCAGCCGAACAGCAGGAAGCTCCAGCTCGCCAGCAACTGCATATTCCACGCCGCCGCGATCGCGACCGCATTGTCACCCAGAAACAGCGACAGCAGCGATCCGTGGAACAACAGGATGACGACGATCATCGCCCCTGTGATCGCCAGCAGATAGCCTATGCCATAGCCGGTGATGCGGCTAATTCGGTCCCATCGGCCCGCGCCCATATTCTGCGCCGCCATGGCGCTGACCGCCGCGCCCATCGCCATCGCCGGCATCTGGAGATAGGTCCATATCTGCTGCGCCGCGCCATAGGCGGCCGTCACCAGCAAGCCTTCGCGATTGACCAGCCCGATCATCACCAGCCCGGAAGCGGACATGACGATCATCTGCAAACCCATGGGAAAGCCCTTGGCCAGCAGCACGCGCATCTGGTCGGCGGCGGGCCACAGATAGCGCAATTCGCGCCCCCGCAGCCGCAGCGGCAAATCCCTGGCATAGATGAAGGCGACGACGCCGATCAGGCTGACAAAGCCCGCCGCCGCGGTCGCCGCCGCCGATCCGGCGATGCCATAAGCCGGGATCGGCCCCAGCCCCAGGATCAGCACCGGATTGAGGATCAGGTCCACGGCCACACTGACGATCATGAAGATCAGCGGGGTGCGCGCGTCCCCGGCGCCGCGCAGCCCCATCATGATCATGACGACCAGCAAGGTCGCGGGCATCGCGAAGAAAATGACCCGCAGGTAAATCAGCGCCATGTCGAACGCTTCCGCCGGCGTCGCCAGCAACCGCAGCAGCGCCGGTGCGCCGATCCAGCCCGCCAGCGCGACGGCCAGACCCAATATCGAACAAAAGCCGACCGCCGATCCAAAGGCGCGCCGCGCCGCATCCAGGTCGCGCGCGCCCGTCGCCTGCGCGATCATCACGGTGGACGCCATGCCAAAACCGAACACGACCGAAAACATCAGGAACATGATGATGTTGGCGTTGGCGGTTGCCGCCAGCGCCTGCGCGCCCAGAAAGCGGCCGACCCAGATCGCGTTGATCGACCCGTTGAGCGACTGGAGGATGTTGGACGCCAGCGTCGGAATGGCGAACATCAGCAGCACGCCGGCGATCGGCCCCTGCGTCAGGTCTTTTGCGCCCGATCTGCTTGCTGCCACGCGCCTGCCTCTCCCTATATATCCGTGTTTCCGCGAAGGCGGGAACACATCTATCGACTTATCCCAATCGTTCCAGCGCCGCCTTCAACCTTTCCGCCTCGGCGGCCTTTTCGGCATGATCCTCACGCGCCTTGGCGACCGCTTCGGGCTTGGCCTTCTCGACGAAGCTGGGGTTGGACAGGCGACCCCCCAGGCTATCCCGCTCCTTCTCCGCCGCGGCCAGCGCCTTGGCCAGGCGGGTCTTTTCCGCCCCGATGTCGATCACGCCTACTAACGGCAGGATGAAGGTCGCTTCGTCCACCACGATTTGCGCCGCGCCGCCAGCCGGCGGTTCGCCGAAGGTCAGGCTTTCGACCCGGCCAAGCCGCGCCAGCGCCACGCCCTGACGATCGAGACGACGATGCGTTTCTTCGGATGCATCGCGCACGATCACCGGAAGTTTAGCGCCCGGCGGCACGTTGAGTTCGGTCCGTGCCGTCCGCATCGCGCTCACCAGCCGGATCAGCCAGTCGATTTCCGCCTGCGCCTCGCTATCGACCGCGGCCAACGCCTGCGGCCATTGCGCGACGATCAGTTCATTGGAACGCGCACCGGTCAGATGCCACAATTCTTCGGTGATGAACGGCATGAAGGGATGCAGCATCACCAATATCTGGTCGAACGCCCAGCCCGCGACGGCGCGCGTCTCGTCGTCCATCGCGCCCTTGGTGAGTTCGATATACCAGTCGCAAAACTGGTCCCAGACGAAATGATAGATGGCGTTGGCCGCCGCATCGAACCGCAGTTCGGTCATCGCCGTGTCGATCGCCTGCACGGTCGCGACCGTTTCTGCGATGATCCAGCGGTTGACCGGGAGCGCGGCGGCGGGCGCCTCATGACTGGTCGAGGCTGTGACGCCGTTCGACTGGAGGAAGCGCGCCGCATTCCACAGCTTGGTCGCGAAGTTGCGATAGCCCTCGACCCGCTTTTCATCCATCTTCACGTCGCGGCCCTGGCTTTCCATCGCCGCCATGAAGAAGCGCAGCGCGTCCGCGCCGAACTTGTCGATCAGGCCCAGCGGATCGACCACATTGCCCTTGGACTTCGACATTTTCTGCCCATCGGCCGCGCGGACCAGCCCGTGGAGATAGAGTTTCTTCCATGGGGCCTCGCCCATGAACTCCATCCCCTGCATCGCCATGCGCGCATCCCAGAAGAACAGGATGTCGAAGCCGGAAATCAGCAGGTCGTTGGGATAATGGCGCGACAGCTTGTCGCTCTGCTCCGGCCAGCCCAGCGTGCCAAAGGGCCAGAGGGCGGACGAGAACCATGTGTCGAGAACGTCGGGGTCGCGGGTCAGCACCTTGTTGCCCGCCAGCGCCTGCGCTTCGGCTTCGCTCTCAGCGACATAGCTGTTGCCATCCTCATCAAACCATGCCGGGATTTGATGCCCCCACCAGAGCTGGCGCGACACGCACCAGGGCTGGATATTCTCCATCCAGTTGAAGAAGGTCTTTTCCCATGTCTTGGGCACAATCTCGATCGCGCCGTCGCGCACGGCCTGCATAGGGGCGACCGCCAGCTTTTCAGCGTCGACATACCATTGGTCGGTCAGCCAGGGCTCGATGACCACGTTGGAGCGGTCGCCGAACGGCGTCTGGATGGTGCGCGGCTCGAAATCGGTCGAAACCTCCTCGCCTTCCTTGTCCTTGGTGACATGGGGCACCAGGAAGCCGAGCGCCTTCATCTCCGCGACCACGGCTTCGCGCGCGCCGTCCACGCCATCCTTCTTGAAGCGATGCAGCCCCAGAAAGCGATCGGGGATCAGGCCGTCGGCGGTCTGGACGACATTGGCGTCGGCGTCGAACATGTTGAGCATCTCACCGGCCTTCAAGCCCGCGCGCTTGCCCACGTCGAAGTCGTTGAAATCATGGCCCGGCGTGATCTTGACCGCGCCAGTGCCCAGCGCCGGGTCGGCATGTTCGTCGGCCACGATCTTGAAACGGCGACCGGTGATCGGCTGGAGAATCTCCTTGCCGATGACATTCTTGTAGCGCTCGTCATCGGGATGCACGGCGATCGCCATGTCGGCCAGCATCGTCTCCGGCCGCGTCGTCGCCACGACGATATGGTCGCTGCCGTCCGCCAGAGTGACGCCATCGGCCAGCGGATAGCGGAAGCGCCAGAAACCACCCTTCGTCTCGACCGTCTCGACCTCAAGGTCCGAAATGGCGGAACGGAAATGCGGATCCCAATTCACCAGCCGCTTGTCGCGATAGAGCAGGCCGCGCTTGTGCAACTCCACGAAGGTCTTGACGACCGCCTTCGAAAAGCCCTCGTCCATGGTGAAGCGCTCGTTCGCCCAGTCCATCGAACAGCCCAGACGCCGCAACTGGCTGGTGATGGTCCCGCCGCTCTCGGCCTTCCATTCCCACACCTTGGCAACGAATTCGTCGCGGGTGAAATCAGTGCGCTTCTGCTGCTTGGCGTTGAGCTGGCGCTCGACCACCATCTGCGTCGCGATGCCCGCATGGTCGGTGCCGACCACCCACAAGGCGTCCTTGCCGCGCAGCCGCTCGTATCGGATCACGATGTCCTGCAACGTATTGTCGAGCGCATGGCCGATATGCAGGCTGCCTGTGACGTTCGGCGGCGGGTTCACGATGGTGAAGGGCGTCGCATCCGGCCGCTCCGGCCGGAACAGGCCGTTGCTCTCCCAATGCGCATACCAGCGGGATTCGATCTCGGCGGGGTCGAAGATTTTCGGCAATTCGGTCATGATCGCGCTTTAACGCCTGCCGCACGACACGCAAGAGAGGCGAGGCTTTCAGACCGGGCTATCCATCACTTTCAACGACAATCCCGACCAAATGGTGCGTGCGGTGATAGGGTCAAGCGGCGACACCCTCCGCCCTGGCAAAGGCGTCCAGCTTGGCATGGCAGGCGGCGCGCAGCCCCTCGTCCATCCAGCCCGCATTGAAGGCGTTGCGCTGCAACCGCACCAGTTCCGCCTTGGTCAGCGCACTATGCGCCTGCGCCTTGACCAGCACTTCATTGAGATATTCGCTGCCCATATAGGCCGGATCGTCGGAATTGATGGTGAGGTTGAGGCCCGCGTCGATCATGCCGCGCACCACATCGACCGGCGGCGTATCGCCCCGCACGGTGCCGGAAAAGGTCGGACAGACGGTGAAATACAGGTTCCGCGCCTTGGCCGCCGCGATCAGTTCGGGCGATTCCAATATATTGCCGCCATGGTCGATCCGGTCGACGCGCACGTCGATAATCGCCTGGCGCAGATGCTCGACAATATCCTTCTGATTAAGGTCGCAGTGCGCCGTGACCTTCAGCCCCGCGGCGCGCGCCTTGGCGAAATGGGCGGCGAACTTGACCGGCGGATGATCCTTCTCATCCGAATCCAGCCCGACGGCGACCAGTTGATCGCGGAACGGCAATGCCGCGTCCAAAGCCGCCATCGCCGACTCCGCCGACAGGTCGCGCACGAAGCAGAGGATGAGTTGCGACACTATCCCCAATTGCGCCGCGGCCGCCGCGCGCGCGCGGGTGATGCCGCCGATCACCGCGGCCATCGGCACGCCGCGCTTCAGATGTTCCTGCGGGTCGAAGAAAATTTCGGCGTAGAGAATGTTCTGCGAAGCCGCCTTGGCCAGGTAGGCATAGGCCAGGTCGTAGAAATCCTGCTGCGTCCGCAACACCTTCATGCCGTCATAATAGATGGCCAGGAAGCTGGGCAGGTCATGATAGCGATAGCTGGCCTTCATCGCGGCGACATCGGCGAAGGGCAGGTCCAGCCCGTTGCGCTGCGCGAGCGCGAACTTCATCTCCGCTTCCAGCGTGCCTTCCAGATGGACATGATATTCCGCCTTGGGCATCGCCGCGATGAAGCGGGCCATGTCGGCCCCAGCGACGTCGTCAGACGCTGCCCATGCCGGAGCGGCGTTGATCCAGGCGGCCAAAGGGGCGCCCAACAGGCCATGGATTACCGCGCGCCTGCTGAACATCGATCATCACCCCTTTGAAACCCGGCATTCTATCCGGGCATAGGGGTGCGCCTGTCCATCATGGAATATCGGACGGGCTGACGCAAAAAAGGGAGCGGACCTGGATTAGCGGCCAGTGATGCGCGCGATTTCCTTGGCGACCATCTCTTCGACCAAAGCCGGCAGGCGCTGGTCCAGCCAGTCCTTCAGCATCGGCTTGAGCATCGCACGGACCAACCCGTCGAGCGTATTGTCCTGCCCATCCTTGGGCGCGACCAGCATGGAGGACAAAGCGGACAGCGAATGACGCGCGGCGACTTCACTCTCGACCGATAGAATCGAGTCGTCGGCGGGTGCGTTTGCGGCGGCGGCTTTGGGAGCAGGCATGGCAATCTCCTCCGCGACCTCGTCGGTCAGTTCCAATATTTCTTCTACCGCGACGGGCGCTGGCGCGGCGACCGCCTTGGCCTCGGCGCGCGTGCGGCGCGGGGCGGCCTGCACCGCTTCCTCGCCTTCTTCGGCGATGATCCGCTTGATGGACGAGAGTATCTCTTCCATCGAGGGTTCCTTGGTCATGTCACCCATGGATAGTCCCCGTCCAAAATCCATTGCGCATCCTTAAACGCCAAGATTACCCGGCCGGGTTAACAAGCGGTTAAGGCTGCTGCGCAGCGGGTCCGACATTGGCGTTTTGCGCGGGCGTGTCAACGGTCCGCGTAGCGACGGGGGTTGGCTTGGAATCGAAGCTCCAGTCGAGCCACTTGCCCTTCACCCGTTCATAATTGACCATCGGGTCGTACAGCGTGCCGCTTTCCAGGCCCAGATCGTCGGCTTCGGCATGGCCCATGGCGGCGATGACGCTGAAACCGGCGACATAGGCGTTGCGCTGCGCCGTCACCAACTGGACCTTGGCGTTCAACGCTTCCTGTTCGGCGTTGAGGATGTCCAGAATGGTCCGGCTGCCGACCGAATTTTCCGCCTGCACGCCTTCCAGCGACAGATTGGCGGCCTCGACCGCCTTCTGGTTCGATTCGATGCTCTCCAGCGATGCCTTCCAGCTGGCATAGGCGGCGCGCGTCTGGGAGATAACGCTGCGCTCCACCTCGATCTCGCGCTCGATCGCCTGCGATTCGCGCGCCTGATTCTGGCGGACCTGCGCGGCGGGGCGACCACCCTGATAGAGCGGGATGGTCAGCTGGACGCCGGCGGTGGCCTGCTTGTTGATCTGCGGCCCCTCCACCGAATTGCCATCGACATCCTGCGCGCTACCGCCCAGCGTATGCAGATAATTGGTATAGCCTGCCGTCGTGAAGCCCGACAGCGTCGGCAAACGCGCGGCGCGCGCCGCCTTCACATCATAGCCCGCGGCGATCCGATCCTTCTTGGCCGCCACTATGTCTGGATTGTCGTTCAGAGCGACCTGCACCGCGATGGTCGGTGTGGCGGGAAGCCCCGGCAGCGCGGGCGGCGGCTCCAGCGCGTCGGGTGCGTCACCCACCAGCGCGATATAATTTTCACGGCTGGCGATCAGATTGGCTTGCGCTATCTGCAGGTCCGACCGCGCCAGCGCCAGGCGCGACTGCGACTGGGCTACGTCGGTCCGGGTCAGGTCGCCGACTTCGAACCGGTCGTTGGTCGCCTGGAGATTAACCTCCAGCGCGCGCACGTTGGACTGGTTCAGCGACACGATCGCGCTGTCGCGGATCACATCCATATATGCGCCCACGGTCTGCGAAAAGATGCTGGCTTCGGTGCCGCGCAGATTGGCCTGGCCGGCCTCCACGCGCGTCCTGGCCGCCTTCACCCCGTTGCGCACCGCGCCGCCCGAATAGATGGGCACGTTCAGCTGCGCCTGCGCATTCACCGTCCTTTGCGGCGACGTGAAGCTGATGGTGGGCTTGAGGATGCTTTCGGAAAAACTGCCCGTCACGTCCACGCCGGGCCGGCCCGCAGCCTTCTGAATGGACACATTTTCGTCGGTCGCGCGCTGCCCCGCGCGCGCGCCTGTCAGCGTCGGGTTAGATGCATAGGCCTTGGCCAGCGCACTCTGCAACGTCTCGGCCTGCGCGCCGCTGGTCAGGGCGGAGGACAGCAACAGCAAAGCGGCTGCGGCATGATGCCGATAAGAGGTGCGCTTCGCCGTCATCTGTCCCCGCCCATCATTTTCAGAACACAAATCCCTTGGGCGCGCCGAAACCGGGCAACGCCACCATTTCGATATCGGCAAGGCTGCTCAGGCCCAGCACTCCCGCAACCACCCGGCCGCCGCACAGGCGCGTAACGCCGCGATCGACGACCCCCGTCACCACGCGGGCGTCCTCGGCAAGCTGCTGAACGAGCGTCGCGGGCACTTCCTCCACCGCGCCGTCGATGAACAGCAGGTCATAGGGCGCGCCATCAGCGGCGCCGGCGTTAAGCGGGCCGCGAACGACCGTCACGCCGGACAGCGCGATCTCCGCACCGCCCTCTTCCTCGACAGCCGTCACCTGCGCGCCCAGTTCGGACAACAGCGCGGCGGCATAGCCGGTCGCTGCGCCAATCAGCAGCACCTTGTCGCCTGGAACCACATGCGCTTCATCGAGCAGCCGCCCCGTCACCAGCGGCGGATTGAGCGAACGCCCCCCCGCCAGCGGAATGGGACGGTCGATATAGGTCATGGCGCGGCGCTGCGCAGGCACGAAATCCTCGCGCGGCACCTTCGCCATCGCGGCGATGACACGCTGGTCGCCCACGTCGCTGGTGCGCAACTGGCTTTCGACCATGGCGGCCCGCATCGAAGAATAGTTCTGCTCGGTCACGATAGTTCCTCGCTTGTCCGGTGGGCTTGGCACAACTGTATTGGCAATGCAATACACTAAGGGGATCATCGGACCTCTAAATCAGCGCGCGGCCCGCGCCAAGCGGCTTTGCGCGACGGTGGATAAGAATCTTGCGGCGCCCGCCCCATCCCCCGCTTGACTTTGCATCCAAAGCCGCACATTTGCGGCCACCCACTTGTCGAGGCCCGATGGCGGAGTGGTTACGCAGAGGACTGCAAATCCTTGCACGCCGGTTCGATTCCGGCTCGGGCCTCCAAATTTTTCAGCTAATTGGTTGAAAAACGGCGCAATTTCCGTCAAATCGCTGGGGCGTTCCCACATTTGAAACCACATCGCCCGCCAGACAGGGGTGGCTCACCGTGGACGATGACGGAATTTTGTTGGTAGCGGTTAGTCGGTGCCATCAGTTGATCCAGCCTCCGGGCAACCGCCTGCCGGAGCGCCACGCCCTCCCACTGCCCTCCACTGGCATGTCAGTCGATTCGCTCAGCCAGGAACAGCGGCCGAGCATGGGCGATCGTCAGCATCAATCGAGCGAGAGGGCGCCGGAAGCGGATAAATGCAAGCCATGCGCAACGATCACTTAACCGTTACCAGCTATCTGAACATTGTGGGGCCGGGCGAAGCCTGCCTGCGCTGCGGCGCAGATGAGGGGTACCGTGAGGCCCTTAGACCGGTCCCACAACCTGCTGCCAAGACGCTATGATCCTCTCCATCCTTCTGCTCTCCATCTGGACGCCGGCCATTCAGTGCGTGGCGATCGACGGCGATACCCTGCGCTGCCCAGAGATAGGCCGCGTTCGCCTGCTAGGCATCGACGCCCCGGAAATGCCAGGCCACTGCCGCAAGGGCCGCGACTGCGCTCCTGGCGATCCGCATAGCAGCAAGGCCAGTCTCGCCAGGCTAATCCGCGCCGGGGTAACGATCGCTCCGGTTACGCGGGACCGCTATGGGCGGACAGTGGCGCAGGTCTATGCTGGTGGGCGCAATGTCGCGTGCGAGCAACTTCGGGTCGAGTTGGCAGTTTATATTGAGCGCTGGGATACCGGGCGCCGCCTTGCAAAGGAATGTCGCCAGCACCATGCCCCTTGACCGAATCATGCAGGCCTGATGATCTGTAGTGGATCCCGGCTTATCCGCTGTGTTCCCAAAGCCATTCGGGAGCCGGGATCACCTTCAGCCTTTCAAAAAAGCAAACTTTCCCAACCACATTGGGACCATGCTCCCGAAATGGAGCTGATTACCAATTATAGAGACGCCCTCGATGGCGAGTAGGGTAGAGGCTGAGAACATGACAGGCATAGGCCGCCGTCTGGCTGGTCGTAATGGCGCTTGACCGAATCGGGCTCGCAATCATCCGGCTGGCCGCTATTTCGGTCGCGGGCGGAGTTTCGTCACGAAGGACTGCATCCTGCGGAGCTTCGCCCACCTCTAGCCGATGAGCCTGTGGGATGGCGGCACCTGCCTGCCCGTGCGTCGATTTTGAGGCGAGGCGGCTTTATAAGCGCGCTCTACCGCACCGGCGTCCCCGGCCACGCATCAGCGCCGCTGCTGGGCTTCAACTTCCCGAACATACCGATCTTGGCCTCCCTCCGCGCCTTGGTCACCAATCGGCTGATTTCCGCTTGCCGGTCCTCTCGATCGAGTGCGGGCCAGTCAGGGCGGGCAAGCAGACTGGCTACGCCATTGTACGACATCGCCCCGGCCTCTTCCCGAAACCGCCCATAGTCAGCGGGCGACATATCGCGGCGCTGAAACTCAGGGACCGTCAAACCTTGATCGAGCAGGCCATTGTTCACCGGATCATTGCGCCGGGTCGATGTCCAGACAGGCGACACGATGTCCGGCCCGATACCGCCCTCGCTGGTGATGGGCTGGCCCCACACGTCCCGCTGTTCGGGCAACGACTTCGACAGGCCCGGCACACGGCGGCGCACCGCATCCATGATGGTATCTGCCTCTCGCAGGGTCGGGTCCATCGTGCGCGCCACCTGGGCCACGCTTGCGGGAACAGCAAGCGAACCGGCAGTGCGCTTGAGCCACCCATTTGCATAGCGGCCCGGATCATTCACCGCGTCCACCAGATCGCCGAGCCCGGACAGCCAGGTTTTGGACGAAAGGCTCTGCATGACGGACGCCGTGACCAGCAGTGCCACATCATCCTTTTGCTTGTCCGTCATATGGTCCTGCAACTCGACCATCCCGGCCGCGACGCCCAGCGTGGAGGCGAAGGGGTCGAGCCGCTGATAGCTGACGTAGCGATCGCCAACCTTGATCGAATAGGGTTGCCAGCCATCCGCCCGGAGCAATGCGCGCGCCTTCTCATCGGCAGGCCCGTTGCCTGTGACGAGGCCTTGGGAGGCCAATTCCGCCACCAGTGCACCGACGCCGCTACCCACAAGAGCGCGCGACAATGCGAGATCACGCTTGGCGCCGCCCGCACGAAAATCCTTCCGCCATTCCTTCAAAAGTGGCGCGGCAGGCGATCTTTCCAGAGAGAATTTCAGGAGGTTGGTCGGCGTGCGGACGAACGGCAGCACCAGTTTCATTGCAGGGGTCGAATTGCTCAGCATTGTCGCTGCTGTGCCGACCTTGCCCAACGGCCGCTGAAACGTGAGATAACGCCCATAGTCAAAGGCCTGATCCAGCATTTCGTCGGTCGGATTGGCAACCAGATCAGCGACACGGCGCTTGCCCTCTTCTCCACGCAGACCTTCCGCAGCAGCCTTGCGCACCGCCAGGCCGTTCAACTCCATGCGCCGCGCCATTCCCTTGAATAGTTCGTCCGCCGACGACAGCAGGCGCGTGGGTGTACGGATGATCTTGCCCTTCAAGCCACTGATGGCGTCCTGATGCACCGTGTCGATCTTGTTCGCGAAGTCCGAGGCCTCACCCGTCCGCAGGGTGCGCGCTGCTTGGCGAAGGCCGTCCTTCACGCCCTGCAACAGTCCCACCGATCGCGCGCCTAATTCGGTGAACAGCACCCGATCCGCCACCTTGCCGCGCGCCGCCATATTACGAACGCCGCCCATCGCTGCGGCAATCCCATGTTCCGGGATCTGCGCCAGCGCCGTCATGGTGTTCGACACCGTGTTGACTACGTGCGTTTGCGGCCCCGACAAGAGCGAGTTGATCCACAATTCCTTAAACTTGTCGCCCCAGCCCGGCTTTAGCGCGTCGCGCGCCGCCCGATTGAGCGAACCCGGATCGACAGTTTCACCTTCCAGTATGAGGTCAGCCGCCTCCTTCAACCGATCCTTGCCGCCGCCGCCCTCCGACAGGCCGTTGAGGACGTTGCCGCGGACATTGCGGCTATCCGCCGTCATGCGGAACTGCGCCAGCGTGCGACCCGCCTCCGCCGTCGCACCGGATATCTGCTCCTGAATGGCGACGTGACGGACAAGCGCCTGCCGGAACGCGGATAGCGCCTCTTCGCCGGGATCGTCCATGCGCTGGATGCGGCGGGCCATGTTGACCAGCTCGTTCCCCGACTTGGCGAGTATCTGCCGGGACGCCAAGGCTTCCTCTGCGTTGAACGCCTGCCCCTTCCGGCGCGACAGCAGCTTTTCAGGCGTCATGCCCAATTCGTCTGCAAGGCTCTGCGTCTCCGCCTGGCTGATGCGACCGCGGCGGGCAGCATCGAAGCCGCCCGTCATGCGCTCCGCCTGCGTCAACGCCCGCTGAATTGCCTGTGGGCTGTCCAGCTTCGACAAGCGGATGTTTCCGGCGAAGTCGGGCGCCTGTTCGCCCCATTCCTCATAAGCGGACACTGGCGGCTGGTTCGCGTCCAGATCGTCCAAGGTAGCAGGCTGGCCGTGATCCTCTGCCAATGGCGCGCCTTGTTCCCGCGCTCGCTCGACGGCAAGGCGCTGCTCGCGAGCAGCGTTGAACCCATCGACCTCCGTCAGATCGTCGGTACGAAACGAGCGGTTGATGCCGCGGTTGGTGTTGTCCATGGCGTCGAGAAATTCCGCGATGGTCGGACGTTCTGCATGATCCGGGAAATATCCCGCGCGCCAAGCCGCGTCAGCGGCTTCATCGAGGCGCATCCCGTTATCATTGTCGACCAACTTGCCAAAGCGCTGCTCGCCCCGCGCGAAGTCCAGATCGCGCCCAGCATTGGCCGTGATCCCCATGGCGCGTAGTTCGCCGCCTTGGTCGACCACGCCGCCACGACTGCGCAGGTAGGTGACTAGATCGGCAGGCCCACGCTTTGCGACCTCACGCGAGGGATCGTCACCACGCGGCAGGACGCGGCTTTCCAGCATACCTGCCTCATTGGGTGCCTTTACGGTCGGATAAAGCCCAGCCCCAATGCGGGCGGCCTCGTCCTGGCTGGCAACCACGTTGGACGGTAGCGGCAGGATGTCGGACGGGTTAACACGCTCCGCCATGGCCCGGCGCTGCATCTCGGTAGCTGGGTCCGTCAGAGGACGAGGCCCGGCCGTCACGTCGATGCGATCCACCATCCGGGGCGACGTGATCGAGGGCAGCGGGTTTGCGTCTTCGTTCGCCATAGAAGTGGTGAATGGATGACTGGCAACATCGCCGTGCGGCGCGGCGGGCGACGCCCCTTCGTCACCCAGAACAGAGGGGCGGCGATTCCGAAGCCGGGCGAGCGTGCTGGCGCTAATCGGGCCTACCGTTTGGGCAAGTGCGCCGGTGCCGTAACCCAGCGCTGCGCCCGTGACCGCACCAAGGCCCGCGCCAGGCAAGCGATCGGTCACGCCACCCTCACCAGCACCAAAGCCGGCAAGCCCGCCCTCTAGCGACCCGATAGCAGCGAGGCGGCGACGGACAGACGCTTGCGCCGCCTGCTTAGCAGCAAGCCGTGATCCACCGGCGCGCATGGCCTGCCGAGCAGCAGCCAGTCCGACACCCTCCACGGATGCGCCAGGAAGCGCGATGCCACTCGCGAGCTGCCCGCCGAAGCGCGCATAGGGATGTTCTGCGTCGTCATAGCCGAGGATGCTCCGGTTCTGGTCGATGTTGTTGTAGAGGATGTCGGCAAAGCGCCGATCGCTGCCCCACACGTTTTCACGGCCGGGCGTGCCGCCGAGCGAATCCACTACCCCACCCATTTCGTCCAGCATGTTGAAGGGGTCGGCAAGGCCGCGCACAGCGGAGCCGATCGCGCCGCCCTCCGTATCGGTCAGTAGCTTCGGCAGGTCGGTATATCGCAAAGTCGGATCAGCGCCGCGCTTGGCGCGCTCCCCATAGGATTTGCGCGTCGCGTCGGGGTCGATGATGAAGCCGTTCGTCTTTGCATATCCCAACAGGTCGTCTGCCGTCGAAGCAGGGTCCATCCATATCTTTTGATAACCCGCGGCGATCTCAGGTCGCAGACCTTGAAAGGGCGTGGCCTCGTCATTGAAGACGGCAATGCTGCCCTTCTGGGGCGCGTCCAGCCATTCCGGTTTTGCCCAAGGATCAGGCGTACCCTTTCGGAAATCTGCCGGGTCTTGGAACTGTCCGGCATGTGCGCCGCGCCGGTTGAGGCGGGCAAGTCGCTCAGCCTCCATATAGGGTTGCAAGCGTGGATCGCCTTGCAGATATTTGGGCGCGGCCAAGCCCATGCCCTGATCAATCAACCCCAGCCCAGCATCACGCCCGCCCTGCTCCAGCGACACCACTGGCCGCCCGTAGGTCTGCGATCCTGTCGGCGTGACCGTTGTGTCAGGGCGGAGGTAAGGGAGGATTGCGCCCCGCGCCTGCTGCCCCAGCGGAACCATCTGACCACCCTGCATCCCATGCTGATCAAGCTCGAAAGCATCGGCACCATAAAGCCGCCCATTCTGCCCGTTGTTCAGGCGGAAGGTATCGCCGTCATGCGCCTCACCTGTGACCGACAGCGGGGAGGCAGACGACGCCGTGCCGCTACCCCGGAACGCCATGCCAGGACGAGGCGCGGACGGCGCGGCGGTGCCAGGCCATTGATCGGACGGGGCGTCGTTGACGGGCGTGCCGGGCCATTGCTCTCCTTCCATATCAGCGCACCATCACCCTTCCATCCGGGGTGCGGTATCGCGTCCCCTTTGTCAGCCGCGCCGCATCGGCAGGCGTCTTCACGGTCGGGATGTTGCCGGCACCGCCCGTGCCACCGGGGCGACCTCCGCGACCATAAAGCGAAAGCACCTGCTGTTCGCCGGCTGTCAGCGGCTTGCCCGATGCCACCTTGGAGAGGATCGGCGCATAGACATTGCCGGTCGTGCGCGGCGGACGATTGCCCCCGTTGCCGCCGCCCGCGCCACCAGCCGCCGAAGGTCGGGGATGGAGGTTCGCATAGGTCGGCATCTGGCGCAGGGAGGCGCGGTTCCCCTGCCTGACCCCTTCAAGCGAGACCCGGTGACCTTGGCGGACATCTTCCAGTTCCTGGCGCCCTTGTTGCGCGGTGGGGCCATTGGATCGAAGCACGAAGTCCTGCATCGCCTCGTTGTAATCGTCGCTGCCCGGCTCCAGCCCCATAAGGCCCGCATATTCTTCGAAGTCGGTCGGACCATCGTAGATCGTCTGCGCCTGCCCAGTGATCGGATCGAACATCACCCGATCGCGGCCGGACATGAAATATTGAGGCTGCGCCAGTTTCGCGTCGCGGTCCTGCTCAGCCCAGGAGCGATCTTCGCGGCGCAGCGCGTCTTGCCGCCCCCACTCCGCCTGCTGTTGGCGTTGGCGCATCTTCATCGGGCCGTACATCGGCTGACCGCCTGCCGCCCCAGCCATGCCATCAGCCAGAGCGCCCAGCACGTCACGCCATGCGCCGTCTTTATCGAAGAAGCCCGCTTTCTTTGGCTGGAGGCTGTCCATTGGCGACACCGGCTGCGCCTGCAATCCAGTCGGCGCCATTGGCGTATCGAGCGGCATTGTCGAAATAGGCGCGCCTTGCGGCTGCGCTCCGGTGCTGCCTGCACCCACGCCGCGGAAGGCCATCCGAGCAGGCGAGCGGTTTGCTACCTCCATAGGGGGAGCGATCGGCAGGCCATTGGGCTGCATTGCGCCGGGCAGGCCGTCACCAATGCCGGGTGTGGTGTAAGGCGGCGGAAGCTCAAATAGCTGCCGCAGGCGACTACCGTTTTGGAAACCCATCGCCATTATGCGATCTCCTTAGCTTGCTGGAAAATGTGAGGGGCGAACCTGTCCGCCATTTCGTTGATGGCGGTGGCGGCGGCTTCATTCCCCCGCGATGCGAGGCGATCGAGGATAGCCACGGCTTCCGCGAGAAGATCGTTGCCCCAGGCCGCATCCGCGCTGCGGCGGTCATAGCCCCAATATTCTGCCAGCGAGACAAGGACGGCGGCGAGCATCACGGCATCATCGTCATGGCCTTGGCTTGCGGCGAAGCGCGCCCAGAACATGGCTTCCATCGCGTGCCCCTGCCCCATGGCATAGTCGCCACGCGCCGCCGCCGTGCTCATGTCCTGCAAAGCCATGGCGCGGCCCGCCCGCTGAGCTTCGAGATCACCACCGGCTGCGTCCCTAATGATGAAAGCCAGGTCGCCAAGAGCGCCGTTCGCGTCATCGGCGGCCATCATGCGACACCCCGCACTTCTTTGCGCAGGGCATGGCGCATCAGTTCGGACAGGCTCATGCCCTCCCGCTGGGCCTTGAGGGAAGCGGCGGCGATCAGGGAGTTGTTGGCCCGGAACCGAACCGCAGTGTCGTGAACATTCTCGCGCATAACAGCCTCCAAGTTGCGGGTATCTAAATACCACTTTTCAATCGAAGATGAAAGGAGCGTTCTACTTTTCGGCTCCACTTGTATGCCGTGAACAATTGGAATACATAATGAGAACCCGCCACCGCGCGGGCGCTGCTCCGGGTTGGCTCGAAACTCTGGCGGAACAGGCAGAGGCGCTACCAGAAGGGGTCCAGCAAAGCGCACCCGAGTCCGAAAGGCAGAGCGGGGTTGGCGGGGCAGGGAACAGCCTCGGAAGCAACTGCCAAGTGACTGGCGATCCCTCGCCCAGACACGCCCTAAAGCGACGGTTGGCTCCGAAGGTCATGACGCGCTGAACGGGGCCGGACTGCCTCTGATCCGTCAGGGGTAGTTGTCCTGCGCCCTTTTCGCTCAGGTTTCACCAAAGGTCATCAGGCTACTGCACAGCTAACTTGGAACAGGCACGCACGCGAGAAGTCCGCATTTCAAGGTCTCAAAACCGCTGCGCGTCGAAAATCACCCGAAAAGGCGAAATTTTTTGGCCAAGTTGTATCGCCGGCTGTTCAACAATGGCTGGAGGCTGATGCAGCATGGCGTAGCCCGTCCCCATGGCCCCGCCGAGGAACAGGATGACTGACAACCAGCAAAGAACCGCGACAATCCAGGTGCAACGGGTTCGGCATTGAATAGCAAACGCACCCCGATAGTTACGCCTGTCATCGTTTTCGATGCATATGCCGCCGTATAAGGGGTCAAAGCGTGCCTATTTTTTCGCGGCGCTGTTGGCGTTAGGTGGAACTGTTGAAGAACGGAGCCTGCTGCCAGACAAGCGGGAGTTTTTTAGTATCAACGATGCCGGCCAGCTTGGGCTGATGTTCCGCAATATAGCAGAATCGGTTTTCGTGCGGCCGATTGAAAACGTCGCGGTATTCGCCGGTCCCATAAAGATAAAGGTGCTTGGCACCAGTCTGGACCATTGACCAGTCAATAGGCGACAGGTCATCGACCGACTCCAGATCGCCATCGATCTCATCGTTGCTGTTAATCAAAGTTGGACGCGGATTTCTCATAGGCAGAGGCTCGTTATTGCTGTCATCAAAAAAACCGATGGCAATTTCACTGGTGAGAGCGACGATATTGCCATGCCATACAACATTGTAAGCTGGAGTCTGCCCTCCATTTCGAACCTTAAGTCCCGCCGTAATTTGTTTTCCTATTCCGTTTTCTTTTATCCTCAGCCCCAGGGGTTTTATAGATACATAGGCGCGGAGTTGCGCGCGACTTACCCGCCTGGTTTCTCTGAAAGTTACATACAAAAATCCAGTGCCGACTATGCCGATGCCGATGCCCCACAGGGCATATTGAGCCGCATCATGAGCCGCGTCCGCCGCCTTCCACTGTGCGCAAAGATCGCTATCGCGTCTCTCTGGTCCATATTGGCAGCCAATATCCTTATCTGAAGTGACGACGCTTTGCTTGATGGCTGCGCCGATCGTCGCAGCAGCATTATCAATATCACTTGCGGATATGGGTCGTGTCCCACGGGGTGGTGTAGGAAGGTTTCCCTGAGAGGGTGGCCACCGTCGATCTTCTGGTAGGGTTCGGATGCGAACTCGAACCTGGAGAAGAAGACGATGACCGATGACAGAATGGCCCT
>NZ_SEOO01000019.1 GCF_004152865.1 Sphingobium cupriresistens | reverse complement strand
GGAGAAGCTGTTCGATCGCCGGCGGGACCTGTTCACTGATCTCAGCCTGGTGTTCATGGATACGACGTCGCTCTCGTTCTACGGTGCAGGCGGCGACACGCTGGGTCGGCGTGGTCATTCCAAGGACCACCGGCCCGAGCTTGCCCAGATGATCCTGGCCGTGGTGATCGACGCCGAGGGGCGTCCGATCTGCACCGAGATGGTCCCGGGCAACACGGCCGACGTGAAGGTGCTCATGCCCATCGTCACGCGCCTGCGTACCCGCTTTGGGATAACCCGCTCGTGCGTCGTGGCCGACCGCGGCATGATCAGTGCCGGTACGATCGCCGCCCTTGAAGAGCTGGGGATGGAATACATCCTGGGTGCGCGAGAGCGCACCAGCAACGTCATCCGCGATGTCGTGCTTGCCGACACTGCTCCGATGGTACCCCTGGTCCTCGAGCGACAGGCAGGAGACACCCAGCTGTGGGTCAAGGAAGTGCGCGTTGGCAAAGGCGCAGATGCCCAGCGCTACGTCGTCACGCTCAACGAAGCTGAGGCAAGGAAGGACAAGGCCGACCGGCAAGCGATCATCGATGGCCTCCAGACCCAGTTGAAGAAGGGCGACAAGGCCCTGGTCGGCAACTCGGCCTATCGCCGCTATCTCAAGGCCAGCGGCAAGACCTTCGAGATCGACATGGGCAAGCTTGCCGACGAGGCGCGCTACGACGGCATCAGCGTGCTGCGCACCAATGCCAGGATCACTCCGCTACAGGCCGTCATCCGCTACCGTGATTTGCTTCAGGTCGAGGCCCTGTTCCGCGTCGCCAAGGCGAGCTTCGATACCCGTCCCATCTTCCATCAGTCCGATGCCGCTATCCGCGGCCATGTGTTTGTCTCGTTCCTCGCTCTGACGCTGGCCAAGGAACTGACCCGCTTGTGTCAGGAAAAGGGCCTGCAGCCCGAATGGCAGCCGCTCCTCAACGATCTCGATCGCCTTCAGGAAGCCACCATCGAAAAGGACGGCAAGGTCATTACCACCCGCACCCACGTTTCGGGCCAGGTGGGGAATGTCTTCAAGGCAACCGGCATCGCGCTGCCGGCCAATATCAGCGAACTGCCGCCGCGAACCTAAGCCTCTGCAAGCTCAACCAAACCCAAAAATGTAGTGGTAACACTCGCGCCGGTGCGTGCATGTCATTGAACAAAAATGCCTTTTCCAAAAGCACTGTTCAAGTTGGGTCAGAATTGAGAAACTTCCGAATCCGGCTCTAAGCTATGCTTCAACCAGAGATTTTAAAAATTGGTATGGCGCAGGAGGGCGTCGAATTGGCCATATCCTCGATCCAAAAACCGCTGAAACGGTCGATCATGTCGGCGCGAATGGCGGATTGGTCACGAAAGTGGGTTTGTCGCTTGATCAGGCTGGCACACCAAAGATCGCCTATTCTAAATACACGGCTGATGGTCATAACTCACTGAGTTTGGCGAGCTTTTCGTCGGGTCGATGGACCAGTAGGATGATAGCGAAAAGTGCTAACCCCAACAAGGTTTCCAGTAGAGCCAATGCCATGAGGAGCGATGTCGTGCGTTTTGCGCAGTTCGATGCCAAGGGCGCATCCATCATAGTGACCTTTCCTGATGAAAAGCCCCGAAAGGTTGGTTTTCAGTCGACAAAGGGCAACGCATCGCCATCGCATGGAAAAGGGAGGCGTGTGCAAGGTCCACCGATTCCCGCAATACCAAAAGGATTGCTGCAGGCGACTTTGAGGAGGGTTGCCGTTTTGGAGGCGGACGGAAAGCCAAGCGAAGCAGTCATCCAATATTTCGCACAAAGCGCCAAGCGAGATCGTGCCATTGATTGCACGAAAACCGAAGCCCGCGCGTGCACGCCGCCAGCTTCGCCCATTTTGCTCATGTGGCGCCGGTAATTTTACATAGCGACTCGCTTTTTAGCAAATGGGCCAGGAACGCTATACAAATAATGCGCCGGCTCTGATTCCAATAATAATTTTGCTGTCCTGTATAGCATATTGCTAAAGCTGGACTGATGCAGCCCAACATAAGCTGGAGTTAATAATCCAATTTCAAAGTCGAGATTGGCATTTTTAATACTGCTTTCAGGGAATCGAAACTTATCCATAAGGTCGGACTTAAATATCAAGTCGATTCCCAATCTGTCACGCGCTTCATCTTTTATTTCTTCAGTGGTCCAAGGCATGGCTTTCTGGTCACAAAAAACGAGCCAACGCTTGTATCCCTTTAATTCAGGAGTGTTCGCTACCTTAATCAAAATATCATATGGTGTAAGCAAAAATGTTCCACCTGGTTTCTTTTCCAACAATTTGCGCGCATGATGTTGCCAATCTTCTTCTACTCTAAGTTGTACTGCGGCGGTGTTATTTCCAAGATATTTTGATATATTCGACGCTAGGTCGCGGAGCGGCGGTGAAGCGCGTAAAGCGCCTAGAAAACGCCCGAAAAACTCTACATTATCTGGATCGGCTATAGCTTCACAGCCATAATCAAAACATTGTTTCCACGGTACCATGATGCGACCGGGAGAACTTGGCCGAGAAAGATTTTCACTCTGCATCCAAGATTTAACTTTGCCAATGTCAAATACTTCGGCAATGTCTACCCAGGAATGTTCAACCAATTCAGATTTCTTGGCGCTGAAATCAATAATTTTTGACGGAAGGATCGCGCCGCCTCCCTTTTGCTTCGCAAAGGAGAGTAAGCCAAACAAACACATTTTCTGATTATTCAATCCTGCCCGTGCCGGCTTTGGCCGAGTCATGAAAATGCTGTCTGTTCCGTCTGATTCGATAATATCCATAACGCCAATCTATAAGCTCCCCCATTTTCCGCGCAACACCGCTGTAATTTCCAGTAGTCGTCAAAACGAAAGCGGATAAGCGTGATCTGCGCACGCTCCGTCGCCGTGTTGGGCAGCGTATGTGGCCATTAAATTGACTTTAACCCTGTGCGTTCACAACAGTCCCGCTCACGCATGGCGCGGGGGACGTTGCCGGCGCAGCAATGATAAAGATGCCTTTGGGGTCGCGGGTTTGTTTCAGGAAAGCCAGTTCGGGTCGCAGCAGGGCGGCGCATCCATGTCGCTATGGATGGCCGATGCGCTTGGGCGCGCGCCCATAGCGGCGCCCAAGGATTGGCGGGCACGCCTGCGCGAATGGGCCGATGAAGTCGAACTGGTCCCGGACCTCGCCGAGCGGGTTGGCAGCCGCACTTGGTTCCGCGGTCTTTTTACCTGTTTCGGCCTGTGCGCCACCGCCCTTTATCTTTCGCCCAGTTTCCAGCCGATTCCCGGCCTGTCCGGCGCGCCTCTGAGCGACGCGCATTATGACGAAGTGCGCAGCCAGATGATGACGCCGCTCGCACTGGGCGCGGACAGCGGCCGGCATATGGGCGCGACCGATGCGGTGCAGCCGCTGCGCGAAACCCCCGAACGCCCGCAGATCGAACTGAGCGCGCAGATCGGCAGTAGCGACACGCTGCCCCGCGCGCTGTCGCGCGCCGGGGTCAGCAGCGGCGACGTCGCGACGATCATGTCCATGGTCGGCGGCGATATGAGTGGCGGGTTGAAGCCTGGCACCCGGCTCGACATCATCCTGGGCCGCCGCGCCAGCCGCGACCGGCCCCGGCCGCTCGACAAGCTGGCGTTTCGCGCACGGCTCGACCTGGCGCTGGAACTGACGCGGGCGGGCGGCGTGCTGTCGGTCAAGCGCGTGCCTATCCGCGTCGATAATACGCCGCTGCGCATCCAGGGCGTGGTCGGCGACAGCATTTATCGCTCCGCCCGCGCGTCCGGCGCGCCGCCCAAGGCGGTGCAGGCCTTCCTGCGCGTGATCGCGGGGCAGGTCGATCTGGGCGGCATCGGCGCGGGCGACCGTTACGACATCGTCACGGAATATCGCCGCGCGGAGACGGGCGACGTGGAGGTAGGCGACCTGCTCTATGCCGGGCTGAAGCGTGCGCGCGGCAAGTCAGTCGACATGCTCAAATGGACCAGGGACGGGCGGACCGAATGGTTCGAGGCGTCGGGCGTCGGCGAACGGCGCGGCGTGCTGTCCGCCCCGGTCGCCGGGCGCATGTCGTCGGGCTATGGCCAGCGCCGCCATCCGATCCTGGGCTATACGCGGATGCACGCGGGCATCGACTTCGCGGCCCGCTACGGCTCCCCCATCTATGCCGTCACCGACGGCGTGGTCGCCTTTGCCGGGCGGCATGGCGGCCATGGCAATTATGTCCGCATCCAGCATGGCGGCGGGCTGGCTACCGGCTATGCGCATATGAGTCGCATAGCGGCGGCGCCGGGCCAGCGGGTGCGACGCGGCCAGGTGATCGGCTATGTCGGATCGACTGGCCTGTCGACCGGGCCGCATCTCCATTATGAACTGTATCGCAACGGCGCGACGGTCAATCCGCTGTCGGTGAAATTCACCACCACTGCGCAACTGGCGGGGGCGGAACTGGCGGCGTTTCGGGCGCGGCTGGCGCAATATCAGGGGCTGCGCGTGGGAATCCACGAGGCGTTCGCGCAAAAGGCCGCGGCGGCTCCGGCGGCGGCGGGCAAATAAGCGGCTTTTCGCACGCCGCCCGCTCCGCTTTTCCTGTTTTTCCGCATTCTGCGAGTCGTCGTCTGTTCCAGCCGACTTCAGAATGTTCTAGGGCGCGGCGATGACTGGTTCCATCACCGCCATCCTGCTCGCGGGCGCACGCCCCATCGCCGATCCGCTGGCCACCGCCGCCGGGGTGCCGGTCAAGCCGCTGGTTCCGGTCGGGGGCGAACCGATGATCAACCGCCCCGCCCGCGCGCTGCTCGACCATCCCGCGATCGGGCAGGTGATCGTGCTGACGCAGCGGCCCGACGTCTTCGCCGCCGATCCGGCTACCGCCTGGCTGGCCGACCATCCGCACGTCCGGTTCGAGACGGGCGGGCAGGGGATCGCCTCGTCGCTGCTGGCGTTGCTGGAGCGGGGCGACCTGCCTTTTCCGATCCTGCTGACCACGGCGGACCATGTGCTGCTCGACCGGACGATGCTCGACCAGTTCGTGGCGGAAGCGAGCGGCGCGGACATCGCCGTCGCCATGGTGGAACGGGCGACATTGCTGGCGCGCTATCCCGATTCGCGGCGGACCTGGCTCAAATTCCGCGATGGCTGGTGGTCGGGCGCGAACATTTTCTGGTTCGGCAGCAACAAGGCGCGTCCGGTGATCGCGCTGTGGCAGGAGGTGGAGCAGGACCGCAAAAAGGGGTGGAAGATATTGGCCGCCTTCGGGCCTTTCGCCCTGCTGGGCGCTCTGTTGCGGGTGATGACGCTGCGCGGCGGCATGGGGCGGATCGGGCGGAAATTCGGCCTGACTGCGCGGCTGGTGGCGATGGACAGCCCGGAAGCGTGCATCGACGCGGACAAGCCGACGGACGTGACGCTGATCGAGGCGATACTGAAGCGACGATAAGTAAAAAAGCTAGGTGTTCCCGCGCAGGCGGGAACCCAGTCCGGGCGGCAGAACTGGGTTCCCGCCTGCGCGGGAACACGGCGTGCTTGCGGGCCTACCGCCGAAAACGCTCCGCCGCGGCGCAGGCCAGCGCATCGGCGCGCTCATTTTCCGGGTGGCCGGCATGGCCCTTTACCCATTGCCAGGTCACCTGATGGGGCGCGATCGCCTTGACCAGCAATTGCCAGATCTCGACATTCTTGACCGGCTTGTTGTCGGCGGTGCGCCAGCCCTTTTTCTGCCAGCCGAAAATCCATTTGGTGATGCCGTCCAGCACATATTTGCTGTCGGTATAGATGGTCACCTTGCACGGCTTTTTCAGCATGTTGAGCGCCTCTACCGCCGCCATCATCTCCATGCGGTTGTTGGTCGTCTGCGCCTCGCCGCCGGAAATTTCCTTTTCCGTATCGCCAAAGCGCAGCACCGCGCCCCAGCCGCCGGGGCCGGGATTGCCCTTGCAAGCGCCGTCGGTGAAAATGTCTACGGTGGGGAGGTCGGTCATTTAATCGGAAAACCTATAATCCCGTTCGCCCTGAGCCTGTCGAAGGGCTTTCCTTTCTTCAAGGGAAGAAAAGGCTTCGACAGGCTCAGCCCGAACGGCTTGTGCTTATTGTCCCAGCAACGCCGCCGGGTCGGCCTTCGCGTAAAAATCCAGCCGGCGCAGATAGGCGAGCGGGTCTTTGCGCGTTACCAGCGCGTCGGCCGGGGTGTTGATCCAGTCATAGGCGCGGGTCAGCAGGAAGCGCAAAGCCGCGCCGCGGCAGAGGATCGGGAAGGCGGCGTGTTCTGCCTCGCTCAGCCCATGGGCCTCCATATAACCCGCACCGATCGCCGCGCCGCGCGCGCCATACCAGGTCGCGCCGTCATTGCTGAAGCACCAGGCGCTGTGGGTGACGGCCAGGTCGTAGGCGCGGATATCGGTGCAACTGAAATAAAAGTCGATGAGGCCGGTCACCTCTTCGCCCAGCATCAGCACATTGTCGGGAAACAGGTCCGCATGGATGACCGACCGGGGCAGGTCGGCGGGCCAATGGGCGTCGAGGAAAGCCAGTTCCGCTGCCACACGCGCGGCCAGGCCGGGCTGGATCTGGTCGAAATCGTCGCCGCATTTCGCCGCCAGGTCGTGCCAGCCGGCGATGTCGAGCGCATTGCGCCGTTCGCCCGCAAAGCCCTGCGCCGCCTTGTGCAATTCGCCCAGCGCCACGCCGGCGGCGCGCGCCTGTCCGGGGGTCGGCTCGGTAACGGAAATGCCGGTCAGAAATTCGATCAGGCAGGCGGGGCGGCCGGAAAGCTGCTGGAGTCGGCGGCCTTCGCGATCGGCGATGAAGCGCGGCACCAGGCAGCCGCGCGCGCCCAGATGATCGAGCAGGTCCATGAAGAAGGGCAGGTCGGCCTCATCCACGCGCTTTTCGTAGAGGGTCAGGATATAGCGATGGCCGCTTCCGTCCACCCCGGTGGTTTCCAGCAGGTAATTGCTGTTCTCCACCCCTTCGGCGATGCCCTTCGCCGATACCAACCGGCCGGCGTCATAGCGGGTGAGGAAGGCGGCGATTTCTTCGGCGGGCACATGGGTATAGACGGCCATGGTTCAGGCGGCCTCCAGTCCGCGGGGCAGCTTGAAGGCGATCGTCTCGCGCGCGGTTTCCACCTGCTCTTCCTCGACGGTGAAGCGTTCCGCCAGCCGGTCGACCACTTCGCGCACCAATATCTCCGGCGCGGAGGCGCCCGCGGTCAGGCCCAGCGTGGTCACGCCGTCCAGCCAGGCGAAGTCGATCTCGCTGGCGCGCTGGATCAGGCGGGCGGGGGTGCCTTCGCGCTCCGCCACTTCCACCAGCCGCAGCGAATTGGAGCTGTTGGGCGCGCCGATGACGTAAAGCGCCTGGCAGCGGGCGGCGATCGCCTTTACCGCGGTCTGGCGATTGGACGTGGCATAGCAGATATCCTCGCCCTTGGGTGCGGCGATGGTGGGGAAGCGGCGTTCCAGCGTGGCGACGATCGCGGCGGTATCGTCCACCGACAGCGTCGTCTGGGTCAGGAAAGCCAGATTGTCGGGGTCGGCGGCGGCGAAAGCCTCCGCATCTTCGACCGTCTCGACCAGGGTCATCGCGCCGTCGGGCACTTGGCCGAAGGTGCCGATCACTTCGGGATGGCCCTTATGCCCGATGAACAGGATGTGGCGTCCGGCCTCCACCTGCCGCTCCGCCTGGCGATGGACCTTGCTGACCAGTGGGCAGGTAGCGTCGAGATAGTCCAGGCCGCGCTGCTCCGCCTTGGCCGGCACCGCCTTGGGCACGCCATGGGCGGAAAAGACGACCGGCACGCCATCGGGCACCTGGTCCAGGCTTTCGACGAAGATCGCGCCCTTGGCCTTCAGTCCGTCGACGACATATTTGTTGTGGACGATTTCGTGGCGGACATAGACCGGCGCGCCATAGGCCTCGATCGCCTTTTCGACGATGATGATCGCGCGGTCGACCCCGGCGCAAAAGCCGCGCGGCGCGGCGATCAGGAGCTTCATCGGCGGGCGGGCGAAGGGCGCGTGCGTCATGCCCTGCCGCTTAGGCGAATGTGCGGCCGGAAGAAAGAGCGAACCGGACGAAGACGCGCACCCGAAAGCCGCGTCCTTGCAGTTGCGTGGCGGGCGGTGGATGGATAAGGAAGCGCAAAGCTTCTGGCCCGTTGCGCCATGTGAAGGAATATCTGCCTGTGAAAGTGTCTCATATCGCCGTGACCGCCATGCTGGCCCTCGCTCTGGCGGGCTGTTCGCGCCGGGGCGAGATCGACGCCACCGGCGGCATCGTCGCGGTGCGTTCGGCCTGCCCGACAGCGGCGATCCCGGCGCAGACCGGCGACATCACGCTCTTTTCCGCTCCCGGCCGCACCGACGCGGCGGCGATCGACGTGGTGGCGAACATCACCAACCTGCGCTCGACCTGCGCGGACGGCGATCAATTCTATACCGAGGCGACCTTCACTGTGAACGCGCGCCGCAGCGACGCCAGCGCCGCGCGGCAGGTCACCTTGCCCTATTTCTCCGCCGTGGTGCAGGCGGGCACCAACGTCGTCGCCAAGCGCGTCGGCCAGGTGACGCTGAACTTTGCGGCGGGCGATTATCGCGCCAGCGCGCAGAACAAGGCCGGTTCCTATGTGAACAAGTCGGCCGCGACGCTGCCCGCCGAGATCCAGGCCAAGATCACGCAGAAGCGCAAGCCGGGCGACGCCGACGCCGCGATCGATCCCTTCGCCCAGCCCGACGTCAAGGCGGCGTTGCAGCGAACCAGCTTCGAGTTGCTCGTGGGTTTCAACCTGACCCAGGATCAGCTCCGATATAACGCGACCCGTTAAGAGCCAGTCTGAACTACAAATTTAGCCGTTCGTGCTGAGTAGGGGCTGAGCTTGTCGAAGCCCCGTATCGAAGCATGGGTGCAATGCAGTCCTTCGATACGCCCTTTCGACTTCGCTCAATGGCTACTCAGGACGAACGGGCGATGATAGGACCATATTCAATGTCCCTTTACACCCGTTTCACCGCCCATCTCGACGCCGTGCTCGATGCGCTGGAGGCCGATGGCGTCCTGCCGGCCGGCCTCAACCGAAAGCCGGTGACGGTCGAGCCGCCGCGCGACCCGTCGCATGGCGACCTCGCCACCAACGCCGCCATGGTTCTGGCCAAGCCCGCAGGCACCAATCCGCGTGCGCTGGCCGATGCGATCATAACCAAGCTGCAGGCGCTGGACGAGGTCGAGCGCGCGACGATCGCCGGTCCCGGTTTCATCAACCTGGCGCTGACCGATCCGACCTGGCGCGCGGAACTGGCCGCGATTCATGCCGACGCCGATGATTATGGCCGGTCCGACCTGGGGCAGGGCGTCACCGTCAATGTCGAATATGTGTCCGCCAACCCGACCGGGCCGATGCACATGGGCCATTGCCGTGGCGCGGTGGTGGGCGACGCGCTCGCCACGCTGCTGGAATATGCCGGGCATAAGGTGATCCGCGAATATTATATCAACGATGCAGGCGGTCAGGTGGACGTCCTCGCTCGCTCCGCCCATATCCGCTATCGCGAGGCGCTGGGCGAGGATGTGACCATTCCTGACGGCCTCTACCCCGGCGATTATCTGGCGCCGGTGGGGCAGGCGCTGGCCGCCGAATATGGCGATGCGTTCGTGGGCGCGCCCGAAGCCGACTGGCTGCTCACTTTCCGCGGTTTTGCCGTGGCGCAGATGATGGACCTGATCCGTGCAGACCTTGCGCTGCTGGGCATCCATCATGACATTTTCTCGTCGGAAGCGGAATTGCAGGCGGCGGGCAAGCCGGACGAGGCTGAAGCCTGGCTGCGCGCGCATGACCTGGTCTATGACGGCGTGCTGGAAGCGCCCAAGGGCGAATTGCCCGACGATTGGGAGCCGGTCGAGCTGCCGCTGTTCCGCTCGACAAAGTTCGGCGACGATCAGGATCGCCCTATCAAGAAGTCTACGGGCGCATGGACCTATTTCGGTGCCGACATGGCCTATCATTACCAGAAGGCGCAGTCCGCCGACCAGTTGATCGACATCTGGGGCGCGGACCATGCTGGGACCGTGAAGCGCATCCAGGCCGCCGTCGCCGCGCTGACCGAGGGCAAGGCGCGGTTCGACGTCAAGCTGATCCAGATGGTCCGCCTGCTGCGCGACGGCGAGCCGGTGAAGATGTCAAAGCGCGCGGGCAATTTCGTGACGCTGGCCGATGTGGTGGGCGAAGTGGGCAAGGATGTCGTCCGCTTCACCATGCTGACGCGCAAGGCCGATGCCCAGATGGACTTCGACTTTGCCAAGGTGGTGGAAGCGTCGAAGGACAATCCGGTCTTCTACGTCCAATATGCCCATGCGCGGATCGCCTCGCTCGGTCGGCGGGCGGAGGAGGCGGGGATTGTGCTGCCCGCGCCCGACCTGTCCCTACTTGGGACGGCGGAATTGGCGATCGTCAAGCTCGCAGCGCAGTTCCCGCGGGTGGTGGAAGGGTCTGCTTTGGCGCGTGAACCGCATAGGATTGCCTTCTATCTCAATGATTTGGCATCATCCTTCCACGGCTGGTGGAATATGGGCAATGACGATCCGCGCGCGCGCGTCATTCTGGCCGACGATCCGGCGCTCACCGCCACGCGGCTTTTCCTGAGCCAAGGAATAGGGCAGATTATCCGCAACGGCCTCGCCATCATGGGTGTGACCGCGTTGACGGAAATGCAGTGAGGCGCTGGAAATGAGCGATTATGCGCGTGGGCGACTGGATCTGGACGATGAAGATCGTCTGCCCTGGCTGGAGCCGGCGATCGACGATGACGGTGACGAGCCGATCTCGCCGCTGCGGCTGCTGGGCCTGATCCTGCTTGGCCTCGCGCTGATCGGCGCGGTGGTTGCGGGCGTGTGGTGGATGCAGCACCGCAATGGCGGCGACGCTGCGGGCGAGGGGCAGCTGATCGCCGCGCCGACGCAGGATTACAAGATCGCCGCCAACGAAGCCGACGCCAAGAAGTTCGACGGTGAAGGCGATGCCAGCTTCGCCGCCAGCGAAGGCGTGCTGCGCGACGGCCGCATTGATCCCAGCCGCGTCCCCGAAGCGCCGATCGCCAAGACCGCGCCTGCACCTGCCGCGCCCGCGCCCGCCGCGCCGAACAAGCCGGCCGCCAGCGTGACCGCGCGCGTCACCGACGAAACCGGCGTCCAACCGTCGCAAGCGCCCAAGGCCGCCGCCGGTGGCGCGATGATCCAGCTCGGCGCCTATGGCAGCGCATCGGGAGCCAAGGATGCCTGGACCAAACTGTCCAAGCGCTTCGCCTATCTGGCCCCGCTCGCCATGACAGTCGAACCGGCGCAGGTCGGCGGCGGCACCGTCTATCGCCTGCGCGCCAGCGCCGGTGGCCAGGCGAACATGATCTGCGGCAAGCTCAAGGTCGCGGGCGAAAGCTGCCTGGTCGTCAACTGAGGGGAGGGGAAGGGCGCTCTGCTCTTCTCCTTCGACAATGTCCTTCCGCGTCGCTACCATCGGCCATATGAAACCCGTCATATTCGGCCTGTCCGGCGAAACATTGACCGGCGACGAGCGCGCCTTCTTCGCAGAGGCGCAGCCCGCCGGTTACATTCTGTTCAAACGCAACATCGCGGACCGGGGGCAGGTGCGTGCGCTGACCGACGATCTGCGCAGCCTGCATGGGCGAGACGACCTGCTCATCATGATCGACCAAGAAGGTGGCCGGGTGGCCCGGATGCAGGCGCCGGTGTGGCCCAGCTTCCCGGCGGGTGCGCAATTCGACCGGCTCTATGACCTCGCCCCGTCCAGCGCCATTGCCGCCGCGCGCGCCAATGCCCGCGCCATCGCCCTGACCCTGGCGGAAGTCGGCATCACCGTCGACGCGCTGCCGCTGCTCGACGTGCGGCAGGACGGCGCGAGCGACATCATGGGCGACCGCACGCTGGGCGCCGACCCGATGCGCGTCGCCGCGCTGGGCCGCGCCACGCTGGAGGGGCTGGCCGAAGGCGGCGTGGTCGGCATCGTCAAGCATATGCCGGGGCATGGCCGGGCGATGGTCGACAGCCATCTCGCCCTGCCGGTGGTGACCGCCAATCTCAACGCGCTGGAAACCGACCTGGCGCCGTTCCGCACGCTCAACCAGGCGCCGATCGGGATGACCGCCCATGTCGTCTATACCGAATGGGATGCGCAACACCCCGCCAGCCTGTCGCCGACGATCATCGGGGAGATCATCCGGCAGCGGATCGGCTTCAACGGGCTGCTGATGTCGGACGATTTGGACATGAAAGCGCTCAAGGGCGGCATCCCCGACCTTGCGGCCGGCGTGGTCGCGGCGGGATGCGACCTGGCGCTCAACTGCTGGGGCCGGATGGACGATATGGTCGGGATCGCGGACCTGCTGCCGGCGATTACGGACAAGGCGCGCGCGCGACTCGACCGGGCGATGGCGTCGGTGACGCGCGGAAAGGACCAGCCGCCGATCGCGGAACTGCTGGCGACGCGCGATATGCTGCTGGGGTTGGTGGCGGCCTGAGCGTGGACGACCTCTTCATCGCGCCCGCCATCCCCAGCCCGGAAACGCTCACCGTCAGCTTCGACGCCTGGGAGGGGCCGCTCGACCTGCTGCTCAGCCTGGCGCGGACGCAGAAGGTGGACCTGCGCGAAATTTCCATCCTGGCGCTGACCGAACAATATCTGGATTTCATCGACGGCGCGAGGGAATTGCGGCTGGAGCTGGCGGCGGACTATCTGGTGATGGCCGCCTGGCTCGCCTATCTCAAATCCTCGCTGCTGCTGCCGCGGCAGGAACAGGCCGATCCCAGCCCCGAAGACCTGGCGCTGCGGCTGCAATTGCGGCTCCAGCGACTCCACGCCATGCGCGACGCGGCCGCCCGGCTGATGGCGCGCGACCGGGTCGGCCGCGACGTCTTCACCCGGCGCAAGCCCGAAGGGCTGCGGCTGGTCAAGAAGGCGCTATGGCGCGCCAGTCTCTATGACCTGATTCAGTCCTATGGCCAGATTCGCGCCCGCACCCAGCCCGCGGTCCATATCATCGCAGCGCGCCCGGTGATGACCTTGGACGAAGCGATCCATCGGGTTGGATCGCTGGTGGGCGCTGCGCTCGACTGGACCCGGCTCGAATCCTTCCTGCCGCCCGGTCTCGACGCGCCCAGGGCGAAGTCGGCGCTGGCCAGCAGCTTCGTCGCGGCGTTGGAACTGGCGCGGCAAGGGCGGTTGGAAATGCAGCAGGACGGTATTTTTGCGCCGCTCTACCTGCGCGCCGCGACGCCGAATCAGGAGGCCGTGGCATGAGCGTGGAACCTGACGACTTCCTGCGCTCGGTGGAGGTCGTCCTGTTCGTGGCGGAAACGCCGCTGACGCCGGCGGAAATAAAGCTGCATGTCGGGGAGGGCGGTAATCTTGCCGCTGCGCTGGGCGCGCTGGCCGATCATTATGCCGGGCGCGGGGTCAATCTGGTCGAACGGGGCGGGCGCTGGCATTTCCAGACTGCGCCTGACCTGGCCCACATCCTGCGCCGCGAGAAGGACGAACCGCGCAAATTGTCGCGCGCGGCGATGGAGACGCTGGCGATCATCGCCTATCATGAGCCGGTCAGCCGCGCGGAGATCGAGGCGATCCGCGGGGTTCAGGTGGCCAAGGGCACGCTCGACGTGTTGATGGAGGCGGGCTGGGTGCGCCCCGCCGGCCGGCGCGAAGTGCCGGGCCGCCCGCTCATCTATGCGACGACCGTAGATTTTCTGTCACATTTCGGGCTTAGCAGCCGGCGCGACCTTCCGGGCATGGACGATCTGCGCGCCGCAGGCCTGCTCGACCCGGTTGATTTGGCGCTGGAGGGTCTGGGCGGTCAATCCGTTGTGGAAAATGACGAGGAAGACGCCTAGATAGGCCTTCTGCTAGGAGTATAAAAAATGGGTTCCTTTTCGCTGATGCACTGGGTCATCGTGCTCCTGGTCGTCATGCTGCTGTTTGGCGGCGGTCGTATTTCCGGCCTGATGGGCGATGTGGCCAAGGGCATCAAGAGCTTCAAGAAGGGCATGGCTGACGATAGCGACGACGATGTGACGCCGGCCAAGCCCGCTACGCGCCTGGAGGGCCATCGCGTGCCTGAGCAGGATGCGCCGAGCGCGACCGAAGAAAAGACCAAGGCCTGATCCTCTAGCGCAGGCCGGTAGTCCCGCATGTTTGGTATCGATTCGTCCGAATTTCTGGTGATCGTGATCATTGCCGTGATCGTGATCGGGCCGAAGGATCTGCCGCGCGCCTTGTACAAGGTGGGGCAGATCGTCGGCAAGGCGCAGGGCATGGCCCGTCATTTCCGGACCGGCATCGACGCCATGGTGCGCGAAGTGGAGCTGGAAGAGCTGGAAAAGAAGTGGGCGGCGCAGAACAAGCGGATCATGGACGAGCATCCGCCGGAAGTCGCCGCGACCGAAGCCTTGCCGGCGCCGGGCGAATCGGCCGCGTCTGAAACCGCTGCGAACGACCGGCCGCCCGATGTGGCCGAAGCGCCGGTGGAAAAGCCGCCCTTCGTCGCCGAATCGGCGCCTGTCGCGCCCCCTGCGGCGGACGGCCCGCCCTATGTCGCGGAGGCATCGGCTGAGCCTGTCGCGCAGCCACGCAAGAGTGATGCAGGCGCATGATCGGGGATATCGACGACAGCAAGGCGCCCTTGCTGGACCATCTGATCGAATTGCGCGGCCGTTTGCTCAAATGCGTCTATGCGTTGGTGGCGACCGGGGCGATCTGCTTTTATTTTTCCGAGCAGCTATTCGCGATCCTGGTCCATCCGCTCAAGGAAGCGTTCGGCGATGGCGGGGGCAAGCTGGTCTATACCAAACTGTATGAAGCCTTTTTCGTGCAGGTGAAGATCGCCTTTTTCGGCGCTTTCTGCCTGTCCTTTCCGATCATCGCCAACCAACTCTGGGCCTTCGTCGCGCCGGGTCTCTATGCCAAGGAAAAGAAGGCGCTGCTGCCTTTCATCCTGGCGACGCCCTTCCTGTTCGCGATGGGCGCGAGCCTCGCCTATTTCGTGGTGATGCCGACCGCCTTCCACTTTTTCCTGGAGTTTCAGGGCAACAGCAGCGGCCTGCAGGTCGAGGCGCTGCCCAGCGCGGACGCCTATCTCGGCCTCGTCATGCAATTCATCCTCGCCTTCGGCATCAGCTTCCTGATGCCGGTGCTGTTGATGCTGCTCAACCGCGCCGGCTTCGTCACGCGGGCGCAGTTGATCGGGATGCGCCGCTACATGATCGTTGCGGCCTTCATCCTGGCCGCCGTGCTGACCCCGCCCGACGTGGTGTCGCAACTGATGCTCGCGATCCCGCTGCTGCTGCTCTACGAAATCACAATCGTCGCGATCTGGTTCACCGATCGCCGGGCGGCCAAGCAAGAGGCGGCGGAAGAGGTTTCGGCCTGAACTAAGCGGTGGTGGGTTGAAAAGAGGATCGGAAGTTCTTTTTCTCGCCTCCCCCCGCAGGCGGGAGGGGGAATAACGTCCCTATTTCGCGTCAAAGCGCCGCGCCCGACCCGAAAAAAAGGCCCGCCGTTTGACGGGCGGGCCATGCTAGGGAGCGGGGTAGTAACCTATAGGGTCTGCGCGACCCTTAATTCGCGGATCTTTCCACGGCTTCGCCGGCGCTCTGCACGTCGCGGCCTGCGCCTTCGACCGTGTTGCACGCTACGACCATCAGCGACCCGGTGAGCAGCAGCGCGGTCAGGATTTTCTTCGTCATCGGAAATCTCCTCGTCAAAATCTGTGACCGGATGGCGGCGCCATCACAGTGACGAGGGAAGAACCCGCGCTTCGCTGATACGTTCCGCAGCCGAAAAGAATAAAGATTTCAAAGAGAAAAGCCCCAAAAAAGTCTGAGCCCGGAACGCGTCGGGGGGAGAGACGTTCCGGGCTCATATTTTGTGGATAGCAAGAGCGGGGGGCAAAAGATTTGCTATCCGGAATGTAGAACCCGCCATGGCACAAATCGGTTCCCGGTCGGGTACAAAAAAACCATTTTTTAAAATGCCTTTTTTCCAGCTACTTCGATGCTCGGCTCATCGTTAACCAAAAAAAAATCGCCGGTTCCGGAAATCGTGCGTCAGATGAGCGGGCGGCCGCTGTTGCGATATTCCGGCCGGATGGTGGATTCCGGCAAGCCATCATCGGCATTTTGCGGTGGCGGCACGGGGGTCCAGCCGGTGCGCGGCGTCATTGGGGGCAGGGCTTGGACGGGCGGCGTATAGGGTGCCGCAAGCATCTCGACCGGCTGCACCGGGCGCGCGGGCCAGCTGGTGCGCGCCGGTCCCGAAATGGTCTCGCGCCCCAGATAGGGGGCGGCGAAGGCTGCGGGCGTGCCGTTGAAGCCGGGATTGCGGTAAAAGATATGCGCGCCGATCACCGCCACCGCCTGCAGGCTGGACGACCAGTCGGGCCGCACCGCCAGCGTATGATAATGGGTGGCCAGGCCGACCGGGGCATAGACCTTCCCCGCCAGCGCGTCCTGCGCCACGCGCCGCGCCCGCACCCAGGCGGCGGCGGCGGGGACCCGCGCCATCGCCCCATCGCAACTGAAGGTGAACTGGCATTTATAATCGCGGCGTTCCGACCCCTGATAGACGACGCCGCAGACGGTATCGGGCCAGAGTTGGCTACGCACGCGATTCAGCACTACCTGCGCCACGGCGCGCTGGCCATCGTCCGGCTCATTGGCGGCCTCGTAATAGATGGCCGATGTCAGGCAATTGAGCGCGCGATAGCTGTCGAGGCCGGTGAGGCCGCGAAAGACCGTGGCGGGCGCGGCCTTCACTTCGTCCAGCCCCAGCACATGCTCGCTCTGCACTGTAACCACGCCGGGCACCGGATCGAACGCGCCTTGCGCATAGAAGAAGGCTGAGCCGGGAAAGTTTGCGCCCGCATCTTCGGCCGGATCGGCCAGCGATCGGCTCTGCTCGCCATCCAGCATGTCGAGCGGCGCGGCGGTGATCAGGCGCGGCGCGGCGAGCAACAGCAGCGCGATCGCAAGGATCGCTCCATGGCCCTTCCATCCCCGCATTTGCGCAAAAAGCCGCATTTCAAGCCTTGTCGCCGTGCGACCCCATGTCGCCCAGCTCGCCCTTAGCCCAATTTCCTTGCGCTTTCCTCTATGCATTTGAGCCTGTGCCGCGATGGGACGCCGGAGGGTGAAAAGATTAACGGGGCGATGAAATGGCCGCTTTCTTGGCGTCATCATTCCCTTGCTTGGCAAAGCCGCGCCCGCTCCGCTATGCGTGGCGTCATGCTGCTTCAACTCAATAGTCTCGCATTGATCGGCAACACGCCGATGGTGCGCCTCGCCGGCCCCTCGCAAGAGACGGGCTGCGACATTTTCGCCAAGTGCGAATTCGCCAATCCCGGCGCCTCGGTCAAGGACCGGGCGGCGCTGTTCATCGTCAACGACGCCGAGGAAAGGGGCCTGCTTCAGCCCGGCGGCACGATTGTCGAGGGGACGGCGGGCAATACCGGCATCGGCCTGGCGCTGGTCGCCAATGCGAAGGGCTACAAGACGATCATCGTCATGCCCGAAACGCAGAGCCGCGAAAAGATGGACACGCTGCGCGCGCTCGGTGCCGAGCTGGTCACGGTGCCGGCCGCCCCCTATTCCAACCCCGGCCATTTCGTCCATACGTCCCGCCGACTGGCCGAGGAAACGGAAGGCGCGATCTGGGCCAACCAGTTCGACAATATCGCCAATCGCAAGGCGCATATCGTCGGCACGGCGGAGGAAATCTGGACCCAGATGGACGGCCGGATCGACGGCTTCACCTGCGCGGCCGGCACCGGCGGCACGATCGCGGGCGTGGGCCTGGGGCTGAAGGCCAAGGATGAGGCTATCACCATCGCGCTCAGCGATCCGCATGGCGCCGCGCTCTACAGCTATTATGCGACGGGCGAATTGAAGTCCGAAGGGTCGTCGGTGGCCGAGGGGATCGGCCAGGGGCGCATCACCGCCAATCTGGAAGGTGCGCCGATCGATACCCAGTTCCGCATTTCCGACGCGGACGGCATGGAGTGGGTGCGCCGCCTGCTGAGCGAGGAAGGGCTGTGCCTGGGCCTGTCTTCGGGCATCAATGTCGCGGGGGCGGTGGCGCTCGCGCGTCAGCTGGGGCCAGGCAAGCGGATTGCGACCATCCTGTGCGACACCGGCTTCCGCTATCTGTCGACCCTCTACAACCGACAGTGGCTGGAATCTAAGGGCTTGACGGTATTCCCCTGGCTCGCGCAGACTGCATGACCGCCGACACGGGTCGCGGCGAAGAGGTCCAGAGCGTCACCATGGCTGAAACACCCCGCCGACAGGAAGGGTTACAGCGCGTCCAGATCGGCTTGACCGGTCTGGCGGGCGTGGTGTTGCTGGTGGGCCTGGCCAATATCGTCATCGAAAAGGCGCGAATGGACGACGCCGCGCTGCCGCCGCCGGTCGTGCCGACGCTCAGCGCCAGCGGCAACGCCGTCTCTCCGCGCGATCCGCTGGCCGAACTGGGCGTGCAGCCCGCGCCGGAGCAGGCGCCGATCGTACCCGACCTGCAACCTGACCCCAATATCCGCAAGCCGATGGATTCCGATCCCACGCAGCAGCGCTGAACAATGCAATCGGGCCGGGATCGCCGCCGATGAAGGCGGGGTTGAAACGATTCCTGTGGCTCTGGATGCCGCCGCTGGCGATCGTTCTGGCCGGTCTGTGGCGCGCCTGGCTGACCGGGCAGGCCGATCCCTGGGACTGGCGCGCGCCGACGGCGCTGATCCTGGCGGGGACTGGCTTGCCGCTGGCGCGGCGTGGCGCGGCGATGCTGGCTTGGGTGGCGATGGGTGGCGTCGGGATGGCGCTGCTCTTCTGCACGGTGGCCGCGGGACGCGCGCCGGATGGCATGGCGGCGCTGGGGCTGCTGGCGGTCGCGATGCTGACCATTTTCGGCGGGGCCATGCTGCGCCCGTCGCCGTTCGTCTCGCAACTGCGCTCGAAGCGAACGGGCTTGGCCATGATTTTCCTGGTGCTGGCCGCGCTGCTGCTCTGGCGCGGCCCCGCCCAAGCGTTGCAACCCGCCCCGGACCGTCCCAAGCTCGCCGTCATCACCGGCCTGCCTCTGTTCTGGAGCGAGTCGCGGCCACAGGACGCGCCCATCGTCACGGTCCTGCGCACCCGCTTCACCGTGATTGCGATGGACGACCCGGCTCAGCTCAAGCCGTTGCGCGCGCAGCGGCTGTTGCTGGCGCAGCCGCGCGCGCTGACGCCCGCGCAACTGGTCACGATCGATGGATGGGTGCGCGATGGCGGCACGGCGCTGGTGCTGGCCGATCCGCTGCTGCGCTGGCCGTCCGACCTGCCGCTGGGCGATCGCCGCCGCGCGCCCTCCGTCAGCCTTTTAGGGCCGCTGCTCGACCATTGGGGATTGGCGCCGTCGGGTGTCATGGAAGAAACGGAAGTCCGCCATTTCCTGCCCGACGGTCAACTCATCACCCTATCCGGCGCGCAGCGGTCCAGCGATGCCCTGCTGCGCCGCCAGCGCATCGGTAAGGGCGCGGTGCTGCTGCTGGGCGACGCCGATCCGCTCGACGACCGGTTGTGGCTCGCCGATCCCGTCTATCCGCTCGACCCGCGCCATTGGGTGGCCGACACGCCCGCCCTTGTCGTTCAGTGGCTGGGTGGGGCGTCCATTCCCGGCGACCGGCGCTGGATGCGCGACGCGCAGGACGTCACCCGCGCGTTCCGCTGGGCGCTTTTGGGCGGGACAATATGGGCGATAATGGGTGCGATGCTATTGGGCCGGGAAAGGTTGGGATCTATCCCCGGAACAAAAGGAGAAGATGGCGGCGTGAAAGGTAACAAATCCGGTTAGTCCCAAATTTCACCGTCTTTTCCCACTACTGCCCATGCTTTCCCATTGCAGTCCCCCCCCATGCTTGGTACGTAAACCAGCATTGGGGTTCGTCAGGCTTTTGTGCAGTCCTGTACGCTGGATGGTCTTCTCAGGATTCCGGCGACAGGCGGCCTGTGCCCTGCATAAAAGGGGTCGGTTGCCAGCGTGTCGGACGTCATTCTCTATTCGGGCAACGCATTCAGCGTCGCGGACGGCAAGGGCCGTTTCGTGCTGCCCCTGGAGATGCGCAAGCTGGTCACCCAGGCCAGCGGCGGGCAGAATCGCCTGTGCCTGTCGATCCATATGGACAATGGCTGCGCCACCGGCTTCGGCCTGTCCCACAAGCAGTTCCTGTTCGATGAGGTCGAAAAGCTGGAGCGACAGGCCTATGAGGCCGGGCGCGACTTCAACGCCGATCTGGAACGCGAAAACCGCCTCGGCACGATCGAGGACGTCAATTTCGACGATGCCGGCCGCTTCTTCCTGCACCCCGATATCAAGGACGAAGCCGGCATCACCGACGCGATCTTCTTCTATGGCGTGGGCCGCTATTTCCAGGTCTGGAAGCCCGAAGCGCTGGTCGAAAGCCCCGATCGCCCGGCGCTGATCCGCAACAAGGTCCGGCGCTGGATGGATGCGCGCGCGGAAGGGGCGGCCAAGTGAACGACGCCGTTTCCGCAACCGCCCTCCATATCCCCGTCCTCCTTGCCGAAGTGCTCGATGCCCTCGCTATCACCCCCGGCGAGATTCATGTCGACGGCACCTTCGGCGCGGGCGGTTACAGCAGCGCCATGGCGATGGCCCAGGCGCAGGTCTTCGCCTTCGATCGTGATCCCGATGCGATTCGCGAAGGGCAGGTGGTGGCCGACGCCCATGGCATAACGCTGATCGCCGGCGAATTTTCGCGCATGGTGGAATTGCTGGCCGAACGCGGCATCGCCAGGGTGTCGGGCATCACGCTCGACATCGGCGTCTCCTCAATGCAGCTCGACCGGGCGAATCGCGGCTTTTCCTTCCAGGCCGACGGCCCGCTCGACATGACGATGAGCCAGGACGGCATGAACGCCGCCGATTTCCTCAACAGCGCGTCGGAAGAGGAAATCGCCAACGTCATCTACCGCTATGGCGACGAACCGCGGTCGCGCCGTGTCGCTCGCGCCATCGTGGAGGCGCGCCCGCTGGAACGCACCGCCCAGCTTGCCGCCGTGGTCCGCCGCGCGCTGGGCCACAAGCCGCATGACAAGAAAGACCCGGCCACCCGCACCTTTCAGGCGATCCGCATCCATGTGAACCAGGAACTGGAAGAGCTGGAACGGGCGCTGGACGCGGCCGAGGAACTGCTGGAGGAGGGCGGTCGCCTCGCGATCGTCACCTTCCACAGTCTGGAAGATCGCATCGTCAAGCAGTTCCTCCGCAATCGCAGCGGCGGCGAGGGGGTGGGGTCCAGGCATTTGCCCGAACGCGCCGCCGGGCCGCAGCCGACCTTCGCCAAGCCCGCCAAAGCGGTGCGTGCGAGCGAAGCGGAGCTGGCGCGCAACCCCCGCGCCCGATCCGCCACCCTGCGCGCCGCCATCCGCACCGCTGCCCCTATTTCCTCTCGGAGTTCCCAACCATGATCGCCGTCAAGAGGTTGCAGAGCCTGATCTGGGTGATCTTGGTCGCGCTGGGCGCGCTGGGCGCCTACATGGTGTCGCTCAAGGTTGCGACCGAGCGTAACGAACTGATGAAGGTGCGCGCGCAGATCGCCGGGGCGAAGGGCGACATTCGCTATCTGGAAACGGAATTCAGCGCCCGCGCCTCGATGCGCCAGCTCGAAAGCTGGAACCAGCACGACTTCATGTACGCCACGCCCAGCGCCCAGCAATATCTGGGCGGCGAACGGGCGCTGGCGCATTTGGACGGCATCCAGCCCAACGGCCCCGACTATGTCGCGCCGCCGGTGATGGTGGCGATGGTCGAAACCCCCGCCGACCTGCCGTCCGCCCCGCAAAAGGCGCCCGAAAGCCCGGCTGCGACCCAGATCCGCAGCGATATCGCGGTGATCCGGGAGGCCCATGCCGCCGATGTCGTGGACAAGCTGCCCAAGCCCGCATCCCGCACCCCGGCGCAGCAGGCCAAGGTCGATGCCGATGTGAGCAAGCCCAATCCGATCGCGCGCAAGGCGGAGCGGATGGCGATGCTCGACGCCAAGCTGCTGGATGACAGCACGCTGGGCGATTTGACCGCCAAGGCGGCGCGTGAGCGCAAGAAGGAGGCGCGCTGATGGCCACGATCATTGTCCAGCCAGGCGGGGAGCGGGCGGGGCGGCAGCGGCTCAACCTGACCGCCATCGCCCATAACCGGCTGATGCTGCTGCTCATCCTATTCTTGGCAATCACCACCGTCCTGATCGGCCGACTCGCCTGGGTCGGCATTTTTGCGCAGGGGACGACGAGCGATGGCAGCTTGGCCGCCTTCCTGCCCGCGCGCGCCGACATCGTCGATCGCAACGGCGTGCCGCTGGCCCGCACGATGGACGCTTATTCGGTCGCGGTCCGCCCGTCCAAGCTGATCGGGGATCCGGCCGAACTGGCGCGCAAGCTGCACGAGATTTTCCCCGACGAACCTGAAGCGGCCTTCTACAGGAAGCTGCGTGGGCGCGGCTGGGCCTATCTGCGCCGCCGCGCGCTGCCGGAGCAGGTGGCAGCGGTGAATGCGCTGGGCGAAATCGGCATCGAATTTCCGCGTGAGAAGGAACGGCTCTATCCGCAGCGCACATTGGCGGCTCATGTGTTGGGCTTTGCCCCCAATGCAAACGGCGTGGGCGGCATGGGCGTGGAGGCCGCCTTCAACGACCGGCTGATCGATCCGGCGCAGCGCGGCAAGCCCTTCGCCGTGTCGATCGACAGCCGGGTGCAGGGCGCGCTGGAAAGCGAACTCTATGCTCAGTTGGTGCAAACGCGGGCCAAGGGCGCGGGCGGGGTCATCATGGACGCCAATACCGGCGAAATTATCGCCATGGCCTCCATTCCGGTCTTCGATCCCAACAAGCTGCAAAATTATGCGGGCAAGACGTGCAGCCAGTCGCCGCTGTGCAATCATATGGTGCAGGCCCGCTACGAAATGGGCTCCTCGTTCAAGCCGCTGGCGATCGCCACGGCCATGGACGCGGGCGTCGTGACGTCGATGAGCAAGCGCTATGACGCGACCGCGCCGCTGGCCGTCGCCGGCTTCCGCATCAAGGACGATCATGCGATGGGCCGCTGGATCAACGTGCCGGAAATCCTGGTCCACAGCTCCAATATCGGCACCGCGCGGATCGCCGACGAAATGGGCGCGGCCCCGCTGCAAAAGATGTTCCGCAGTCTGGACTTCGACCAGCGCGCGCCGATCGAGTTTAACGAGCGCGCCAAGGGCATCTGGCCGTCCAACTGGGGCCGCATCACCAGCATGACCACCTCCTACGGCCATGGCATCGCCGTCACGCCGCTACATCTGGCCGCTGCCTATGCCGCGCTGGTCAATGGTGGCATCTGGCGTCCCGCGACCGTACGTAAACTCAGCGCCGAAGAGGTGCCGGAGGGACGCCGCGTCTTTTCCGCCGCCACCAGCGCGCGGATGCGGCAACTGTTGCGGATGATCGTGTCGGCGGGTACAGGACGTAGCGCCGACGCCAAGGGTTTCCGGGTGGGCGGCAAGACGGGTTCCGCCGAAAAGCCTCAAGAGGGGCGCTATAACAAGACTTCGCTGGTGACGACTTTCGCTTCCGCCTTCCCCATGGACAATCCCCGTTACGTCGTCGTCGCGATCATGGACGAGGCGACGGGGCAATATGGCCTGCGCACCGCCGCCTGGACCGCCGCGCCGGTGGTCAAGCGGGTAGTCGAGCGGACCGGGCCGATGCTGGGGGTAATGCCGGACGAGAGCCGCGACGTCGATATTTCCGACCTGATGCCGCTGCTGCACGGCGACAAGGAGAAAGAATGATGCGCCTTGGCTCGCTGGTCGATGGTCTGGACGCCGCAATATCGGGAGAGGCTGGCGCGGGCGCCGGCCTCGATTCGTCGGTGACCGGCTTCGCCATCGACAATCGCAAGGTCGCGCCCGGCACCGTCTTCGGCGCGTTCCAGGGACTGCGCGTCAATGGCGAGGATTATATCGCCGACGCCGTAAAGGCGGGGGCCGTCGCCGTGGTCGCCCGGCCGGAGGCGAAGGTCGACGGCGCGATCCACATCGCCCACGCCAATCCCCGCCGCCTGCTGGCGCAGATGGCGGCGCGCTATTTTGCACCATTCCCCGACGTGACCGTCGCCGTTACGGGCACCAATGGCAAGACCAGCACGGTCGAGCTCGCGCGCCAGCTATGGCGGATGATGGGGCATAAGTCCGCATCGATCGGCACGCTGGGCGTCACGACCTCGGTCGATCAGGTGTCGACCGGCCTTACCACGCCGGACATCGTCACCTTCCTCGCCAATATGTCGGGCCTGCGCCGCGAGGGCATCACCCATGCCGCGTTCGAGGCGTCGAGCCATGGGCTGGACCAGTATCGCACAGAGGGGCTGCCGGTGATGGCGGGGGCCTTCACCAACCTGTCGCGCGACCATCTTGACTATCATGGCGACATGGATCGCTATTTCGACGCCAAGATGCGGCTGTTCGATGAAGTCGTTTCGGCGGATGGCGCGGCGGTCGTCTGGGCTGACGATGGCTGGTCGAGCAAGGTCATCGCGCGGGCTACGAAGCGGGGGCTTCGTGTGCTGAGCGTCGGGGTGCAGGGACAGGCGCTGCGCCTGGTCAACCGCACCCCGACCCAGTTGGGCCAGGCGCTGGAGATCGAAGCGGATGGCAAGATTTATAAGGTCAACCTGCCGCTGATCGGTGCTTATCAGGCCGCCAACGCCCTTACCGCTGCGGGCCTCATCATCGCGACCGGCGGAGACCTGGCCAAGGTGCTGGAACTGCTCGGCCGGGTCCAGCCGGTGCGCGGGCGGCTGGAACGCGCCGTCATCAGCAAGGCGGGGGCGCCCGTCTATGTCGATTATGCCCATACGCCCGACGGGCTGAAGGCCGCGATCGAGGCGCTGCGCCCGCATACGCGCGGCAAGCTCATCACCCTGTTCGGCGCGGGCGGCGATCGTGATGCGGGCAAGCGCCCGTTGATGGGCAAGGTCGCGGCGGAACTGTCCGACCATGTCATCGTGACCGATGACAATCCACGCTCCGAAGAACCCTCCGCCATCCGCGCCGCCGTGCTGGCCGGCGCACCGGAGGCGCAGGAAATGGGCGGCCGCCGCGCCGCCATCGCCGCCGCGATCGCCATGACCGGCGCGGACGACATCGTCCTGCTGGCGGGCAAGGGGCATGAGCAGGGCCAGATCATCGGCGACCGCGTGCTGCCCTTCGACGACGTCACCGTGGCGCGGGAGTGCGCGGGTTGAGCGATATGTCCCACCGCCGTTCGGTTCGACCTTGTCGAGAACTGCGCCCGACCTTATCGAGAGACGCTTTTCGACTGCGCTCGAAGCTGCTCGAAGCGAACGGAGAGGGTGGCCGTGGCTGAACCGCTCTGGACCTCCACCGAAATCGCTGAGGCCACAGGCGGCGCCGCGTCGGCGCCGTTCGCCGTTTCGGGCGTCGCCTTCGACAGTCGCGAAGTCGGGCAGGGCGACCTGTTCGTCGCGATGAAGGGCGAGACGACCGACGGCCACAGATTCATCGACAAGGCGTTCGGGCAGGGTGCGGCAGGCGCGATCGTCAGCGAACCCGTCGCGCACCCCCATATCCTGGTGCCCGACAGCGCCGCCGCGCTCGAAGCGCTGGGAAAAGCGTCGCGCAAGCGTATGGGCGGCAAGGTAATCGGCGTCACCGGATCGGTCGGTAAGACCGGCACCAAGGAAGCGTTGTTCCAGGCGCTCGATCGCGCCGCGCCGGGACAGGTGCATCGATCGGTCAAAAGCTATAACAATCATGTCGGCGTACCGCTCAGCCTCGCGCGGATGCCGCGCGGGTCGGCTTATGGCGTGTTCGAAATGGGCATGAACCATGCCGGCGAACTGTCCGCCCTGACGCGGCAGGTCCGCCCCCATGTCGCCATCGTCACCGCGATCGCGCCGGCCCATATCGAATTTTTCGGCACGGAGGCGAAGATCGCCGAGGCCAAGGCGGAGATTTTCGAGGGGCTGCAACCCGGCGGCACCGCGATCATCCCCTATGACAGCCCGCATGTCGCGCTGCTCTACAACAGGGCGGAACGCCACGCCGCGCGCATTCTGACCTTCGGCGCCAGCCCACAGGCCGACGTCTGCGCGCGCGAAGCCGTGCCGGCGCCGGGCGGCGGTACGCTGGTCACCGCAACCCTGCCCGACGCGGAGCTGTGCTTCACCGTCGCCGCGCCCGGCGACCATTGGGTGTCTAACGCGCTCGCGGTGCTGGCGGCGGTCGATGCGGTGGGCGGCGATCTGGCCGCAGCGGGCCTGGCGCTCGCCGAAATGCCGGGCCTGCCGGGCCGGGGCGAGCGGCGCATCCTGCCCGTCGCGGGCGGGCAAGCGCTGCTGATCGACGAAAGCTACAACGCCAATCCGCTATCCATGACCGCGACGCTCAAGCAGTTGGGCCGCGAAAAGGCCGACCGGCGTATCGCCATCCTCGGCGGGATGCGCGAACTGGGCGATCGCAGCGTCGAACTCCATGCCGGCCTTGTCGAACCGCTGGGCGCGGGCCGGGTCGATTATGTGATATTGGTCGGCGCGGAAATGGCGCCGCTGGCCGACGCGCTTGGCGTCACCATTCCCTATGCGCATGTCGCCGATACGGCGGCGGCCATCCCCCTCATCCAAAGCGAAATACGCGCGGGCGACGCGATATTGGTCAAGGGTTCGAACGGCGTGGGCCTCTCCCGCCTGGTCGCTGCCCTTGGCGAAAACGCCGGCGAAGGAAAGACGAACTGATGCTCTACTGGCTGGCCCAGAATATGGAATTTGCGGGGGTGTTCAACCTCATCCGCTACCTGTCCTTCCGCGCGGGCGCGGCGATCTTCACCGCGTTGCTGATCGGCCTGGTCATCGGCCCCAAATTCATCGGCTGGCTGCGCATCCGCCAAGGCAAGGGACAGCCGATCCGCGACGACGGTCCACAGACGCACCTCGCCAAGCGCGGCACGCCAACCATGGGCGGCCTGATGATCCTGACCTCGATGGTCATTTCGGTGCTGCTTTGGATGGACCTGTCGTCCACCTATGTCTGGGCTTGCCTGTTCGTGACCCTGGGCTTCGGCGCGATCGGGTTCCTGGACGATTATGACAAGGTGACGAAAGCCAGTCACAAGGGGCTGTCGGGCAAGATGCGGCTCTTGTTCGAATTTCTGATCGCCGGCTTTGCGGCCTGGATGATCGTCAACCAGCATGGCAATACTGCACTTTACGTTCCTTTCTACAATGGCCCGGCGATCGAACTGGGGCCGTTCTACTTCTGCTTCGCCGCCTTCGTCATCGTGGCGTTCGGCAATGCGGTGAACCTGACCGATGGCCTCGACGGCCTCGCCACCATGCCGGTCATCATCGCCAGCCTGGCCTTCATGCTGATCGTCTATCTGGTCGGCCGCGCCGACTTCGCCGAATATCTGGGCATCCCGCATGTGCCGGGCGCAGGCAATCTGACGATCCTGTGCGGTGCCATCATCGGCGCGGGCCTCGCCTTCCTGTGGTTCAACGCGCCGCCCGCCGCCGTGTTCATGGGCGACACCGGCAGCCTTGCGCTGGGCGGTACGATCGGCGTGATCGCGGTCACCGCCCATCATGAGATCGTGCTGGGCATCATCGGCGGCCTGTTCGTCGTGGAGGCGCTGTCGGTCATCATCCAGGTCTTCTTCTACAAGCGCACCGGCAAGCGTGTGTTCAAGATGGCGCCGATCCACCATCATTTCGAGCAACTGGGCTGGGCCGAGCCGACCGTGGTGATCCGTTTCTGGATCATCGCCTTCGTGCTGGCGCTCGCCGGTCTTGCTACCTTGAAGCTGAGGTAAGGGATGATCGTTTCGGAGGTTTTCAAGGGCAAGACCTACGCCGTGCTGGGACTGGCGCGTTCAGGCCTCGCCACGGTCGCAACGCTGGTCGCCAGCGGCGCGCGCGTCGTCGCCTGGGACAGCCGCGAGGAAGCGCGCGGCCAAGTCGAGGGCAAGGCGGAACTGGGCGACCCGATGGAGATCGACCTCAGCGGCTTTGACGGCATCGTCGTGTCGCCGGGCGTGCCGTTGAACCGCCATCCCATTGCCATGCGCGCGAAGATCGCCGGTGTGCCGGTCATCGGCGACATCGAACTGTTCGCGCTCGCCCGCCCGACGCTGCCCCCGCACAAGGTCGTCGGCATCACCGGCACCAACGGCAAGTCCACCACCACCGCGCTGATCCACCATATTATCGAACAGGCGGGCTATCCGACCGTCATGGGCGGCAATATCGGCCTGCCGATCCTGAGCCAGCCGCCGCTGGAGCCGAACCTGCACGGCGTCGGAATCTATGTGCTGGAACTGTCCAGCTACCAGATCGACCTGACCCACAGTCTGGACTGCGACGTCGCGGTGCTACTCAACATCACGCCCGACCATCTTGATCGCTATGATGGGTTCGAGGGCTATGTCGCTTCGAAGATGCGATTGTTCGCGATGCAGTCCTTTGAGCATGTTGCTGTTGCATCTGTCGACGATCCTCTAATTGCACGCTTGTTCGATCCTTCCGACGACGAATTTCCAATTGGCGCTGGCAGTCGCACTCGCGTTGCATCAGTCGACTTCGCCGAACATTATCAGCACCTTTGGCCAGCGTTGCAGGGGCCGCATAACGCGCAAAATGCGATGGTTGCTGACGCTGTTGCGATGGAACTTGGCATCCATTGGGATCAGCGCCAGAGCGCCCTCGCCAGCTACGCCAGCCTCCCCCACCGGATGCAGGCGGTCGGCACCCGCAACGGTGTGCTCTACGTCAACGACAGCAAGGCGACCAATGCCGCGTCCACCGCGCCCGCGCTCGCGGCATGGCCCGCAAAGGATGGCAAGCCGCGCATCCACTGGATATTGGGCGGCGTCGCCAAGTCCGACAATCTGGACGAATGCGTCCCCCATTTCGCCAATGTCGCCCACGCCTACACCATCGGCGAAGCGGGGCATATGTTCGCCGATCTGCTGCGCCCCGCTATGGCGGTGGACGACAGTGAAATGTTAAGCGCCGCCGTCCGCCGCGCCGCGCGCATCGCGCAGCCGGGTGACGTCGTGCTGTTGTCGCCCGCCTGCGCCAGTTTCGACCAGTTTCGCGATTTCGAAGCGCGCGGCGATGCCTTCGCCGCCGCTGTCGCGGCGCTGGAATAATCACTAAGCCGGGGGGCGACGCAATGGGCAGGGAAGGGACGACACGGATGTTCAAGGCTGGCGAACTGGTGAAGGGTTTCCGCACCCGCACCGTGCCGCGCGAACGGACGGCGCTCGCCATCTGGTTCTGGGAGATCGATCGTGTTCTCCTGTCGCTGATCGTCACCTTGATGGCGATCGGTCTGGTCGCGGTCGCCGCAGCCTCCCCCGTCGCTGCGATCGACCGGTCGACGGCGTCGGTGGCGGTCAATCCGCTGATCTATTTCTACCGTCAATTGATGTGGGTCTTCATCGGCCTGCCGATCATGCTGGTCATCTCCATGCTGCCCCGGCCGCAGGCGCGGCGGCTGGCGATATTCGGCTGCGCCTTCTTCTTCATCATGCTGCTGTTCGTGCCGCTCCTGGGATCGACCGTGAACGGCGCCAAGCGCTGGATCGACCTGCCCGGCTTCCGCTTCCAGCCGTCGGAGTTTCTGAAACCGGTCTTCGTCGTGGCGCTGGCCTGGCTGCTGTCGCTGCGGACCAAGGATATGAGCCTGCCGGTCGTGCCCTTGAGCTTCTGCGTCACTGGCCTCATCGCCATCATCCTGATGCGCCAGCCCGACTTTGGCCAGACCGTCATCTTCGCCGCCTGCCTTGGCGTGTTGCTGCTGCTGTCCGGCGTGTCGATGCGCTTCATCGGCGCAATGGGCGGGGTGGCGCTGGTCGGATTGATCGCGGTCTATATGTTCTATGAAAATGGCCGCCAGCGCGTGAACGACTTCCTGGGCATCGGCGTCCAGCTCGACACCGGCCCGGACCAGACCGATCTTGCCTTCCGCACCATTTCCCATGGCGGCTTCACGGGCGTAGGGCCGGGCGGCGGCCAGAACAAGTTCCGCCTGCCCGAAGCGCATACCGACTATATTTTTTCCGTGATCGGGGAGGAGTTTGGCCTGCTCGCCTGCATCGCCATCGCCTGCGTCTACCTCGCCATTGTGGTGCGTGTGCTGCTGCGCCTGCTGGATGAGGAGGATGTCTTCACCATCCTGGCCGCCGCAGGCCTCACCACCCAGTTCGGTTTGCAGGCGATCATCAATATGGGCGTCAATGCGCAGATATTTCCGTCAAAGGGTATGACGCTGCCCTTTATCAGCTATGGCGGCTCCTCTATGCTGGCGCTCTGCATCGGGGTCGGCCTGTTGCTCGCCTTTACCCGGCGCAATCCCTTCATGGGCCGGCATACCGTCGTCAAATGGAGTGGTCGATGAGCATTTCCCGTCACTTCGTCCTCGCCGCCGGCGGGACGGGGGGCCATATGATTCCAGCCCATGCCGTCGCCGAAGAGCTGATGGCGCGTGGGCATCATGTCGCACTCGTCACCGATGAACGCGGCGCGAAAATCCCCGGCATCTTTGACAAGGCGCCGGATAATCGGGCGCAGGTCCACATCATGCCCGCCGGCCGCATGACCAAGAATCCGACAAGCTGGCCGGGCGCCCTGAATGCGATCCTGGCAGGCCGCGCCATGGCCCGGCGCCTCAACGAAACCTTCCGCCCCACCGCCGTCGTCGGCTTTGGCGGCTATCCCGCCATGCCCGCTTTGCTGGGCGCATTGGCCGATGGCATCCCGACCGCCATCCATGAGCAAAATGCGGTTCTGGGCCGGGTCAACCGCCTGCTGGCCGGCCGGGTCGACGCCATCGCCACCGCCTATCCCGATGTCGAACGGCTCAAGGACGGCTATGCGGCCAAGGTCCACCTGATCGGCAATCCGGTGCGCGAAGAGGTCAAGCAACTGCGGGAAGAGGATTTCCCCGCGCTGACCGACGAAAGCGTGTTTCGCGTGTTGGTGATCGGCGGCAGCCAAGGGGCATCGATCCTCTCCAGCGTCGTGCCAGAAGGCCTGTCGATGCTGCCGGTAGCATTGCGCCGCCGCCTGCAAGTCACGCAGCAATGCCGCGCCGAGGATATCGATCGCGTGCGCAAGACCTATGCGGAGATGGAAATTCCCGCCGACCTCGCCACCTATTTCAACGACGTGCCCGAAAAGCTGGGCTGGTCGCATCTGGTGATCGCGCGCGCGGGCGCCTCGACGCTGGCCGAACTCACCTGCGCCGGGCGTCCGGCGATCCTGATCCCGCTGCCCAGCGCGATGGACGATCACCAGACCGCCAATGCCAGGGAGATGACAGAGGCGGGCGGCGCGCGCACGATACCGCAGGCCCGCTTCACCGCGGTCGAACTGGCCAAGCAGATGCAGAAAATGGCGCTGGAGCCGGGCGCGCTCCAGAACGCAGCGAAGCGCGCGCGCGGCTGCGGTCGCCCCAATGCCGCGCGCGACATGGCCGACCTGCTCGAAAGCATCGGCCATGCGCCGATCATGAACGATCCGGTGCGGGTCGGGCCGACGCCCACTACGCTCAATTTGCAGGGTGTCCCGGCGTGAATATTGTAGTCGCCCTACCTCCGTTCGCCCTGAGCTTGTCGAAGGGCTGCACTTCTCCTTTGAAGAAAGGACTGGGCTTCGACAGGCTCAGCCCGAACGGATCTTTTTACGAGGAAGAGAATAAATGAAGGGTGTCGGCACGGACATCGGTACGATCCATTTCATCGGCATTGGCGGCATCGGCATGTCCGGCATCGCCGAAGTGATGCATAATCTGGGTTATGACGTTCAGGGGTCGGACGTGGCCGAAGGCTATGTGGTCGAAGGATTGCGGGCCAAGGGCATCCGCGTGATGATCGGCCACAAGGCGGAAAATCTGGGCGACGCCGCTGTGGTCGTCACCTCTACCGCGATCAAGCGCGGCAACCCGGAGGTCGAGCTGGCGCTGGAAAACCGCGTGCCGGTCATCCGCCGCGCTGAAATGCTGGCCGAACTGATGCGCCTCAAATCCACCGTCGCGGTGGCTGGCACCCATGGCAAGACCACGACGACGTCGATGGTCGCCGCGCTGCTGGACGCGGGCGGGGTGGACCCGACCGTCATCAACGGCGGCATCATCAACAGCTATGGCTCCAACGCGCGCCTCGGCAATAGCGACTGGATGGTGGTCGAGGCCGACGAAAGCGACGGCAGCTTCCTGCGCCTTGACGGCACGATCGCGGTCGTCACCAATATCGATCCCGAACATCTCGACCATTATGGCAGCTTCGACCGGGTGAAGGACGCCTTTGTCGAGTTCGTCGGCAACGTCCCCTTCTATGGCGCGGCCCTGCTGTGCCTGGATCATCCCGAAGTGCAGGCGATCCTGCCGCGCGTGCAGGACCGGCGGATCGTGACCTATGGCTTTTCCGCCCAGGCCGACATTCGCGGCGACAATGTCGTCAGCTTCCCCGGCGGCAACCGCTTCGACATTCAGGTGCGCGAGCGCGACGGATCGACGCGCAAGATCGAGGGTATCGAAATGCCGATGCCCGGCCGCCATAATGTGCTGAACGCCATGGCGGCGATCGGCGTCGCGCTGCACATGGGCATTGACGACGCGACGATCCAGACCGGCTTTTCCAAGTTCGGCGGGGTCAAGCGCCGCTTCACCAATGTCGGCGCCATCACGCTTGCGGGGGGCGCCGCCACCGTGATCGACGATTATGGCCACCACCCGGTCGAGATCAAGGCGGTCCTCGCCGCCGCGCGAGAAGGCGCGAAAGGCCGCGTCATCGCCGTGGTCCAGCCGCACCGCTTCACCCGCCTGCGCGACCTGATGGATGAATTTCAGCAGGCCTTCAACGACGCCGACATCGTCTATGCCGCCCCCGTCTATACCGCGGGCGAGCAGCCGATCGACGATGTGGACAGCGCCGCGCTGGTCGCGGGCCTCAAGCGCCGCGGCCATCGCCATGCCACGACCGTCGCCGATGCGGATGAACTGGCGTCGCTGGTCGCGGCCGATATCCAGCCCGACGACATGGTCATCTGCCTGGGCGCAGGCGACATCACCAAATGGGCGGCGGGATTGGCCGCCGCCGTCTCCGCGAAGGTCAAGGAAACCGCCTGATGTTCGAACTGTTCGCCGTCGGCCTGGAAATGCAGAAGCGCATGATCGACGCCCAGATGCAGGGTGTGGAGGCCGCGCGCGACATGGTGGAGGCCGCGCAACGCCAAGTCGAATCCAGCATGGCCGCGACCCAGGCCAATGAAGCGGGCCTCAAGGCCATGAAGAACTGGATGAACCTGTGGGGTATGCGCGGTTGAGCGCGACTATCGCCCTGCCGCCTGTTCGTGGCACGCTGAAGGCCGACGCCCCGCTGGCCCCGCTCGTCTGGTTCAAGGCGGGCGGCGCGGCGCAATGGCTGTTCGAACCGAAGGATGCGGACGACCTGTCCGACTTCCTCGCCATGCTCGGCCCGGACGTGCCAGTGATGGCGCTGGGCCTCGGCTCCAACCTCATCGTGCGCGATGGCGGCGTGCCGGGTGTGGTCGTGCGGCTGGGCAAGCCCTTCGCCAAGGTCATGGCGCTGGATGAAACCACGCTGACCTGCGGCGGCGGCGCGTCAGGCATCCTCGTCTCCTCGACCGCGCGCGACGCGGGCATAGCGGGCCTGGAGTTTCTGCGTTCCATCCCCGGCACGGTCGGCGGATTCGTGCGCATGAACGGCGGTGCCTATGGCCGCGAGACGCGCGACATATTGCTGTCGTGCGAGGTCGTGCTGCGGTCGGGCGAACAGGTGACGCTCCTGAACCGTGACCTTGCCTATACCTACCGTCATTCCAACCTGACCGATGGCGCGATCGTGGTGTCCGCGACCTTCCGTGGCGAACCCGGCGAACCCGCTGCGATCCAGGCGGAAATGGACCGCATCGCCGCCGCGCGCGAGGACAGCCAGCCGCTGCGCAGCAAGACGGGCGGCTCGACCTTCAAGAACCCCGACGGGCACAAGGCCTGGCAGTTAGTGGACGAAGCAGGCTGTCGCGGTTTGGCTTTGGGCGGCGCGCAGGTCAGCGAGAAGCACACCAATTTCCTGCTCAACAGCGGCGACGCCAGCAGCGCTGACATCGAAGCGCTGGGCGAAGAAGTCCGCCGCCGGGTCAAAGACAAAAGTGGAATAGAATTGGAATGGGAAATTCAGCGCGTCGGGATCGTGAAGTGACCCGTGGCCCCTGGCATGTCGCCGTCCTCATGGGCGGCTGGTCGGCGGAACGCCCCGTCTCGCTGTCGTCGGGCGAGGGCGTCGCCAAGGCGCTGGAATCGCGCGGCCACAAAGTCACCCGCATCGACATGGACCGCAATGTCGCCGCCCGCCTGGCGGAGACCAGGGCGGACGTGATCTTCAACGCGCTGCATGGCGTTCCGGGCGAAGACGGCACGGTGCAGGGCATGATGGACCTGATGGGCCTCACCTACACCCATAGCGGCCTCGCCACATCGGTCATCGCGATCGACAAGCAACTGACCAAGCAGGCGCTCGTGCCCCACGGCATCCCCATGCCCGGCGGCCAGATCGTGGAAAGCGAAAGCCTCTTCGCCGCCGATCCGTTGCCGCGCCCCTATGTGCTGAAACCTGTCAATGAAGGCAGCTCGGTCGGCGTCGCGATCGTCACGGCGGAGGGCAATTATGGCAACCCCATCGCCCGCGACAGCGTCGGCCCGTGGCAGGATTTCCCCGAACTGCTGGCTGAACCCTATATTCGCGGCCGCGAACTGACGACCGCCGTGCTGGGCGACGAGGCTTTGCTCGTCACCGAACTGCGCCCCAAGAGCGGCTTCTACGATTTCGACGCCAAATATACCGACGGCATGACCGAACATGTCTGCCCCGCCGACCTGCCGCCCGAAATCACCGAAGCCTGCAAGGCGATCGCGCTGCGCGCCCACCAGCTGCTGGGCTGCCAGGGCGCGTCGCGCGCCGATTTCCGCTGGGACGACACGCAGGGGATCGAAGGGCTGTTCCTGCTGGAAGTCAATACCCAGCCGGGCATGACGCCCTTGAGTCTGGTCCCCGAACAGGCCGCGAAGCTGGGCATTGACTATGCCACGCTGGTAGAGACTATTGTCGAGGAGGCGCTGAACCGCGCCGGGGGAAGCACAGATGGCTGAAGCACGGATCAGGCGCGGCGGCACCGCGCGACTGAGCAGCGCAAAGGGCAGGGCCACGAACGGCGGTCGCGGCCGGACCTTGAAGCGCCAGAGCGGCCTGGACCGGCTGGTCGAGATGCTCCCGGTCAGCGAAGCCACGCTGCAACGCATGGCCAGTTGGGCGATCGTCGGCATCTTCGGCGCGATTGTCATCGCTATCGCCATCTTCATGGGCCTGCCCGGCATGGCGCGGCAGCAGGCGGCGGACATCGCGGCGCGCGCGGGCTTCGAAGTCGACAAGGTCGAAGTGCGCGGCGTTGAACGGATGGACGAACTGTCCGTCTATAATATCGCGCTGGGGCAGGTGGATCGCTCCATGCTCTCGCTCGACCTGTCCAGGGTGCGCAGCGAGATGCTCAAGCTCGGCTGGGTCAAGGATGCGCGCATTTCCCGCCGCCTGCCCGATACGCTGGTGGTCGACATCGTCGAGCGTGATCCTGTCGCGGTGTGGCAGCATGGCGGCCAGTTGCACCTGATCGACGTGTCGGGCGTGGTGTTGCAGTCGGTGTCCGCCAGCGCGATGCCCGACCTGCCGCTGGTCGTCGGCCCCAACGCCAATCGCCAGACGGCGGGCCTCAACCGGCTGATGGAAAACGCCCCGGCCTTGAAGCCGATGCTGGCCGGCGCGACCTGGGTCGGGAACCGGCGCTGGGATCTGCGCTTTCAGTCGGGTGAGACGCTCTCCCTGCCGGAGGGCGACAAGGATTCGGCGGGCGCATTGGTGAATTTCGCACGGATGGATGGCGTCAATCGCCTGCTGGGTCGCGGCATCGTCAAATTCGACATGCGCGATCCCGATCGCTTCGTCCTGCGCCTGCCGCAGGGCCAGGTGGAGGAAAAGCCGATGGATGACGCCACGAAGGATGGCGCGGCCAAGGATGTCGCCGCCGCGACGCCGGGCGAGGAAGGCTAAGTCCCATGGCGCAGCCCAAGGTCGAAAAGCTCATCACCGCGATCGACATCGGATCGTGGAAGGTGTCCGCGTTGATCGCGGGGCGGACCGACACGGGCGAACTGGCGATACTGGGCACCGGCCAGCGCGAAAGCCGGGGGGTGCGGCGCGGGTTCATCGCCGACATGGAGCGCACCGAACTGGCCGTGCGCGAAACGATCGAGCAGGCGGAGCGGGTCGCGGGCACCAATATCGAGGATGTCTGGGTCAGCTTTTCGGGCGGCAGCCTGGTCAGCGACGTCGTCACAGTCGAGCGCGATATGGGCGGATACCGCATCGAGCAGCCCGATATCGACGATCTCCTGACCACGGGCCAGCAGGGCATCGACCCCGACGGCCGCATCGTCCTCCATGCCCAGCCCACCTGCTTCACCATCAATGGCAAGGTGCCGGTGAAAAAGCCGCTGGGGATGCACGCCGACCTTCTGGGCGTGGATATTCATGTCGTGCTGGCCGACGGCGCGCCGCTCGCCAATCTCGACCTGTGCGTGCGGGGCGCTTATCTCAACGTCAATTCGATCGTCGCCGCGCCGATCGCGACGGGCCTTGCCTGTCTGTCGGAAGAGGAACGCGACCTTGGCGTCGCGCTGGTGGAGATTGGGGCGGGGGTCACCAACGTCTCGCTCTATGCGGGCGGGATGCTGGTCGGCCTGCACTCGATCCCGCTGGGCGCGTCGGACATCACCGACGATATCGCCTCCTCCTTCGGCATCCGCCGCAGCCAGGCGGAGCGGATCAAATGCTTCTATGGCTCGGCCATGCAAAATCCTCGCGACTTTCGCGAGATGATCGAGATCGCTCCGCCCCATGGCGAAATGGCGGTGCCGGGACAGGCCGCAGGGCCGAACGCGGAAGGGGGCAAGATCACCCGCGCCGCGCTGGTCGGCGTCATCTGCGAACGACTGAACCAGATCATGACCGAAGTGAATGCAGCGCTGGCCGGCATGGGCTTTAACTCCACCGGGCGGCAGGTGGTGCTGACCGGCGGCGGCGCGGAAATGAAGGGCATTGCCGATTATGCGCAGGGCGCGCTGGGCCGCGCCGTGCGGATCGGGCGACCCAGGGGCTTGTCTGCGATGCCCGAAGCGCATAGTGGGCCCGCCTTCGCGACATTGGCGGGACTCGCGCTTTACGGCGCTTCCAACCCGGTTGATCTCCGCACGATGGCGCCCGCGCCGCAAACGGTGCATCGTCTGGGCGCCCCGCTCTGGTGGCAACGCATGATGCGTGCGATGAAGACAAACTATTGAACGAAATTGGACGAAGACGAAATTAGGTGGTGAAATCCCCTATTTTCTGGTGTTAACATTTAATGACGGCGTTGCTTCCTGACGAGGAAGCTGAGGGAGCACTATTTATGAGCATTGAAATCAGCCCACCGCATGTGGACGAACTGAAGCCGCGGATCGCGGTGATCGGCGTCGGCGGCGCGGGCGGCAATGCCATCGCGAACATGATCGCCGCCCATGTCGAGGGTGTGGACTTCATCGTGGCCAACACCGATGCGCAGGCGCTCAATGCATCGCCGGCCGAACGCCGCATCCAGCTAGGCCCGCAAATCACCGAAGGACTGGGCGCTGGTTCGCGCCCTGAAATCGGCAAGGCGGCGGCGGAGGAAACCATCGCGTCGGTCGAACAGGCGCTGGAAGGCGCGCATATGTGCTTCATCGCCGCCGGCATGGGCGGCGGCACCGGCACAGGTGCAGCGCCGGTCATCGCCAAGGCGGCCCGCGAACGCGGGATCCTGACCGTTGGCGTCGTGACCAAGCCCTTCACCTTCGAAGGCAATCGCCGCATGAAGTCTGCGGAAAGCGGCATCGACGAGCTGCAAAAGCATGTCGACACGCTGATTGTCATTCCCAACCAGAATCTCTTTCTGATCGCCAACCCGAACACGACCTTCAAGGAAGCGTTCCAGATGGCGGACGAAGTGCTGCAGCAGGGCGTGCGCGGCATCACCGACCTGATGGTCATGCCCGGCCTCATCAACTTGGATTTTGCCGACGTCCGTTCGGTCATGGGTGAAATGGGCAAGGCGATGATGGGCACCGGCGAAGCCGAAGGCGACGGCCGGGCGCTCCAGGCCGCGGAAAAGGCGATCGCCAACCCGCTGCTCGACGGCGTGTCGATGCGCGGCGCGAAGGGTGTGATCGTCTCGATCGTCGGTGGCGAGGACATGCGCCTGATGGAAGTGGACGAAGCCGCCAACCATATCCGCGAACTGGTGGACCCGGACGCGAACATCATCTGGGGCAGCGCCTTCAACGACAATCTCAACGGCAAGATCCGCGTGTCGGTGGTCGCTACCGGCATCGACAATGACATCGGCAACCATGCCGCGCCGCTGACTCAGCCCTTCAGCTTCGCCAACCGTCCCTCCGTGTCCGTGCCGCAAGCCGCAGCGCCCAAGCCCGCGCCCGTCGCGCAACAACCCGCGCCTGTCGCAGCTCCTGCGCCGACGCCCGCCCCGGCGCCTGCGCCGCAGCCCGAAACGCTGGAACTGGACGTGCCAGCCGCGCCGGCGCCGGCACAGCCGGTTGCCGCACCCGCAGCCTTCGCCCCCCCTAAACCGGCGGCGGTCTTTTCCGATGAAGATCCGGCGGAAGACGAACTGATCCTGGGCGCAGACAGCGCCGAACCGGCTGCCCCCGCCGCGCCCGCACCGCGCGTCGCCACCGGCGGCACCTTGTTCGAGCGGATGGCGGGCCTGACCCGCGGCACGGACAAGGCGCCGGGCGCTGCGGACGACGGCGCGCCGGGCGTGGACATCCCCCGCTTCCTCAATCGCCAGAACAACCAGTAAGGCGGAATGGGCGCGCGACTTGTGTCGCGGCTAGGATAAAAGCGCGCTGTCGGTCGTCTGGGGCGACCCGGCGCGCTTTTTCGTTGGGCTAATTTCCCATTCATCCTGGGATGGGCTAAGGCGCGGATGTGACACGCACTTCTCCATGGATTCTCGGTCTTTGGCTGCCGGGCGCGCTGCTGCTCGCGGCCCCTGCGCACGCGCAGCTGGACCAATCGCAACTGGTCCGCCCGCTTGGCGCCGCCGACCTCAACAGCAATCTGGCGCGCCTCGCGTCCAACCCGCGCGACGTGGTCGCGCTGATCGGCGCGGGGGAGGCGGCGCTGGCGCTGGACGATCCGCGCGCGGCCACCGGCTTCTTCGCCCGTGCCGACGCGATCGAAAGCGGCAATGGCCGGATCAAGGCCGGACTGGGGCGGGTGATGCTCAAGCTGCAAAACCCGGCCGAAGCGCTGCGCCTGTTCGACCAGGCCGGGCGGCTGGGCTATCCCGACGCCACGATCCTGTCCGACCGCGGCTTGGCGCGTGATATGACCGGCGATCAGGCCGGCGCTCAGCGCGACTATCAGGCCGCGCTTGCACGCACCCCCAATGATGACGAAACGGTGCGCCGCTACGCCGCCTCGCTCGGCATCGCGGGGCAGGTGGCCGCGTCCGACAAGATCCTCGAACCGCTGCTCTACAAGAGCGACCGCGCCGCCTGGCGTTACCGCGCGTTCATCCTTGCGATGAACAACAAGCAGGCCGATGCGAAGAAGGTGGCGGAACAGACCATGCCCGCGCAACTCGCCGCCGCCATCACGCCTTATATGCAGAAAATGCCCTATCTGACCGCCGCGCAAAAGGCCGCGGCGGTGCATTTCGGCCATTTCCCGGCGCAGATCGGCGCCAGCATCGCCGCGATCACGCCGACCCCGCCTGCGCCCGGCATCGCCGTCGCCGCAGCGCCGGTCGCCGTCGCCTCCGCCACTCCGGCCAAGACCAAGCCGCTCAGCCGGTCCGAACAGCGCCGCCAGCAGCGCGAAGCCGCCCGCCTTGCCCGCGCCGAAGGGCTTGCGGCGTCCCGTCGTCCTGCCCAGCCGCGGTTGGCCCAGGCCCAGACGACGCCGCCCAAGGTGATCCAGTCCGCGCCGGAACCCACGCCGACCCCGCCACCTGCGCGGCAGCAACCCAGCGCGCCGCCACCGTCCCCGGTCGTGCAGCCTTTGCCCCCTTCGTCCGTAGCCGCCCCACCCGAACCGGCGCCTGTTCGTCAGGCATCCGCATCGCCCGCTACGCCCAACGCCACCGTTCAGGGACCGCCCGCACCGGGCTTCGATTCGATCGATCGCGCGCCGCCGCCCGCCAACGCCGGGTCGCAACTCAACGCGATCGCGCTGGCCCAGGCATCGGTTCCGTCCGCAACTGCCGTGTCGAGTGCGCCTGCCGCCGCGCCTCCTGCCGCTATGGTGCAGGCGCTCCCCGCCGCGCCGCCGCCCTCGGCGCCTCAACCAGACCCGGAAGCCACCCGCACGCTGGCGGACATCATCCGCGCGATCGATGTGCCCGAAGCCGAGCGTCAGTCGAGCGTCGCCGCTGTCGACCTCAGCGAAATCGCCGCGATCCAGGCTGCCCGCCGCGCCGAGCGACAGGCCACGGCCAAGGCCGCCGCCGACAAGGCGAAGAAGGAGGCGGCCGCGAAGGCCAAGGCGGACGTCGACGCCAAGGCGAAGAAGGACGCCGAGGAGAAGAAGCGCCTGGCCGACAATCCCTCGCGTAACTGGCTGCAGGTCGGAGTGGGGCAGAGCAAGTCGGCGCTGGGCTTCACCATGAACAATCTGCGCAAAAAATATACGATTCTGTCCCGACAGGACGGCTGGAGCGCCGGATGGGGGCGGACGAATCGTCTGCTGGTCGGCCCCTTCGCCAGCTTCGCCCGCGCCAAGGAACTGGAGGCCAGTCTGAAGGCCGACGGCGCCGACGCCTTCGCCTGGAAAAGCGAAGCAGGGGAGGTCGTGGAGAAGCTTGGGGGCGAATAAGCATTTTGCAGTCGGCTGTTTCGGCTAACTGGAGAAGGCTCTAAGAGGGCCGTCATGACGATCCTCGCCCCCTATGCCTGCCATCCCGCCGCCAGCCGCGGCCGCCTCCATCCCGAAGCGGGCGGCGAGATGCGCGGACCGCGCGACGTCTTCCAGCGCGACCGCGATCGCATCATCCATTCGATCGCCTTCCGTCGCCTGCGCCACAAAACGCAGGTGTTCGTCTCGCCTGACGGCGATCATTTCCGCGTCCGCCTGACCCACAGTCTGGAGGTTGCCCAGATCGGCCGCACCACCGCGCGCACTTTGGGGCTGAACGAGGATCTGACCGAAGCGCTGTGCCTCGCCCACGACATCGGTCATCCGCCCTTCGGTCATGCCGGTGAAGATGCGCTGGAGGTCGCGCTCGACGATCATGGCGGCTTCGACCACAACGCCCATACGCTGCGCACGCTGATGCTGCTGGAAAGCCCATATCCGCGCTTTGCCGGCCTCAACCTCAGCTGGGAAATGCTGGAAGGGCTGGCCAAGCATAATGGCCCGATCGCTAAGCCCGGCTGGGCGATGCGCGAACTGGACGCGCTCTTCCCGCTCGACCTGACCAGCCATGCCTCGCTGGAGGCGCAACTGGCGGCGATTGCCGACGACATCGCCTATGACAATCACGATATTGACGATGGCCTGCGCGCCGGGCTGCTGACGCTGGAGCAGCTTATGGAGGTGCCCTTCGTGCGCGGTTGCTGGGACCGCGTGCGCGCACGCTATCCCGACGTGGCGGAGGACCGGCTGCTGCGCGAGCTGGTGCGCGAGCAGATCGGCGTGATGGCCACCGACCTGATCGAATCGACCCGCGCCAACATCGCCGCATCGGGCGTGGAGACGGTCGAGGATGTCCGCGCGCTCGGCCGCACCCTGGTCGCTTTCTCGCCGGACCTTGCGGCGCAGGAGCGCGACCTCAAGCGTTTCATGTACGCCACCCTCTATCATCATCCCGAACAGCTCGCCGCCGCCGACCGGGCGCGCGTCATCGTCACCGACCTGTTTCGCGCCTATCAGGCCGATCCCGCGCTCATGCCGCCCGAATGGCGTGACGACTGCGTCGGGCAGGAACCCACCCGCAGCCGCCACATCGCCGACTTCATCGCCGGCATGACCGACCGTTACGCCGAAAAGCGCCATGCGGAAATCTATGGGGCGATGGCGCTGGCCGATTGACGCGCCCCTGCGATTGACGCAATGCGGACAGGTCTCCGGCGGATTCGTTCGTCGGGCATGATGCGGGAGAGCATGGGAAGCCTTGGAGGCCACCCCGTCACCGAAGGAGCAACCGCCCCGGAATCTCTCAGGTCAAAGGACCGCATCGCGCGCAAGGCACTCTGGAAAGCGGACAGTCGCATGACTGTCCCACCGAAGGGGTAAGCCATGTGGCCGCAAGGCCGCTGGTCAAAGCTCTCAGGTTCCGTGACAGAGGGGGTGGCAGATAAGACAGGTCCGACTCCGGGCCTTTGCATCGGTCGCCATCAACCCCGCACGGAAAGGACGCTTCATGTCCGGCAATGACGATATCGCCACAATCGCAGAGGAACTGCCGCTGGAGGCCTTGCCGCTCGATGCCTGGCACCGTGCCCGTGGCGCGCGGATGGTCGGCTTCGCTGGCTATCACATGCCGATCCAATATGAAGGCATCATGGCGGAACATGCCTGGACTCGCGAACATGCCGGCCTGTTCGACGTCAGTCATATGGGCCAGCTCAGCTTTTCCGGCGACGGCGTCGATGACGCGCTGGAATATCTGCTGCCCAGCGATATCAAGGGGCTGAAGCCCTTTCGCCAGCGCTATTCGATGCTGCTCGATCAGGAGGGCGGCATCCTGGACGATCTCATGGTGTCGCGCTTGGGCGATGAGGCGTTCGACGGCGCGGCCATCTATATGGTTGTCAACGGCGCGACCAAATATGACGATATCGGCTGGATGATCGAAAATTTGCCCGACGCGGTCGTCATGAACCACATGGCCGACCAGGCGCTGCTGGCGCTCCAGGGGCCGGAAGCGGGCGAGGCGCTCGCCACGCTCATCCCCGAAACCGCCGACCTGTTGTTCATGCAATCCGGACCTTTCATCTGGCGCGGCGTTCCGCTGTGGATCAGCCGTTCGGGCTATACCGGCGAGGACGGGTTCGAAATCAGCATCCCCGCCGATGACGTCACCCTTCTGGCCGATGCGCTGTGCGCGCTGCCGCAGGTGAAGCCGATCGGCCTGGGCGCGCGCGATTCGCTGCGGTTGGAGGCGGGGTTGCCGCTCTACGGCCATGACCTTTCGCCCTCGGTCAGCACGATCGGCGCGGACCTGGGCTTCGCCATTCAGAAGCGCCGTCGCGAGGAGGGGGGCTTTATCGGCCATGCCCGCGTGCTGAAGGAACTGGCCGACGGCCCTGGCGCCAAGCGGGTGGGCCTCAAGATCGAAGGCCGCCTGCCGGCCCGCGAAGGCGCGCAAATCTATGCTGGCGACGTGCTGGTGGGCGAAGTCACCTCCGGCGGCTTCGCGCCGTCCGTCGCCGCACCGATCGCGATGGGCTGGGTCAGCCTGCCCCATGCCGTGATCGGCGAAAAACTGGAGATCGAAGTGCGCGGCAAGCGCATCGCCGCGGCGGTTGCGCCGATGCCGTTCGTTCCGCATCGTTACCGCCGCAAAGTTTAATCCTTTTCCGAGGGGAGAAGCATAATGAGCCGTTATTTCACCGAAGAGCATGAATGGATCGATGTCGAGGGCGAAATCGCCACCGTCGGCATCACCGATTATGCGCAGGAGCAGTTGGGCGACATCGTGTTCGTCGAACTGCCTGTTGAAGGCGCGACCTTCGACAAGGGCGACGACGCCGCCGTCGTGGAATCGGTCAAGGCCGCGTCCGACGTCTATGCGCCGATTTCGGGCGAAGTGGTCGAATCCAACGCCGCGCTGGAGGATGAACCCGCGTTGGTGAACAGCGATGCCGAAGAGGATGGCTGGTTCTTCAAGCTGCGCATCACCGACGCCAGCGAACTGGAAGGCCTGATGACCGAGGCCGTCTACAAGAAGTTCGTGGCGGCACTTTGACCTGATAGCTCCCCTCCCGCTTGTGGGAGGGGTTAGGGGAGGGCGTGTGGCGTCATCTCCGTAACAGACCCTCCCCCGGCCCCTCCCGCAAGCGGGAAGGGAGATGATGGGGCGAGGGGGGAGTTGTATGATATGCGTTACCTACCCCTAACCGACACTGACCGCGCGGACATGCTGTCCGTCATCGGCGCGGCGTCCATCGACGATCTGTTCGTGGATGTGCCCGCCGAAGCCAGGCTGACCGGCGCCATCGCCGGCCTGCCGCCCCACGCCAGCGAACTGGCGGTCGAGCGCCATATGGCGGCGCTCGCGCGGCAGAATCTGTCGGCGGGGGAGGCGCCCTTCTTCCTGGGGGCAGGAGCCTACAAGCATCATGTCCCCGCCAGCGTCGATCATCTGATTCAGCGCGGCGAGTTTCTGACCGCCTACACCCCCTATCAGCCCGAAATCGCGCAGGGCACGTTGCAGGTGCTCTTCGAATTCCAGACGCAAGTGGCGCGCCTGCTGGGCTGCGACGTGGCGAACGCCTCCATGTATGACGGCTCCACCGCCTGCTGGGAAGCGATCGGCATGGCGCGGCGCATCACCAAGCGGGGCAAGGCGATCCTGTCGTCGGGCCTGCACCCCCATTATGTTTCGGTCGCCAAAACGATGGCGAAATTCACCGGCGACGCGCTGGCCCATGAAGCGCCCACGCTGGACGCCGCGACTGACATCGACGCGCTGATCGCGGGCATCGACAAGGATACGTCCTGCGTCGTCGTCCAATATCCCGACATTCTCGGCCGCATCGCCGACCTGACCCCGCTCGCCGACGCCGCCCATGCGGCGGGCGCGCTGCTGGTTGCTGTGGTGACGGAGCCGGTCGCGCTGGGCGCTTGTCGGGCGCCGGGCGCCATGGGCGCGGACATCGTCGTGGGCGAAGGCCAGTCGATCGGCGTCGGCCTGCAATTTGGCGGCCCCTATCTGGGCCTGTTCGCCTGTAAGCAGAAATATGTCCGGCAGATGCCGGGCCGCCTGTGCGGCGAGACGGTGGACGCGGCGGGCAAGCGCGGTTTCGTGCTGACCCTTTCGACCCGCGAACAGCATATCCGGCGGGAGAAGGCGACGTCGAACATCTGCACCAATTCAGGGCTTTGTGCGCTGGCCTTCAGTATCCATATGACCTTGCTGGGCGAACGCGGCCTGCGCGAACTCGCGACGCTGAACCATGGCCTTGCTTGCCAAGCCGCCGATCGCCTGGCCAAGGTGCCGGGCGTCACGCTGCTGAACGACAGCTTCTTCAACGAATTTACCCTGATCTTGTCGAAAGACGCACGCGACGTCGTGCGCACCCTGGCCGACAAGGGCGTGCTGGCCGGGGTCTCGCTCGGCCGCCTCTTCCCGCAGACGCCTGCGATCGGCAACGGCCTTGTCGTCGCCGTCACGGAGACCGTCACGGCGGAGGATATCGAAAGCCTTGCCGCAGCGCTGGAGGAGGAACTGGCATGACGATGCTCAAGGAAGGTCGCCCCACCGCGCCCACCCCCGTCAAGGAAGCCCATATGGCCCCCGCAACCGCCACCGGCAATCGCGCGCTGATGCTGGAAGAGGCGCTGATCTTCGAGATCGGCTCGACCGCTACGACCGGCGTCGATTTCGCGCCAGCACCCAGCGTCGCCAGCCGCCTCGGCAAACTCGCCCGCACCGACGCCATCGGCTTGCCGGGCCTGTCGGAGCAGGAAACGGTGCGCCATTATACGCGCCTCAGCCGCCAGAATTACGCCATCGACCTGGGCCTGTTCCCGCTCGGCAGCTGCACGATGAAGCATAATCCGCGCCTCAATGAAAAGGTCGCGCGGATGCCCGGTTTCGCCGACCTCCATCCGCTCGCGCCCCAATCGACGGTGCAGGGCGCGCTGGGCGTCATCAATGAACTGGCGGTCTGGCTCATCAAACTGACCGGCATGCATGGCGTCGCCATGACGCCCAAGGCGGGCGCCCATGGCGAATTGTGCGGCTTGCTGTGCATCCGCGCCGCACTGGAAGCGCGCGGTGATGCGCGCCAAGTCGTGCTGGTCCCCGAAAGCGCGCACGGCACCAACCCCGCCACCGCCGCTTTCTGCGGCTACAAGGTGGAGGACATCCCTGCGACCCCGGAAGGCCGCGTCGATCTGGAAGCGCTCAAGGCCCGCCTCGGCCCCGACGTCGCAGCGGTGATGATCACTAATCCAAACACCTGCGGCCTGTTTGAACGCGACATGAAGACGATTTCCGACGCGGTCCATGCCGCCGGCGCTTTCGTCTATTGCGACGGCGCGAACTTCAACGCCATCGTCGGCCGGGTCCGCCCCGGCGACCTGGGCGTCGATGCGATGCACATCAACCTGCACAAGACCTTCTCCACCCCCCATGGCGGCGGCGGCCCCGGCTCCGGCCCGGTGGTGCTGTCCGAAGCGCTCTCGCCCTTCGGCCCGCTCCCCTATACCGCGCGCATGGCGGACGGCAGCATCCACCTGATCGAGGAGGAGAATGTCGGCGAGGAGATGCCGCAGAGCTTCGGCCGCATGTCGGCCTTCCATGGGCAGATGGGCATGTTCACCCGCGCGCTGGCTTATATCCTGTCCCACGGCGCGGACGGACTGCGCCAGGTGGCGGAGGACGCCGTCCTCAACGCCAACTATATATTGCGCAGCCTGGACGATGTGCTGGACGCGCCCTTCGGCGACAGCGGCCCGTGTATGCATGAGGCGCTGTTCAGCGACAAGGGGCTGGCCGAGGGCTTCACCACGCTCGACATCGCCAAGGGGCTGATCGACGAAGGCTTCCACCCGATGACCATGTATTTCCCGCTGGTCGTCCATGGCGCGATGCTGGTCGAACCGACCGAAACCGAAAGCAAGGCGGCGCTGGACCAGTTCATCTTGGCGCTGCGCAGTCTGGCCGAACGCGCCAAGGCGGGGGACGAAGCGCTCAAGGGCGCGCCCTATCACGCGCCGCGCCGGCGCCTCGACGAAACCCTCGCGGCGCGCAAGCCGGTCCTCACCTGGACCGACCCTGCGCTGGCGGTCGCTGCCGAATGATCGACAGGCCGGAGCCGTGGGAACCCGGTTCCGGCCCCGCCGTCGCGGATAAACGCTACGCGCCCGCGACCGAGCGCAACCGCGACGCCATCGTCGCGGTCTTGCGCGACCAGCTCCCGTCTTCCGGCCTGGTGCTGGAGGTGGCGAGCGGGAGCGGCGAACATGCTGTCCACTTCGCTGTCGCTTTCCCCTCGCTCGACTGGCAGCCGAGCGATCCCGATCCCGCTGCGCTGGCGTCGATCGCGGCCTGGCGCGCCGAAGCGGACCTGCTTAATCTCCACCCGCCGATCCTGCTGGACGCTGCGGGCGACTGGCCGATCGCACAGGCCGACGCCATCCTCTGCATCAACATGACGCATATCAGCCCGTGGGCCGCGACATTAGGGCTGCTAAAGGGCGCAGGGCAGGCGCTGCCGCCCGGCGGCCTGCTTTATCTCTACGGCCCCTATATTTGCGATGGCGTAGATACTGCGCCATCCAACCTCGCCTTCGACGCTTCGCTCAAGGCACGCGATCCGCGCTGGGGACTGCGCCGGCTGGAGGAGGTGGTTACGGCAGCGGACGTACAGGGTTTGCGCTTCGATCGCTTGATCGACATGCCCGCGAATAACCTGTCATTGCTCTTTCGTAAGGGATGGCTCTAAATATCCGTTCGCCCTGAGCTTGTCGAAGGGCCGTACTCCTTTCAAGCAGGGTAAGGCTTCGACAGGCTCAGCCCGAACGGACGATAGGTTCAGCCTCTTTTGCACGCTCCAATGCCCAGCCAACTCCTCCCCCTCGTCACCGCCGAACTCAGCGCTCCGGCCGATCCCCGCGCCGCCGCCATGGCGGGCGCACTGGCAGCCAAATATCCGCAGGCGGCCCGCGCGGTTCTCTTCTACGGCTCCTGCCTGCGGGAGAAGAATCTCGACGGGTTGATGCTCGATTTCTACCTGATCGTGTCGGACTATCCCGCCGCCTATGGCAAAAGCTGGCTGGCGCGCGCCAACCGCATGATCCCGCCCAATGTCTTCCCGTTCGAACATCAGGGGCTGATCGCCAAATATGCCGTGCTGTCCGAAGCCGACTTCGCTCGGTTGAACAGCATGGAGGCCGACAATGTCTCGGTCTGGGCGCGCTTCGCCCAGCCCTCGCGCCTGCTCTGGGCCGCCGACGACCTCGCCCGCCAGCGCGCGATCGCCGCCGTCGCGCAGGCCGCGCCGACATTGCTGTCGCTGGCGCGGCCGATGGCGGAGGGGCAGGGCGATGCGCTCGCCTTATGGCGCACCGGCTTCACCCTGACCTATAACGCCGAACTGCGCGCCGAAAAGACGGGCCGCTCCCTCTCGATCGTCGATGCCGATCCCGATCGCTATCGCCGCGTTGGCGACGCCGCGCTCGCCGATGGCCTGCCATCCTCGCCAGCTGATACGCCCGCGCACTGGCGCAGCCTCCAGCGGCGCGGCAAGCGCCTGTCGGTAATCCGTCTGGCCAAGGCCAGCTTCACCTATGCCGGCGGCATCGATTATCTGGCTTGGAAGATCAATCGCCACGCGGGCACGCAGATCGCGATCAAGCCCTGGCAGCGGCGCTGGCCGCTGCTCGGCGCTGTCATTCTGCTGCCGCGGCTGTTCCGGGGTGGCGCGATTCGCTGAGAGCCTGACTGCTGAGCGTATGGGTCAACGCCTGCCCCAGCGCCATCAGCGTATAGGGTTTGCGCAGCACCTCATGCCCCTCGAAATCGGCGCTGTCATTGGCGTCGCCGGCATAGCCGGTGACGAACAGCACCGGCAGATGGCGGAAGCGGGCCGGCAGCGCCTTCACCATTTCCGGCCCGGTCATGTCGGGCATCAACACGTCGCTGATGATCAGGCCGACATCACTATTATTGGCCAGCAATTTGGCCGCCTTGGCCGGATGGTCGCAGGCGATCGGCAGATGGCCCAGTTCGCTGAGCGCCGCCATCGTCTGGTTCAACACGCGGGGATCGTCCTCCACCACCAAAATGCGGGTCGGGGGCTGTTCCACCGGCGCCCGCGCCAAGCTGACCTCCCCATTGGCGACTTCTCCGGCGACGATGGACCGCGGCAGGTAGAGATGCACGCTGCTGCCCTGGCTTGGCTCCGATTCGATGCGAACCTCGCCCCGGCACTGACGCACGAAGCCGAAAATCTGGCTGAGGCCCAGGCCCGTGCCCTTGCCGACCGGCTTGGTGGTGAAAAAGGGTTCGAACACACGCGCCAGCACGTCCGGCGTCATGCCGCAGCCATCGTCGGTGACGGTCACCGTGACATAGTCGCCTGCCGCGCATTCGCCAATCTCGCGCGCCGCCAACGCCGTCTGGCCGGTCGCCAGCGTCAACTGGCCACGTCCGTCCATCGCGTCGCGCGCATTGACGCACAGGTTCAGGATCGCATTTTCCATCTGATGCTGATCGACGAAGATGCACCAGCCGCTCGCGCCCTGGGCGAAGCGGACGGTGATCTGGTCGCCGATCGTGCGGTCGATCAGGTCGGCCATGCCCGACAGCAGCGCATCGGGATCGACCGCGCTGGGCAGCAGCGGTTCGGACCGGGCGAAGGCCAGCAACCGGCGCGTCAGCGCGGACGCGCGATTGGCGCCCTCCATCGCATTGTCCAGATGCCGGCTGGCTTCTTCGGGCTTCAACCGGAATTTGCGCTTGGCCAGTTCCAGCCCGCCGACCACGACGGCCAGCATATTGTTGAAATCATGGGCGATGCCGCCGGTCAACTGGCCGACCGCGTCCATCTTCTGCATCTGGCGCAGATCATGTTCGGCCGCCGCCCGCTCCGCCGCTTCCAGCTTCAATTGCTCATAGGCATAGGATAGTTCGGCCGTGCGCGCCGCGACCGCCGCCTCCAGCCGGTCCGCTCGCTCGGTTTCCGCCTCCGCCAGCCGCCGCGCCGTGCGCCGTTCGCGAAAGGCCGTGTTGGCGAACCAGACGCCGAACAATATGCACACCAGCATCGCCAGCCCCACGAGCCGCGACGTCTTGCCCACCCATTCGCTGCGGTCGCCCGCCAGCGTCACCGCCAGGCTGCGTTCGCGCAGCCGGTCATTCTCCGCCTTGATGACCAGGTCCAGCAGCGCGGTGATGCGCCGCAGATCCTGGGTCTTGCCCGCCTGATGAAAACGGCCCAGCGCCGCCATCTTCTGGTCGTATGTGGTGCGCAGGCCGATTTCGCTCAGCGTCTTGCCGCGCTGGATGAAGGCATAATGCAGCGTTTCGACATTGCCATGCTGCCAGCCCGACCGGCGCGTGGCGTAGCTGAGCGCCTTCAACTGGCTGGCCGCGCCGCGCCACTGGTCCTGGAACAGCCGCCCGGTATCGGGCTCCAGGCTGATGACATAGCGCGCCAGCGTGACTTCGGCGCGGGCCATGCGCGCCTCAAAGCCGCGCGCCAGCGCGATCACCTCGAAACTGCTCTGCTGTTCGGCCAGCGCCTGGGCATGTTCGCGCGACGCATCGCTGGCGCTATAAAGCAGCGCGCCCAGCGATCCGATCAACAAGGCGGCGAGCAGCAGCGGCAGCACGCGCCGCGTCAGCGCGCGCCAGCCTCTGGCCCACCCGTCCTGGTCCCTTGCAAACTGATGGTCGCTGTCGGCCATGGACCGTTACACTAGACCAACAAGCTTAACCGCGAAACATCATCAATCAAAAGTTCCACGGCATATTCTCATTCGGTCGCGCGAAGCGATCGGTTGGGCGTTTCGTACAGCAGCGGCGCGATTAAGTGATCGCCCCGGTCGCCTTGCCTGCGGCTTCGAACATGCCGATGATCTGCTCGACCTGTTCGTCGCTATGTTCGGCGCACAGCGAACAGCGCAGAAGGAAGGTGCCGGCCGGGGTCGCGGGCGGGCGCGCCATGTTGACGTAAAGGCCCAGTTCCAGCAGCGTCTGCCACATCGCTACCGCCTGAGTCTGGTCGGTCAGGATCACGGCGATGATCGCCGACTGCGGCGTCTTCGTGCCTAGGGTAAAGCCGAGGTCGGTCAGCCCCTTGTGCAGGCGCTGGCTGTTCTTCCATAGATGGGCGCGCTTTTCGCCCGCGTGCATGAGCTTGCGGATGCTGGTCGCCGCAGTGGCGACGACGCTGGGCGGCAGCGACGCGGTAAAGACATAGGGGCGGCAGACGAGCCGCAAAATCTCGAACTTGGGATGGTTGGAGACGCAGAAGCCACCGACGGTGCCGACCGACTTGGAGAAGGTGCCGACCACGAAATCAACATCGGCCTCGACGCCCTGCTCCTCATAGACGCCCCGGCCGTTCTGCCCAAAAAAGCCCATGCCATGGGCCTCGTCCACCAGTATCATGCAATTGGAATGCTGTCGCACGGCCGCGACCATTTCGGGCAGGGGGGCGACATCGCCCAGCATCGAATAGACGCCTTCCAGCACCACCAGTTTCAGCGCGTCGGCGGGCAGGCGAGCCAGGCGCTTGGCCAGATCCTCGACGCTGTTGTGGCGGAAACGGACGATTTCCGCGTCGCCCAGGAAACAACCGTCATAGATGGACGCATGGCTGTCGGCGTCCAGAATGACATAGTCGCCCTTGCCCGCCAGCGTCGAAATGACGCCCAGATTGGCCTGATAGCCGGTCGAAAAGACCATCGCGCCGCTGGTCCCGTAAAATTCGCGCAGCGCGGTTTCGACTTCGGCATGGCCCTGATAGGTGCCGTTCAGCACGCGGCTGCCGGTGGTGCCGGCGCCGAACTCGTCCAGCGCCTTTTTGCCAGCTGCGACCACATCGGGGTCGAACGTCATGCCCATATAATTATAGGTGCCGAGCAGGATCGTGTCCTTGCCCTTGATGACGGCCTGGGTCGGCGACTTCACCTCGTCCATCACGATCGCGAAAGGATCACGCACGCCCGTCGCCAGCAGCGCCTCGCGCTCGGCGATCAAGGGATCGAACTTGGAAAACAGGTCGCGCGCGGCAGGCGTTTCTGCCGGGGTGTGCGCATCGTTCGCGGTGGCGGCGGCGTCGGTCATATATAAAATCCGTTCGGTTCTAAACCTCCGTTCGGTTCGAGCCTGTCGAGAACCAAGCGCATCGTTCTCGACAGGCTCGAACCGAACGGGGACAGGGAGGGGGCTTAACCCTTCAGCTTGGCGACTGCGTCCACCAACTGGCCGACGGTTTCGATTTCGGCCTGCATGTTCATGGTGATGATGATGTCGAACGCATCCTCGATCGCCGCGACGAAATCCATCACCGTCAGGCTGTCCCATTCCAGGTCGCCGGCAAAGGTGGTGGCTTCGGTCAGTTCGACACCCTTCTTGTTGAAGGGCGCGACCTGCGTCGCGATGCTGTCGAAAATTGCGTTGCGATCCGTCATTATCGTGAAAATCTTTCCGTCAAAGCGCGGCATTTGCCGCTCCGTCCAGCCCTATGGCAAGCGAATAAGGCGTCAATCGGGCAGCATCGCGCCCGATCTGAGAGGCGCGATAAAGACCGCTTACCGGAAATTGTCGGCGTAGGCCTGTAATTTCAGCTTCTTGGGCGGCGTTGCGATGACGGTGTATGCAACGCCTTCCTTGTCCGCATAGGCGATCGCGGCTTCCTGCGACGGAAAGCTCAGCTTCAACTGCTGCCTGGTGTCGCCCGAACCGGCCCAGCCAGTCAGCGGATCGGCCTGCTTGGCTTCGGCGGGCGCATATTCCAGCACCCATTTATGGGTCAGCGCCTTGCCGGACTGGAGGGCGTTCTTCTGGATCTGGTAAATGCGCGCGCTCATCGCGAAAGACTCCGGTAATTCGTCATGCTGCGTTGCACCAGCGCGCGCGCCTAAGTCAAGACTTCCGGGGGCCATGTCCTCTGGCCTCGGCATTTTTGGTGCGTAACGTGGCGTTCGCCGCTGCCGGATCATCGGGCCAGGGATGGCGCGGATATCGGCCGCGCATTTCCTTGGCCACGTCGCGCCAATTGCCCGCCCAGAAGCCGGGCAGGTCGCGCGTCGTCTGGATCGGTCGTCCGGCCGGCGAAGTCAGCGACAGGACGAGCGGAATGCGCTGGCTGCCCACAGTGGGATGTTCTCCAAGGCCAAACAGCGCCTGCACGCGCAATTCCACTCGTGGCCCACCCTCGGCCGCATAGTCGATCGCATGATGGCTACCTGCTGGTGAGCGGAAGTCGGCCGGCGCAAGCCGGTCGAGCTCGCTCTTGCCATCCCAGCCGATCAAACCCTCCAGCACGCCTGACAATAGGGACCGGTCGATGTCCGACAATCGCCGCTTGCCCATCAGGAGTGGCGGCAACCAATCATCCAGCGTCGCGATCAAGGCCGTATCGGACAGCGCTTCGATCCCGGCAAAGCCGCCCCGCATCCGCAATGACTGGGCCGCCTCCGACCAGGGGAGCAGGTCTATCCCGCTCTGCCGCACGCCATCGACCAGCGCCGCGACCACGGCATCCGGATCGGGGCGGTCATCGGACCCTGACGACAGCCGCACCGCGCCCAGCCGCCGCTCGCGCAACGCTTCGATCCCGCCATTGGCCGGGCGGAATTTCACGGTGCGGTACTCGGTGATATGCGCGCCGAACAGAGCGATCACGTCCGCCTCGGCGATCGGCGCAGCGGACAATATCCGCGCGCCCGCCGCGCTGCCCTGCACTTCGCCGATCGCCAGCCAGTCCTCGCGCGCCAGCGGCGACAGCGGATCGAGCCGGAAGCCGCGCCCACCCACGCTCGCCCAGTTCGCGCCATCGGCGGAGCGGCGCTTGGCGACGCGATCGGGGAAGGCAAGGGCGAGGCACAGGCCGATCGCATGATCGCCGCCGCCATCGCCCGGCCCACGCTTCACCAGCTTCGCCCAGCGCCGCGCCAACCCCCGCGCCGCGTCGGCCCGCTTGCCGCTCTCGCGCCGCCAGCGCTGCCGCCGCAACGTCAGGTCCGTGTCTTGCCCACCAACGCCGCGCTCGCCCAGCAGCACGGCGACGTCGGCCGCTACCTCCGCCAGCCCCATCTCGCCCGCGCGCATCAGCATGTGCGCGATGCGCGGGGACAGGGGCAGCGTCGCCAGCGCTTTGCCATGCGGCGTGATGCGTCCGTCCTCGTCCAGCGCCTCCAGCACGGTCAGCCGCCTGCGCGCTTCCTCTGCCGCTGCGGCCGGCGGCGGATCTAGCCAGCGCAGCGCGCCCGGATCGCTCACGCCCCATAGCGCGCAATCGAGCAACAGGCTCGACAGGTCGCTTTCCAAAATCTCCGGCGGGTCGAAAGGCGGCATCCCCGCGCTCGCCGCCCCCTCCCACAGGCGATAGGCGACGCCGGGCCGCTGCCGCGCCGCGCGACCCGCGCGCTGGGTCGCTGACGCCTGGCTCGCCCGTTCGGTCACCAGCCGCGTCACGCCCGCCGCCCGGTCGTAACGCGGCCGCCGCGCCAGCCCGCTGTCCACCACGATCCGCACCCCGTCGATGGTCAGGCTGGTTTCGGCGATGCTGGTTGCAAGAATGACCTTTCGCGCGCCGGAGCGGGACGGCCGGATCGCCGCCCGCTGCGCGCCGGGATCGAGCGACCCATGCAGCATATGCACCTCGGCGATGCCCTCGATCCGTTCCGCCGTCCGCTCGATCTCCCGCACGCCAGGCAGGAAGGCCAGCAGGTCGCCCTCGGCCTCCTCCGCCAAAGCCCGGCGGATCGCAACCGCCATCTCATCCTCGATCTTCTTTTCCGCCGCGCGCCCGATATGGCGCAGTTCCAGCGGCTGGATACGCCCCTTGCTCTCGATCACCGGCGCGCCATCCAGCAGCTCCGCAAAGCGCGCCCCATCCAATGTCGCCGACATCGGCACGATCCGCAAATCCGGCCGCAAAGCCCCCTGCGCGTCCAGCGCCAAAGCCAGGCCGAAATCGCTGTCCAGGCTTCGCTCATGCACTTCGTCGAACAGCACCGCAGACACGCCCGCCAGTTCCGGATCATCCTGTATCCGCCGCACGAAAATACCCTCGGTCAGCACCAGCAGCCGCGTGCGCGCCGACACCTTGCTGTCCATCCTCGTCGCATAGCCGACCGTGTCGCCCGGCTGCTCGCCTAGCATCTCGGCGAGCCGCTCCGCGGCCGCCCGCGCCGCCAGCCTGCGCGGCGACAGCAGCAACACCTGTCCGGTGCACCATGGCTCGTCCAGCAACGCCGGCGCGACCGCCGTCGTCTTGCCCGCGCCCGGCGGCGCCACCAGCACGGCATTGACGCCCGTCCGCAACGCGGCGAGCAGGTCGGGCAGCACATCGTGGATCGGCAGGTCGCTCATCGCGCCTCCTCTCGCGCTGATTGCCACAAACCGCAAGTCGCGCAAAATGCGAGCCATCGTGGAAACAGTTGCCTTGCGACACGTTCCGCGGCCAAAGCTGTTGATCCATGTTCGTCGGTCGCGAACAGGAATGCCGCGCATACGAAGGGACGATAAAGGGAATGGACAGCCTGATCGGGGACGCGGAACGCTATCGCATCCTGTTCGAAACGATGGAGGACGGCTTCTGCATCATCGAATTTTTCGATGGTCCCCATGGTCCCTTGAGCGACTATATCCATGTCGAGGCGAACGCCGCCTATGAACGTAATGCCGGCATTCCCAATGTCGTGGGGCAAAAGCTGCGCGAAATGGTGCCGGACGAAGCGGACGGCTGGGTCGAATTATACGGTAGCGTGCTTCGCACGGGCAAGCCGATCCGTTTCCAGCGCGAACTGGAAAAGACAGGCCATTATCTCGACGTCTCCTCCTTCCGCGTAGGCCCGTTTGAAAACCGGCAGGTCGCGGTGCTGTTCAAGGATATCAGCGCGCAAGTGAAGGCGCAAAAAGCGCTGCGCGACCTTAACGACACGCTCGAAGCCCGCATCGCGCAAGCGCTGGCGGAGCAGGAGGAAGCGGAAGGCGCGCTGCGCCAGGCGCAGAAAATGGAGGCGGTCGGCCAGTTGACCGGCGGTCTGGCCCATGATTTCAACAATCTGCTGGCCGGCATTTCCGGCGCATTCGAAATGATCGGCGTCCGGCTGGCGCAGGGGCGGACGGGCGATATCGACAAATATCTGACCGCCGGGCAGGGCGCGACCCGCCGCGCCGCCGCGCTCACCCATCGCCTGCTCGCTTTCTCCCGCCGCCAGACGCTCAGCCCCAAGCCCACCGTCGTCAATCGGCTGCTGGGCGATTTTTCCGAACTGGTCCGCCGCACCGTCGGCCCGCAGATAGAGGTGCAGACGATCGCCGCCTCTGGCCTGTGGCCCGCCCTGGTTGACGCCAACCAGCTGGAAAATGCGCTGCTCAACCTCTGCATCAACGCGCGCGACGCGATGCCCGCCGGGGGCAAGATCACGATCGAGACGGGCAATCGCTGGCTGGACGATCGCACCGCACGCGATCATGGCCTGACGCAGGGCCAATATGTCACCATTTGCACCAGCGATACCGGGACCGGCATCGACAAGGCGATCCTGGACCGGGTGTTCGACCCCTTTTTCACCACCAAGCCGATCGGCCAGGGGACGGGTCTTGGCCTCTCCATGGTGTATGGCTTCGCGCGGCAGAGCAACGGCCATGTCCGCATCTATTCCGAACCCGGCGATGGCACGATGGTCTGCATCTACCTGCCCCGCCATCGCGGCGAGGAGGATGTGGATTCGCCCGACATCGCCGAGCCGGTTGTCGAGGCGGAGGCGGGCGAGACGGTGCTGGTGATCGACGATGAACCGTCGGTGCGGATGCTGATCGTCGATGCGCTGCAGGATCTGGGCTATGCCTGCCTGGAGGCGGCGGACGGACCATCGGGCCTGCGCATCCTGGAATCACGCGGCCGGATCGACCTGCTCATCACCGATGTCGGCCTGCCCGGTGGGCTGAACGGTCGCCAGGTCGCCGACGCCGCCCGCACGCTGCGTCCTGATCTTCGGATATTGTTCGTCACCGGCTATGCCGAAAACGCCGTGCTGAACCATGGTCACATCGAACATGGCATGGAAGTGCTGACCAAGCCCTTCGCTATGGATGAACTGCACCGCCGCGTCGCGACGCTGTTGCAGGCGGAATAGGCAAAAGATACGGCCGGAGCATCATCCGAACAGATAGATATGGATCGGGTTCTGCGGGTCCAGCAGCATCTTGGCGGTCAGCGCCAGCGACATGATGATCAGCAGCGGCTTGATCAGCCGCGACCCGAACCGCATCGCCAGATGCGACCCGATCTGCCCGCCGAACAGGCTGCCCACCGCCATACACAGGCCCGCGACCCAGATCACATGGCCACCCGCGACCATGGTCAGCAGGCCCGCGACATTGCTCGCGAAATTGGCGGCCTTAGTCTGGGCCGTCGCGCGTAGGATCGACAGGCCGCCGAGCGCCAGCAAGATGGTGGTGTAGAAGGCGCCCGCGCCCGGCCCGAAAAAGCCGTCATAGAAGCCCACTACGCCGACAAGGCCCGTCAGGCCCGCCATGCCGACCCGCGCATGGCGATCGGCGTCGCCCAGCTTGGGCGAGAAGGTGAAATAGGCGGCCATCGCGACCAGCAGCGCGGGCATCAGCCCGGCCAGGATCGACGGATCGACCCGCTGCAACAGCCATGCTCCGGCCACCGACCCGACAAAGGCGGCGATGATCGGCCCCTTGTAGGTTTTAAGGTCCATATGCCCGCGCCGCGCATAGGCGACGCACGCGCCAAAGGTGCCGAAACAGCTTTGCAGCTTGTTGGTCGCCACCGCCTGCACCGGCGGTATGCCAGCGGCCATCAGCGCGGGCAGAGTAATCAGCCCGCCGCCGCCCGCCATCGCGTCGATGCACCCGGCCATCGTTGCTGCGGCCATGAGGAAGGCGATGGTTTCGGGGGACAGGATCAAGACCAGGAAGCCTTATTATGCTCCCGTTCGTGCTGAGTAGGGGCTGAGCGAAGTCGAAGCCCCATATCGAAGCATCCGCGCCAAGCTCAATCCTTCGATACGCCACTTCGACTTCGCTCAGTGGCTACTCAGGACGAACGGACCATTAAAGTCAGTATCGCGACAGGAAACGAGCAAACCCGCTTATTCCCTCAATAGGCGCGCGCTATAGCGAACTCCACCGCTTCGGTAAGGGCCGCTTTGGCCTTGCCGGCCTCGAAGCGCCCCAGCGCGTCAATCGCCCGCTGGCCATAATGGCGCGCGCGCGCCAGCGTGTCGGCGATCGCCCCGGTCTGGCGGAGCAGGCCGGTTGCATGGGTCAGGTCTTCGTCGCTGATCTTGTGGCCCGCGATCGCCGCCTTCCAGAAAGCGCGATCCGCCTCATCCCCACGCGCATATGCCAGGATCACCGGCAACGTCACCTTGCCGTCGCGGAAATCGTCGCCCGCATCCTTGCCCATGGTCGCGCCGTCCGATTCATAATCGATCGCATCGTCGATCAACTGGAATGCGATGCCCAGATTGCGGCCATAAACGTCCAGCGCCTGCTCCTCCGCCTCGTCGCGGTCGGCGACAACGGCGGAAATGCGACAGGCGGCGGCGAACAGGGCGGCGGTCTTGGCGCCGATAATGTCCAGATATTGTTCTTCGCTGGTGTCGATCTTGCGCTGCGCGGTCAACTGGTTGACCTCGCCCTCCGCGATCACCGCCGACGCATTGGCCAGGATCTTGAGCACCTTGAGCGACTCGGCTTCCACCATCAACTCGAAGGAACGGGAGAAGAGGAAGTCGCCCACCAGCACGCTGGCGCTGTTGCCCCAGATGATGTTCGCGGTCTTGCGCCCCCGCCGAAGCCCCGATCCGTCGACGACATCGTCGTGCAGCAGCGTGGCGGTGTGGATGAACTCGACCGCGGCGGACAATTTGTAATGGCGCGACCCGGCATAGCCGACCAGGTCGGCGCAGGCCAAGGTCAGCATCGGCCGCAATCGCTTGCCGCCGCCCGCGATCAGGTGGCCGGCCAATTCCGGGATCAGCGGGATGCGCGACTGCATCCGGTCCAGGATCACGGCATTGACCTGGTTCATGCCGTCGGCGACGAGCGCCATGATGGGGGCGAGCGAGGGGGCGCTGTTGGCGCGGCCGATCGGGTGGACGTTACCGGGGGCGGGTGCTGTCATGACCGCGCCCATGTGGCGATGCAAAATGTGAAAGGCAAGCGGGAATAGCTTGCGCGACGCGCCGGATGCGGCAAAAAGCGCGCCATCTGGAACCGGAGGCCCCACGTGGACGAGACTTTGAACCGCTATCGCGAAAGCATCGACAATATCGACGCGGCGCTGGTGTTCATGCTGGCCGAACGGTTCAAGGTCACCCAGGCGGTCGGCGAGCATAAGGCGACTCACGATCTGCCCCCCGCTGATCCTGGCCGAGAAGAGCGCCAGATCGCCCGCCTGCGCCAGTTGGCGCAGGATGCGAAGCTCGATCCCGACTTCACCGAAAAATTCCTGCGCTTCATCATCGACGAGGTGATCCGCCACCACGAACAATTGCGCGAGGGGTAGGGCTTTACTGGCGGTCAGTCTCTGCCGACCGGGGCTTTGACTGGCCCGGCGCCTGCGGCCGCCGGAGATGGCGCTGGCGCCGCTATTGGGGCAGGTTCCGCGCGTTTTTTCATGGTATCCAGACCGCCTGTGACCATCAGCTGCAAAAGCGCATGATATTGCTCGGATGTGATCGCGCCCTGCGCCCAGGCCAGGCAGCTATTCCAACCCATCTGACGATAGATTTCAGCATCCTGTGTTCGCTGAAACGTCTGGAGCAAAGTGGCGGTCACGGCGTCGGAGAATTTTGCGTCTATTCCCTTCGCTGTGAGTCCGGCAGTGGATGTCGCGCCATAAGCGACCGCGGCATCCGGCAGAGATTCCGCGCAGAAGCGCCTTGCCGTATTCGTGTCCATCAACACGGCCGTCCGGCGATCGCCGGTCATTGTGTAAACGGCCGGATTCTCCATAGCATAGACCTGTAACGGATCACTTTTCCACGCCGTCACAAGACCGGCACATCCAGGCAGCGTTACGCAACAAGCAATGGCCATTAAGCGAATCGCGAACATCATCGTTCCCCCTGTCGTTTCGACAGCGGAAGCATAGGTGATGGAGCCTTTGGGCGAAGACGCAACCCGGTCCGTTTCGGTGGGAAGAATGAGGTCGGGCCATTGGGCGACTACCCAGCCGGATAGCTCTCATGCCCGCCATTGTCCCAATGGAAGCCGGTATAGGTCAGCATGGTCGCGAAACTCTCCGACCGCACCTGATGCCACCAGCCTATGGGCACGAACAGCAGGTCGCCCGGCGTCAGCAGCACCTCATAGCGCAGCACGTCCTGCGCCTGCTGGTAGAGCGCCAACCGCGCGGGATCGGTAATATCGCGTACATCGCTGAACACATGCGACGTGTGCGCCAGCCGCTGCGTCTGCGACGGCGGGATCAGGATCACGCGCTTGGTCCCCGTCACCTGCGCCAGCAGATTGTTGGTCAGGTCGAAGTGCAGCGGCGTGAACGTGCCTTCGCCGCCGATCCAGACCATACCCGGCGCGCGCGTCAGATAGGCGTCGAGATGTCCCAGGTCCGCCGCCAGCGGCGCCAGCGCCGGCGCATTGGCGGCGCTGTTCGACGCGGTCAGATAGGCGTCGTTGCCACCCGCCCGCGCCAGGGCAATGAACTGGCGGAAGGGCGCGCGCTTGCGGTGCCGATCCTTCTTCAGCTCATAATCCTGCGCGCCTGATCGCCCGCCCTGATATTCGATCTGCGCGTCGCCGATCGTTTCGGCCAGATAATCAGGCGTCCACCGCTCCAGCGCCGGCCAGTCCGCCATGGCGCCCTTGATCAGCACTGGCCGCCCCGGCGCGTAGAAGCTGTGCAGGAAATCCTCGCCCGACAGATTTTCGGCGGTCAACAGGCCCGAAGCATAGGGGGACAGCGCCCGCTGCCGCTCCTGCACCGACAGCAGCCAGTCGCGCCGCTTCAGCGCCAGACTATCTTCGGCAGCCTGCGGCTTGAGGGCGGGCGCGGGTGCAGCCAGGCGCGGCGCTGCGCCGAAATCAATCTGTCGCAGCGCCATCTGCATCCGCATGTCATGGGCCTGGGCGGGAAGGGAAGGCGGGCGCTTGCTCATGCCGCCCCTTATCGCGCGCTCATGACAGCGATGTTGCAGAAAATGACGGTTGCGTGACGGGCTATTCCAAGACCGCGCCGTTCAGGCCGGCTCGACCAACTCGGCCTTCCTGCCCTGCGACCGGCCCAGCAATACGCCGCCCAGCGCCAGCGCGAAACCCACGATCTGCACCGGCCCCAGCCGCTCGCCAAACAGCAGCCACGCTTCGATCGCGGCCAGCGGCGGCACCAGCAGCAACAGCATCGACATGCGCGTCGGCCCCTGATGCCGCACCAGCCACACCAGCAGCGACAGCCCCGCCGCCGACAGCCCCAGCACCGACCAGCCAAGGCCGATCCACAACATAGGATCATTGTCCCAGCGCCATTCGGCCACGATCAGCGTCGCGGCGATCGCCACCATCGCCCCGCCCAAATTCTGCACCGCGCCGGACATCAGGATCGGGTCGCCCGCAATCTGGCCGCGCTGGATCAGCGTCCCGCCGGTCATGGCGATCACCGCGATCACCCCCGCCACCACCGGGACCAGCCCGGTCGCCCCCGCGCTGCTGCGCTCCAGCGCAGGCAGCAGCACGCACACAACCCCGCCGATTGCGATCGCCAGCCCGACCCAGTTGCGCCCCGGCAACCGCTCTCCCATCAGCGCGACGCTCGCCACCGCCACCATCAAAGGCTGGGTCGCGCCGAGCAGCGACATGATCCCGGCCGGCATCCCGCGGCCGACCGCCCACCAACTGACGGTCAGGTACAGGCCGTGCAGCATCGCCCCCGCCGCCAGATGCAGTCCCAGCCGCTTGCCCCTTGGCCACGCCTGCCGCGCGTAAAGAGCCGCCCCGCCCAGCAATAGCGTCGTTGCGGTCAGGCGCACCGCCAGGATCAGTTCCGGCGCGCCATGCGGCACCACCGCCCGCGCGACGATGAAGCCGGTTGACCAGATCAGGACGAACAGGATGGATGCGACGATACCGAACATCCGCCGCCTTTGGCGCAAGGGCAGGGCGATGTCGAGCAGGCGCAAAGGAGGAGGGGACAGAGGCTCGCCCTCTCATCCCTGCAAATGGCGATTGGGCAGGTGACCCGCCTTGGCTATCGCAGCGGCGCCGTCTCTCGCGCTTAGGGGGTAAGCGCCATCGTCGCCGCCTGGATCATCTGCCGGTGCGCATCGCTGCCGCGCGCTACGTCCAGCCAGGGCTGGCCGGTCGCCGATCCGCGGCTCTCATGCCATATCTTGCCCGCGACAAGGTCGATCTCCTCGTCAGTCGGCTGATGCCGGTCAGCCAGGCATCGCATCAGCAGCGCATGAAAGATATTGCCGGAATTCGTCTGAATTCGGTTCATGAGCATCCTCTCCTGGCGCCGATGTTCTCTCGGCTGCCGTAAGGGAAATTGCCAGATTCGCCGCCGTTCGTCAATGAACGGGAGTCACGTCGCGAAATGCCTATTCCCGCCCCGCCCGGATCGCCGCCCCGCCAGCGAAGGGCGTGATCGCCACCATCAGCAGCGACGCCGCGCCCAAGAACTTCAGCGCTGCGCCGCTGCCATCGCCCAGCGTCCCCGCGCCAAAAATCAGCAGCGGCACCGCCAGCGGCAGCGCCAGCAATCCCGCGAGCGCGCCGCTCGATCGCAGCCCGGCGGTCAGCGTCGCCACCAGCAGCCCCAGCGCCGCCAGCGCGGGCGTGCCGATCAAAAGCCCGATCTCCAGTTGCATGATCGTCGCCCCGTCCAGCTTCAGCAGCGTCGCGGCGGGCAGGGTAGCGAGCATCAGCGGCGGGCCGAAGCCCAGCCAATGCGCCGCCAGCCGGGCGATCACCACCATTTCCTCGCCGATGCCGCGCAGCGCGATCTGGTCCAGCACGCCGCTGTCCCGGTCCGGCGCGACCAGCCGGTCGACCGGCAACAGGCTGGCGAGCAGCGCGGCGATCCACAGCATTCCGCCGCCGGTGCGCCCCAGCAGCGCGGCATCCGGCCCGACCGCAAAGGGGTAGAGGCTGGCGACCAGCAGCAGGAACGCGACCGGCAGCCACAGCCCCGCCGACGCCCAGGCCTGGCGCAAATCCCGCGCGGCGAGCAGCCAGAGCAGCCTCATGCCGGCTCCGCCTGATAGTCGCCGAGCACGATCAGCACCGGCGCGTCGATCGGCAGCGGCTGGTGGGAGGCTGCGACCACGATCCCGCCCGCCGCCAGATGCGTCGCCACCGCCGCGCCCAGCAACGCCGTGGACGCCGTGTCCAGCCCGTTGCCCGGCTCGTCCAGCAGCCAGATCGCCGCCCCGCTGGCGATCACCCGCGCCAGCATCGCACGCTTGCGCTGCCCGGTCGACAGCATCCGCACCGGCACCTCGGCCAGCGCTGTCAGCGCCATCGCGTCCAGCGCCGCCGCCACCGCCTGGCCGTCGGCCCGATCCAGCCTAGCCCAGAAATCGAGCGCTGGGCGCAACGGCAGGTCGGCGTCCAGCGCCAGACGCTCGTCGGTCAGCGCGATCCCGCCGGTTCGCTCCACCGTGCCTGCAAAGGCCGGCAGCAGCCCGGCGATGACTCGCAACAGGCTGGACTTGCCCACGCCATTGGGACCGGTCAGCAACGCGCCGCCCCCCGCCGTCAGCGACAAATCAACGTCCCGGAACAGCATCCGCCCCCCGCGCAAACAGGCCAGCCCGTGCAGGCGCAGCGCCGCCCCGCTCATGAGGCGACCATATCCTCCAGCACATGCATATCGATGTCGGACAGGCCGAAATGATGGCCGATCTCATGCACCACAACATGGGTGATGAGCGCGTCGAGCGGCACGCCGGTTTCGACCCATTCGTCGAGCAGCGGGCGGCGGAACAGATGTACGGTCGGGGGCACGTCCCCGGTCTGCGCCTCCTGGCCCACCGGACGGCCGCTATACAGGCCGGTCAGGCCGAACGGGTCGTCAATCTCCATTTCCTTCAAGATGTCGGCTGGCGCGAACTCCTCCACGAACAGCACGACATCGGACAGATGCGCGTTGAACGGGTCGGGCAGGCGACTGAGCGCCTCCAGCGCGAGCGTCTCGATCTCCTGGGGGGTCGGGGCGAAGCGGAGCGGTTGACCGGGGTGCGACATGCCTGCCACATAACCCAAGGCATTTCAGGCCCCAAGGCATTTCATGAGGATAGGGACATGATTGGCAAACTGAGCGAAGAGGATCGCGCCGTCGCGCTGGCCGACCTGCCGCAATGGACCAGCGTGGCGGAGCCGGAAGGCATATCGCGCCGCTTCACCTTCACCGATTTCGTCGGCGCCTTCGGCTTCATGACGCGGGTCGCGATCCTGGCCGAAAAGGCGGATCATCATCCCGAATGGTCGAATGTCTATAACAGGGTGGACATTCTTCTCACCACCCATGACGCGGGCGGCCTGTCACAACGCGACATCGACCTCGCCCATGCGATCGACGCGCTGGCGGATTGAGCATTCAGTAGTTGGAGACGCCCTCGATCCGGTCCTCATAACCCCGCAAGGCCGCCGTCACAGACCGATCGCCCGCATAGCGCCGCCGCAGCATCGCCAGCTTCGCGTCGGTGCCGCTGCACAATTCGGCGATATTTTCGGCGATATAGGCGCGCCGTTCGGCGTCATGGGGTTCTTCGCCACGAAAATGGTCACATCCGTCGCGGCCCACCATGAAGCTGGTGACTTCCTGCGGAAAGGGCAGCGCCGACCCGCCATCGTCGGACGGCGGCAGGTCCAGCGCGTTGCGCGGCGCCGGTTGCGCGCGCACGGTTACGACCGGTAACGCCTTCACCGGCGCGATGACGGGTTCGACGGGGGGCTGCAGGGGGGCGGCTTCTGGTTCGATCGAGGCGACGGTGGCGACTGGCTGCGACGGGCGATTGTCGGCCTGGGCATTGTCGGCGGACGAGCCGCGACAACCGGCGACCAAGGCCAGCATCAGCACCACAGGAACCAGACCCAAACGCCCGCTCACCCGATCTCCTCCCGCAAGCTGGCGATCAAATCGGCTACATGGGGCAGCCGCGACTCTTCTTCGTCCAGGATCGCCAGAAACGCGGCCCGCCTATAGTCGGCCAGAGCGTCGGGCGAAAGGCGGCTTGCTGCGGGCATTGCCGAAATCACGATGTCCAGAAGCCGCTCGGCGCCGTGCAATCGGCCCCACAGATAGTCATTCTCGCGATAGACCCTGCTAAAGAACGCGCCGAAGTTGTTGAATTCAATGCCCTTGAGTGTGGCGGCCGCGCCACCGCCGCGTATCGCGCCACAATCTTCCGGCGAAATCCGGTCGACTTTCACCGGATCATATTCATCCAGAGTGTCACCCTGGAGCAACGGTAGGGTGGCGATATCGGTGAAGGGAAAGCCCAGATAGGCGAGCAGCATCGTCCGCCGCCCCGTCTTGGGCAGCGCCGCGAAGGCGTCCGCCAGCATCTGGTCGGCCGCCTCGTCCCGCGCCTTCAACCCCCACGCCTGTGCCACCGCCGCCAGCGCGGCGGCGGCATCGGTCGACACCGCCTTGGCCGCCGCGGCGACGTCGGGGCCATGAAAGTCGCTATCCTCGCATTCGGCATAGAGCGTCAGCGCGCCATAGATGGCGTCGTGCATCCCCTGCACCGCAGGATCGTCGGCCTGCGCGTCCAGTTCCAGCGTGTCGGCCAGTCGCCGCGCCAGATAGCGCAGGCGGCGGATGCGAAAGGCCAGGTCGTGGGCGCGGAAGAAGGCGACCGGGGCGGAGGCCGAACCGCTCTCAGCGCTCAACTGGTCGGCGCCATCCTTGCGGATATCGGCCCAGATCGCCTGGCGATAGCTTTCGCGCATCATGGCGCTGTCTTCGCCGCTCAGGCGGAACAGCAGCGCGCAGAGCGATTCGACAATGCCCGACAATTTCAGGTGCCCATAGGCCGGATAGGCGAAGCCCGCCGCGCTCGCCGCCCGCTGCTGCGCCTTGGCGCGCCAGGCGGACAGGCGCGTGGGCGTCGGCCGGTCCAGGAACAGCATCTTGCCGATCGCGCTCTCCACCTCCACCTCGATGCCGGGACGCAGCGCGTCCAATATCCGCCGCATCCGCCGGATGCGCGTGCTGTGCCGGTCGATCGCCTCCAGATTGTCGCGGATCGGCTGTTCGCGCGGAATGTCCGACAGCGCGCCGAAAATCGTGCGGAAGAAGCCAGGCAGCGGCGTGTCCGCCCCAGTTGGCGCATCCTGCTGCTCGCCCTCCTTGTTCAGGCGGATGGAACGGTGCCCCGGCTTGGGATCGATATAGACGAAGCGCCGGTCCACCTCCCGCCGCGACGGCCGGTTCTTCAGCGCGCCGATCGCCTGCGCGAAGGGGGCATTGGCCAGCACCGATCCGTCGATCAGCACCGCGTCCTCGGCTGTCCCGCGCGCGGCATGGCGGGGCAGGGCGCGGCCCAGAAAGGCATCGCGCGTCGGCCAGGCGCGATGGCGGCGCTTCAACACCCGGTCCAGTTCGCGCACGGTGAAGGGCGGGAAGGCGCCGGGGAAGCTGGCGGTCGCGCGCGCCGCGAACACCAGTTCGGCCGGATCGGCGAACGGTCGCTCCCCGCGTCCGCGCGCCTTGAAGCCGATCGACAGCCGATGCTCGGTCTCGATCACCTGCGGCGGGCTGTTGAGGTTCAGGCTTTGCGGATGCCCCTCGAAATCGGTGACGGTGACGAACAGGTCCAGCGGATGCCCGTCGGGTAGCAGCGGCGGACCATTGCCGGTCGCCGCCATCGCGTCAAAGGCGTCGACCAACATGGTGGAGAATATCTCCCCGCCAAAGGGTGGCTCGAACCAGCGCGACCGGATGAAACGGGAGAGTTTCATCCGCACTTCTTCGCGCGTGTCCGGGGCCACGGTGCGCTCCACCGCATCGCCTGGCCGCCGCGCCGCCATCCAGACCAGGGGCGTCGCCCAGAATTTGGTCATGGCGCGGGCCGGGCGCGCGTCGGGGTCCAGCAGCCGGTCGACATCGGCATTGTCCAGCCACATGCGTGTCAGCGGCTCCAGCGACTGACCCGTCTCGATCGCCTGCGCCAGGAAGATGCCGTTGATCCCGCCCGCGCTGGCGCCCGCGATGATGTCCGGCATCACGCGCAGCCGCACGCCGCTGGCCGCCTCCATCGCCGCCAGCGCCTGGGCATAGACCGCCTCGCTGCCGCCGCCGTCGCCCGGCGCGCCCTCATGAAAGGCGCGGCTGGCGCGCGCCAGATGCCACACCTCCTTGGTGATGCCATGCATGTAGATCGCCAGGCTGATGCCGCCGTAGCAGACCAGCGCCAGGCGCAATTCCCGCTCCTTCATGGGGCAAACGTCGCAGAGGGCGGCGGACTTGTCGAGGCCGACAAGTCAAAACAACGGAGGCAGCGGCTACCCAACCGCAAACTCGGCCCAGATCGGCAGATGGTCCGACGCCTTCCTCGCCGCACCGCTTTCATGGACGCCGCAATCCTTGAGCGTCAGCTTGCCGCAATGCATGATCCGGTCGAGCCGCGCCACCGGCCGCCGCGCATGGAAGCTCCGGCCGCAGGGCGCGAAACTATAGTGCCGCGCAAAGTCGGCCAGGCAGCCACGCCCCGCGCTCCATTCATTCAAGTCGCCCATCAGCACCGTAGGCATCGCCGCGCCCTGAGCCGCGGCATGGATCACCGCGGCGGCCTGCTTGCGTCGCCACAGTCCCGACAGGTCGAGATGCATCCCGAACACGCGCACGCTCGCGCCGCCCGTTGTCACCTCCGCCATGGTCGCGCCGCGCGGCTCCAGATAGGGCAGGTGCAGCACGTCATGCGCGCCCAGTTCGGCGCTCTTGCGCACCAACAGCGCATTGCCGTGCCAGCCCATCGAATCGGCCTGCACGTCCAGCGGCACCGCTTTATAATCGCTCTGGCTGTCCATCAGCCGTGGCGGGATAGCAGCCGACCGCACGCCGAAACGCCGGTCGGCCTCCTGCAAAGCGATAATATCGGCGTCGACCTCCGCCAGCACCTCCAGCACTCGTTCGGGCATCCGCCGCCGGTCGGTGCCGATGGCCTTGCGGATATTATAGCTCGCGACGCGAATAGTTTTCATGGCCGTAACAATGCGCCAGCGCGCCGGATGTTTCCAGCGGCGCGATCGATGTTCTTGCATTGTTCGCACTTGCCCGCCATATCGTGACCATGGCTAAGGCAAAGCGCAAATTCGTCTGTCAGCAATGCGGCGCCGTCGCGGCCCGCTGGCAGGGCCAGTGCGAGGATTGCGGCGAGTGGAACAGCATCGTCGAGGAAGCGGCCGAAACCGTCTTCTCCTCGCGCCACGATCTGCAAAATGGCGGCCGCGCGATCGCGCTGATCGGCCTCGACAGCAAGGTCGAACTGCCGCCGCGCACCAGCACCGGCATCGCGGAGTTCGACCGGGCGCTGGGCGGCGGTATCGTCGCGGGCTCCGCGACGCTGATCGGCGGTGATCCGGGCATCGGCAAATCGACCCTGCTGTTGCAGGCAGCGGCGCGGGTCGCCGCGCGCGGTCTATCGGTGGCCTATATCAGCGGCGAGGAAGCGACCGACCAGGTCCGCTTGCGCGCGCAGCGACTGGGCCTGGGCAATGCGCCGGTCATGCTCGCCAGCGCGACGTCGGTGCGCGACATCCTGACGACCCTGAGCGAAGGGCCGCCGCCCGCCCTGCTGGTGATCGATTCGATCCAGACCATGCATAGCGACCTGATCGAGGGCGCGCCGGGCACCGTCAGCCAGGTCCGGGCCTCGTCCCAGGAACTCATCAAATTCGCCAAGCAGCGCGGCACCGCGCTGATCCTGGTTGGCCATGTGACCAAGGATGGCAGCATCGCCGGCCCGCGCGTACTGGAACATATGGTCGACACCGTGCTGGCGTTCGAAGGGGAGCGCAGTCACCGATATCGCATCCTGCGCGCGATCAAGAACCGCTTCGGCGGCACGGACGAGATTGGCGTCTTCGCCATGGTGGCCGAGGGGCTGGAGGAAGTCGCCAACCCCTCGGCCCTGTTCCTGACCCAGCGCGACGAGACGGTGACGGGCGCGACCGTCTTTCCCGCGCTGGAAGGGACGCGGCCGGTGCTGGTCGAAATCCAGGCGCTGGTCGTGCGCCTGTCGAGCGGCGCCACGCCCCGGCGTGCGGTGGTCGGCTGGGACAGCGGGCGGCTGGCCATGGTGCTGGCCGTGCTGGAGGCGCGCTGCGGCCTCAGCTTCTCGACCTGCGAAGTCTATCTGAACGTCGCGGGCGGCTATCGCCTGTCCGATCCCGCCGCGGACTTGGCCGTCGCCGCCGCTCTGGTGTCGGCCCTGTCGGAAAAGCCGTTGCCGTCGGACGTTATCCTGTTCGGCGAGATTGCGCTATCGAGCGAAATCCGCCCTGTCGCCCATGCCCCGCTGCGGCTGCGCGAAGCGGCCAAGCTCGGCTTCAACCGCGCTTTCCTCCCCGCCGCCGCGGCCGACGGGGTGAAGGGAATCGCAGTCAGTGGTTTCCGTACCCTCGCGCAGCTTGTTGACCAGATGCTGGGACGCGGATAGCCACGCTGGCAATGAACGCCATCGACATATCCGTCCTGCTCGCCATCGGGGGTTGCGCCGTGCTGGGCCTCATGCGTGGTTTCGTGCTGGAAACCCTCTCGCTCATCGCCTGGGTGCTGGCGATCTTCTGCATCCGCCTGTTCCACGCCTCCGTCGCCGAAGTGCTGACGCCCTTTGTTGGCGCCCCCAGCGGGGCGGCGATCCTGGCGCTGGTGCTGGTGTTCGGCGTCACTTTCGGCGCGGGCAAGATGATCGCCCACGCCATCGGCCGCCGAACCCGCCAATCGGTGCTGGGACCGGTCGACCGGGTGCTGGGCGGCGGCTTCGGCGCGGTCAAAGGGCTGATCGGCGCGACCCTGCTCTTTCTCGCCTTCAGCCTGGTCTATGACACATTCTACGGCAGCGGCGCGCGCCGCCCCGACTGGCTGTCGGACGCCCGCACCTACCCGCTGCTCAACGCCAGCGGCCAGGCGATCAGCGAATTTCTGGCGGAACAGCGGGCGAAGAAGCCTGCGATGGAAAACCAGTAACCTCCGTTCGGTTACAGCCACCCCTTCTCCCGATAGGCCGCCACCGTCGCCGTCAACCCATCCTGCGTCTTCACTTGCGGCAACCATAGCCGCTTGGGCGGCTGCTTGCGCTTGGCGACGACCCAGTCGGGATGGCAGAAATAATCGACCCGATCCGGCGTCAGCTTGGCCTTTTTACCGCGCACCATCCGGTCGGTCCGCGCCGCGATGTTCAGCAGCCATCCCGGCGTGGCGAAGGTCCGCACCGTCCGCCCTACAGCCTGGCCGATCGCGGCCCCGAAATCCTGATGATCCCAGCCGCCCGGCGTGCCGTCATCCACCTCATAAGTGCGCGTCAGGCTGTTCTCGCGCTCCTGCGTCAACGCCAGCAACAGCGCCGCCAGATCGCGCACATGGATCACCGACAAGCGCCCGCCCGGCGGCAGCAGCATGATGCCGCGCTTGGCCATGCGGAAAAGCTCCAGCATTTCCTTGTCGCCCGGCCCGTAAATCGCTGGCGGGCGGACGATCGTCCAATCCAGCCCGCTCGCCTTCACATGCTTCTCGGCCAGTTCCTTGGACCATCCATAGTCGGACAGGCCCGGCTCGCGCGCCGCCAGCGATGACACATGGATCAGCCTCTTGATCCCGCGTTTCCGCATCGCATCGACCACCGCCATCGTGCCGCGCGCATTGCCCGCCTCAAAACCCTCGCGGTCGGGCGCGTTCACCACGCCTGCGATATGGATCACCGCATCGGCGTCGCGCACCAGCGCATCGAGCGCGGCGGCATCGTCCAGCGACCCATGCACCCATTTCAGCTTCGCGCGCGGCGGCTGCGCCCGGCGGGTCAGCGCATTGACGCGCAGTCCGTCCGCCAACGCCTGCTCCAAAGTCTCGGCGCCGACGAACCCCGTCGCGCCCGTCATGGCGATCCGCATCTGCTGCATGTCTCTCAGACCATCGCCATATGGTCGCGATGGACCAGCACCGATCGCGGCATTTCACCCAGCAGCGCAGCGATATCCTCGCTGCGCTTGCCCGCGATCTTCACGGCGGCCTCGCTGTCATATTCGATCAGCCCGCGCGCGATCACCCGGCCGTCCTGCGCGACGATGTCGACCACGTCGCCGCGATCGAATACGCCTTCGACACTGGCGACGCCAGCGGGCAGCAGGCTGTTGCCCTTGTCCAACGCCTTTTCCGCGCCTGCATCGACGATGATCCGCCCGCGCGTGGTCAAACGACCGGCCAGCCAGCCCTTGCGCGCGCCTTTTCCTTGGGCGGCCAGGAAGATCGACCCTTTGCCGCCACCTGCCCAATGCGACAGCGGCGCGTCGACCTTGCCCGAAATGATCGCCAGATGCGCGCCCGCACCGGTCGCGATCCGCGCCGCCTGGATTTTCGACACCATGCCGCCCGACCCCATGCCGGACGCCGACCCGTCGTCGGCCATCGCAGCGATCCGCGCGTCGATCGTCTCTATCGTCTCTATCAGCATGGCGCTGGCATCGGCGTGCGGGTTGGCGGTGTAAAGCCCATCAACATCGGAAAGCAGCACAACCGCGTCAGCCCGTGCCGCCTGTCCGATGCGCGCCGCCAGCCGGTCATTGTCGCCGAAGCGGATTTCGGCCGTCGCCACGCTGTCATTCTCATTGACCACCGGCACGACATTGAGCGCCATCAGCCGTTCCAGCGTGGCTGATGCATTCAGGTATCGGCGGCGATTTTCCAGGTCGTCCAGCGTCACCAGCATTTGGGCTGCGGTGATGCCCTTTTCGTCGAGCAGGCTGGCCCAGCATTGCGAGAGGGCGATCTGCCCCGTCGCCGCCGCGGCCTGCGCATCCTCCAACGACCCGCGCCCGCCCTTGGGCAGCTTCAGCCGCCGCGCGCCCAGCGCGATCGCGCCCGACGACACGATGATGACCTGCTGCCCCGCCGCGCGACGCACCGCGACATCGGCGACCAGCGTGCGCAGCCAGTCCACCCGCACCGCGCCCGCCGGATCGACGAGTAGCGCGGAGCCGATCTTGACGACCAGGCGGCGGACGAGGGCAGGGGGGAAACCGGAGAAGGCGTTCATGGCGGTCTAAAACAACATCCGTTCGGTTCGAGCTTGTCGAGAACCCTCGCGCATGGTTCTCGACAGGCTCGAACCAAAGGGAGGTAGGGCTATGGCGCCGTCAGATCGGCGACCATGTCCCGTCGCCCTCGTCCGCGCCCTCGCTTTCCGCGTCGCGCGCATCCTCGTCCATTACCAGCAGCACCGCGTCGAGCAGCGCGCCCACGCCCTCGCCGGTCGCGCCGGAGATGATGAACACGTCCTCGACGCCCGCCTCGTCACGCAGTTGGCCGGCAATATCCTCCATCAGCTCCTGCCCCAGCAGGTCGCCCTTGTTGAGCACGACGATCTGCGGCTTTTCGTCCAGCCCCTCGCCATAAGCGGCCAATTCCTCGGTGACGATATGAAAGGCCTCGATCGGATCGTCGGTGGTCGCGTCGATCAGGTGCAGCAGCACGCGGCACCGCTCGATATGCCCCAGGAAGCGATCGCCGATGCCCACGCCCTCGGCTGCGCCGGCGATCAGGCCGGGAATATCCGCCAGCACGAACTCGCGGTCGCGGTGCAACACCACGCCCAGTTGCGGCTTGGTGGTGGTGAAAGCATAGGCGCCGACCTTCGCCTTGGTGTTGGTCACCTGATTGATGAGCGTAGACTTGCCCGCATTCGGCATCCCCACCAGCCCGACATCGGCCAGCAGCTTCAGCCGCAGCCACACCCACATTTCCTGCCCCGGCCAGCCCGTGCCATGCTGGCGCGGCGCGCGATTGGTGCTGGTCTTGTAGGACATGTTGCCCCGGCCGCCGTCGCCGCCACGCAGGAAGGTGACGCGCTGCCCGACCTCGGTGAAGTCGGCCAGGACGTCCTGGTCCTCATAGTCGCAATTGCCGTCCTCGTCCTCGCTGCCTTCGATCGGCTTGGGGTCGGACAATATCTGGGTGCCGACCGGCACCTTGATGATCAGATCCTTGCCGCCTGCGCCATAGCGGTTCTTGCCCATGCCGGGCGTGCCGCGCTGCGCCTTGAAATGCTGGGTATAGCGGAAGTCGATCAGGGTATTGAGGCCCTGCACCGCTTCGAAGATGATGTCGCCGCCCTTGCCGCCATTGCCGCCGTCGGGACCGCCATATTCCTCATATTTTTCGCGGCGAAAACTGACCGCGCCGGGGCCGCCCCAGCCGGATTTGATATAGATTTTGGCTTGATCGAGAAAATGCATGGGCGGCCCATAACCGCAAAAGGGGAAAAGTTAAACCTTGGCCTGCGCCGCTATGGCAGCAGCCTCCTGCATCAGCGCGAAAGTCAGGCTGCGCGTGGCGATTTCGCGCGCTTTTTCGCGCGGCAGGGCAAGCGCGGCGGCCATCGCGCCGCCCAGCTGCGAATCGCCCAGCGCCAGCAGCACCAGCATCAGCGTATTGTCCCGGATCAGTTCGGCCAGATGCGGGGTCAGCGCGCTCGCCGCCAGCTTGTCGACCAGCCGGTGGATCGCCTCCACCACCGGGTCCAGCGCATCCTCATTTCCTGACGCCAGCATCCAGCTCGCCAGCGCGCCTGCGCCTTCCCGATCGAACGCATCGAAGGTCATGTCGACGATCGTGCGCGGGCTGACCTCGCCGCGCCGCGCCGCGTCCACCGCCTCGCCGATCTTGGCGGTGATCGTGTCGGCCAGATGCGCCGCCAGCGCCTTCTGCAATCCCGCCGCCGATCCGAAATGGTGCAGCAGATTGGCGTGCGTCCGTCCGACCCGCCCCGCCACGGCCTTCAGCGTCACCGCCTGCGGACCCGCCTCGATCAGCAGGTCGCGGGCCGCCTCCACGGCGATGAGGCGGCTTTCATCCGGGCTGAGGCGCGCGCGTTTTATTGACATGATTGTAAGCAACTCTTATTTACATCAATGTAAGTAACGACCGGAGACATCCCCATGACCCCGACCGACCTCACCATCACGCCGCGCGACCGCCGTTTCGGGCGAGACCGTGCAACAGCGCGACATTGGCTGAACGGCGACCCGATCGCCACGGCTTTCTTCAATGCGCTGTCGATCACCTTCCCGCGCGGCGAAGCCTTTTTCATCGAAAGCGTCCGCGCTTTCCGCGACGGCGCGCCGGACCGGCTGGCGGGCGAGATCGCCGCCTTCACCAAGCAGGAAGTCGTCCACAGCCGCGAACATATCGCCTTCAACCGGCAGGTGACCGACCATGGCTATGACGTATCCCGCCTCGACGCCGATGTGACGATGGTGCTGGACTTGGCCAAACAGCGCCCGCCGATCGCCAGCCTGGCCGCGACCATGGCGCTGGAGCATTTCACCGCCATCCTCGCCCATGAACTGCTTCGCGACCCGCGCCATCTCGACGGCGCCGACCCGGAGAGCGCGGCGCTGTGGCGCTGGCACGCGATCGAGGAGATCGAGCATAAGGGCGTGGCGCACGACACCTGGGTCCATGCCACGCGCGACTGGAGCCGCGTCAAACGCTGGTGGGTCAAGACGGCGATGATGCTGGTCGTGACCAGGCATTTCCTCCACCACCGCGCTCGCGGGATGATGGACCTGTTGCGGCAGGACGGCATTACCGGGCGACGCGCCTGGGGCGGGCTGCTGCGCTATGCGCTGGTGCGGCCCGGTATCGTGCGCCGGGTCGTGCGGCCGTGGCTGGGCTATTTCCTGCCCGGCTTCCATCCGTGGGCGATCGACGACCGCGCGCTCATCGCTCTCGCCGACAGCCCCTACGCCAATGCGCAGCCGGACGGCGCATTGCCTTCGACCGCTTGACCGGACGCGGGCAGGGGGCTCTTATCGGCGCATGACCGATGCCCCCGCACTCGAAGCCACCCGCCTGATCCTCCGCCCCCACAGGGTCGAGGATTATGACGCCTGCCGCGCGCTCTGGGCCGACCCGGCCGTCGTGCGCCACATTGGCGGCGTCCCGCTCGACAGCCAGGCGGTCTGGTTCCGCATCCTGCGCTATGCCGGCATGTGGTCGCTGCTCGGCTATGGCATGTGGGTGATCGAGGAGCGCGACAGCGGCGCCTTCCTGGGGGAAGCGGGCCTGCTGAACGCCGAAAGGGGCCTTGCCGAACTGGAGGGCGTGCCGGAAGCCGGCTGGGTGCTCGGTCCGCCAGCCTGGGGCAGGGGGATCGCCACCGAAGCGATGCAGGCGATCCTCGCCTGGAGCGACGCCAATCTGGAAGCGCCGTCTATCCGCTGCATCATCGATCCCGGCAATATGGCCTCGATCAAGGTCGCCGAGAAACTGGGTTTCCAGATGCTGACCGACACCGAACTGGGCGGGAAGCCGACGCGGCTGTTCGATCGACCTAAAGCGCTTCCCCTGTAAAGGGAGGCGCCCAATCAGGCCGCCATCGGCACCACTGCATCGCGGTACAGGTCCATGGCCGGGTCATTATCCTGCCGCCCCGCATCGCCTTCCTCGAACAACAGGCAATCGACCATAGCGTCGCGGCCCAGGCTGTAGCGCCGCGCGGTCTGCCCGGTGAAGCGGAAGCCGAGCTTGCGCAGGACGTTGCCCGACGCGCGATTGTCGGCGAAATGGCTGGCGCGGATGGCGCGGACGCCGTTGGCGCGCGCCATGCCCAGCACGGCGCGGGCGGCCTCGGTGGCAAAGCCCAGGCCCCAATAGGGACGGGCGATCCAATAGCCCAGTTCCGGCGCGCCATCCTCGTCCAGATGCACGCCGCATCCGCCGACCAGGCGCGGCGCGCCCTGGGTGCGGGTGAAGGCCAGCAGGCGCGGCAGGTGCGGATGCTGCGGCAGGGCCAGAAACGCCTGCGCGTCGTCCAGTCCATAGGGGCTGGGCGCGCGCGACAGGTTGCGCAGAATCGCCGGGTCGTTGATCGTCTGGGCCAGCGTGGCGGCATCTTCCATCCAGCCCGGACGCAGGAGCAGGCGGGGGGTACGGGCAAACATTCTCGTCTCTCCTCTTGTCTGCGCCCTTAGCCGCCAATCATGACGACTTCGCGACGCGCGGTTCTGGATGAATCCCCGCCCGCAAGACGCGCGAGAAGACGTGGAGTTCCAGAGGCTTGAGGGAAATCGGAAGAGAAATGCACCCTTGTCTGTCAGCATCGTTCCGGCAAGGAACGGGCAACGGAAAAGGGGCGCTCCCATGAAAGGAGCGCCCCTTGTTTCCCTCGAAAACCGGCAGTTGCTGTCAAAGCCCTACCGGGAGGATCGCCCCTATTGCGGGGGACGATCCGTCATCGATCGTCCGTTATTCGGCCGCCTGGGCCAGTGCATCGACCGACACATATTTGCGGCCAAGCTTGCCGGTGTGGAATACCACGCGGCCTTCGTTCAGCGCGAACAGCGTGTGGTCCTTGCCGATGCCGACATTGCGGCCCGGATAGACGCGCGTGCCGCGCTGGCGAATGATGATGTTGCCGCCGATCACTTCCTGACCGCCGAACTTCTTCACGCCAAGGCGCTTCGACTCAGAATCGCGACCGTTGCGCGACGAACCGCCAGCTTTTTTATGTGCCATTGTCTAAACTCCTGGAATATCTGGCCGGAAGCGATCAGGCTTCGGCAGCAGCCGGCGCTGCGTCTTGGGTCTTGGCGGCGGCCTTGTCGGCCTTCTTGCTTTCGCCGCCGATCGACAGGATGCGCAGGATCGTGTGATTCTGGCGATGGCCGTTCTTGCGGCGATAATTGTGACGGCGACGCTTCTTGAAGACGATGACCTTCTCGCCCTTCGCCTGCGCGATGATTTCCGCCGCAACGGTCAACTTGGCTACGTCCTTCAGGTCGCCGCCTTCGCCGGCCAGCAGGACATCGCCCAGCGTCACCTGGTCGCCGGCTTCGCCAGCCATCTTTTCAACGACGATCTTGTCTCCGGCGGCGACGCGATACTGCTTGCCGCCTGTGCGCACGATAGCGAACATGGCTTGTCTCTTCTCGTTCAAATCTGCTTTACGCAGCTCACCAAAGACATGACGCCTTAGCCGACCCGCGCGGGAATGTGGCCCGTTAGTGGAATGACTCGCACCTGTCAACCGATGGCGGCGCAGGGTAGTGTCTCAGTTTGAATTTTGGCAGGCGAGCCAGCGGACCTAGGCGCACGACCACCCGAAGTGACGACGCGGCTTCCGCTGGCTCGCCACCTATATATCATGCCTCCCGCTTTTTGTAAGGCCCGCGCGCCTTGGGGGCCGGTGCCATGGCGTCAATCTTGGCAATAACATCATCCAGCGCCCAGAGGCGATCAGTGATGCCAGCAGCCATCGCAGGCGACATGCGCAGCGTCTTATGGATGCGGGTGAAGTTGTAGAACACGAAGTAGAGCGCCAGCGCGTGAATGTGGTTGTCCAGCTTCTTTGAGAATGCGTTGGTGAGGCGGGTAAAGCGACGCATGGACATGCGCATGGTGAGGTTCTGGCGCTCCACATAACTGGTCGAGACATGCTTGATGTCGGGATTGCCTTCGACGCGAACCTTCTTCGCGCCAATGCACTCAGCGGGGCTATAGCGGCCTGGCGCGGCAATCGTAGGGCCGTAGAGCTTCACAAGCTGGGCAAAGTCCACGTCCGCACCGAAAGCCCCTTCCACCGCCTCTAGATAGGCGCGATGCCCGTCTGTGGTGAGCTGGACGCGGTTGGCGAGGCGTCCGCGCAGATCATCCATGAGATACATGGCATCTTCGCCAGAACGATTGCCGACATGATAGGCGACGATCAGCTTCGTATCGGCATCAATGGCGGTCCACGTCCACACGTCGCCAGCGCCTTCCGGCGCGGCCTTCGCCGTTGCGACGTTCTTTTCCTTGGCATGGCAGAACGACCAGATTTCATCGCACTGAATACGCGACGCCTTCACGTTGCGGACCATTTCGTCATGGATCGCCAGAGCTGCCTCGCCAGCTTCGACCAGCAGCTTCGAAACCGTGTTGATCGACACGTCTGCAACGCGACTGATCGAGCGCATGGAGGAACCTTCGCACAGCATGGCGAGGATTTGGATGCGCTTGGCGTGGGGCAGCTTGTTCATATCGATTTCATAATGAACTTAATTCAAATCTGCAAGCATATTTCACCCTTTTCAACCGTCACTTCCCTTAGTATGCACCTTACTAAGAGAAGTAAGGGCATTTATATGGCAAAGCAGGCGATGACCGAGGATGATTGGCGAGCGAAGCGTTTTGAGGCGTCGGAGCTATTTACGCCATCTGCCCCGATCACCTTGGCTGATATGTTCGCCGGGCGTCGTGAACAGATAATAAAGCTGCTTGATGTGATCGGAGAACGCGGGCGCCATGCCATTATTTATGGCGAACCGGGTGTTGGTAAAACCTCCATATCCCAAATTATCAAACTAATGGTTCCGGTTCGAACCTCTGTAGTGCGTTATGTTAGAAAGGCAGCATTCTCATCAGATACATTTTCAACAATATGGATGGAAGTTTTTAGAGAAATAAAGTTCATCGCAGATACTGAAGATGGCCAGAGACTGAACACTGTATCTGATCTTTATTCAGAAGGGGTTAAGCCGTCAGATGTCGTGCGTGAATTATCATTATTTAATGAAAATGATATTCCTATTATCGTAATAGACGAGTTTAACCTTGTTCAAGACAAAGATACATCGCGATTGATGGCAGAAACTATCAAGGCTCTATCGGATGATGGCATCAAAGCCACCGTCATTATAGTCGGCATCAGTGATAGCGTGGCTGATCTCATTGAAGGCCATCAATCCATAACTCGGTGCACAGAGGAGGTGCTTATGCCCCGCATGGACACCGAAGAAACCAAAGACATTGTGGAAGGTCGTATTCGGCAACTGGGAATGACGATTGAAGGCGATGCGAAATGGAAGATCATCAATCTCACGAAAGGCTTGCCAGCCTTTGCTCATGGCTTAGGCCGGGAAGCTGTTCTATCTGCCATAAATCGCAGGTCGCTAAGAATTAGTGAGGCCGATGCAGACGCCGCAATTGATGCTGTCGTGAATAGTAACCAAAATAGCCTAAAGACAGAATATCAAGTGGCTACTCACAGCAATCATACACGTGCAAGGTATAGACAGATTCTAATGGCGTGTGCGATGGCGCAGTCTGATGAGGTAGGTTACTTTACACCAAAAGAAGTTGAAATCCCGCTGTCATCAGTTCTCAAGAAAGAGACTAAAGTCGAGTATTTTAACGATAATCTAAAAGAATTGGCGAGTGCCAAGAGAGGCAACGTGTTAACTCAACAGGGCGGCGCGCGAACCCATCGCTATCGCTTTCGCAATCCTGCGATGCAGCCTTACGTCATTATGCGCGGAATTACAGATGGCTTCCTGTCCGAGGATGCTATGAACGCTCTTTCTCAACCGGAGCAGGGGAATCTTTTTTCCACCTAGCAGATGCAGCCTTCTTCGCTATTGCGCTGCGCTCCGCTTCGTTCAGGGATCGCGCCCGCGCCTTGCCGCCCTTGCTGCCTAGCTCGGCGGCGGCAGATTTGAGCGGCTCGCGTTCATCCTCTTCCTCGCCCGTAGCAATACGGGCGATTTTGATGGCGTTGCCGATCACATCGGCGGGGCGCTTCTCTCCGTGGGGGCCTTTAGGCATCAGACGCGCCACACATTGGGAGAGGAACTCACAAGCGCAACCTGTTTGGTAGTAGTCATGTGATTAAGCACACGGCGGATATGCCCCTCCGACAATGATGTCATTCTAGCAAAGTCGGCGGCGGTGCCACTCGCGCCCGGCATAGCCAATATCTTTTCCCAGCCTACCATATCGCCTCCATCCTGTCCGCTAAGCATACAAGAAGTGACGGCCGGATGCGACAGGGCAGGCGTCAAAATTCAAACTGAGACACTACCCGGCGCAGGATGGGGGTGGTTTTACCGCGTCACCAGGCCTATCTTGGCGGCGAACAAGGGATAGCGACTATATATGCGGCACGCCATGGGGCAGGGATGGAATGGGAAGGTCGCGATCCTGCGCCTGCCTGTCCTGATCGCCTTGTGGACGCTGATTCTGGTGACTTTATTGTCCGCGCTGGCGCCGCTGGGGCCACCGCTCAGCCGCGCCACGGGATCGGCTTTCAATCCCGCCACCACTGACGTCGTGCTCAAGGCGCGCGCCCAGGCCGCCGCGCAGTTAGTCGCTGCGCCGCGCCCCGATGGCGACGGCGCGCCGCCCCTGATTCTCGCTCTCGCCCTCGCGATCATCCTGCTGGCCGGCCTTCACGTTAGGCGGATCGCTTCCGCCGCTCGTCCTTCCCAAAATCCCCGTTCCTTCGCCCCGGCGCGCACCCGTCGCGCCCGTGCGCCGCCTGCCGCTTCCTGACGATTCGCGTCTTCGCCCGCACCTTGCGGGCATTCGTCGGAAGAAGGAGCATCCCATGGCTCGCAGGAAAGCACGGCGCACCCGTCGCCGCCCGCCCTGGTGGTTCATGCCCGCCGTCATGTCCGGTCTGGCCGTCGCCGCCGCAGGTCTGTCCGCGGTGATGATGACCGTCCGAGAATAATCATGTTAGACTGTACGACGGCGCGGCCCATAGCGCGCCGTCGGCAGCCGCATATCGAAAGCCACCCATGCCCCATCACACGCCCCTGATCGGCACTATCGTCGCCGGTCTCGTCGTCGCCTTCATCATGGGCGCTATCGCCCATCGCCTCAAACTCTCGCCGCTGGTCGGCTACCTCGTCGCCGGCATCATGGTCGGCCCCTTCACCCCCGGCTTCGTCGCCGATGCGGGCCTCGCCAACGAACTGGCCGAAATCGGCGTCATCCTGCTGATGTTCGGCGTCGGCCTGCATTTTTCGCTCAAGGATCTTCTTTCGGTCAAGAATATCGCGGTGCCCGGCGCGCTGGTGCAGATCGCGGTGGCGACCCTGCTCGGCATGGGCCTCTCTCACCTCATGGGCTGGCCGCTGATGGGCGGGATCGTCTTTGGCCTTGCGCTCTCGGTCGCCAGCACCGTCGTCCTGCTGCGCGCCCTCCAGGGCGGCGACCTGGTCGAAACGCGGCGCGGCCGCGTCGCGGTCGGCTGGCTGATCGTGGAGGATCTGGTGATGGTCCTGGCGCTCGTCCTGCTGCCCGCGCTCGCCAACGTCATCAACAGCGCCGACGCGGGCGGGGGCGCGGGGGCGTTGATCGCGCCGCTGGTCGGCACCCTGCTCAAGGTCGCGGGCTTCGTCGCGCTGATGCTGGTGGTGGGCCGCCGCGTCATCCCCTGGGCGCTGCACTGGGTCGTCCACACCGGATCGCGCGAGCTGTTCCGCCTCGCGGTCCTGGCGATCGCGCTGGGCGTGGCGTTCGGCGCGGCCTATGCGTTCGACGTGTCGTTCGCGCTGGGCGCCTTCTTCGCCGGCATGATCCTGGGCGAAACGCCCCTGAGCCGCCGCGCGACGGAGGAAACGCTCCCCCTGCGCGACGCCTTCGCCGTGCTGTTCTTCGTGTCGGTGGGCATGTTGTTCAATCCCGCCGTCCTGTGGGAACAGCCGCTGCCGCTGCTGGCCACCGTCGCGATCATCGTCGTGGGCAAATCGATCGCCGCCTATGCCATCGTCCGCCTGTTCCGCTATCCCAACGACACAGCGCTCACCATCGCGGTCAGCCTGGCGCAGATCGGCGAATTTTCCTTCATCCTCGCCTCGCTCGGCACCGGGCTTGGCGTCCTCCCGGCCGACGCCCGCGACCTGATCCTGGCCGGCGCGATCGTGTCGATCTTCCTCAATCCCATCCTCTTCTCGCTGGTCGTGCGCGACCGCAAGCAGGAGGAGGTGGACGATGAAGCCGCACGGGTCGCTGCGGCCCGGCCCGCGGTCGGCCATATCATACTCATCGGCTATGGCCGTGTGGGCAAGCTGATCGCGCTTGGCCTCACCCGGCGCGACATCCCCTTCATCGTGATAGAGGATGACCCGGAGAAGGCGGATGAGGCGCAGGAGGCCGGCCTGTCCGTTGTGCGCGGCAATGCGCTGGAGGACCGCCATCTCAACGCCGCCGGCGTGACCAAGGCGCGCCGCCTGCTGATCGCGGTGCCCGAAGGCTTTGAGGGCGGGGCGATCCACGAACATGCCCGCCACCTCAATCCTGATCTGGATGTCGTCGCCCGCGCGCACAGCGATGCGGAGGTCGACTATCTTCAGGGGCTGGGCGTCCCCCATGTCGTGATGGGCGAACGTGAACTGGCCAACCGGATGCTGGCGCTGTGCGGCGCGGCCTAATCCAGTGAAGCCAGGAACCGCGCCGCCTGCGCCCGCGTGGCGGCGCGGTTCTGCTCGTCCATCCGCGCCCAGTTGCGGTATGGCATGGCGAGCCGGACATTGCGTCCCAGCGCACTCTCGTTACGCGCCAGGAAATCCCAGTAGAGCGCATTGAACGGACAGGCATCTTCGCCAATCCGCTGCTTCACGTCATAGCGGCATGTGCCGCAATAATCCGACATCCTGTTGATATACGCGCCGCCCGCCGCATAGGGCTTCGATCCCAGCAGGCCGCCGTCGGCAAACTGGCTCATGCCGATCGTATTGGGCAGCTCGACCCATTCATAGGCGTCGGCATAGACTTCCAGATACCAGACATGCACCGTAACCGTCCGATTGTTACCGCGGCTTATGGGCCTTGAAGCGCGCGGCGAGCTCGGGATCGTTGATAAAGTCATCGAGGAATTGGTGCCAGGCCTTGGTCGTGAGACGTGCTTGGCTAAGCATGTCC
>NZ_SEOO01000018.1 GCF_004152865.1 Sphingobium cupriresistens | reverse complement strand
TGGAAACAATCGGCGCGGTGAGCCATAACCCCATTGTCAGCCTGCCAGCTCTGGCTGCCTGACCCGAACCCGATCCCGATCCTGCCGTGGATTGACGGTTCCTACACCACCTCCTGGGACACGACCCAAAGACGGCTGAATCACAACATGCTGGTATTGCTCAACAACTTTCGGATCGGGCTCTTACGCGACGGTGCTGATTTGTGGGCTTTACCTAGTGCAGGTTTGACCGACACTCTCTGCTAGGCTCGCCACGATGCGCGGCAACCCCGGCGTCGCCGCGCAGTTCCATTCGATCTTACTCCCCCCTTCGGGTGAGGCTCGCGGCTTGCGCGGGCCTCTTGTGTCGTTCTCGCCGCCCATCCCCGGCACTGGGCGCATGGGGATTTGATCATGCTGGAGACACCGATCGATTTCACCCACTAACTGCATTTTTCTGCTGGACTGTCAGGATATGTCGCCGAGCTTGGCGCAGCTTTCCTTGCCGCCGATCTTGGGCTTTGCATCGAGCCGTGCCCCGATCATGCCAGCTATATCGCAAGCTGGATCAAGGTGCTGCAAAACGACACCCGCGCCATTGTGCAAGCCGCCGCCCATGCCGAACGAGCCGTCGCCTATCTGCACCAACTGGCGGCCCCCGAAGCAATCGAGGAAGCGGTATAAACTATCTATGATGAGGCCGCCTCAAGCAGGGGCGGCCACTTCGTTTGTCCCACCCACCGCCCCATGCGTGGGCCGCTCCCTTCGATCGCGGCTATTCCGTTTCAGGCAGCGAGCGGCGAAACAGAAGCCCGCTTCCCACCCGCACGCGGCGCGACGGAAATCTTGACCCGAACATCCCGGTTGAGCCGGTCGAGAATACGCATCAGCCGGTCGATGGTGAAACGGTCGAGTTTGATCTGGCGGATGCGGGAGAAATCCGCCGCAGCAATGCCGGTGCGCGCCTCAGCATCGCGCACCGTCAACTTCTCAACATCAAGGGTTTTGACAATTTCGGCGGCAAGGATGGCGCGAAACTGGCGAAGGTTCGCATCGGGCGCGTCGAAATCGGCAAAGACGTTGCCGGAACCGCGAACCAGTTCAAAATCATCATCATGGTCAGCCATCGAGCATTTCCTTCAACCGCTTGATGCGCTCGCGCACGAGATCAATTTCGTGGCGGGGCGTCGCAATCCCTTTGGTCGATTTCTTCTGGAAGGCATGGACCACCCAGATGTCATCGCCCAGTTGGAGCGCATAAACGACGCGATAGGCGTCGCCGCGCTCCTTGATCGCCAGTTCCCATACACCTGAGCCAAGCCCGGCGAGCGGCTTGGCGAGGTCCGGCGTTCCGCCATCGGCCACGACAGTGAGGGCATCAAGCGCCCGATCCATCGCCCCCATAGGGAACGCTTCGAAATCCTTCCGCGCCGCCTTGATCCAAGAGATTGTGCGGAGGGTCTTACGAGATTTCGTCATATGTAGTCATATCTGCCAACAAAGTCAATTTGAGATGACACTTCACGCCGCCGCCGCCAGGGAGGATCTGCGATCAAGAACCTCAACCGCTTTCAACTTATGCTCAGGCGCAAGATGGGCATAGCGCAAGGTCATGGCGTAATCGCTATGGCCGAGCAGTTCGCGAACCGTGTTGAGATCGACGCCCCCCATCACCAACCGCGATGCGAAATGATGGCGCATGTCGTGCCAGCGAAACCCGGCAATGCCTGCATCCTTGAGCAGCCGCCGCCACGAGAAGTTCACACGGTCGAAACGCTGCCCTGCCTCGTTGACGAACACCAGTCCATCCGCTTCTTCCGCCTGCGCCCGCCATCCTTGCAGAACCAGCGTCGCTTCCCGGTTGAGGGGAATGTGGCGCGTTCGCTTGGATTTCGCCGTCGCCCCTGTAACCGTCAGGATGCGCCGGTCGAGATCGACATTGGACCATGTAAGGTCGAATAATTCACCGCGACGACAGCCGGTGTTGATCGACAGCAGGATCAACGGCTTTACATGATCGGTGAACATCGCCGTTCGCAGGCTGGGCAGCAGCACATAGCCACGCTCGCGCCGCCAATGATTGGCGGAATCACGTTCGGCGCGGCGGCGCTCCTCGCGTGCGTCTATTGCGATACGAAGCCGGGCCTCCTCATTATCGCTCAGGAACCGCACCTTGAGGCAGTCGTCCGTCCGAGACTTTTTGACCTTGGCGAGAGGATTGGTCGCGATCAGCTCCCAATCGACAGCGCGATTGAATGCGGCCTTGATCGAGGAAATGTCTCGATTGATGGTTTCGAGGCTCAGGCCGCGCTCTATTTCCCCCGCGCGCCACTTCTCCACGTCCAGCCCGGTGATTTGATCGAGTCGCTTGTCCAGCAGCGGTTTGAACGCCGTCGCCAGACGCTTGAGGTTCTGCGCGTGTGCCCGTTGATTGGCCTTGGCCCAGATCGCATAGTCGCCATCAAGAAAAGCTCGAAACGTCGGGACGCCCGGCTTGGGTTTGCGCGCTTCGATGGGGTCGATGCCCCGATAGGCATCGGCGAGGATCGCGCGGGCGCTCTCGCGCGCCTCCGCCAAGCCGAGCGCATCGGCCCTTCCCAGCCACACACGTTTGCCGCGCGCATATTCGCAGTAGAAGGACTTTACCCCGGTAGGCGTCACCCTCAGCACCAACCCCTTGAGGCGCGCATCGCGATGATCTTCGACCTTAACCGGATTGGCCATTTTTTCGATCATCACTTGTGTCAGAACAGTTCTCATTCCAACCCTTCCGAATCACTCTGGTGGTGCACTGGTGGTGCAACTTGCCGCATCGCGATGGAACAAAACGCGACCGATCGAAACGCCGATCACGTTCACAAGCTGTTGTAAATCTGTGATAAAATCAAGATTTTTCGATGCACTGCGATGCGTCGAAAATCGCCAAAAAAGCGGCTGGGGGTGTGGGGGTCGGAGGTTCGAATCCTCTCGTCCCGACCAAGAAAGCCGCCGATTTCTGCGCATATGCAGAAGGCGGCGTTTTCATTTGGGCCTTACGACCGGCACGCCTATATGACCGACAGTCGATCGACATGGTCACGCCACCATGCGACGATGGCGGTGGCGTTGCGGCCTCGCCCGTGGTGCCGGGAAAACAGCCTTATGTATATGATGACCGGCGCCGCGCTTGGCGCCATCCTGCTGATCCTCCTGCGGCTCAGCCTGACGCATATTCAGCGTTGGATGAAGCGCCATATCGAAGTCACATCGAAAGATGATGATCGCAAACCCCGCGACTGATCGCTCCGAACAGGGCCACATTTCCCCTGTCCTACAACGAACCATATGGGATAAATGATTCGCCTCATCTATGAAGGAGGCGAATATGGATATTGACGACCTGATCGAAGAGGTCATCGCCCGCGAAGGCGGCTATAGCAATCACCCCGCCGATCGCGGCGGCCCGACCAATATGGGCATCACCTTGGGCGTCGCTCGCGCCAATGGCTATGCTGGCGATATGCAGGCGATGCCGCGCAGCGTGGCCCAGGACATCTACCGCCGAATTTACTGGGAACGGCCCGGCTATGCCTTCGTCGCCGAGATGAGCGGGCCGATCGCCGCCGAATTGTTCGACACCGGCGTCAATATGGGCGTCGCCGCCGCGACCGGCTTCCTCCAGCGGGCGCTCAATGCGCTCAACCGCAACCAGCAGGATTATCCCGACATCAAGGTGGACCGGGCGATCGGCGCACGGACGCTCGCTGCTCTACGCGCCTTCCGCACGCTGCGCGGCGCGGCCGGCGACAAGGTTCTGCTCAAGGCGATGGAGGCGCTCCAGGGCGAACGCTATATCGCCCTGGCGGAGCAGCGCCCGGCCAACGAAGCCTTTCTCTATGGCTGGCTCGCCAACCGGATCGGTTAAGGGAGGCCGTGATGCAGCAGGAAACCGAATCTGATTCCACCGACCCGTGGGCACGGCGGGCGCGGCCCGCCTTCCTCTATGTCATGTACGCGCTGCTACTTTGGTCGGTGCCGATGGGGTTGGTCGCAGGCGTCCATCCGGCCACGGCGGCGGCGATCATCGCGGGGATGCGCGCCTATCTCGATGCCCTGCCCGAACCGCTCTACGCGCTCTTTGGCACCGGCTATCTGGGCTACACCGCCGCGCGCGCCTGGGGCAAGGCGAAGGGGCTGGAGCGCTGACCGGCTGAGTATCAGCCCTGCCTATGTCCCGGACTGCAATATGCTATCGACCACGCAAAGCATGAGAGGGGCCGTCGGGGGAAACCCGACGACCCATCATGTGCATGGTCAGCGGCCGGAAGCACCGCCCAAGGAAAACGGAATATCGCGCTATCGCCCGCACAGAGACATGGCCTGTCTATTGGCGCTCACAGTCTCTGGAGAGGGGTCGACGCCAAGGCGTCGCTCAGCGGCGCGTTTCCCGAATGGACTGAACCGACCCCAATGCTGAACCATGAGACATCGGATCACCTCCTTTCGCTAGTTGAAGCCCGCGTGGCCGACTTCGATGTAACCTCTGATCGGCCACGAGACGGACTTTGAATCAGACGCAAGGTAGGATCAAGACTTGTAATTTTCTTTTTTCGAATCATACTTCCGCGTCCGCACCTCGACCGGAATCGCGTCCAACGGTTCAGCCCCGGCAATCTTCGATGACGCGCGATATTTCGGCCCAGGCCGGAACGATCAGCATCGGCGCGCCCGCCGCCTCCACCGCGATCTTGCCACGGCTATAGGCCAGTTGGTCGAGCCCCGCGTCGGACGCCGCGCGGAAGGCGACCAGTTGCCCCGCCGCTCCGGCAGACACCGTCGCCGGCCAACTCGCCGCGCCATAGCTGGTCCGCACGATCAGCGCGCCCTGCCCAGCCCCGGCCCCCGCCCGCGCCAGACTGACCCGGCGGCTGGCACGATCGCAGCGCAGCGTCAGTTGCGCATCGGCAACGCCGGGTCCGAACGCGGCCGACGATCCCGCCGCCTCGGCACGATAGGTCCAGCCGCCCGGCGCAACCGGCCGATATTGCCAGCCGCTCGCGACCGGCGCGGGCTGCGGCGTCGATGCGGGGGCAGGCGCAGCCGGAGACGGCCGCGCAGGCGCGGACGCAGGCGCCGGTACAGACGCGGGCCGCGTCACCGGCCGCTGCGCGCCGGGACCGACGCAGGAACCGAGCAGGATCAAAAACGGCGCAAGCGCGGTGAAGGATGGGATAAGACGCATAGCCTTCCATGCCGGACGCTTGGCTCCCGCTCAACCCGAAAAGGGTCGAGCCGCCGACCCGCTGCGTCCGGCCGCATGGCAATTGACAGTTTTCCGCCGAATCGCTAAAGGCCCCCTTCCCCTGAACGTGGCGAGCGGCGGTGCTTTTGGCACTGGCCGTCTTTTTTGCGTCCTGGGGCTATGTAATTGGCCGTTTTTCCTGGCCAGGGAAAATCGGCTCGGACGCTTTGAGATAGGGACGGCTCCGGTCGACCCTGTGGAGCAGGAGACACTATTACCATGGCACGTATTGCGGGTGTGAACATCCCGACCAACAAGCGCGTGATCATCGCGCTGACCTACATCCACGGCATCGGTCGCAAGACCGCCGTCGACATCGCCGACAAGCTGGGCATCGATCACAGCCGCCGCGTGCAGGACCTGTCCGACGCCGAAGTGCTTCAGATTCGTGAAACCATCGACGCCGACCTGTCCGTCGAGGGCGACCTGCGTCGCGAAACCGCGATGAACATCAAGCGCCTGATGGATCTGGCCTGCTATCGCGGCCTGCGTCATCGCAAGGGCCTGCCGGTCCGCGGCCAGCGCACGCACACCAATGCGCGCACCCGCAAGGGCAAGGCGAAGCCGATCGCTGGCAAGAAGAAGTAAGTAAGGCGCCGGGAAAACAGTCCGGGGGACTGTTTTCAGCCTTACTCCGCCGGAGGCAGCCATCGACAAGGCGCGGCCTAGGCCTAGCAGATTTTGTAGGAAGAACTCAAAATGGCACGCGAACCCCAGCGCATTAAGCGCCGCGAACGCAAGAACATCTCGGCCGGCGTGGCCCACGTCAACGCCAGCTTCAACAACACCATGGTGACCATCACCGACGCCCAGGGCAACGCGATTTCGTGGTCCTCGGCCGGCATGATGGGCTTCAAGGGCAGCCGCAAGTCCACGCCGTACGCCGCTCAGGTGTGCGCCGAAGACGCTGGCCGCAAGGCCGCCGAACATGGCGTCCGTACTTTGGAAGTCGAAGTCAAAGGCCCCGGTTCGGGCCGTGAATCGGCTCTGCGCGCGCTGCAGGCCGTCGGCTTCCACATCACCTCCATCCGCGACGTGACGCCGATCCCGCACAATGGCGTGCGTCCGTCCAAGCGTCGCCGCGTCTAACAGCGGCTGAACGACATGCGGGCGGCGGACGCGCCGCCCGTTACCCGTCTACATCGGCCGCAACGTCCTGTCGGGTCCAGGATGATAAGCGTTTCGGCCACATCCCCAGGGGAATTACATGACTGTCAACATGAAGAACTGGCAGGAATTGAAGAAGCCCAACGCCCTCGAAATCAAGCCGACCAGCGACGGCAAGCGCAAGGCGACCTTCGTCGCCGAACCGCTTGAGCGCGGTTTCGGCCTGACGCTCGGCAATGCGTTGCGGCGGGTTCTTCTTTCCTCGCTCCAGGGCGCGGCGGTCACCTCGATCAAGATCGAGAACGTCCTGCATGAATTCTCGTCGCTCGCCGGCGTCCGCGAAGACGTGACCGACATCGTCCTCAATATCAAGCAGGTCGCGCTGCGCATGGAAGGCGAAGGCCCCAAGCGGCTGCAGCTGTCCGCCACGGGCCCGGCCGTGGTGAAGGCGGGCGATATCAGCGTCGTGGGCGACATCGAAGTGATGAACCCCGAACTGGTCATCTGCCATCTGGACCAGGGCGCAACGCTCAACATGGAACTGACGGCTGACATCGGCAAGGGTTATGTCCCCGCCGTCGCCAACCGCCCGGCGGACGCCCCTATCGGCCTCATTCCGATCGATGCGCTCTACTCGCCGGTCCGTCAGGTCGCCTACAAGGTGGACAATACCCGCGTCGGCCAGGAACTGGACTATGACAAGCTGTCGCTGACCATCGAAACCGATGGCACCGTCACGCCGGAAGACGCGGTGGCCTACGCCGCCCGTATCCTGCAGGACCAGCTCCAGCTGTTCGTCCACTTCGAAGACGCGCTGCCCGCCGCTGCGCCTGCTGCGGGTCACACCGCCGCTGCGGCTTCGGAAGGCGAAAGCGACACCAACCAGATCAACCGCTATCTTCTCAAGAAGGTGGACGAACTGGAACTGTCGGTCCGCTCGGCCAACTGCCTCAAGAACGACAACATCATCTATATCGGCGATCTGGTCCAGAAGACCGAAGCCGAGATGCTGCGCACCCCCAATTTCGGCCGCAAGTCGCTGAACGAAATCAAGGAAGTGCTGTCGTCCATGGGCCTGCGCCTGGGCATGGACATCCCTGGCTGGCCGCCGGAGAATATCGAGGAAATGGCCAAGAAGCTCGAACAGGAGCTGCTGGGTTAAAGCCAGACTGCCGTTCGTTTCGAGCGAAGTCGAGAAGCGGGAAGCGCGCGCAAGACGCTTCTCGCCACGCTCGAAGCGAACGGATGCTGGTTTATCGGGGTTTTGGGCGGCGCCCCTTATTCGCCGCCTGGTCTGGGATACCTCACACGGTCCCTTAACGAACGAAGGAATGCAACATGCGTCACAAAATGGGTCAGCGTAAGCTGCAACGCGCCACCGGCCATCGTAATGCGCTTCTGCGCAACCTGGCCGCCTCGCTCATCAAGCATGAGCAGATCATGACCGGCGCGGTCAAGGCGAAGGCGCTGCGCCCCTACGTCGAAAAGCTGATCACCCTCGCCAAAAAGGGTGGCCTGTCCAACCGTCGCCTGGCCGACGCCCGGCTGAAGGACGATGCGCAGCTGGTCAAGCTGTTCGAAGTCCTGGCCGAGCGCTACAAGGACCGCAACGGCGGCTATACCCGCGTGATCAAGGCCGGTTTCCGCGCGTCCGACGCGGCGCCGATGGCGATCATCGAACTGGTCGACCGCGACGTCAGCGCCAAGGGCCAGGACAGCGGTCCGGTCTTCAGCGCAGACGACGAGCTGGAAGAAGCCTGATCCGACCAGTCCCGGATTAAGGGACTGGCGCTTTACCAACAGGCCGTGGCTCTCTAGGAGCCACGGCCTGTTGTCGTTTGGAAAAGAGTCGAAAAGAGAGGATGCGCGCCGCTGCCCTGATCCTGCTGCCGCTGTTGCTGGCGGCCAATCCCGTCCTGGCGGAACCGGACGGCGCGACCCCGGAAGCCGCCGCCATCGATGCGGGCGGGCGCACGGAAGCCGGCGTGCTGCGCTATCCGATCACGAAACGGCTGGACCTGGTCGAGGATCATTTCGGCGTGAAGGTCGCCGATCCCTATCGCTGGCTGGAAAACGACCTGCGCGCCGACCCTGCGGTGCGCGACTGGGTGGGGCGGGAAAATGCCCTCACCCGCCGTTATCTCGACGACCTGCCCGGCCGCGAAGCGCTCAAGGGCCGGATGCGGGCGTTGCTCTCGCACGGGCGCTACACCGTGCCGCGCAAGGCGGGCGGCCGCTATTTCTATGGCTATAACAAGGGACTGGAGAACCAGACCCCGCTCTATGTCCGCGACGGGCTGTCCGGCCCGCAACGCCTGCTGCTCGACCCCAATGACTGGGCGAAGGACGGCGCGAGCGCGCTGGCCGAATGGACCCCCTCCCCCGACGGCCGCACCCTCGCCTTCGCGGTGCAGGAGGCCGGCAGCGACTGGCGCACGCTCAAACTGCTCGACGTCGATACCGGCAAAATGCTGGACGACCGGGTCGAATGGGTGAAATTCTCCCAGATCGCCTGGGACGGCCGGGCAGAGGGCTTTTTCTACTCCCGCTTCGCCGCGCCCCAGGAGGGTCAGGCCTTCCGCTCCGCCAACGAAGACCAGCAACTCTATTATCACCGCATCGGCACCCGTCAGGCGCAGGATCAACTCGTCTACGCCACGCCCGACCGGCCCGCCCTCAGCCATCAGGCCCAGGTGACCGGCGACGGCCGCTGGCTGATCATCAGCTCCTTTCAGGGCATAGACCCCCGCCGCGAACTCCATGTCGCCGAACTCACCGGCGGCCCGATCAAGCCCCGCCTGCTGGTCAAGGGACCGGCGCAGGACTGGCGGCTGATCGGCAGCAAGGGCACGACCCTCTTCTTCCTGACCGACGACCGCGCGCCCCACATGCGGGTGGTGACGCTCGACGCATCGCGGCCGCGCCGGGGACCGCGTGAACTGGTCCGCGAACGGCCCGAAACGCTGGCGGGCGGATCGCTGGTCGGCAACCGCATGATCCTGGCCTATATGAGCGACGCCCAGACGGTCGCCGAACTGGTCGATCTGGACGGGCGCAAGGTGACCGACGTGCCGCTGCCGGGCTTTGGCACCGCAGCGGGCTTTGGCGGGCGGGAGGGCGACCCCGAAACCTTCTTCAGCTTCTCCGGCTTCGTCACCCCGTCCAGCATCTACCGCTTCGACACGGCCAGCCTGCAAAGCCAGATCTTCGCCCAGCCCGACCTGCCCTTCGACCCCCGTGATTTCGGCATCGAACAGCGCCTCTACCCGTCGAAGGACGGCACGCTGATCCCGATGACGATCCTGCGCAAGAAGGCGCTGGCCGATCGCGCGATCGCCGCGCCGACCATCCTCTACGGCTATGGCGGCTTCAACATCAGCCTCACGCCCGGCTATTCGGCGACCCGCATGGCCTGGCTGGAACAGGGCGGCGCCTATGCCATCGCCAATCTGCGCGGCGGCGGGGAATATGGGAAGGCGTGGCACGATGCCGGGCGCGGCGCGAACAAACAGAATGTCTTCGACGATTTCATCGCCGCGGCCGAATATCTGAAAGCCAACGGCTTCACCCCCCAGAACGGCCTCGCGATCGAGGGCCGATCGAACGGCGGGCTGCTCGTCGGCGCCGTGGTCAACCAGCGCCCGGACCTGTTCGCCGCCGCGCTGCCCGCCGTCGGCGTCATGGACATGCTGCGCTTCGACCGCTTCACCGCGGGCCGCTACTGGATCGACGATTATGGATCGCCCGACAAGGCGGCCGATTTCCCCCTGCTTTATGGCTATTCGCCCTATCACAACATATTGGGCGGAAAGGATTATCCCGCGATATTGGTGACCACCGCGGACACCGACGATCGCGTCGTTCCCGCCCATAGTTTCAAATATGCCGCCGCGCTCCAGGCCGCGGACCTGGGCGCCCGCCCCCGCCTGCTGCGCGTCGAAAACCGGGCGGGCCATGGATCGGGCAAGCCAGTGGATAAGCTGATCGACGAATATGCCGACAGCTACGGCTTCGCGGCCTATTTCACCGGATTGCAGATCAAGGCCAAGCCGCAGTAATTTTATTCAGCCGCGCGACAGCCGACCGCAGATATATCCCCGTCCATCGCATGGAGACGCAGGCATGATCGGGACCAAGACACGCTGGATGACCGGAGCGCTGGTGAGCGCGGGACTGCTGCTGGGCAGCGTCAGCGCCGCAGAGGCTCGTCCGCGTTATGGCTATGACCGGGGCTGGAATGGCGGCGGTCCTGGCGGCTGGAACCGGCATCATCGCCGCGGCGACGGCTTTGGCCTGGGCGACGCGATCGGCGTCGCCGCCATTCTTGGCGCGGTCGCGGTCGTCGCCTCCTCCGTGAACAGGAACAAGCAGGTCCGCGACCCGAACACCGGCGGGACATATGATGCGCCGCCGCCCCGCACCGGCACCGACTATGGCACGGACATCCGCAACGATACGCCTGCGCGCGACGACGCGGACTTTTCCGATGTCGCCGCGCAGGACGACGGCATGACAGACGCCTGCGCCATGGCCGCGCGCGACGAAGCGCAGGACCGCGAAGGCGGCTATGCCGAAGTCCGCCACATGGAAACGCCCCTCGCCACGGCGGACGGTTATAATATCGACGGCTATGTCGAAACCCGCGCCAGCTACCGCGCCAATGACGGCGTCTCGCGCCGCTTCACCTGCGCCATGAAAAACGGCCGCGTGGCGAACGTATACATCAGCCGCGATCTTACAGCACAGTAACACGCATCCGCTTGGCAGGGCGGTCATGGCCGGTTAGGCCAACCGCCATGACCGCCCCGTTTATGCCCCGTCGCACCGCCGCGATCGCCTTCATCCTCATCACGGCGCTGCTCGACGTCATGTCGATGGGGATCGTCATCCCGGTCCTGCCGCAATTGATCGAAATCCTGTCCGGCTCGGATGCGGCGGCGGGCATGTGGAACGGCCTGTTCGTCGCCCTCTGGGCCGGGATGCAGTTCGTCTGTTCGCCGCTCATCGGCTCGCTGTCCGACCGTTTCGGCCGCCGCCCGGTGATCCTGATCTCGGTCGCGGGCCTCGCGCTCGACTTCGTGCTGATGGCGCTCGCGCCCAATCTCTGGTGGCTGGCATTGGGCCGCATCCTGGCGGGCGTCACCTCGTCCAGCTTCACCTCCACCTTCGCCTATATGGCCGACATCACCCCGCCACAGGATCGCGCCAGGGGCTATGGCCTCATCGGCGCGGCCTTCAGCGCGGGCTTCGTCGCCGGCCCGCTGATCGGCGGCCTGCTGGGCGAAATTTCGCTGCGCGCGCCCTTCTGGGCCGCCGCCGCCCTGTCCGGCCTCGCCTTCCTTTATGGCTGCTTCGTCCTGCCCGAATCGCTCGCCCCGGCAAAGCGCATGGCGTTCAGCTGGCGCCGCGCCAACCCCTTCGGCGCATTGAAGCTGCTCCGCTCGCACCCGGAACTCTCCAGCCTCGCCGTCGGCAATTTCCTCCTCTATTTCGCCCACCACATTTTTTCCGCCATCTTTGTCCTCTATGCTGGCGACCGCTATGGCTGGGGCGCATGGCAGGTGGGCGGGCTGCTGGCGCTGGTCGGCTTGCTGGACATGGGGGTGCAGGGCTTGGCTGTAGGCCCGGTGGTCAAGCGCCTGGGCGACCGCGCCACCATGGTCGTGGGCCTTTGCTTCGGCGCCATCGGCATTGCGTCCATGGGCCTCGCGTCCACCGGCTGGCTGTTCGTCGCCGCCATGTTCCCCAACGCGCTCTGGGGCCTCGCTATGCCGACGCTCCAGTCGCTGATGACCCGCCACGTCTCCGAATCCGAACAGGGGCAGTTGCAGGGCGCGAACAACAGCGTCGGCGCGATCGCCGGCATCATCTCGCCGCTCTTCTTTGGCGCCATCTACTCGCTGTCGGTCGGCCCCCGCCCGCCCCTGCCCTTCATCGGCAGCGCCTTCCTCATCGCCGCCGCCGTACTGGCCTTCGCCGCGCTCATCGGCTGGCGCGCCGGGCAGCAGTTCAAGCCGCAACTGGACATATCGGGGCCGGGCGACTAACCGGGCGCGAATCCCTTCCCACGCTCGACATAAAGGCGATTCGATGACGCTGCCCCTTCAGGATTCCATCCTTATCGTGGACTTCGGCAGCCAGGTGACCCAGCTCATCGCCCGGCGCGTGCGCGAAGCCGGCGTCTATTCCGAAATCGCCCCCTTCAACACCGCCGCCGAAGCCTTCGCGCGGATGCAGCCCAAGGGCATCATTCTGTCGGGCGGCCCCTCCTCGGTCATGTGGGAAGACAGCCCCCGCGCCCCGCAAGCCCTCTTCGACGCGGGCATCCCTATCCTTGGCATCTGCTACGGCCAGCAGACGATGATGCAGCAGCTCGGCGGCAATGTCGAAGGCGGCGAAAGCGGCGAGTTCGGCCGCGCCTTCATCGAAGTGAAGAAGCCGTGCGCCCTGTTCGATGGCCTGTGGACCACCGGCGACAAGCATCAGGTCTGGATGAGCCATGGCGACAAGGTCACGACCCTCGCTCCCGGCTTCGAAGTCGTCGCCACCAGCGAAGGCGCGCCCTACGCCATCACCGCAAACGAGGCGAAGCGCTTCTACGCCACCCAATTCCATCCCGAAGTCGTCCACACCCCCGACGGCGCCAAATTGCTCGCCAATTTCGTCCGCCATGTCTGCGGCCTGGCCGGTGACTGGACCATGGCCGAATTTCGCGCGGCCAAGATCGCCGAAATCCGCGCGCAAGTGGGCGAAGGCCGGGTGATCTGCGGCCTGTCCGGCGGCGTCGACAGCGCGGTCGCCGCGGTCCTGATCCACGAAGCGATCGGCGATCAGCTCACCTGCGTATTCGTCGATCATGGCCTGATGCGTCTGGGCGAGGCCGAACAGGTGGTCAGCCTGTTCCGCGAACATTATGGCATCAAGCTGGTCCATGTGAACGCGGAAGACCGCTTCCTGGGCGGCCTTGCCGGCCTCACCGACCCGGAAAAGAAGCGCAAGTTCATCGGCGGCGAATTCATCAAGGTCTTCGAGGAGGAAGCCGCCAAGGTCGGCGGCGCCGATTTCCTCGCGCAGGGCACGCTCTATCCCGACGTCATCGAATCGGTCAGCTTCACCGGCGGCCCTTCGGTCACGATCAAGTCGCACCATAATGTCGGCGGCCTGCCCGAACGCATGAACATGAAGCTGGTCGAACCTTTACGCGAACTGTTCAAAGACGAAGTCCGCGTGCTGGGCAAGGAACTGGGCCTGCCCGACATTTTCGTCGGCCGCCATCCCTTCCCCGGCCCCGGCCTCGCCATCCGCATCCCCGGCGAAGTGACCAAGGAACGCTGCGACATTCTCCGCAAGGCGGACTTCATCTATCTGGAGGAAATCCGCAACGCAGGGCTGTACGACGCGATCTGGCAGGCCTTCGCCGTACTGCTCCCGGTCCGCACCGTCGGTGTCATGGGCGACCTGCGCACCTATGACAGCGTCTGCGCCGTGCGCGCCGTGACCTCCACCGACGGCATGACCGCCGACATCTATCCCTTCGACGCCGCCTTCCTCAGCCGCGTCGCGACCCGCATCATCAACGAGGTCAAGGGCATCAACCGCGTGGTGTACGACTACACCTCGAAGCCGCCGGGGACCATCGAATGGGAATAAACCGGGATCAACGGCCGTTCGGGGGACGGCCATCCGGTTTATTCGGCCGCGCAAGCGGCCGCAGCGGTGGAGACTGATATGACCAGCGCCCTCCTCGGCCACCCCGTCTATCGGGACATGCCGACCACCATTTTCGAACATATGTCCGCCCGCGCCCGCGAAACCGGCGCGATCAACCTGGGCCAGGGCTTTCCCGAAAGCCCCGGTCCCCGCGCCGTGTTGCAGGCTGCCGCCGACGCGCTGCTCACCAAATCCAGCCAATATCCGCCGATGGCTGGCCTGCCCGAACTGCGCAGCGCGATCGCCGACCATTATGCCCGTCACCAGCAATGCGATCTCAGCCCGCAGGAGGTGATCGTCACCTCCGGCGCGACCGAGGCGATCGCCGCCAGCCTGCTGGCCTTGGTGAAGCCGGGCGACGAAGTGCTGATGCTGGCCCCGCTCTACGACGCCTATCTGCCATTGGTCGAGCGCGTCGGCGGCGTGGCGAAGGTCGTGACGCTGACCCCGCCCGACTGGCGCGTCACCCGCGAAGCGCTGAGCGCAGCGATCACGCCGCGCACCCGCATCCTGCTGATGAACAATCCGGTGAACCCGACCGGCATCGTCCTGCGCGCCGCGGAACTGGCGCTGCTGGCCGACCTCTGCGTCGCCCACGACCTCATCGCCATCTGCGACGAAGTCTGGGAACAGACCGTTTATGACGGCATCCCGCACCGCCCGCTGATCGCCTTTCCGGGGATGCGCGACCGAACGGTGAAGATCGGGTCGGCGGGCAAGATCTTCTCCGTCACCGGCTGGAAGGTCGGCTGGATGTGCGCCGCCCCACCCATCGCCACCCTGCTGGCGCGCGCCCACCAGTTCCTGACCTTCACCACCCCGCCGGGCCTGCAATGGGCGGTGGCGGAGGGGCTTGCCTATCCTGACGCCTGGTTCTCCGAGCAGCGCGCCGCCTATCAGGCCTCGCGCGACCGGCTGGCGGCGGGGCTGGCGGCAGCGGGCTATGTCGTCCAGCCCAGCGCCGCGACCTGGTTCCTGTCGATCGATCTGCCCGCGTCGGGCATCGCGCTGGACGACGTCGCTTTCTGCAACCGCATCATCGACGAAGCGGGCGTGGCGGCGATCCCGATCAGCGCCTTTTATCCGGCCGACCCGGTCACTCATCTGGTCCGCCTCTGCTTTTCGAAGACGGACCAGACATTGGATCAGGCGATCGCACGGCTCGCCGCCTTCCGCGCGACGCTCGGCTGACGGACGATCGCCGCGCCCAGGATCAGCATCGCGATCAGCAGCAACCCCTGCGCCGCCAGGAAGGGCGGTTCCGTCCCGGTCGGCGCGAAGGCGTTGAGCAAGGGCACCTTGAGGAAGCTCTGCACCACCAGCACGAACAGGTTGAGCCACAACGCCGCGGTCGCGCTCACCGCGTAGACGACCCGCGCCCGGCCGCGCAGCTTGAGGCCATAAAGCGCCACCAAAGCGACGATCAACACCAAGGTCGAGACGATGCCAACCCCGATCGCCGGGGTGAAGCCGCGAAAGGGAAAGAGGAATCCGGTCAGGCTGGTCAACAGCGTCGTGCCCAGGAAGACCGCCTGCGCGCCGGGCAGGAACCGCCCCTTCGCCTGCGCCACCAAAGCTAAAATCCCGGCAACGATACCGACCAGACTGATCGCGACATGCAGCGCGATGAAGGCGGGAATGGAAAAACCGAGGATCATGATGTTTCTCCTAGGAAAATTCCCGTCATCCCCGCCTTCGCGGGAATGACGGAGCAAGTTAAACGCGATACCGCGCCGCCGCATCCTTGCGCGACAGGCCCGGCCGCAACGCCCCCCGCGCCGCCAGATAGGCGTCTAGGTCGCCCCGGTCCGGCAATGCCGGAATGGTGATCGGCTCGCCCATGTCCAGTCCCGCCAGCGCGGCGTCGACCATGACCTCGACATCCATCACCATCTCGGCCGGGATGCCTGCGATCTGCTCGTCGGTCCAGATCGCCGTCCGGGTGATCCCCGGCAGCACCGCCTGCACCTGCACGCCCTTGACGCCCAGTTCGACCTGCAACGCCTCGGTAAAGGCCAGGACATAGGCCTTGCTCGCCGGATAGACCGCGGTGAAGCCGTCGGGCATCAGCGCGGTGACCGACGTGATGTTGATCAGCGTCCCCGCCCCGTTGGCCGCCAGCCGCGGCGCGATCGCGCGCGACAGCCGCGTCACCGCCACTATGTTGAGGGCGATCATCCCGGTGAGGTAATCCGGGTCCGTCTCGACAAAGCCCTGCTCGCCCGCAATTCCAGCATTGTTGATCAGGCCGGTGATGGCGTCATCGTCGCGCAACCGCGCCTCAATCCGGGCCAGGTCATCCGCCTTGGCGAGATCGGCGGCGGTCACCTCGACGCGCACGCCGGTCTGGCGCAGTTGGACAGCCAGCGCCTCCAACTTGTCCGCCCGCCGGGCGACCAGGATCAGGTTGGCGCCACGCTTGGCGAAACGACCGGCATAGACCGCGCCGATGCCGTCCGACGCGCCGGTGATGAGGATGGTTTCATTGGTCATGGGAAGTCTCCTTCGATTCGCAGCCTCCCCGTTCGTGCTGAGCCTGTCGAAGCACGCACGCGAACCGGGGTAAGGCGCTTGATTGTCAGCCGTTGATGAAATCGAGCAGGTCGGCATTGAACCGATCCTGATGCGTGACCGTCAGTCCATGATCGGCGCCTTCATACACGATCAGTACCGCCTGCGTAACGATCTTCACGGTGGAGAGCGCGGACGCGCCGATCGGCACGATCTGGTCGTCATCGCCATGCAGGACGAGCGTGGGCACATCGACCTTGGCCAGGTCCGCATGGAAATCGCTCTCGGAAAAGGCGCGGATGCTGTCGAGCTGGCCCTTCAACCCGCCCATCATCCCCTGCCGCACGAAATCGTCCCTGATGCCCTCGGACATCACCGCGCCTGCGCGGTTATAGCCGTAGAAGGGGATGGTCAGATCCTTGAAGAACTGGCTGCGATTGTCGAAAGTGCCCTTGCGGATACCGTCGAACACATCGATCGGCAGCCCGCCCGGATTGGCCTCGGTCTTCAGCATCAGCGGCGGCACCGCGCCGATCAGCGCCAGCTTGGCGACCCGGCTGGTGCCATGGCGGCCGACATAACGGGTGACTTCGCCGCCGCCGGTCGAATGGCCGACCAGAATCACGTCATGCAAATCCAGCGCCGCGATCACATCGGCCAGATCGTCGGCATATTGGTCCATATTGTTGTTGTCCCACACCTGATCCGACCGGCCATGGCTGCGGCGGTCATGGGCGATGGTGCGAAAGCCATGGTTGGCGAAGAACACCATCTGCGCGTCCCAGGCGTCGGCGCTCAGCGGCCAGCCATGGGAAAAGACGATCGGCTGGCCGTCGCGCGGCCCCCAATCCTTGTAAAAGAGGCGGGTGCCGTCCTGGGTGGTGACGAAATTGCGCATGATGAAAGTCCCTTCTGTGTCTGGAAGAGCGTCTGTCTCGCCCTGTGCTTGCAGTTTTAGGGGCAATGACGGAGGATCGGGATTGGCGGTCCCGACATTAAGCGGGCCGATTCCGACAAAGGCTGCCCCATGGACGCAACCCAGACCCCCAGGGTCGAAATCGGCATCCCTCCTCTATCGCGACTGCCAGCAGGCGATGGTCCATGGCATGACCGACCTGATCGCCATCGCCGGGCAGTTTTCACGGCAACATGGCGGCCCGCCACTCCGCGTCAGCCATTGGCAGATGCAGGTGGACGGCGGCTTCGCCCGCAGCCAGGACACGCATGAAGGCCACACCGGCACGCCCGACATCTGGCTCGTCCCCGGCCGCCTGTCGGGCATTCCCGATGCGGAGGAAGCCGCGCCCTACGCCCGCTGGCTGCTCGATCGCCACGCCGCGGGCGCCACCCTTGCCTCCAACTGCGGCGGCGCGTTCCTGCTGGCGGCGACCGGCCTGCTCAGCGGCCGCCCGGCGACGACGCACTGGTGGTTCGCCGACCCATTTCGGGGGCGCTTCCCCGACGTCAAACTGGATTGCGACCGCATCGTCATCGACGATGGCGACATCATCACCGCGGGCGGCCTGATGGCCTGGACCGACCTTGGCCTGCGACTGGTCGACCGCCTGCTCGGCCCGACGGTGATGCTCGACACCGCCAAATTCCTGCTGATCGACAGCGCGGGGCGCGAACAGAAGCATTTCGCCCGCTTCATGCCCCGCATGACCCATGGCGACGAACCGATATTGAAGGCCCAGCACTGGCTCGCCGCGCGGGAAGCCAAAGCCGTCAGCGTCGGCGACATGGCGGCGCAGGTCGGTATGGAGGAACGCACCTTCCAGCGTCGTTTCAAGGCGGCGACCGCCATGACGCCGATCGAATATGTCCAGCATCTGCGCGTCGCAAAGGCGCGCGAACATCTGGAGTTTACGAAGCGCACGATCGACCAGATCGCCTGGAGCGTCGGCTATGAAGACGCCGCCGCCTTCCGCAAATTATTCCACCGCCTTGTTGGCCTGTCGCCCGGCGACTATCGCGCCCGCTTCGCCGCACCAAGCATGCAGGCGGCCTGAATTTTTCGATAGTTAGCTAACTATCTAAATTTGCGGATGGCGATTCAATTGTCGCACTCGCTGTCTCAGACTTGCGGCTTTCGCCGCTCCCCGTTAAGTTCCCTTTTCGTTCTTATCAGGGAAATTTCATGAACAGCCTGGCCGCCCTCTTCATTCTCGTCGCCCTGCTGATTGGTCTTGCGGTCGGCTGGCTGCTCAGCGCCCGGTCCATGGCCCCGCTGGCGGCGGAAAAAGCCGATCTCGCCGCCAGGCTCGACCTCGCCACCACCCAGCGCAACGGCGCCATCGCCGAACTGGCGGTGGAGCAGGAGCGCGTCCATCAGTCCGCGACCCACATCGCCCGGCTCGAAACCGCCCAACTGGCCGCCGACCAGCGGCTCGAAGCCCTGCAGGCCGCCGCCGCCCAGCGCATCGAGTCCATCCAGGCCGAACGCGAAGCCGCGCTGCGCGAACTGGCCGGATTGAAGTCCGATACACAGGCCCGCACACAGGCCTTCGAGCAGCAGATCGCTGCGCTCCGGGACGCCAAGGAACAGCTCTCCGCCCAGTTCAGCGAAATCGGCGGCAAGTTGCTCGAATCCGCCCAGACCCAGTTCCTGACCCGCGCCGACCAGCGTTTCGCCCAGGCGAACGAGAAGAGCGAGGCCCAGCTCAAGACCCTGCTCAATCCGGTCGAAACCACGCTCAAACGCTATGAGGAGGGCCTCGCCCGCGTCGAAAAGGACCGGGTCGGCAGCTATGCCGAACTGCGCGAGGCGGTGCAGCAGGTCCATCTGGGCCAGGGACAGGTGCGTGAGGAAACCGCCAAGCTGGTCAACGCCCTGCGCGCCGCGCCCAAGACCCGCGGCCGCTGGGGCGAGCAACAGTTCAAGAACCTCATCGAAACCGCCGGCCTCTCCCCCTTCGTCGATTTCAAGGAAGAAGTGTCGGTCGCGGTCGAGGACGGCAGAATGCGGCCCGATTTCGTCATCAACCTGCCCGGCGACCAGCAGATGGTGGTCGACGTCAAATGCTCGCTGGTCGCCTATTTGAACGCCGTCGATCAGGTCGATCCCGCGTTGCGCGACGCCCATATGCTCGACCATGCCCGCGCCATGCGCACCCATGCCGACGCGCTGGGGCGCAAGGCCTATTGGGAGCAATTCGACAAGGCGCCCGACTTCGTCATCATGTATGTCCCCGGCGACAATTTCGTCACCGCCGCGCTGGAGGCCGACATGGACCTGTGGGAACGCGCGGCCAAGAATCGCGTCATCATCTGCGGCCCCGCCACCTTCCTGCCCCTCGCCCGCACCTTGGCGGGCCACTGGCGCCAGGCCAAGATGCAGGAACAGGCGCAGCAGGTCGGCCAACTCGGCAAGGAACTGTACGAGCGCCTCGCCGTCGCCGCGACCCATTTGAAGCGCCTCGGCTCCGGCCTCAACAGCGCCGTGTCCAACTATAATAATTTCATCGGCAGCTTCGAAAGCCGCGTCCTCTCGACCGGCCGCAAGTTCCGCGACCTCGACATCGAAACCGGCGGCAAGGAGATCGAGGCGATGGAGCCGCTCGACGTGCTGGCGCGCGACGCGCAGACCGAAGAAGCGCGCGCTTTGCCGGCGGCGTAACGGACAAATGGAGGAACAAGCCCGGCTCGCCTGCGTCTCTTCTCCATAAGCGACCAATATCGCAGTTTGGAGACTATCATGTGGAAGTCATTATTAACGCGCCGCCCGCTGCGGCGCCCGGACAAGGCGAAGGATGATCCGCCGCCGCGCGACCATCACATGGTGCGCGACACACCTTTCGCCGACCTGATGGCGAAGCTGGACCGGATTCCCTATCGACGGACGCGCAAGCCCGCTTTCGGCGGCCGCTGACGCCGATCCGCCGATCGCCCCCATTGCGGCCCTGTCGCCGCGCTGGCATGGCGGGATCATGACACGCATCGGCCTGCTCGGCGGTTCCTTCAATCCGGCCCATGGCGGCCATCGCGCCATCTCGCTCTTCGCCAGGGAAGCGCTGGACCTGGACGAAATCTGGTGGCTCGTCTCCCCCGGCAACCCGCTAAAGCCCGCCAAGGGCATGGCCCCGCTCGCCGCCCGCCTCGCCCATGCCCGCACCGTCGCTCGCCGCGCCCCGATTCGCCCGACCGCGATCGAGCGCCAGTTACGCACCCGCTACACCATCGATACGCTCCGCGCCCTCGCCCGCCGCTACCCCAAAAACCGCTTCATCTGGCTGATGGGCGCGGATAATCTGGCGCAATTTGGCCAATGGCGCGACTGGCGCGGCATCGCCCGGCAAATGCCCATTGCTGTCATCGCCCGTCCGGGCTATGATGATGCCGCTCGTGGCTCTGCGGCTATGAGCTGGCTGCGGCGCTTCGTCCGGTCCGCGCGCCAGGGTGCAGACTGGACGAATTGGAGACCACCGGCGCTCGTGCTATTGCGCTTTCGCCCTGATCCAAGATCGGCAACCCTGCTGCGGCAGGCGGACCCCCTCTGGCATCGCGAATATGAAGCAACGTGTGCGCGCGATCCGCTCACGCGTCGGTACGTCATCTAGATTGGAGTTTCATTGTCTAACCTCGCCTCTGCCAACGATCCGGCCTTTGCCGCCGATTCCGTGGCCGCCCTGCACGCCCTCGTCATGCAATCGCTCGACGACGACCAGGCCCAGGAAACCATTTCCATCCCGCTGGAAGGCAAGAGCAGCATCGCCGATTATATGGTTATCGCCAGCGGCCGTTCGTCGCGTCAGGTCGCCGCGATCGCCCAGCATCTGGCTGAACGGATCAAGAAGGAAACCGGCCGCTCCGCACGGGTCGAAGGGCTGCCGGTCGCCGACTGGGTGCTGATCGACGCGGGCGACGTGATCGTCCATCTGTTCAAGCCGGAAGTGCGCAGCTTCTACAATCTGGAACGGATGTGGGGCTTCGTCGACGCGCCGGTCGCGGGCAACGCCTGAACCCTTCGACAGGCGCGAGATGACCGGCTAGGAGGAGCGCCATGCTCCTCCACATCATAGCGCGCGGCAAGATCGGGCGCTCGCCCGAAGCCGACCTGGTCGACCGCTATGTCAAGCGGCTGACCATGCCGCACAAGATCACCGAAATGCCGGATCGGGGCAGCAAGCTGCCCCCGGTCGCGCCCGGCACCGTCACGGTCATGCTGGACGAAAAGGGCAAGCAGCTCTCCTCCATGGACTTCGCCCGACGGATCGAGGGCTGGCGTGACACGGGCACCCGCGAATGTCGCTTCCTGATCGGCGCGGCGGACGGCTTCGATGATGCCGACCGGGACAATGCGGACCTGCTGATCGCCTTTGGCGCGATGACCTGGCCGCATATGATGGCCCGCGCGATGCTGGCGGAACAGCTCTGGCGCGCCTGTTCCATCCTTGCCAACCACCCCTATCACCGCGAAGGCTGAAGCATTCTGAAGTCGGCTGGCGCAGCCGACGCCTCGCAGAATGCGACCAACAAAAGAAAGAGCGGAGAAGGTCGTTCGCCGCTAGAACCCGGACGGATTTCCGCCTAGTCAGAGACGACAAGGGTCGGGATAACGGGTGAAGCGCAACCTCCTCATCGCAAGCACAGTGGCGGGCCTGATGGCCCTGGCCGCCACGCGCCTGCTCGCCGCCAACGACAGCGCGATCATCCTGTCCGGCACCGCCGGCACCACGTTGGCGCAGGAACAGCAGGCGCTCAAAGCCGCCCGCCGCCAGTCGGACGAGGCGCGCGACCGTTCCGCCCGGCTGGAACAGCAGGCCAGCCTCGCCCGCGACGAAGCCGAACAGGCGCGCCGCCGCGCCGCCGCGGTCGCCGCCCGCATCCAGCAGGCCGAAGCCGACATCCAGGCCGCACAGGCCCGCATCGCCATCATCAACCGGATGCAGCGCGCCCAGGCCAGCCGCCTTGCGGCCAAGCAGGAGCCGGTCGTCCGCCTCACCGCCGCGCTGCAAATGATGGCGCGCCGTCCGTTGGCGCTGGCGCTGGTCCAGCCCGGATCGGTCGGCGACGCGGTCCATATGCGCGCAGTGCTGGGGCAGGTGCTGCCGGTGATCGAACAACGCACCGCCGGCCTGCGCCTGGAACTGGACAAGAGCCGCGCCCTGCGCGCCACCGCAGGGCAGGCCGCCGACGCGCTGGGCAAGGCGCAGGCCGACCGCAAGGACCGCCAGACAGCATTGGCTGCGCTCGAAGCGCAAAAGCGGGTCGCCGCCCGCGACTATGGCGCCAATGCGGGCATGGAAGGCGAACGGGCGCTGGCGCTGGGCGAACGGGCGCGCGACATTGTCGATCTGATGGACCGGCTGGAGGACGCGGGCGACCTGCGCGATCGGCTGGCCGCGCTGTCCGGCCCGCTGCTGCGTCCCGCCCGCCCCGACCAGGCCGGCGCCGCCGCGCCCGAACGTACCGCCTCGGTCGGCGGCCCGCCCCCCTATCGCCTGCCGGTGATCGGCCAGCTCGTCACCGGCATGGGCGAAGTCAATGACGGCGGCGTCCGCTCGCGCGGCCTGACCCTGGTCACGCAACCGGACGCCCAGGCGATCGCCCCCACCGCCGGCCGCGTCGCCTTCGCCGGCCCCTATCGCGACTATGGCCAGATCCTCATCATCGACCACGGCCAAGGCTGGACCACGCTCATCACCGGCCTGCACCGCGTCACCGCCCAGGTCGGCGATAGCGTGCGCCAGGGCGACCCGGTCGGCATCACCGGCGCGGAACGCCCCAACATCACCATCGAACTGCGCCGCAACGGCCGCCCGGTCGATATCGTGCCGCTGGTGGGGCTCGGTTAACCCGACGCTCATCGACCCTGCGCGACATTCATCGAAGCGCGCTTTTGCGTTGGCACGCGAATCGGCCTATATCGGGGATCAGATGCCGGAATCTAGGACAGCCATGAAATCCACCTTCCTCCAGGGCGCCGTCGCGCTTGGGGCGCTTGCGCTCATCCCTGCCACCACCGCAGCCCTCGCCGACGGGGAGGCGTCGAGCTACAAGGCGCTCGACGAATTTATGGACGTGTTCCAGAAGGTCCGCAGCGACTATGTCGAAAAGGTCGATGACGAAAAGCTGATCAAGGGCGCGATAGACGGGATGCTCGCCAGCCTCGATCCGCATAGCAATTTCCTCGACGCGCGCGATTTCCAGAATCTGCGCACCCAGACCGAGGGCAGCTATGGTGGCCTCGGCCTCTCGGTCACGCAGGAGGATGGCGCGGTCAAGGTGATCGCGCCGACGCAGGATACCCCGGCCTGGCGCGCGGGAATCAAGGCGGGCGACTATATCACCCATATCGACGGGCAGCTCATCTATGGCGGCACGCTGGACGAGGCGGTCGACAAGATGCGCGGCGCACCCGGCACGGCGCTCAAGCTGACGATCGTGCGGGCGGGCCGCGACAAGCCGATCGAACTGACCCTCACGCGCGAAATCATTCAGTTGAAGCCCGTGAAATGGGAGGTGAAGAACAATATCGGCGTCATCAACATCGTCAGCTTCTCGGCCAATACCGGGGCGGACGTGCGGTCCGCGATCCGCAGCATCGACAAGTCGCTGGGTCACAAGCCCACCGGCTATGTCCTCGACCTGCGCTCCAACCCCGGCGGCCTTCTGGACGAAGCGGTGACGGTCAGCGACGCCTTCCTGGAGCGCGGCGAGATCGTGTCGCAACGCGGCCGGGCGAAGGGCGATGTCGAACGCTATTATGCCAAGCCCGGCGACGATGCGAAGGGTCTGCCGGTGATCGTGCTGGTCGATGCGGGGTCCGCCTCGGCTTCCGAAATCGTGGCCGGCGCGTTGCAGGACCAGCATCGCGCGCTGGTGATGGGCGAACGCAGCTTCGGCAAGGGCAGCGTCCAGACCATGTTGCCGCTGTCGAACACCACGGCGCTGAAGCTCACGACCGCGCGCTATTATACGCCGTCGGGCCGCAGCGTGCAGGAAGGCGGCATCCAGCCCGACATCCGCGTGCCGCAGCTATCCGATCCCGATTACAAAAATCGTCCGAAATTCCGCGAGAGCGACCTGCGCCGTCATCTGATCAACGAGATCAAGACCGACGACAAGGCGCTGGAGGAGGACACGAAGGACGATCCGCGCTTCGCTTTGTCGGCCGAGGAGCTGAAGAAGAAGGGCATCGAGGATTTCCAGCTCGACTATGCGCTCAAGACGATCGCGCGCCTCGCCAGCACGCCCGGCGCGACCATCGCCCAGGCGCAGGTCGCCGCGCGCAAGCCGGGGGCGAAATAACGGCTATCAACAGCGTGTTCCCGCGCAGGCGGAAACCCAGTCCCACCGTCCGAACTGGATGCCCGCCTGCGCGGGAACACGCCATGATGCGTCCAGACCATCAAGTTCAGCATGACGAAAGCAAGCCAAGGCTTTAAGCGGGCGTTATGAAGAGCATCCCGCTTGCCCGCACCATCGCCCTGCTGACCCCGGTCCTGTTATTGGGCGGGGCCTATGCCTCCCAATATATTGGCGGCCTGCACCCCTGTGAGATGTGCTGGTGGCAGCGTTACCCGCATATGGCCGCCATCCCGCTGGCGCTGATCGCCTATGCGCTGCGCAGCCGCGCCTGCGTCAGCGCGCTGTTCGCGGGGCTGGCCGGCCTCGCCATCGGCATTAGCGGGCTGATCGGCCTGTTCCATGCCGGGGTCGAATATGGCTGGTGGGAAGGGTTGACCACCTGCTCCACCACCCCGGCCGGCGGGGCGGACCTGCTCAACCAGATTTGGGCGACCCCGATCGTCCGCTGCGACGTCGCGCCCTGGGATCTCCTCGGCATTTCGCTCGCCGGCTATAACGGCCTCTTGTCCGGGGCCGCCGCGCTCGCCATCTTGGCGCTGTTGCTTAAAGCGAGAAAAGCATGACCGCGCCCAAGGATTTTCCACGCCCCGGCAGGAGCCTGTCCGATTCCGATCGCGCCGCCATGGTGCGGGTCGATCAGGCTGGCGAGTTCGGCGCGGTGCGCATCTATGCCGGGCAACTGGCAGTGATGGGTGATCGCCATCCCTATGGCCGGCTGATCGCCGGCATGGCGGCGCAGGAGGAACGGCATCGCGCCGCCTTCGACGCGATGATCGCCCGGCGCGGCGTCCGCCCGACGGCGCTCGCGCCGATCTGGAGCGCGGCCGGCTTCGCGCTGGGCGCGGTGACCGCGGCGATGGGACCAAAGGCCGCGATGGCCTGCACCGCGGCGATCGAAACCGAAATCGACCGCCATTATGCCGAACAGTTGGCGCAATTGGGCGACAGCGATCCGGAACTCTCCACCGCCATTGCGGATTTCCAGGCGGAGGAGGTCGAGCATCGCGACGCGGCGCTCGCGCATGGCGCCGAACAAGCACCCGCCTACCCCCTTTTGTCGGGCGCCATTCGTTTGGGATGCCGGGCCGCCATCGCGCTTTCCAAGCGCCTCTGATAAGGACGGATATATGAGCAAGACCCGAATGATCGCAGCCTTCGCGCTGATGCTGGGCGCGTCCGTCCCTGCGCTGGCTCAACCGGCGACAGCGCCGACGGCCGTGACCGACCCCGCGTCGGAAAAGGTCAATATCGTCATCGTCTATGGCGAAGACGCCTGCCCGCAGAGCCAGGGCGACGACATCGTCGTGTGCGCGCGCAAGGGCGAGGAGGAACGCTATCGCATCCCCGAACCGCTGCGGGGCGATCCCAATATGCCCAGCAAGCAGGCGTGGGGCGAACGGGTCCGCTCGATGGAATATGTCGGTCGGCAAGGCACTGAAAGCTGCTCGCCGGTCGGCGGCGGCGGCGCGACCGGCTGCTTCGCGCAACTGTCCCGCCTCGCCAAGGCGGAACGGCAGGCGCTCGACAATGCCAGTTGGAAGGATCTGGTCGCGGCCGAACGCGCCAAGCGCCTGTCGACCATCGACGCTGACAGCGACGCGATCGAAGCGCGGGTGAAGGCGGAGGAAAAGGCGGCGCAGCAGCCCCAACCGGCTCCCGCCGCACCGCAACGCTGACGGTTTTGGGGCGTTCATGCCGTCCTGATCCACGAACCGCCGGGCATTGGGCACGCCCGGCATCTGACAGGGGTGGTAAAAGGATTTATCTTATGCGGCCGCGCGTCGTACTTCCCCTGATCGGCCTGTGGCTGGTCCCTCTGCTGCCCTCCTATGCGCTCGCACAGGCGGAGCCGCCGCCCGAACGCATCATCAACCTGCTGGTCTATGGCGACGACCCCTGCCCGCAAAGCAAGGGCGACGATATCGTCGTCTGCGCGCGCAAGCCGGAGGCGGAGCGTTATCGCATCCCCAAGAAACTGCGGGAAAAACCCGCCGTGTCTGGCGGTCCCGGCTGGGGCAGCCAAGTCGCGACGATGGAACAGACCCAGCGCCAGACGCTGCCCAATAGCTGCAATGCGATCGGCAGCAACGGCTTCACCGGCTGCACCGCCCAGATGCTGCAACAATGGTTCGCCGAACGGCGGATGCAGGAAAGCGCCGGCGAGCCGTGAAATACGCTGCGTTTTCCCGCGCAGGCGGGAACCTTGATCCAAACGGCGGACTGGATTGCCGCCTGCGCGGGAACACGCCTCTTGCTATACCGGATGAATTTTAGGGCCGACGCCCCTCCAGTTCCGTTCCGCTGTCCACGGTCGCCCGGAAATCCGGCTTGCTGCTGATCCCCGCCGCCTGTTCATAGGCATAGCCCGCATCGAGCAGCCTTTGCTCGGCATAGGCTGCGCCAATGAAACTCAATCCAACCGGCAGGCCGCGCACCAGCCCCATTGGCACGGTCAGATGCGGATAGCCCGCAATCGCCGCCGGGCCGGCGGAGCCGCCTGGCCCCTCATATTGATCGCCCCACACCGTGTCGGACGGCCAGGCCGGGCCATAGCTGATCGTCACCAACAGATCGACGCGGTTGTCGGCAAGCATCGCGTCGATCCCCTCTTTGCCCGCGAGCCGCAACGACGTTTCGCGCGCCGCCTTGTAGGCCGGGTCGTCCAGCCCGCCCTTCGCCTGCGACAGGACGAATATCTCCTGCCCGAACAGCGGCAACTCCGACGTTTTGTTGGCATCATCAAACACTATGAGGTCGGCGAGCGTCCGGCTCTCCACCTGATCGGGCCGGGTGGAGGCCAGATAGGCGTTCACATCCGCCTTGAATTCATATTGCAGCACGTCGTAGCTGGCCGCCGACATGCCCTCCATCGCCGGCTTCTTTACCTCCACCAACGTCGCGCCCAGACCCTTGAGCAGCGCCAGCGCCGCTTCATAGCGCGCCAGCAGTTCCGGCTGCGCGCCGCCGCGCAGCACGCCGATGCGCGCGCCTTTGATGTGTGTCGGGTCAAGCGCGGCGGCATAATCCCTGGCATGGGCCATGGCGTCGGCGGTGGCCGGGTCGGCGGGATCGCTGGCGATCAGCGCAGACAGCAGGATGGCGACGTCGCGCACGCTGCGCGCCATCGGACCGGCGGTATCCTGGCTGTGGCTGATCGGCACGATATGGGTGCGGGGTATTAGGCCGACCGTCGGCTTCAATCCCACCAGCCCCATCATGGATGCCGGGCAGATGATTGATCCGTTGGTTTCGCTGCCGATTGCGGCGGGCGCAAAACCGGCGGCAACCGCCGCGCCCGATCCGCTCGACGATCCACAGGTCGTGCGGTCCAGCGCATAGGGATTGCGGGTAAGGCCGCCGATCGCGCTCCATCCGCTCATCGACCGTTCCGACCGGAAATTGGCCCATTCGGACAGGTTCGTCTTGCCCAGGATGATCGCGCCCTTGGCCTTGAGCGCCGCGGCGACCGACGAATCCCGACCCGAATCGTTGCGGGCCAGCGCCAGCGAGCCGGCGGTGGTCGGCATCCCCGCCGCCTCGATATTGTCCTTGAGCAGGATCGGCACGCCATGAAGGGGGCCGCGCAGCTTGCCCGCGCGGCGCTCGGCATCCAGCACCCCCGCTTCCTGCATCGCATGGGGATTGAGACTGATGATGCTGTTGAGGCGCGGCCCCTTGCGGTCCAGCGCCGCGATGCGTTGCAGATAGGCGCGCACCGCCTTCTGACTGGTAATGCGGCCGGCCGCCAGATCGGCGGAGAGCGACGCGACCGTCGCCTGCTCGATCTGCGCCCGCGCGGGCGATGCGGCCAGCAGCAGGGCCAGGATGGGCAGCAGCCTCTTCATCGCGGATAGACCTCGTCCATATGGGCAAGGCTCTTGACGATCAGCGCCTCCAATACCGCCATGTCGATGCCGGACAGGCGTTTCACATAGAGGCAGCCCTTGCCGCGCCGATGCGTGCCCAAAGTGGCGAAATCCATGTCCGCCAGCCCGGCCAGATAGAAAACCAGCTCCGCCTTGCGCGGCGCAAAGCCGATGCGGCAGCTCTCGCCCTCGCGCCCGCTGTCATAGCGATAGCGATAGCGGCCAAAGCCGATGATGCTCGGCCCCCACATGCGCGCCACTTCGCCTGAAAGCGCCGCCATCAGCGCGGCGATCCGGCGAACGTCCTCGCGCCGCTCTTCCGGCTCCACCGCCGCCAGAAACGCCTCCACATCCCCCGCCGTTTCGACCGTCTTGTTCGCGTCCTTCGCCATGGCTTGCCTTCCCCGCGCCGCTCGCCTAGAGGCTAGCGCGTCATCTGGGGAGTAGCCAGCCGTTCCGTGTCAGGAACGGGCCATGCGTCAACATATTCGGCCGAGAGGTCGTGGCGTATGGGAGGCGGCGAAAAGCCGCATCGGGCGAGACCAATGGCATCGGCGCTTATCTGTCCGGCCGGGCGGGAGGCGACGGTGGCATTGCGTCTGTTTCACTTCCGCCCGGCCCCGGAAATTCACGATGGAAGCTCTCTTCACTTCCGCCGCGCTCGTCGCGCTCGCCGAAATGGGCGACAAGACGCAGTTGCTGGCCATGCTGCTCGCCACCCGCTTTCGCAAGCCGGTGCCGATCATCCTGGGCATTTTCGCGGCCACGGTCGCCAATCATTTCCTCGCCGCGCTGGTCGGCCATTCGATCGCAGGCGTTCTGACGCAGGACTGGTTTCGCTACGCCGTCGCCGCTTCCTTCATCGCCATGGCCGCCTGGACGCTGATCCCCGACACGTTCGACGAGGATGCGCCGCTGAAAGCCCCGACCAAGGCAGGCGTGTTCGTGACGACGCTGGTCGCCTTCTTTCTGGTCGAGATGGGCGACAAGACGCAGGTTGCGACCGTGGCGCTGGGCGCGCGGTTCGACAATCTGGTCGCCGTCACCATGGGCACGACGTTGGGCATGATGGTCGCCAATGTGCCGGCCGTCCTGTTCGGCGAGGCGCTCGCCAAGAAGGTGCCGATGCGCGCGTTGCAGATCGGCGCGGCGTTGCTGTTCCTGGGTCTGGGCCTGTGGATGCTGGCCGATCTGCAAGGCTGGTTCGGCTAAAGGCGGTTGTCAGCGCGCGGCGGCTGTTGCAAGGGGTTGGCGGAGTCATTCCCTTAAATTTGGACATGGGACGCGCGTGATGAAGGACAGTCTGGTTACGGTGTTCGGCGGCGGCGGCTTTCTGGGCCGGCAGGTCGCCCAGGCGCTGATGGCGCAGGGCGCGCGGGTGCGGATAGCCCAGCGCGACCTGGCCACCGCGATGAAGGTCAAGACGCTGGGCAATCTGGGCCAGACCCAGTTCGTCGCCGCGGACATCCGCAAGCCCGACAGCGTAGCCCGCGCCATCCATGGCAGCGACGTCGTCGTCAATCTGGTCGGCATATTGGCGGGCGATTTCGACGCTTTTCACCACGTCGGCGCGGCCAATGTGGCGAAAGCCGCCGGCGCGGCGGGCGTGCGGGCGCTGGTCCATGTCTCGGCGATCGGTGCGGACGCCGAAAGCCCGTCGGCCTATGGCCGGTCGAAGGCGGCGGGCGAGACCGCGGTCAAGGCCGCCTTCCCCACCGCGACCGTCATTCGCCCGTCGATCATCTTCGGGCCGGAGGACCAGTTTCTCAACCGCTTCGCCGACATCATCAGCCTGTTCCCGGTCGTTCCGGTGATTGCGCCTGCGACCAAATTCCAGCCGGTCTATGTCGGCGACGTCGCCGACGCGATCGCCCATGCAGCGGCGCAGCCCGGCGTGCATGGCGGCAAGACCTATGAAGTCGCCGGCCCGCAGGTGATGAGTATGAAAGAAATCAACGCCTGGATCGCCAAGGCGATCGGCCGCGACAAGCCGTTGATCGATGTGCCGCGGGGCGTCGCTTCGCTGTTGGCGATGCTGCCGGGCGGACCGATCAGCCGCGACCAACTCGCCATGCTGGGCCGCGACAATGTCGTGGCGGCCGGCTCGGAAGGGCTGGAAGCGCTCGGCGTGGCCCCCACCCCGCTGGGCGCGGTCGCCGACAAATGGATGGTCCGCTATCGCCGCCACGGCCGTTTCGCCGGCCGCGCGCGCGCCTGACATATCCTCGTGCTCCCGCGCAGGCGGGAGTATGCTGCGCCAAAAGGCTAGCCCATCCATGGACCTGCATTACCTCACCGTCATCCTGCTGGGCATCGTGGAGGGGCTGACCGAGTTCCTGCCGGTATCCTCGACCGGCCACCTTATCCTGGCGAGCGAATTGTTGGGCTATGATTCGGCGACCTGGGCGATGTTCAACGTCGTGATCCAGCTCGGCGCGATCCTGGCGGTGGTGGTGCTCTACTGGCGCACCTTCTGGGCAGTGGGCATGGGGCTGCTGCGACGCGAGCCGGTGAGTTGGCGGTTCCTGCGCAACCTCCTGCTCGCCTTCATGCCCGCCGCCATCGTCGGCCTGGCGCTGCACGATTATGTCGAGATGCTGCTGGGCGCGCCCAAGGTCGTCGCCTGGGCGCTGATCGTGGGCGGCGTGGCGATCCTGCTCATCGAACGCATGGTGAAGGAGCAGCGGTTTCACGGCATCGCCGACATTCCCGCCATCCGCGCGCTGGGCGTGGGCCTGATCCAGTGCATTTCGATGATTCCGGGCGTCAGCCGGTCGGGTGCGACCATCATGGGCGCGCTGACGCTGGGCGTCGAACGGCGCACCGCGGCGGAATTCAGCTTCTTCCTCGCCATCCCGACCATGTTGGGCGCGACGACATTGGAACTGCTAAAGAAGGGCGACCAGATCACCAGCGCGGCTGTGGGCTGGGACAGTATCGCGCTGGGCTTCATCGTCTCTTTCTTCGTCGCGCTGCTGGTCATCAAATGGTTCGTCGGGCTGGTGTCCAAACATGGATTCACCCCTTTTGCCTGGTATCGAATCGTCGCTGGCTGCGCCGCACTCATCTGGTTGGGGATGCGATAGGTCCGAATCGCTACTTATATCTGGTTAGTTTTTGCGATCTATTCGCAACTATGCGACAAATTGGCATTTTATTAGTAAGCTTTGCTGTCCTAAATGCTAGAATCCACGTGACTGCGTGGGTTTTTCTGCTATGCGCGCTACTGAAACAGATTCAGAGGCGATCCATGGCTGACAATCCGATGCTGAAATTTGTGGGCAAAGTGCAATCCTACCCGGAAAAGCGGGCGGCAGATGACCGCGCCGACGATTTCCTGGAAATCAGCCGCAGCTTCATTCTCGACAAAGCAGAGGAACAGGCGTCGCGCTGCTCGCAATGCGGCGTCCCCTATTGCTCGACCCATTGCCCGCTGCACAATCATATCCCCGACTGGCTGCGCCTGACCGCCGAAGGCCGGTTGCGCGAAGCCTATGAACTGTCGAACCTGACCAGCACCATGCCCGAAATCTGCGGCCGCATCTGCCCGCAGGACCGGCTGTGCGAGGGCAATTGCGTCATCGAATTTTCGGGCCATGGCGCCGTCACCATCGGCAGCGTCGAAAAATACATCACCGACACCGCCTGGAAGGAAGGCTGGGTCGAAGCGCTGGTCCCCGGCACCCCCAACGGCCAGTCGGTCGGCGTGATCGGCGCCGGGCCTGCGGGCCTGACGACGGCGGAATATCTGCGCGTGGCGGGCTATGAGGTCCATGTCTATGACCGACACGACCGCGCCGGCGGCCTGCTGACCTATGGCATCCCCGGCTTCAAGCTGGAGAAAGACGTGGTCATGCGCCGCGTCCAGCGCCTCAAGGATGGCGGCATCGTCTTCCATGAGAATTTCGAGATCGGCCGCGATGCGACGCTGGAAGGCCTGCGCGCCAAGCATGACGCGATCCTGATCGCGACGGGCGTCTATAAGCCGCGCGACATCAAGGCGCCGGGCGTCGGCGCCGCGGGCGTGGTGAAGGCGCTCGACTATCTCACCGCCTCCAACAAGGCGGGCTTCGGCGATGCGGTGCCGGAACATGACGACGGGTCGCTGCTGGCGACGGGGAAGAATGTTGTCGTCATCGGCGGCGGCGACACCGCGATGGACTGCGTCCGCACCGCCATCCGCCAAGGCGCCAAGTCGGTGAAATGCCTCTATCGCCGCGACCGGGAAAACATGCCCGGATCGCAGCGCGAAGTCGCCAATGCCGAGGAGGAAGGCGTCGAATTCGTCTGGCTGACCGCTCCCATTGCGTTCGAAGGCACGGAGCATGTCACCTGCGTCAAGGTCACCAAGATGCGCCTGGGCCAGCCCGACGCCTCCGGCCGCCGCGCGCCCGAAGCCGATCCGGGCAGCGAACATACGCTGGAAGCCGATCTGGTCATCAAGGCGCTGGGCTACGACCCCGAAGACCTGCCCAGGCTGTTCGGCAGCGAAGACCTGTCCGTCACCCGCTGGGGCACGTTGCGCGTCGATCACAAGACGATGATGACCAGCGTGGACGGCGTGTTCGCGGCCGGCGACATCGTGCGCGGCGCATCGCTGGTCGTGTGGGCAATCCGCGACGGCCGCGATGTCACCGACCATATGCACCGCTATCTGAAGGCCAAGGCCAAGGCGGGCGAAAGGGTCGCGGCGTAAGCCGCCCCTCGCCCGCTCAAAACCATCATCATCGGAAGGAAGGCCCGATCATGACCGACACCAATTTCATGGCCAGCCCCGAAGAGCGCGCACGGATCGCGGCCGAGGGCATGTATCACCCGGATATGGAAGGCGACGCCTGTGGCGTGGGCTTGGTCGCCGCGACCGACGGCCGCCCAAGCCGCCGCGTCGTCGCCTCCGCCATCGATGCGCTCAAGGCCGTGTGGCACCGCGGCGCGGTCGATGCCGATGGCAAGACCGGCGACGGCGCGGGCATCCATGTCGATTTGCCGGTGCGCTTCTTCGACGATGCGATCGCGGATTCCGGCCACAAGCCGCTGCCCAATCGCCTGGCCGTCGGCATGATCTTCCTGCCACGCACGGACCTGTCCGCGCAGGAAACCTGCCGTACCATCGTCGAAGCCGAAATCATTGAGGCCGGCTACACCATCTATGGCTGGCGCCAGGTGCCGGTGGACGTCTCCGTCATCGGCGAAAAGGCGCAGCGCACGCGCCCCGAAATCGAGCAGATCATGATCGCCGGCCCGATGCCGGAAGAACGCGACCAGGCCGAATTCGAAAAGGATCTCTACCTGATCCGCCGCCGGATCGAAAAGCAGGTCATCGCCGCGCAGATCCAGGATTTCTACGTCTGCTCGCTGTCCTGCCGCTCGATCATCTACAAGGGGCTGTTCCTCGCCGAATCGCTGTCGGTCTTCTTCCCGGACCTACAGGATGAACGGTTCGAAAGCCGCGTCGCGATCTTCCATCAGCGCTATTCGACCAACACCTTCCCCCAATGGTGGCTGGCCCAGCCGTTCCGCACTTTGGCGCACAATGGCGAGATCAACACGATCCGCGGCAACAAGAACTGGATGAAGAGCCACGAGATCAAGATGGCTTCGCTGGCCTTCGGCGAGCAGTCGGAGGACATCAAGCCGGTGATCCCGGCTGGCGCGTCGGACACCGCCGCGCTCGACGCCGTGTTCGAAGCGATCTGCCGCTCCGGCCGCGACGCGCCGACTGCCAAGCTGATGCTGGTCCCCGAAGCATGGCAGGCCAAAAGCGCCGACCTGCCCAGGGCCCATGCCGACATGTACGACTATCTCGCCTCCGTCATGGAGCCGTGGGATGGCCCGGCCGCGCTTGCCATGACCGACGGCCGCTGGGTCGTGGCCGGCGTCGATCGCAATGCGCTGCGCCCGCTGCGGTACACGCTGACCGGCGACAATCTGCTGATCGTAGGGTCGGAAACCGGCATGGTCGTCGTGCCCGAAACCACCATCGTCAAGAAGGGCCGCATGGGGCCAGGCCAGATGATCGCCGTCGACCTGCTCGAAGGCGAAATCTATGACGACCGCGCGATCAAGGACCGGATCGCGGGCGAACGCCCCTATGGCGAACTGATCAAGGACTTCCTGGCCGTGGAAGACCTGGCCGAAGCGCCGACCGCGCTGCCGGCTTGGGACAAGGCTGAACTGACCCGCCGCCAGGTCGCCGCCAACCTGACGCTGGAGGATCTGGAACTGATCCTCGCGCCCATGGTGGAGGACGCCAAGGAAGCGATCGGGTCGATGGGCGACGACACGCCGCTGGCCGTCATTTCCGACAAGCCGCGCACGATCAGCCATTTCTTCCGGCAGAATTTCAGCCAGGTCACCAACCCGCCGATCGACCCCTTGCGCGAACGGCACGTCATGAGCCTCAAGACGCGCTTCTCCAACCTCCACAACATTCTGGAGGAAGGCGCACAGAACAGCCATGTGCTGGTGCTGGAATCGCCGGTGGTGACGAGCGCCGAATGGGCGCGGCTGAAGGCCTATTTCGGTCCGTCCGTGGCCGAGATCGACTGCACCTTCCCCGCGAGCGGCGGGCAGGAGCAACTGCGCGCCGCCATTTCCCGCATTCGCGAGGAGGCCGAGCAGGCGGTGCGCGAGGGGCGCACCGAAATCTTCCTGACCGACGAGGGCGTCAATGCCGATCGTGCGGCGATCGCCGGCGTGCTGGCGGCGGCGGCGGTCCATACGCATCTGGTGCGCAAGGGGCTGCGCAGCTACGCATCGATCAACGTGCGGTCGTGCGAAGCGCTCGACACCCATTATTTCGCGGTGCTGATCGGCGTCGGCGCGACCACGGTGAACGCCTATCTGGCCGAAGCCAGCATCGCCGACCGCCATGGCCGCGGCCTGTTCGGCGACCTGTCGCTGGACGCCTGCTTCGAACGCTATCGCACGGCCATCAACGAAGGCCTGCTCAAGATCATGTCCAAAATGGGCATCGCGGTCATCAGCAGCTATCGCGGCGGCTATAATTTCGAGGCGGTCGGCCTGTCGCGCGCTCTGGTCAACGATCTGTTCCCCGGTATGCCAGCGAAGATTTCAGGCGAGGGCTATGCCTCGCTCCATTACAGCGCGATGCTGCGCCACGAGCAGGCGTTCGACGCCGCTGCCGTACGCCTGCCGATCGGCGGCTTCTACCGCCAGCGCCAGGGCGGCGAGAGCCATGCCTATTCGGCGCAGCTGATGCACCTGTTACAGACGGCCGTGGCGACCGACAGCTATTCGACCTATCTGCAATTTTCGCGCGGCGTGCGCGATTTGCCGCCGGTCTATCTGCGCGACCTGATGGAGTTCAACTTCGCCCGCGAAGCCGTGCCCATCGATGAAGTGGAAGCCACCACCGAAATCCGCAAACGCTTCGTAACGCCCGGCATGTCGCTGGGCGCGCTCAGCCCCGAAGCGCATGAAACGCTGGCGATCGCGATGAACCGCATCGGCGCGAAGGCGGTGTCGGGCGAAGGCGGCGAGGATGCGAACCGCTTCAAGCCCTATGAAAATGGCGACAACGCCAATTCGGTCATCAAGCAGATCGCGTCGGGCCGCTTCGGCGTCCATGCCGAATATCTGGCGTCGGCCGAGGAGATCGAGATCAAGGTCGCGCAGGGCGCCAAGCCCGGCGAGGGCGGCCAGTTGCCCGGCTTCAAGGTGACCGAGTTCATCGCCAAGCTGCGCCATTCGACGCCGGGCGTGACGCTGATCTCGCCGCCGCCGCACCACGACATCTATTCGATCGAGGATCTGGCGCAGCTCATCTACGACTGCAAGATGATCAACCCGCGCGCTCGCGTCTGCGTGAAGCTGGTCAGCCAGGCCGGCATAGGCACCGTCGCGGCAGGCGTGGCGAAGGCGCACGCCGACGTCATCCTGATCGCGGGCCATGTCGGCGGCACTGGCGCGTCGCCCCAGACGTCGATCAAATATGCCGGCACACCATGGGAAATGGGCCTGTCCGAAGCCAATCAGGTGCTGACCCTCAACGGGTTGCGCCACCGGGTGAAGCTGCGCACCGATGGCGGCCTGAAAACCGGGCGCGACATCGTGATCGCCGCGATATTGGGCGCGGAAGAATATGGCATCGGCACGCTGTCGCTGGTCGCCATGGGCTGCATCATGGTGCGCCAGTGCCATAGCAACACCTGCCCGGTGGGCGTGTGCGTGCAGGATGAAAAGCTGCGCCAGAAGTTCACCGGCACTCCGGAGAAGGTCATCAACCTGATGACCTTCATCGCGGAGGAAGTGCGCGAAGTCCTCGCCCGCCTCGGCTTCCGCAGCCTGGACGAAGTGATCGGGCGGACGGAACTGCTCAAGCAGGTCAATCGCGGGGCCGAACATCTCGACGATCTCGACCTCAACCCCATTCTGGCCAAGGTGGATGCCCCCGACGACCAGCGCCGGTTCAGCCTGGACCATTGGCGCAACGAAGTGCCCGACAGCCTGGACGCGCAGATGATGCGCGATGCCAAGGCCGTGTTTGAACGGGGCGAGAAGATGCAATTGACCTACACGGTGCGCAACACGCACCGTGCGGTCGGCACCCGTCTGTCGTCCGCCGTAACCGATCGTTTCGGCATGTCCACGCTGGCCGACGGGCATCTGACCGTGCGGTTGCGCGGGTCCGCCGGGCAGTCGCTGGGCGCGTTCCTGTGCAAGGGCATCACGCTTGAAGTGTTCGGCGACGCCAACGACTATGTCGGCAAGGGGCTGTCGGGCGGCATCATCAAGGTGCGCACGACCGTATCCAGCCCGCTGTCGTCAAAAGACAATACGATCATCGGCAACACCGTCCTCTACGGCGCGACCGGCGGCAAGCTGTTCGCGGCGGGTCAGGCGGGCGAGCGCTTCGCCGTCCGCAATTCGGGCGCGCAGGTCGTGGTCGAAGGCTGCGGCGCGAACGGCTGCGAATATATGACCGGCGGCACAGCCGTCATTCTGGGCAAGACCGGCGCGAATTTCGGCGCGGGCATGACCGGCGGCATGGCCTTCATCCTGGACGAGGATGGCAGCTTCCCGGCGCAGGCCAACCCCGAAGGCATTGTCTGGCAGCGACTGGACAGCGCCCATTGGGAGGCGCAGGTCAAGGCGCTGATCGCCGAACATGCGGTGGCGACCGACAGCAAATGGTCCAACACCATATTGGACGACTGGGATCGCTGGCGCCGCTATATCTGGCAGGTCTGCCCCAAGGAAATGCTGGGCCGCATCGCCCATCCGCTCAGCGACAGCGCAGCGGAAACGGTCGCCGCCGAATAGACCCGCTTTAAGGCCGGACACCCTCCGCCGTCGTCGCCACCAGCGTCGGCGGCGGAACCGCGCTTGCGCCGGTGCGCGTCACGATGGCGGGCGGCGGCGCGTCGTCGGCGAATCGCGCGGCCTGTGGCGGCACGATACGGACCGGCACAGGCGCGGCCGCAGGCATGATGTCTTCAGGCGGCTGTTCCGCCTCGTAATCCCGCATCGCTGGATCGCTACTCCCGCCGCGGGTCATGGCGTCCAATTCTAGCCCCGCCATGTCCGCCTGCCAGCGCCGCTCGGCCAGTGTCGGGCCGCAACCTGTGCAATGGATCGCCCCCGGCCCTTTCTGCATTGCAAACGACGTGTCGGTCGCCGCCTGATCGCTGATCACCGTCTCCACATATTCACTGGCGTTGCGCGCAGGCACCTGCGGGCTGGTCACATAACTGCCCAGCCCCAGCCCCATCATGGCCGCCGCGCCCAAGGTCGCGCCGGCACCCATCCAGAAATGCGCCGTCGTCATGCGGTTTCTCCTAGGCCGCTCACGCTATGGCGCGACAGCGGCATCACCTTCTCCAACCAATCACAACGCCGACGCCGATCACTTGTTGCATGGTGTAAAAGCCTTTGCTAAGGGCCGCCTCCTACCAAGGCACCGGCCCCGCCGGTTTCCCTGTTGATGTGCGGCCATGGCGGAATTGGTAGACGCGCAACGTTGAGGTCGTTGTGGGCGAAAGCCCGTGGAAGTTCGAGTCTTCTTGGCCGCACCATCATTATCCCGCGCCATCGCCATCGGGGCGAGCGGCCGGGAAAGCTGGCCGATACAGGCAATAAACTTCGTCGCTTCAGAGATTGGCTGTTGCATTGCAACAGGGGGTGGCGTTTGATCCGGCCATGCTCAAGGCCGCCCTCCACCATCTCACCGCCTATCGCTACAACCGCCCGATCCGGCTCGGCCCGCAGGTGATCCGCCTGCGCCCCGCGCCGCACAGCCGGACCAAGGTGCCCAATTATGCGCTGAAGATCGAGCCGGCGAACCATTTCCTCAACTGGCAGCAGGATCCGCACGGCAACTGGCTGGCGCGGGTGGTGTTTCCCGATCCGGTCGATCATTTCCGCATCCAGGTCGACCTGCTTGCCGATCTCGACATCATCAATCCGTTCGACTTCTTCGTGGAGCCCTATGCGGAAAATTATCCCTTCGCCTATGACGACCAGCTAAAGACCGACCTCGCCGCCTATTTCGATATCGAGGATCAGGGGCCAAGGTTCGAGGCAATGGTCGCCCAATATGACGGCTATCAAAGCCGCACCGTCGATTTCCTGGTGGAGGTGAACCGCCGCCTGCAACAACAGGTGGGTTACGTCATCCGCATGGAGGCAGGCGTACAGACGCCGGAGGAGACGCTGGACATCGGCACCGGCTCCTGCCGCGATTCCGCCTGGCTGCTGGTGCAGTTGCTGCGCCGGCTGGGCTTTGCTGCGCGCTTCGTGTCGGGCTATTCGATCCAACTCGTCGCCGATGTCGAACCGATCGAAGGGCCAAAGGGCGTCACCCAGGACGTGGTCGACCTCCACGCCTGGGCGGAAGCCTATGTGCCCGGCGCAGGCTGGGTCGCGCTCGACGCGACCAGCGGCATGTTCGCGGGCGAAGGCCATATCCCGCTCTGCGCCACCCCGCACTACAAGTCCGCCGCGCCGATCAGCGGCATGGCCGAACCGGCCGAAGTCGATTTCGAATTTGCGATGACCGTCAGCCGCATCGCCGAAGCGGTGCGCATCACCAAGCCCTTCACCGACAATCGCTGGGACGCGGTGATGGCGCTGGGGGCCAAGGTGGATGCGGACCTGATCGCGCAGGATGTGCGGCTCACTACCGGGGGCGAGCCGACCTTCGTGGCCGAAGATGGCGGCGACGCGGGCGAATGGAATGGCGATGCGGTCGGCCCGACCAAGGCCGCCTACGCCGACCGGCTGATCCGCAAGCTGCGCGCCGAATTTGCGCCCGGCGGCCTGCTGCACCATGGCCAGGGCAAATGGTATCCGGGCGAAAGCCTGCCGCGCTGGGCCTATGCGGTCTATTGGCGCAAGGACGGCACGCCGATCTGGCGCGACGACAGCCTGATCGCGCCCGACGACGCGCCCGAAGGCGCGGCGCAGGTCACGGCCGCCGACGCGAAGGCGTTCCTCGCCCACATGGCGGGCAATATGGGCTTTTCTGACGAATACACCCATGCCGTCTATGAAGATCCGGCGGTGTGGGCGGTGAAGGAAGCCGACCTGCCGCTCAACGCCAGCCCCGACGATCCCAAGATCAGCGATCCCGAAGCCCGCGCGCGCATGGTCAAGACGTTCGAGCGCGGCCTCGACCAGCCGGTCGGCTACGTCCTGCCCGTACAACGCTGGCAAAGCCAGGCCGCGACGCCCCGCTGGCAGAGCGAAATCTGGCAGCTGCGCCGCGGCCGCCTGTTCGCGGTTCCGGGCGATTCGGCGCTGGGCTATCGCCTGCCGCTGGGGTCGCTGCCCTATGTGCCGCCGTCCGACTATCCCTATATCCATCCCCGCGACACCAGCGAGCCGCGCGAACCCCTGCCCGATTTCCGTGCGCAGGCGCCGCAACAGGCCAGCATCGAGGAAGTCCGCGCCCAGCAATCGCAGCGCGTCGCCGGGCCGGACGGCGGCGTCGCCGCGCAGGACCGGGTCGAGCAGGTCTTCATCGAGGGCGCGGTGCGCACCGCCGTCACCGTCGAGCCGCGCGGCCATTATCTGTCGGTCTTCCTGCCGCCGGTGCAGGCGCTGGAAGATTATCTGGAACTGATCGCGGAAGTAGAAGCGACCGCCGAAGCGCTGCGCATCCCCGTGCGGATCGAGGGCTATGCCCCCCCGCCGGACCCGCGCATCGACGTGCTGAAGGCGACCCCCGATCCCGGCGTGATCGAGGTCAATGTCCAGCCCGCATCAAGCTGGGACGAAACGGTCGCGATCACCGAACGCCTCTATGCGCTGGCCCGCGAATGCGAACTGACCGCCGACAAGTTCATGGTGGACGGCCGATCGGTCGGCACCGGCGGCGGCAATCATATCGTGCTGGGCGGCGCGACGCTCAATGATTCGCCCTTCATCCGCCGCCCGGACCTGCTGAAGAGCTTCGTCCTCTACTGGCAGCGGCATCCGGCCCTCTCTTATCTTTTTTCGGGCCTGTGCATCGGCCCGACGAGCCAGGCGCCGCGCATCGACGAAGCCCGGCATGACGGCCTGTACGAATTGGAGATCGCGCTGGCGCAGGTGCCCAACCCGTTCGCGGGCAATGGTGCAGCCCCGCCGCCCTGGCTGGTCGATCGCCTCTTTCGTAACCTGCTGGTCGACGTGACGGGCAACACTCACCGCACCGAAATCTGCATCGACAAGATGTTCTCGCCCGACGGCCCGACCGGCCGCCTCGGCCTGCTGGAGTTTCGCGGTTTCGAAATGCCGCCCGAAGCGCGGATGAGCCTGGCCCAGCAATTGCTGATCCGTGCGCTCGCCGCTTGGTTCTGGCGCCAGCCGCAACAGGGCGGCCTTGTTCGCTGGGGCACAACACTGCACGACCGCTTCATGCTGCCCCATTTCGTCTGGGCCGATTTCCTGGAGGTATTGTCCGACCTGCGCGGCGCAGGCTATGACTTCGACCCCAACTGGTTCGAGGCGCAGCGCCAGTTCCGCTTCCCGATCCATGGCGCGGTCGATGCCGGTGGCGTAGGGCTGGAAATCACCCATGCGCTCGAACCCTGGAACGTGCTGGGCGAAACCGGCGCGATCGGCGGCACGGTGCGCTATGTCGATTCATCGACCGAGCGGTTGCAGGTGCGCGCCACCGGGCTGGTCGCCGGGCGGCACATCGTCGCCTGCAACGGGCGACAGGTGCCGATGACGGCGACGTCGGTGCCGGGCGAAGGCGTGGGCGGCGTGCGCTACAAGGCGTGGGTGCCCGCCAATTGCCTCCACCCCAACCTGCCCGCCAATGCGCCGCTCACCTTCGACGTGCTGGATAGCTGGAGCGGGCGTTCGCTGGGCGGGTGCGTCTATCATGTCGCGCATCCGGGCGGGCGCAATTACGACACGCTGCCGGTCAACGGCTATGAGGCGGAGGCGCGGCGCAAGGCACGCTTTCAGGATTATGGCCATACGCCCGGCCAGGTCGACATGCCCGCCGCCGAACCCGCCAACGAGTTCCCGATGACGCTCGACCTGCGCTTCAAACATAGCGGACTGTGATGGCTGCCGACGCCCTCGCGCCGCCCTGTCATGGCGATGCCTGGGCGGACGCCTATCTCGCCACCGCACCGACCGGCGACCTGTTCGCCGGTGCGTCGCCCGCCATGGCGACGCGCTGGCGCGATATGCTGGGGCGGCTGTCCACCCAGGCGCAGGGCGATCCGGCGACGCTCGCCGACCATGTGTCGCGGCAGGCGATCGACCTGGGCATGGCGTTCCGCCTGACCGGCGATGAACAGGAACGGTCCTGGCCGCTCGGCCCGGTGCCGCTGCTGATCGATGCGGCGGAATGGGCGCAGATCGAACGCGGGCTGATGCAGCGCGCCAACCTGCTCGAACGGGTGGTCAGCGACATTTATTCCACCCAGTCGCTGGTGCGCGACGGCAAGCTCCCCGCCAGCATCGTTACCGGCAGCCCCCATTATTGGCGGGTAATGACCGGCACGCCGCCGCCGCGCGGCCATCATCTTCATTTCTACGCCGCCGATATCGGCCGCGGGCCGACCGGCGAATGGCGCGTGCTGGCCGATCGGGTGCGGACCCCCGTCGGCGTGGGCTATGCGCTGGAAAACCGGCTCGCTTTGTCCCGCGCCACCGGCGACCTGCTGGGCGCGATGAACACCCGGCGGCTCGCCCCCTTTTTCGACGAGCTGCGCCGCGGCCTCGCCGCCGATTGCGAGCGCACCGATCCGCGCATCGGCCTGCTGACGCCCGGTCGCTTCAATCAGAGCTATGCCGAACAGGCGCATCTCGCCCGCTATCTCGGCCTGTTGCTGGTCGAGGGCGACGACCTGATCGTGTCGGACGGGCGGCTGTTCGTGCGCACCATCCAGGGGCTCAAGCGAATCGATGGCCTCTGGCGCTGGATGGACAGCCGCTTCCTCGACCCGCTCGCCTTCGACGGCCGATCGCATATCGGCGTGCCCGACCTCTATAACGCCTGCGCCCGCGGCGGGTTGATGGTCAGCAACTGGCCCGGCGCCGGCGTGATCGAATCGCGCGCTTTCGCCGCTTTCCTGCCGCAACTGGCGCGCGAGTTGCTGGGCGCAGAATTGCTGCTGCCCAATATCGCGACCTGGTGGTGCGGCCAGCGGCAGGAGCGCGACCATGTGCGGGCGCAGCTCGACAATCTGGTGGTCGGCTCCGCCTTCGATCAGGATGTCGCGGGCCTGCCCGACGCCCATTTCACCCCCGGATCGGCGCTGGACGGCACGCAGCGCGCGGCCCTGCTCGATGCGATGGCGCGGCGGCCGATGGACTATGTCGGGCAGGAGGTGGTCAAGCTCTCGACCACGCCCGCGATCATCGACGGGCAGTTGACCCCCCTGCCCTTCACCCTGCGCATCTTCGTCGCGCGCGACGCTGCCGGCCAGTGGCGGGTCATGCCCGGCGGCTTCGCCCGGCTGGCGGGGCATGGCGACATTCGCGCCGCGCTCATGGGCCGGGGCGACATGTCGGCTGACATGTGCGTGATCGACAGCAAGCCGGTGCCGCCCGACAGCCTGCTGGGCGTCGGCGCACCCGCGATCCGCCGCATCGGCGGGATGCTGCCGGCGAAGGCGGCCGACAATCTCTTCTGGCTCGGCCGCTATATCGAACGGACAGAAATGACGCTGCGGCTGGTCCGCGCAATCGTCGGCGGTTCGATCGAGGCCGACCTCGGCCCCTCGCTCGCCTCGCCCACCATGGCGCGGCTGGTCGATCAACTGGCGCTGTGGGGCGCGATCGCGGGACGCAACGGCGCGATCGGCCCGCTCTGCGCCACCGCGCTCGGCGACGCGCGCCGGTCGGGCAGCGTGCGCGCGCTGATGGGCGTGGTCGCCAATATCGGCGAAGGGTTGCGCGACCGGCTCGCCAGCGATTTCTGGCGGCTGGTGCGCCTGCCGCTGCCCGCCTTCGACGGGCAGGTCACCGAAACCCTGCTCGACGCCTCGTCCCGCATGATCGAGCGGATTTCCGCGCTGTCCGGCCTGGCCGCGGAAAATATGGGCCGGACCGAGGGCTGGCGCTTCCACGATATGGGCCGCCGCATGGAACGCGCCATCAACGGCTGCCGCCTGCTGACGACGTTCGGCAGCGACGGCGCATCGGCCGACGACCTGACCGTGCTGCTGGACCTGCAGGACAGCCAGATCAGCTATCGCACCCGTTATTTGACTGGCCCTGCACTCCCCCCTGTGCGCGATCTCGTCGCGCTGGAGCCGCATAATCCGCGCGCCATCGCCTATCAGGCGGCCCGGCTGGCGGAGCATGTCGCCGCCCTGCCCACGCTGCGCGCCGACGGCATGCCTGAAGAGCCCCGCCGGCTGGCCGATGCGCTGGTCGCCCGGCTCGCGCCGCTGACCGGCGACATGCTGACGATGGCCGACATCGGCGATATCGAAAACCGCCTGCTGCGCCTGTCCGATGCGATCGGCCAGCGCTACTTCCTGCAACTGCGCAAGACCCAAAGCCCGGACCTGCTGTCATGATCTACCATGTCCGCCACCAGACCATCGTCCGCTACGCCAGCCCCGTGCGCCTCGCCCGCTTCAACCTGCGCCTGCGCCCCGCGCCCTGGACCGGCCAATGGACGTCCGACTATGCGCTGACGGTCGATCCCTTGCCCTCCGCCATCGAATCGCGCCCCGGCGCCTGGCCGGTCAACGTCGCCCGACTGGTGATCGAAAACCCGATCCGCCAGTTGACGATCGAAGCCCGCTTCCGCGCCGGGGTCGATAATGGCCCGCAGATCGTGCCCCAGCCCGACGATCCCACGATCGCCACCGTCGCGCAAGCCGCCCTGCTGGATCGCGACATGGGGCCTTCCGCCCCCGCCCATTATCTCTACGCCTCGCCGCGCGCGCCGCTGCTCGCCCAGATCGGCGACTGGGTGGGCGCCATGCTGGCCCCGAACCGGCCGATCGTCGCCGCCGCGCTGGACCTGACCCGGCGCATCCAGGCCGAGTTCGCCTATGAACCCGGCGCGACCGATGCCTCCACCCCGGTCGCCGACGCCTTCGCCGCGCGCCATGGCGTGTGCCAGGATTTCGCGCATGTGATGGTGGTGGCGCTGCGCCTTGCCGGCCTGCCCGCCGCCTATGTCAGCGGCTATCTGCGCACCCTGCCGCCGCCCGGCCGCCCCCGGCTGATCGGCGCCGACGCGATGCATGCCTGGGTGATGTTGTGGTGCGGCCCGACGCGCGGCTGGATCGGCTTCGACCCCACCAATGGCGTCATCACGCATGACGGGCATCTGTTCGTCGCCATGGGCCGCGACTATGCCGATGTCGCGCCGATGGACGGGCTGTTCGTCGGCGGCGCGGGCCAGAGCCTGCGAGTCATGGTCGACGTCGCGCCGGAAGAAGAAGCCGCGCTCAGCTGAACAGAAGCGGCATTCCCGTCCTGGGCCGAATCGTCAGGCGGCTGATCGGTTCGGGCTTGAAGCCTTCCGGCACGGCAAGGGAAAAGCGGCGCACGACGCTGGCGATCACCGTCATCACCTCCTGCTGGGCGAAGCCCGCGCCGACGCACACGCGCGGGCCGCGGCCGAACGGGAACCAGGCCTGTTTCGCCATGTCCGCATTGGCCGGATCGTCGAAGCGATCGGGATCAAAGGCATGGGGACAGGCCCAATTATCCTTGTTGCGCTGGGTCAACCAGGGCGCGACCACCAGCATCGATCCGGCTTCCAGATGCTTGTCGCGCATCGGCATCGGGCAGGTAACTTCGCGCGGCAGGAAGGACACGGGCGGATAGAGGCGCAGCGTCTCCTTGAAGATATTGCGGACCTGTCCCATGTCCTTGAGCATCGCCGCGGTCAGCGGGGCGTCGCCTGCGACCTCCGCGATCTCCGTCCGGACCCGATCCTGGATATGGGCGCATTCGGCCAGCATGTAGAGCGCCCAGGTCATGGTGCTGGCCGATGTTTCATGCCCGGCCAGGAAGATGGTCGACACCTGTTCCATCACCTGCTGACAGGTGAAGGCTAAGCCGGTCTGCGCGTCCTTCGCCTCGATCAGCGATTGCAATATGTCGCGATGCGGCGCTTGCCCGCGGGCGTGCCATCCTTCGTAGCGCGCCTCCACGATCGGCCGGAACACGTCGTGGATCGCCCGCGCCGGACCTTTGGATCTTTTCTCGAACCAGCCCGCCGGCAGGCCGTAGAGGCGCAGCATCGATGCGCTGTGGGCGAGCCGCTGGAATTTGCCAAAGGCGGTGTGGATGATGTTCGATCGCTCGGCATCCAGCGTCTGCGAAAACAGCGTGCGAAAGATGATGTCGGCCGCGACATGGGTCATCATCGGGTCGATATCGACCGGCTTGCTGCGGTCCGCCGCGTCGAGCCGGGCGAGCAGATCGTCCGCCGCTGCGACCATTAGCGGCATCGATTTGGTCAGCGCAGTATGGGCGAAGGCGGGGTTGACCATCGCCCGCTGGCTTTCCCAATCCGCACCATTGGCCGAAAAGACGCTGTTACCGATCAGCGGATCGAGGTTACGCACCAGTTCGCTATGCTTGGGATAAGCGGTGCCGCCGCGCAATATCTGGTCGACCAGCCTCAGTTCGTTGGCGATGTACATGGTGCGTCCGGGCAAGCGGATCTCGCCCATCTTCATCGTATAGCTTTTGTCGAACAGCACATGGATCCAGCTATGCCAGCCGCGCAGAAACCGCTTGATCAGGCCCCGCTTGGTGCGGGGCGGCTGCGGATAGGGGGGCGTAAAAAGATCGGTCACGGGATCGTCCTGAACGCGGCGACGGCGTCGTCCACAGTGCGGCGGCCAGCGGTCAGGCTGATGAAATCGAGCGGCGAGAGCCGATCGCCGACGCGCAGATAGTCGAAATGGGCCTCATATTTGTTCGACCATCCGCCATGATAATTGTCCGGCTCGTAGAAGAGATGGAAGCGCGGCGATAGCATGTCGACCCGCGCCGCATGGGCGTCGGCGACGAGCCGGAACGGATTGACGTTATAATAGGCCGCGCCATCGGGCGGGGAACTGATGTCGACATAGCGGAAGGCCTTGTCGGTCAGCGCGCGCAGATCGTCATGATACCAGGTCGCGTCGCGGCGCAGGCCGATGACCGGCACCACCTGCCCCAACCCCAGCATCACGAAATGATCGGGCAGGCTGCCGCCGCGCAACGCGATCAGGCGGCGCATCAACCGCATCCCCAATATCGTCCCCGCGCTGTGCGTGACAAGTTGCACCTCGTCCCAATTCCCATCCAGTTCCTGCGCCATCCGCGCGGCGAACTGGTCGATCCGCTCATCCAGCGCCACGCCCGGTCCCTGCGCGGCCAGCGCGCCATGATAGGTCATGAAGCGCAGCAGCCAGGGCACGACCAGCTTGGCCAGGATGCGGCCCGACAGAAAGGCGCTGAACGCGATGCCGATGATCGCCCCGATCCAGAAGGGCAGTAGCAGCGACAGCAACAGCGCGGGCGCCAGCGCCAGCAACAGCGGGATCAGCACGGCCAGCAGCGGCGGATAGAGGATGGTGACGACCGGCCCCTTGCGCAGCCGGCGCATCCGCAGGAAATCCATCTGACGGGCATGGCCGGCATAGGCGCGGGCCGCGCGCAGGGCGAGGCTGAGCGGATTGCGAATCCACACCTTGCCGATCAAATCCTCCCAGCGGAGATATTCATAGTCGATTTCGACTCCAGCCTGCGGGTTATCGACGGTCCAATGCGCCGATACGATCGATCCGGCTGCCCCCGCCTGCCGGCCGCCCACGGCCAGCGTTTCGCCCGTCAGTGCCGCATGGCGCGCCGCCTGCTCGCGATAGAGCTGGTGGTAGAAACGCACGCCACGTGGATCGAAACCGCCGAGGTAGAAGACTTTACGCTTGAACTTTTCCAACAGCATTGCCCTAATCACGCGCATGAGCACGCCCGAACGCGACTACTGCTATTTCATCGACCACCGCAAATACAACCGCAATGTCGGCTGTCGAAAGCATGACAATATGTACGGCATCAATGGCGGCGGCAGCGAACGGGACCGGTGGCGGGCCGACCTGACCTTCTACCGCCACATGAAATCCAATGGCGATCCGATGGCAATCCCGTCCTTGCTCGCCTGCCTCGCCTTCGGCTGGTTCTGCTGGAACTATCATCCGGACAAGGGGCTGTGGCGCGGGCAATTGTTGCGCCGCTTCGCTAAAGCGCCCAAATGACCGCCATGACCAATCCCAAACATGTGTCCGCAGGGCCTATCACCTTCGGCAACGACCTGCCCTTCGTCTTGATTTCCGGCCCCTGCCAGATCGAAAGCCGCGACCATGCGCTGTTCATGGCCGATGCGCTGGCCAAGACGGCCGACAAAGCGGGCGTGCCCTTCATCTTCAAATCCTCCTTCGACAAGGCGAACCGGACGTCGGTATCGGGCCGACGCGGCGTCGGCATTGACGCGGGGCTGGCGATTCTGGCGGACGTTAAGGCGACGCTCGGCTGCCCGGTGCTGACCGACATCCATGGTCCCGAACAGGTCGAAGCCGCGGCGCAGGCGGTGGATATCCTGCAAATCCCCGCCTTCCTCTGCCGCCAGACCGACCTGCTGCTCGCCGCCGGGCGCACCGGGGCGATCATCAACGTGAAAAAGGGCCAGTTCCTCGCGCCCTGGGACATGGCGGCAGTGGCGCAGAAAGTCGCCTCCACCGGCAACGACCGCATCCTGCTGACCGAACGCGGGGCGAGCTTCGGCTACAACAGCTTGGTCAGCGACATGCGCGCGCTGCCGACCATGGCCCAGACCGGCTATCCGGTGATCTTCGACGCCACCCATTCGGTGCAGCAGCCCGGCGGTCTAGGCACCGCATCGGGCGGCCAGCGCGAATTTGCGCCCCTTCTGGCCCGCAGCGCGGTGGCGGCAGGCGTCGGCGCGATCTTCGCCGAAGCACATGACGACCCCGACAACGCGCCCTCCGACGGCCCGGTGATGCTGCCGCTGGACTGGGTGGGGCCAATGTTGGAGAAGCTCAAGGCGATCGACGAGGTTGTGAAGGGATAAAAACCGCCGGTTCCCGCGCAGGCGGGAAGCTAGTCCCGGCCTCAGAACTGGACTCCCGCCTGCGCGGGAGCACCCCATATCTTTAAGGCCGCACCTGCCCCGTCCCGCGCACGATCCATTTATAGGTCGTCAGCCCTTCCAGCGCCACCGGCCCACGCGCATGGAGCCGCCCGGTCGAAATGCCAATCTCCGCGCCTAGCCCAAATTCGCCGCCATCGGCAAACTGGGTCGATGCGTTCCACATCACGATCGCGCTATCCACGGCGTTGAGGAAGCGCTCGGCCGTCGCGCCATCCTCCGTGATGATCGCGTCAGTATGGTGGCTGGCATGGGCGGCGATATGGGCAATGGCATCCTCCACGCCATCGACCAACCGAACCGATACGATCGCGTCGAGATATTCGGTGTCCCAGTCCGCATCCGCCGCCGCAATGACCCGCGCATCCATCGCCTGCACATCCTCGTCGCCGCGCGTTTCGCATCGGGCGTCCAGCAACGCCGTCACCAGTGCCGCCGCCGCGCCATAGGCGCGATCGATCAGCACCGTTTCGGTGGCGCCGCACACGCCCGTCCGCCGCATCTTGGCGTTGACGACCAGCGCCTGCGCCATGGCGGGGTCGGCCGCCCCGTCGACGTAGCTGTGGTTGATACCGTCCAGATGCGCCAGCACCGGCACGCGCGCCTCTTCCTGCACCCGCGCGACCAGGCTCTTGCCGCCGCGCGGCACGATCAGATCGACAAACTCGGCGGCTTTCAGCAGCGCACCCACGGCCGCGCGATCGGTCGTGGGCACCAATTGCACGACATCGGCGGGCAGGCCGGCGGCGACGATGCCCTCGACCATCGCAGCATGGATCGCACGGTTGCTCTCCTTCGCTTCGCTGCCGCCGCGCAGGATCACCGCATTGCCCGCGCGCAGGCACAAAGCCGCCGCGTCCGCCGTCACATTGGGGCGGCTTTCATAGATGATGCCGATCACGCCCAGCGGCACGCGCACCCGACTGAGTTCCAGGCCATTGGGGCGCACCACGCTGTCGATCACGCTGCCTAGCGGATTGGCGAGCGTCGCGACCTGCTCAACGCCCTCGGCGGTGGCGGCGACGCGCTCTGCGTTCAACTTCAGCCGGTCGAGGAGCGCAGGCGAGAGGCCATTGGCGACCGCATTGTCCATGTCGCGCGCATTGGCGGCGATGATCGCCGGCGCCTGATCCCGCAACGCCTGCGCCGCGCGCCGCAGCGCGTCGGCCTTTTGCGCGTCGCTCGCCTGCGCGATCGTCGCGGCGGACGCGCGCGCCCGCGCGCCCAGCATGGCGATCAACATTTCAGGGGTCTGGGTCAGGTCGTTCATGGGAAAGCTCTCGCCGAAAGGTCGGCCGCGCCTTAGCATGAAAGCGCGCCGAAACGAAAGCGGCAGACCTTGGGGAGAAATAGTGCCGACGACCGGATCATGGGTCGCAATATGATCCGGCCGCCGGCCCAGCAGGACGAACCCGCCTGCGGCATTCTCTACCCTTTCGTGATGGCCGCCACATACCCCAAAGGGGGTAGGCAACAGAAAATTCGCAAAATCAGTGACTGATCAGGCCGACGATGCGCACCAGTTGCGATTCCCGGCTGCAACCGGTCTTGTCGTAGATGCTGCGCAGTTGCACCTTGAGCGTTTCCACCGACACGCCGCGGGCCACGGCAATGTCCTTGCGCCCCTGGCCCGCCGCCAGCCGTATGGCGATGTCCGCTTCGGCAGGGGTCAGGCGGAAGGCCCGCGTCAGCGATTGCACATGCCGGTCGGTCGGCGCGCCGACGCGGGCGATGACGATCGCGCGCGGGGCGAAGGGCAGCGCCCAAGGCCGCACCGGCAAAGGATGAAACTCCAGCATGATCGCGACCCCGCCGGCATCGTCCGCCAGCGCGACCGGATCGGCCGGCAGGCCGGGCGGATCGATCACCGCACGCATCGCCCGCACCATCGCGCGCGTTTCCTCCGCCCGATCGCTGGCCAACCAGCCGTCGCTGACCCTGATTCGGCTGGACGACAGCAACGCTTCGGCGCGCGGCGTCATGCCGCCCACCCGTCCGGTCGCGTCGAGCAGCCAGCAGGCCCGGTCCATCGCCTCGAACGTGCCGGACAGCAAGGCGAAGCCCTGCTGCTCGATCGCCTGTTGGAGCCGAACGGCGTTCCGCGCATGGCCCGCAATCTGCCCGAACAGGTCACGATCCCGCTCGCTGGTCCGCCCGTCCTTGCTGTCGCGCAACAGGGCCAGTCCGATCATCTGGTCGTCATTGACCACCAGCCGCGTCTGGCACCCATCGAAAATATCGAAGTCGGAACATAGGTCCAGATAAACGTCGGACCGCAGCGATTGCCGGGCGACGTCATAATGGGCTTCATGCACGATGGTCGGCCGATCGGCCAGCCGATCCGCCGCCACCCGGAAATTCAGGTCGGGCGCGGACTGGTCGATCAATGCCGTCTTGGTGACGACGCTGGCGTCGATATCGCTGATCCAGTTGAAGCTCGACGCGCCCGGCCCAAAACCGATCAACTGCCCATGGCGCGATCCTGTGGCGTCGGCCATCGCCTTGATGGCTTCCCCCCATTTTTCCGGTTGCAGCGCTGCGGACAGGAACAGGTCCGCCCACGGATCGCTACCTTCGGCGCGTGTCGCCATGATCTTCCCCCATGCCCCGCAACGGGGTTAGCTCAAGCGGGGCGGAAGTCAAATTCGCTTTGGAAGGCTGCCGGTTTAGTCCGGAGACTTGATCTCGATTAGGAAATTTCAGGCGGCTTGCGCCAATGCCTCCCGCCGGACCGCGCGAATCATCCGGCAGGGCGGGATGTTGCGCCATTCCAGCGAATCGCTGACATCGCCGAACAGCGGATTGAGCAGGCGCAGCACATAGCGCGAATATTGGTAGATCAGGAACGCCCCGCCCGGCCGCAATGCGCTGCGCGTTTCCGCGCAGATCGACTCGCCCACGCCTTCGGGCAGGGTCGAAAAGGGGATGCCCGACAAGACATAATCGGCCTGATAATGGCCCGCTTCCTTGATGAAGCGGCGTACATCGGCTGCCGATCCGTGGACCACGCGCAAACGCGGATCGTCGATCTTCGCCTCCAGATAGGCGACAAAGTCGAGATTGAGGTCGATCGCGAGCAACGTGCCGTCGGTCGGCAAGCGATCGAGGATCGATCGGGTGAAGGTGCCCACACCCGGCCCATATTCCACGAACAGCCGCGTATCGTGCCAATCGACCTGGTCCAGCATCCGGTCCACCAATGTCGCGGAGGACGGGATGACAGAACCTATCATGCCGGGATGCCTGACGAACTGGCGGAAGAACATGCCCCATTGGCTGAAAAATGACCCCGCCTTACCCGCGTCGGCCTTATTCTTGTTCTTCTTCAATGGAATGGAGGCCATCAACACCCGCCTATCTGGATCATGCTCACCGCCTTGCAAATCCCGGCCTTGCTGGCAAGCGGCTTTGCGACACTATCGTCATGAACGCGGCGGCGGCGGATGGGTTCAATCCGCCGCCCCGCCCGTTCAGTCGATCCGCTCGCTCAGTCAGCCCCGTCGCGCGATCGAACCATGCCTGGCGACACGAAGCCGATCGGATCGACCTGCATCGCCCGCTGCTTCAATTGCGACTGGATCTGCTCATATTCGCGCTCCATTTCGGGCGTGACGGACGCGCGAGTGTCGCCCAGCGCGCTGTCGAAATGCGCCTGCGTCACCTTGTCGACCGACAGCGACTGGCGCAGCGCGAACAGGCCCGCGCGCCGCACCAGATCCTCTAGGTCCGCGCCGGTGAAACGCTCCGTCTCGCGCGCCATATGATCGAGGTCCACATCATCGGCCAGCGGCATCTTGCCGGTATGAATGCCCAATATGCGGCGGCGGCCCGCCTCGTCGGGGACCGGCACATAGATCAGCTCGTCGAACCGCCCCGGCCGCAGCAGCGCCGGATCGATCAGGGTGGGGCGGTTGGTCGCGCCGATGACGACCACCGACTGCAACTCCTCCAGCCCGTCCATCTCGGCGAGGATGGTGTTCACGACCCGCTCCGTCACCGCCGGTTCGCCCAGCCCCCCGCCGCGCGCAGGCACTAGGCTGTCCAGTTCATCGATGAAGATGACCGTCGGCGCCACCTGCCGCGCGCGCGCGAACAGGCGAGCGATCTGCTGTTCGCTTTCGCCATACCATTTGGACAGCAGGTCGCTCGACTTGGTAGCGATGAAATTGGCCTGCGCCTCACGCGCCACCGCCTTGGCCAGCAAGGTCTTGCCGGTGCCGGGCGGGCCGTAAAGCAAAAACCCCTTTGCCGGGCGGATGCCGATGCGGCGAAAGGCGTCGGGGTCTTTCAGCGGCAGCTCAACCCCTTCCTTCAACCGCATCTGCGCGTCGTCCAGCCCGCCAATATCCTCCCAACTGACATTGGGCGCCTGCACCATCACTTCGCGCATCGCCGAAGGCTGGACGCGCTTGATCGCCGACAGGAAATCCTCCCTCGTGACGGACAATTCCTCCAGCACGTCGGCCGGAATCGTCCCGTCCTCCAGGTTCAGGCGCGGCATGAAGCGGCGCACCGTCTCGATCGCCGCCTCGCGGGTCAGCGCGGCGAGGTCCGCGCCGACGAATCCATAGGTCATGCGCGCCAGTTCGGCGAGGTCGACCTTGTCACCCAGCGGCATCCCGCGGGTATGAATGCCCAATATCTCGCGCCGCCCGCGCTCGTCGGGCACGCCGACGATGATCTCGCGGTCGAACCGGCCGGGCCGCCGCAATGCCTCGTCGATCGCCTCGGGCCGGTTGGTTGCGGCGATGACGACCAGATTGGTGCGCGGCTCCAACCCGTCCATCAGCGTCAACAACTGGGCGACCAGACGCTTCTCCGTCTCACCCGTCACCTGCCCCCGTTTGGGCGCGATCGAATCAATCTCGTCGATAAACAGGATCGAAGGAGACGCCTTGGCTGCCGCCTCGAAAATCTCGCGCAACTGCTTTTCGGACTCGCCATAGGCCGACCCCATGATCTCCGGCCCGTTGATCAGGAAGAATTCAGCGTCCGATTCATTGGCGACCGCCCGCGCCAGCCGCGTCTTGCCGGTCCCCGGCGGGCCATGCAGCAGCACCCCCTTGGGCGGATCGACGCCCAGCCGGGTGAACAATTCGGGATAACGCAACGGCAGCTCGACCATCTCGCGCAGCTGGTCGATCGCATCGGCCATGCCGCCGACATCGTCATAGGTCACGTCGGCCCGGCGCGATTCGCGCGGCTCCTCATATTCAGCGCGCAGTTCCACTTCGGTATCCGCGTCGATATGGACGATGCCCTTGGGCACCGTCGACACCACGACCAGACGGATTTCCTGCAAGGCATAGGCGGGCGCGGCCAGCATCTGGCGCAACTGCGGAGGCATGTCGCCGGGCGGCACCTGCTGTTGTCCCGATGTCGCGACGACGTCGCCCGCGGTCAGCGGCCGCTGATAAAAGACGCGCTTCAAGGCATCGGGATTGCCCTGCAACCGCAGATTATTTTGTGCAGGCGCGAACACCACTCGTTGGGCGGGCCGCGGCTCCGCCTTGCCGATCTCCACGAAGTCGCCAGAGCCGACCCCGGCATTGGCGCGCTGCAAGCCATCCAGGCGCAGCACATCCAAGCCCTCATCCTCCTTATACGGCCGCACGACCCGCGCCGATGTCGATCGCTTGCCCACAATCTCGATGACATCGCCTTCGGCCAGCTGCAATTCCGCCATCACCGCCAGCGGCAACCGCGCCAAACCGCGCCCCGCATCCTCCGGCCGTGCATTGGCGACCTGAATCCGGCGTCCGCTACTTTCCTGATCGGCCACAAGCCATCCCCGTCTTTCTGGTTCCGTAACGAGATAGGAAACGCAAGGACGCGCGAAAAGGGGCAAGCCGCCGGATCGACCGACGAAAAAAAGGGCCAGCCCAAAAGGCCAGCCCTGAAAGTTTTAGGAGAGGATGCCTGAAAGGCACCTCCTATGTGCGGCGCGACACATTTTATTGCAAGTGCGAAAAGAAACGCGGAGTTGCAAAAAATGCATCTTGCCATTTTGCCCATTTTCCTGCTCAGTGCGGAGAGGATGCTTGAACCCCGGCTCGCGATGCGCCCGACAAGAAGACATGACGCGGCGCAGCGCACCGGCTTTGATATTTGACGAGATATGCGCAGATTGCCGCCCCTCACGGCCCTGGAGGCCTTTGTTCAGGTTGCTCGCCTGGGCTCCGTCAAGGCGGCGGCGGAGGAACTCGCCCTTTCGACTCCGGCGCTCAGCCGCCGCGTGCAGGCGCTGGAACGCTTCATTGGCCGCCCCCTGTTCGACCGCAAGCATCAGGCGCTGGAAATCAATGCCGAAGGGCAGCGGTTGCTGGACGATATCGCGCCCGCCCTCGATTCCCTGGCGCAGGCGCTGGAAAATATTCAGAGCGGCGGCAACCAGTTGCGCCTGCGCCTGGCCGTGATGCCGCTGTTCGCGACGCAGCGCCTTTTTCCCCATCTGGGCAAGCTGCGCCAGCAACATCCACAGCTGCATATCGACATCGAAACGACGCCCCATGCGGTCGCGCGGCTGGGCGAAGGGCTGGATGCGGCGATCGTGCTGTCGAAGGACATCGATCCCGCGCTCTACGCGCATGAGTTGGATCATGAGGAAGTCTATCTGATCGGCCGGCGCGAATTGCTGGAGGGGTCACAGGCGCTCGCCTCTCCCACCGAACTGGCGCAGCAGACGATCCTGCTCCACCGCGACATGGCGATGTCGTTCGACGCCTGGAAGGAGGCGGCGGGCCTGCCCGACCTGCAACCGCTGGCGATCGACAATTATGATTCAGGGCAATTGATGCTGGAGGCCGCCGCCCAGGGGCTGGGCGTCGCGGTGATGCACGCCAGCCATTATGAACAGTCGGGCGATCCGCGGTTGGTGCGGCTGTTCCCGATCCATGTCGAAAGCCCCTATCGCTATTTCTTCGTCTGCCGGCCCCGCGCGCTGCAGACCCGCGCCGTGCGCATTTTCCGCGACTGGCTGGTCAGCGCCGACATCTGACCCGATTATTTCGCTGTCGCCGCCTTAACCTTGTTTCCCGCCGTCCGTTATGAAGCATATGAACGGGGCACAATCTTCTTCCGCCAGCCCGCAACATGGGCTGACCGATCGTCTGGCGCGCTGGGCCAGAGGGTTTTCCGGCAAATCCGAGGAGGATAGCGTCGAAGAGGAATTAAGGCCGCGCAGCGGCACCGCATCCAACCGGGAAATCAACCGCCGCCGACAGCTTTATGGCGATATAGGCGATTTCCTCTTCGCCCATGATCTCGATCTGACTCCCATCAATTTCAGCGTCGCGCTGGATTATCTGACCGGCGCCAATATTGGCGTCGAAAAGGCGATCAGGGCGGTGATGATGGAACGCGGCAAGATCACCAATGGCTGGATCGAATCGATCGCCGCCGAACAGCGCGCCGATGAGGTGACGCCCGAATCGCTGGCGACCATGTTGGACAAGGTGGAGGAAAACCTCACCCAATTCACCGGCCTGATGCATGAGTCGCGCAATTCGGCGAAGGATTATGGCGCTGCGCTGCAGGAGCAAGCCAAGGATTTGGGCGAAGGCCGCGACAATGAACCGGTATTGGCCCGCCTGGTCGGCCTGACCCGCTCAATGGTCGAAAAGACCCGTCAGGTCGAAACCCAGTTGCGCGATAATCAGCGCCAGACCCAGGCGCTCAAGTCCAGCCTGGAAAATGCCCGCCGCGCCGCCGAACATGACCATCTCACAGGCCTCCCCAACCGCCGCGCATTCGAAGGGGTGCTGCGGGAGGAAGTGGCCCTGGCGCAGCAGAATGGCGAAATGCTCTCGGTCGCCTTTTGCGACATCGACCATTTCAAGCATGTCAACGACACGCACGGCCATGATACGGGCGACCGGGTGTTGAAATTCGTCGCCGGCCTGCTGGCCAAGGCTTCGAACGACCATTGCCACGTCGCCCGCCATGGCGGCGAGGAATTTGTGATGCTGTTCCGCGGCAAGAGCGCTGCCGAAGCCTGCGAAGCGGTGGACAGCGTGCGCGAGGATTTGGCCACGCGCAGCCTGGTCAACCGCACCAATGGCGAACGGATGGAGCGAGTCAGCTTTTCCGCCGGCGTCGCCAATGTGCTGATCTACGAAGACCCGCGCGCCGCGCTCAAGGCCGCCGACCGCGCCCTTTATCTGGCCAAGGAACATGGCCGCAACCGCGTCTATCTCGCGGCCGAAACGGACTAAAACCGCTAAAAATCCGGCTTCTCATAATGCGCCGGCGGGGTGATGACCTCCATCCGTTCCGACAATAGAGGCCGGAAGGAGGGGCGCGACTTGAAGCCCGCATACCAGCGTCTGACCGGCTCATGCCCCTGCCAGTCGATCCCACCCAGATAGTCCGCCACCGACAGATGCGCCGCCGCCGCGATGTCGGCCAGGCTCAGCGTCCCACCCGCCATCCAGCTGCGATGATCCAGCAGATAGTCCATATAGTCCATATGGACATTGGCGCGCTTCATCGCCTCGCGCAGGATGCGCGCGTCGGGCGGCGCACGCTCGATCAGCCGCTTCTTCATTCGTTCGTGCAGCAGCGGGCCGACCACGTCTCCATAGAAATTCTGGTCGAAAAAGACGGTGAGCCGCCGCACTTCCGCCCGCCCTGCGGCGGTGCCGGAAATCAGCGGGAACTTCTCTACCGTCTCCTCGAAATATTCGCAGATCGCCTGGCTGTCGATCAGGGTGACGCCCTTGTCCGCGTCCGCCATCACCGGCGTCGTGCCGGCCGGGTTCAGGTCCAGAAATTCGTCGCGCATCGCCCAGGGCGATTCTCGCACCAGATCATAGCCGATCCCCTTCTCGCCCAGGAGAAGCCGGACCTTGCGAGAGAAGGGACAGAGCGGGAATTGATAAAGCAGCCACATAAGCGACCCCTGTTAGGCGCGGGCGCGCCGCGGGGGAAGCAGCAAAATCGCCGCATAATATTCCATTCATAGGGCGCTATTGGCCAAAAGGATGGTGGCGATCGGCATGGTGCGGCCTTTCGATCCTGCTATCAGCGCGATAGAAGAGGCGGCAATAACGGTTTCGCGATGGAAAGGATGCCCAATGTCTGATGATTTCTTCCCGGTCCCTGAAAGCTGGGCGAAGGGAGCATTGATGGACCGGGCGGCGCGCGACGCCGATTATGCGCGCTCGATCGAGGATAGCGACGCCTATTGGCTGGAGCGGGCACAGCGGCTGGACTGGATTACAGTCCCGACCAAATGCAATGAAAGCAGCTTCGCCGAGGGCGATTTCGGCGTCAAATGGTTCGCCGACGGCGTGCTGAACGTCAGCGCCAATTGCATCGACCGCCATCTGGCGCAGCGGGCGGACCAGACCGCCATTCTGTGGGAACCCGATTCGCCCGATGCCCAGCCGCGCCGCTACAGCTATGCCCAACTGCACGAAGAGGTGTGCCGCCTCGCCAATGTGCTCAAGGCCGCCGGCGCGAAGAAGGGCGACCGCATCACCATCTATATGCCGATGATCCCGGAGGCCGCCTTCGCGCTACTCGCCTGCGCGCGCATCGGCGCGGTCCACAGCGTCGTGTTCGGCGGTTTCTCGCCCGACGCGCTGGCCGGTCGCATCCAGGATTGCGATTCGAATATCGTCATCACCGCCGACGAAGGCCGCCGCGGCGGCAAGGCGGTGCCGCTCAAGGTCAATGTCGACGCCGCGCTCGTCCATTGCCCCAGTGTGAAGAAGGTCATCGTGGTCAAGGCGACCGGCGGAACGGTGACGATGCAGGACGGCCGCGACCTGTGGCTGCATGAGGAAGCCGCCAAGACATCGCCCGACTGCCCGCCCGAACCGATGAACGCGGAAGACCCGCTGTTCATCCTCTACACCTCCGGTTCCACCGGCAAGCCCAAGGGCGTGCTGCACACGACCGGGGGCTATCTGCTCTGGGCTGCCCTCACGCACGAACTCTGCTTCGATTATCGCCCCGGCGACATCTACTGGTGCGCCGCCGATATCGGCTGGGTCACCGGCCACAGCTATATCGTGTATGGCCCGCTGGCGAACGGCGCGACGACGCTGATGTACGAAGGCGTCCCCAACTGGCCGACCCCCAGCCGCATCTGGGAAGTGGTGGACCGGCATCAGGTGCAGACCATCTTCACCGCCCCCACGGCGCTGCGCGCGCTGATGAAGGAAGGCGACGGCTTCGTCCATTCCACCAGCCGCGCCTCGCTGCGCCTGCTCGGCACGGTGGGCGAACCGATCAACCCGGAAGCCTGGCGCTGGTATCATGAAGTCGTGGGCGAAGGCCGCTGCCCGATCATCGACACCTGGTGGCAGACCGAGACGGGCGGCGCCATGATCGCCCCGACGCCGGGCGCCACCGATCTCAAGCCCGGCTCCGCCACCTTCCCCATGCCCGGCGTGGCGCCGCAGATCGTGGATGCGGAGGGCCATGTGCTGGACGGCGCGGCCGAGGGCAATCTCGTCATCGCGCAAAGCTGGCCGGGCCAGATGCGCACCGTCTGGGGCGATCATGACCGCTTCTTCCAGACCTATTTCACCACCTTCCCCGGCAAATATACCACCGGCGACGGCGCCCGGCGCGACGGCGACGGCTATTACTGGATCACCGGCCGCGTGGACGACGTCATCAACGTGTCGGGCCACCGCATGGGCACGGCGGAGGTCGAAAGCGCGCTGGTGCTGCATGAAAGCGTCGCCGAAGCCGCCGTCGTCGGCTTCCCCCACGATATCAAGGGCCAAGGCATCTACGCCTATGTGACGCTCAACAGCGGCGAGGAAGCGACCGACGATCTGCGCAAGACGCTGGTCAAATGGGTGCGCACCGAAATCGGCCCGATCGCCACGCCCGACGCAATCCAGTTCGCCCCCGGCCTGCCCAAGACCCGGTCGGGCAAGATCATGCGCCGCATCCTGCGCAAGATCGCGGAGGGCGACGTGTCGGCCCAGGCGCTGGGCGACACCAGCACCTTGGCCGACCCGTCGGTGGTGGACAATCTGATCGCCAATCGTCAGTCCTGACGGGTCGCCCGCGCGGCGGCACGTTCAGAGTGAAGCCAGGGCCATCGGACAGGATGGCCCTGGCTTCCGGCAGACATTCGCAAGAAGGAGCCGCCCATGGCCCGTTACACCGCCGTCGCCCGCGCCCTGCACTGGGCCATCGCCGTCCTGATTCTCCTCAACCTGGCGCTGGGTTTCGCCCATGACGCCTTTCCGAAGGACTGGGCGGTGATGCCGGTCCACAAGTCGATCGGCCTCACCATATTGGCGCTGACGCTGCTACGGATCGTCTGGCGCCTCGTCCACCCCGCCCCGCGCCTGCCCGCCGCCATGCCACTGTGGGAAAAGGCCGCCGCCCATGCGACGCACTTCCTCTTCTACGCGCTGATGCTGATCCTGCCGCTTTCGGGTTGGATCATGACTTCGGCGGGCACCCGTCCGCTCAACTGGTTCTTCCTGTTCGACGTTCCGAAATTCGGCGTGGGCAAGGAAAATGCGATCGTCGGGCTGTCGCGCGGCGCGCATGAACTGTTGCCCTGGCTCTGGGCCGCCCTGATCGCGATCCACGTCAGCGCGGCGCTGCGCCACCATCTTGTGCTGAAGGACGACGTGCTGCGCCGGATGCTGTGACGCAGGGAGGCTGGACTAGTCTTTCCCGCCGCCCACCGCCGGTGCGAGCCGATCGACCAGGATGGCGCTGGCCCGGTTGAGACCGATCACGTCGACCGTGGCGCCATGATGGCGCATTTTGGTGACGACCTCCTCCAGCGCGCCGACCGCCGTAATGTCCCATAAATGACTGGCGGCCAAGTCGATGCGCACCCGGCTCGCCGTGTCGCGCAGGTCGAACCGATCGGCGAAGATATCCGCGCTGGCGAAGAAGACTTGGCCAAGGACGGTGTAGGTTCGGGTATCCGTCGTCGCGTCGTAGGTCGAGGTGACATCCATCAGCCTTGTCACCTTGAAGGCGAAGAAAACGCCGCTCAGCAGGACGCCCACGGCCACACCCATCGACAGGTCGTGGGTCGCGACGGTGACCAGCACCGTGGCGAGCATGACGACGCCCGAAACCTTGGGATGGCGCGCCAGGTCGCGGATCGACCCCCAGGAAAAGGTGCTGATCGACACCATGATCATGATGGCGACCAGCGCCGCCACCGGCACCTGCGCCACCCATGGCCGCAGCGGCACCATCACCAGCAGCAGGAATACGCCCGCGACCAGCGTGGAGAGGCGTCCACGCCCGCCGTAGCGGACATTGCCGACCGTCTGGCCAATCATGCCGCACCCGGCGATGCCCCCGAACATCCCCGCTGCGACATTGGCGAGGCCAAGGCCCGTGCATTCCCGCGCCTTCGAACTGCTGGTTTCGGTCAGGTCGTCGACGACGCTGGCGGTCATCATCGATTCCAGCAGACCGACCGCCGCCATGGCGAGCGCATAGGGCGTGATGATCGTCAGTGTCTGCCAGGCGAGGGGAATCACCGGGAAAGCGAAGGACGGCAGCGACGACGGCAGGCGGCCCAGGTCCGCCACGGTGTGAATCGGCATGGGAAAGGCCATGTTGACCGCGGTCAGGATCAGGATGCAGATGAGCGGCGAAGGGATCGCCGTTGTGATGCGCGGCGCCAGATAGATGATCGCCAGCCCGCCGCCGATCATCGCATAGGTGTGCCAACTGACATCCAGCATCTGCGGCATCTGCGCCAAGAAGATGAGAATGGCGAGCGCGTTGACGAAGCCGGTACGGACGGACCGCGAAACGAAGCGCATCAATATGTCGAGCTTCAGCAGGCCAAAGACGATCTGGAACACCCCCGCCAGCAGCGTAGCGGCGAGCAGATATTGCAGCCCATGGCTATGGACGAGCGCGGCGGCCACCAGCGCCACCGATCCTGCCGCGCCGGAAATCATCGCCGGTCGCCCACCCGCAAAGGCGATCACGATGCCAATCATGAAGGATGCGAACAGGCCGACCTGCGGATCGATGCCCGCCACGAAGGAAAAGGCGATGACCTCCGGGATCAAGGCGAAGGTGCCCACCATGCCGGCCAATATGTCGCGTCGGGCGCTATCCGCACCCTGAAACCATTCGGCGCGATAGCGCGCAAAAGCTATATTGTTCATATTTTGGAAAACCGACGAGGTCACAGCAATGGCGCGAACGCAATCGCGGAAATGAGTCTGTGACGCGCGTTGTTCGGCGGATCGGCGGCCGAAATAGCCACCCGGAATTGCACCGGGTCCATGCGAATGACAGCCCTGTATCGTGGTGGACGCGCCAGCGCAATCCACTTGCGCCCCTCGCGTCAGCCGCTGCTGGTCTGCCGCCTCACACCATCTCGCCGGACAGCAGCTTGGGCAACGCCCCCGATTGCCCCCGCGCTTCCGCCATGAAACGTCCTTTCAGCGCCCCGCTGCGTTGCACCGCCGCCAGCCCCGCGCGCCGCACCAACGAGGGCAGCTTGCCCGGCACATCGAACAGCCGCACCAGCCCGTCCATCGCCACGCTCGTCATCATCGCATCCAGGCCGCGCCAGCGCTGGTAGCGCGCCAGCAACTGCGCATCGCCCGGATCGAGGCCAAGCCGCATGCCGTCCACCAGCACCTCGACGAGCGCCGCGACGTCGCGAAAGCCCAGATTGACTCCCTGCCCGGCGATCGGGTGGATGGCGTGCGCGCTGTCGCCCACCAGCGCCAGCCGCGTATCGGTGACGCGCGCGGCATGGTGGAAGCCCAGCGGATAGGAGGATCGCGGACCCGCGAGCCTGATCTCGCCCAGAAAGCCGCCGATCCGCTTCTGCGCCTCGGCCAGCCAGGCGCGCTCGCCCAGTTTCATCATCGCGGGGGCCTGCTCGGTCGGCACGGTCCACACCACGGCGGACCGGGTGCCCGGCAGCATCGGCAACAGCGCGAAGGGGCCACCGACATAGAAAATCTCATAGGCCGTATTAGCGTGCGGCAGTTGATGGTCGATCGCCGTGACCATGGCGGTATGCTTATATTGCCAGCGCGTCGTGTTGATCCCCGCCGCCTCGCGCGTGGGACTATTGCGCCCCTCCGCCGCTACCAGCAGCGCGCCATGGATGGTGACGCCGCTCGCCAGCGTCAGCGTGACGCCATCCTCATTGCGATCCACATGAACCGCGCGGTCGGGCTGATGGCGAGTCAGATTGACCGCCTCGGCCGCCGTCTGCGCCAGCGCGACGCGCAGGTCGCGATTGGGCACCATCGTTCCCATCACGCCATCGTCGGCATCCGGCGCGAAATCGAGCGCCCCCGGCTCCAGCCCGTCGCTCACCCATATCCGGTCGATCGGACAACCCTTGCCCGCCAGATGCTTACCAACGCCAATGGCGTTCATCATGGCATAGCTGGTCGAGCTAATCGCCGACACGCGGCCATCGAAACCCGCGGCGGTGGTCGAAACCGGGTCAGCCGGATCGATCACGGCGCAGCGCACGCCATGGCCGGAAAGAGCGATACCCAAGGTCAGGCCGACCAGCCCGCCCCCCAATATGACGACATCGAAGCGTTCCATGCGACGCTATCTAGGCGCTTGGCCAAGAATTGAAAAGCGATCTGGACCAAATAGCATGTACTCCCGCGAAGGCGCTGAAACGAGTAACGTGCCTCGTCTCAGCGTCTTCGCGGGAGCACGCAGCCCTATAATCTCAGACGGTACGCACCCAGCCCGCCGGATCGGCCACGATCCCGCGCTGGATACCCGTCAGCTCCGCCCGCAGCGTCTCCGTCACCAATCCGCCATCGCCATTGCCGATGGTGAAGTCGCCGTCCTTGCTTTTGACCGTGCCGATCGCGGTGACGACCGCCGCGGTGCCGCAGGCAAAGGCTTCGCGCAGCGCGCCGCTGGCTGCATCCGCGCGCCACTGGGCGAAGCTGTACGGCTCCTCGCGCACATCATGGCCCTTGGCGCGGGCCAGGTCGATGATGGAATTGCGGGTGATGCCGGGCAGGATCGTGCCGCCCAGCGGCGGGGTGACGATCGACCCGTCGTCCATCACGAAGAAGACGTTCATGCCGCCCAGTTCCTCGACCCACTTATTCTCGGCGGCGTCGAGGAAGACGACCTGATCGCAGCCATGGCCGATCGCCTCCTTCTGCGCGACCAGGCTCGCAGCATAGTTGCCGCCGCATTTGGCCGCGCCCGTGCCGCCGCGCGCCGCGCGGGTATAATGTTCCGACACCCACAGCGTCACGGCCTTCTTGCCGCCTTTGAAATAGGCGCCAGCAGGGGACGCGATGACGCAGAAAATATATTCGTTGGACGGGCGGACGCCCAGGAACGTCTCGCTCGCGAACAGGAAGGGGCGCAGATACAGGCTGCCCTCGCCAGTCGGAATCCAGTCGGCGTCGATCTTCACCAGTTCCTCGACCGCTTCCAGGAACAGGTCTTCGGGCAGGGCCGGCATCGCCAGCCGTTCGGCCGACGCGGCGAAGCGGCGGGCATTTTCCTCCGGGCGGAACATGGCGATGCTGCCATCTTCCAGTCGATACGCCTTCATCCCTTCGAAGATTTCCTGCGCATAATGCAGCACCGCGCAGGCGGGATCGAGCTGGAAGGGTTCGCGCGGACCAATGGCGTGGCTGTGCCAGCCCTGCCCCTCGGTATAGCGAATCGTCACCATATGGTCGGTGAAGAGCCGGCCGAAGCCCGGATCTTCCAGCAGGACCCCGCGCGCGTCAGCCGCCACAGCCTTGGTGCTGGGGGTAACGGTGAAACGCGATGTCTGCTCGGCGGCCATGGTGAGTCTCCTGTTCTGGCGTGCAAGGCGCCCGCCTATGTCACAGAGCGGCGCATGAAACAATGGGTCATATATACTGACCCATTTTGCCGAAAAGGGCCAGCGATGCCGCGCTGGCCTCTTCCCGCCGCCGGACGCCAAGGGTATCGCTGCGGCCATGCATTATTTTTCCGACAACGCCACGCCCGTCAGCCCCGCCGTCATGGCGGCCATCGCCGCCGCCGACCGCGCCGATCATGGCTATGATGGCGACGCCTGGAGCGCGCAGCTGGATGGCGCGCTCAGCGCCCTGTTCGACACCCCGGTCAGCGCGCTGTGGATCGCGACCGGCACGGCGGCCAACAGCATCGCGCTGGCCACGCTCTGCCCGCCCTATGGCGGCGTGATCTGCCATGAGGAGGCGCATATCGTCGTCGACGAATGTGGCGCGCCCGGCTTCTTCACCCATGGCGCGACGCTGATGCCGCTGCCGGGCGAAGGCGCGAAGCTGACGCCGGACGTCGTCGCCGATCGCTTGAAGGCGATCCGCCCCGACGTGCATCAGGTGCCGGCCTGCGCGATCAGCATCACCAACGCCACCGAATATGGCCTGGTCTATAGCCCGGACGAGGTCGCCGCGCTCGGCGAACTGGCGACGGCGCATGGCCTGGGCTTTCACATGGATGGCGCACGTTTCGCCAATGCCGTTGCGCACTTGGGCTGCGCACCCGCCGACATCACCTGGCGCGCCGGGGTGGATGCGCTGTCCTTTGGCTGCGTCAAAAATGGCGGCATGATCGGCGAAGCGCTGCTCTTCTTCGGCGACTCCGCACCAGCCCGCGCGGCCGAAGCAAAGCGCTGGCGCAAGCGGTCGGGCCATCTCTTCTCCAAGGGCCGCTATCTCGCCGCGCAGATACTGGCGATGGTCGAAGGCGACCTGTGGCTCCGCAACGCCCGCATGGCCAACGCAGCGGCGCAGGCGCTTGCCGACGGCGCCACCGGCCGCCTGCTCCACCCGGTGCAGGCGAACGAGCTGTTCATCCGCCTGTCCGCCGCCGAAGCCGCCATCTTGCGCGCCCAGGGCTTCGATTTCTACGACTGGGGCGACGACGCCGCGCGGCTGGTCACCAACTGGTCCCAGGACGCGGCCAGCGTCGCGCCGCTGGCGCACGCGCTGTGGGCGCTCACCATATGAGTGAACATTCGTCAGATTCGGACGTGCCGTCATTTCGTTCAGGCCGAGGCGAAAAAAATGGTGCTGGTCGAGAACCGGAGCGCAGCGTCCCTCTTGCACGTGAGTACCGGAAGCGCAGAACAGTGCCGTTTGCAGCCCGGCTTGGGCGAAATGGCGGTACGTCCGGCGGCGTCGTGCTGCCCTTCATCCTTGTCACGTTGATCTGGAGTTCGACCTGGATCGTGATCCGCGACCAGATCGGGTCAGTGCCGGCCAGTTGGTCGGTCTGCTACCGTTTCCTGCTCGCCGGCATCGCCATGGCCGCCTTCGCCAAATGGCGCGGCGTCCCGCTTAACATCGGACGCAGCGGCCTCGTCTACGCCGCCCTGCTCGGCGTGGCCCAGTTCGTCCTGAACTTCAACTTCGTCTATCGGGCGGAACATTATCTGACCTCCGGCCTAGTCGCGGTCGTCTATGCGATGCTGCTTATTCCCAACTCGATCCTCGCCTGGCTAATCTTCCGCCAGCCCGTCAGCCACGCCTTTATCGGCGGGTCGCTGGTGGCGGTGACGGGCATCATATTGATGCTGGTCCATGAATATCATGCCGCGACCGTCCGGCCGGATATGGTGCTGCTGGGTGCGGCCTTCTCGCTCGCCGGGCTGATGAGCGCGTCGGCCGCTAATGTCATGCAAGGGATGGATATCGCCCGCCGCCTGCCGATGCTGGCGGTGCTGGCCTGGGCCATGCTGATCGGTGCCGCGGTGGACGCCGCCTTCGCCTGGGCCACCATCGGCCCGCCGCAGTTCGAGTCGCGGCTGGGCTATATATTGGGCATAGGCTGGCTTGGCATCGCCGGATCGGTCGTGACCTTCCCGCTCTATTTCACCTTGATCCAGCGCATGGGCGCTGGCCGCGCGGCCTATAGCAGCGTGCTGATCCCGGTGATCGCGATGCTGATCTCGACCCTGGCGGAAGGCTATCGCTGGAGCGCGCTGGCCATTGCAGGCGCGCTGCTCGCCATCGCAGGCATGGCCATCGCGCTGCGCTCGAAAGCGACTTAACGCGCGCCCGGCTGATAACGCCGCTTGGCGGCGTCGACTTTGGCGAGCAGGCTGGGAATCGATTCGGACGGAGCCAAGACAGGTCGTGGCGCAGACAAATGCTGCATCTGGTCGCTGAGCGCGGAAAAGGCCTTGTCGATACGGGTCATGGATCATCCTTGCACTATGATGATCCCGCCTTCGTCCTCGCCGGTTAACAAGCCGTAAACCATACGCCAGGCCGTCTCACAAGCAGGCGGCCAAGCCCTCCCGATAAGTCGGATAGCGCGGCGTCCAGCCCAGCAACCGCTTCGCCCGGCCACTGGCGACCCGGCGATTTTCGGCATAGAAACCCCGCGCCATCGGCGACAGTGCAGCCTCCTCCATCGTCTGGAGCGGCGGCCAGGGTTGGGCCAGCAAGTCGCAGGCCGCCTCTATCACGTCATTCTGCGCGCAGGGCAGGTCATCCGCCAGATTATAGACGCCGGGTGGACCATCGAAGCTGGCGATCACTCCGCCGACGATATCGTCCACATGCACCCGGCTGAAAACCTGACCGGCCAAAGCGATGCGGTGCGCCCTGCCCACGCGCACCCGTTCCAGTGCCGATCGCCCCGGCCCATAAATGCCTGGCAGGCGAAAACGGCGCATGTCGGCACGCAACGCCCCCCAGTCGGCATCGGCGGCGGCGCGGGCGGTGCGCCGCCCCTGCCCCACCAGGCTTGCCTCATCCACCCAGGCGCCTGCCGCATCGCCATAGACGCCGGTGGACGACAGATAGCCGGTCCAGAGCGCCGGTGCGGCGGCGATCGCGGCGCCATAGCGGGCAAGGACGGGGTCTGCGTCCCCTTCGGGCGGCACGGAAGAGAGGATATGAGTTGCGCTGGCGATGGCGGCGCGGACGGCGCTGGCGTCATCGAAGGCCAGGATATCCGCGTCGGCGCTCCGCCGAACGCCCGTAACCCGCCACCCCTCGCCACGCAAGCAAGCCTCCAGGCGAGCGGCGGTGTAGCCTAGCCCAAGGATGAGCATATGGGGCATAGATTCCCCTTCAATCATATTCCGCCTATGCGGGAACACGGCCGCCTTAAACCGTGAAGCTCTCGCCACAGCCGCAACTGCCCTTGGCGTTGGGATTGTTGAACACGAAGCCGGCGGTGAAGTCATCCTCCACCCAATCCATCGTCGATCCGATCAGGTACAGCACCGACGCGCCGTCGATATACAGCACGCCGCCGGGCGTCTCGATCTTCTCATCGAACTTCGCCTCTTCGTTCACATAATCGACCGAATAGGCCAGCCCGGAACAGCCGCGCTTGGGCGTGGACAGCTTGACGCCGATCGCGCCATCGGGCGCCTGCGCCATCAGGTCAGCGATGCGCGCCTGCGACGTCGGCGTCAGGATGACGGCGGCGGGCCGGGCGCGGATCTTGGTCTGTACGTCGGTCATTCTCTTGTCTCCTCCCCTCCATTTAGGGAGGGGTTGGGGGAGGGCATGTTGGAGCAGCCGAACCGTACAGCCACTCCCCTGACCCCTCCCTGAAGGGAGGGGAAACTTTCAGAGCATCCCCAGTTCCAGCTTGGCTTCATCGCTCATCTTTTGTGGGTCCCATGGCGGATCCCAGACCAGGTTGACCTGCGCATCGCCCACGCCTGGCACCGCGCCCACGCGCAGTTCGACTTCGCCCGGCATGGATTCAGCGACCGGGCAATGCGGCGTGGTCAGCGTCATGGTGACGACGGCGTGGCCATCGTCCGTCACATCGACGCCGTAGATCAGGCCCAGATCATAGATATTGACCGGGATCTCCGGGTCGAAAATCTCCTTCAGCGCCTCGATGATCCCGTCATAGAGGTTGCCGCCCGGTTCACCGGCCGGCGCGGCGCTGGGCTTGGCGGACAGGAAGCCGTCCAGATAGTCGCGCTGACGCGCCTCGTCGACCCGCGCCTTGGGCGGGGCTTCCACCGCCTCGACTTCCTCGATCACGATCTTACTCTCCTCGCGATTATTGTCAGTCATTGGCGAAGATCTTCCTTACTCTTTCTAATCCCGCGACCAGCGCCTCGACATCGCTCTCGTCGCTATAAATGCCGAAACTGGCCCGCGCGGTCGCCTCGACGCCCAGATGGCGCATCAACGGCTGTGCGCAATGATGGCCGGCCCGGATCGCAACGCCCGTTTCATCCAATATGGTGCCGACATCGTGCGGATGCACCCCCTCGACCGCGAAAGACAGAATGCCCGCGCTGTCGTCCGGCCCGAACAGGCGGATGCTGTTCATCCCGCCCAGCGCCGCCCGCGCCTTGGCCACCAGCGAGCACTCATGCGCGTGGACCCTGTCCAGCCCGATGCCCTGCACATAATCGATCGCAGCGGAAAGCCCAACGACCCCGGTGATATGCGGCGTGCCCGCCTCGAACCGGTTGGGCGGGGGGGCATAGGTCGTCTTCTCGAACGTCACCTTGTCGATCATCGACCCGCCACCCTGATAGGGCGGCATGGCGTCCAGCAATTCGGCCCGTCCCCACAATATGCCGATGCCGGTTGGCCCGTACAGCTTGTGCGCGGAAAAAACGTAGAAATCGCAATCCATCGCCGCCACATCGACGGCCAGCCGTGGCACCGCCTGGCACCCGTCGATCAAGATTTTGGCACCCACCATATGCGCGATATCGGCGGCGCGGCGCACGTCCAGCACGCTGCCCAGCACGTTGGACACATGGGCCAGCGCGACCATCCGGTGCTGCGGCGTAATCATCGCGCGCATCGCGTCCAAGTCGATCTTGCCATCCTGCGTCAGCGGCACGACGTCGATCGCCGCGCCGACTTTCTCCGCGACGATCTGCCACGGCACGATATTGCTGTGATGCTCCAGCATCGACAACAGGATGCGGTCGCCCGCCTTGAGTTGCGTCCCGGCCCAGCATTGCGCGACCAGGTTGATCCCTTCGGTCGCGCCTCGGACATAGACGATCTCACCGTCGCTCGCCGCGCCGATGAAGCCGGCAACCTTGCGCCGCGCCGCTTCATAGGCGAGCGTCATGTTGGCCGACCGCTCATAGACGCCGCGATGCACCGTCGCATAATCCGGGCCATAGGCGCGCGCGATGGCGTCGATCACGGCATGGGGCTTCTGCGCGGTCGCGGCGCTGTCCAGATAGTGCCAGTCGCCCACACCGGGGAAATCATCCCGCAACCGCAAAGTCTGGGCGAGATCGTTCATACCAACGCCTCCAGCTTGGCGATCGCGGCCGCTTCCAGCGCTTGCCTGACCGCCTCGTCCGCCACATCATCAAACACACCCGCGACGAAGGATCGCAGCAGCAACGTCTTGGCCGTCGCCGGGTCCATCCCGCGGCTCGCCATATAGAACAGCGCCGCCTTGTCCAGTTCGCCCACGGTCGCGCCATGCGCGCATTTCACGTCGTCGGCGAAGATCTCCAACTCCGGCTTGGCGTTGGCCGTAGCCGTCCGGTCCAGCAGCATCGCCTTGACCGACTGAAATGCATCGGTCCGCTGCGCATCGCGCGCGACATTGATGCTGCCCAGGTAACTGCCGGTGGCGCGACCGCCCAGGATCGACCGGATCGTCTGACCGCTGGTCGAATCGGGCTTGGCGTGCGTGACGCTGGTGATGATCTCCAACGTCTGGTCACCGCCGCCCAATATCGCGCCGTTCAGCTCGAAATGCGCCTGGCTTCCGATCGTCACATGAAAGGTCACCCGCCCCAGCTTGCCGCCGATATTGAGCACATGAAAATCGCACCGCGCCCCGTCGGCGATGGTGATGACATAGTCATGCACCGCCGCCGTCCCATCCGCCGCGTCCTGCAACAGATGATGGCGCGCGACGTCCCCTGCCGCCACATCGATCCGCGTCGGGGCAGGCGTCGGCCAGATGGCGGCGACAGCCTCCACATCGCTATAGCGCCAGTCTTCCTGGCGGCGGGTTGGCAGAGCGAGAGCGTTCACGCCGCCACCACCTCGGCATAACCCTCACGCTCCAGCTCCAGCGCCAAGTTCGGCCCGCCGGACTTCACGATCCGGCCACCCGCCAGCACGTGCACATAGTCCGGTTTCACATAATCGAGCAGCCGCTGATAATGGGTAATCAGCAGCACCGCCTTGTCGGACTTGCGCATGATCGCGTTGATCCCCGCGCCCACGATTTTGAGCGCATCAATGTCGAGGCCGCTGTCCGTCTCGTCGAGGATCGCCAGCTTGGGATCAAGGATGCCCATCTGCACCATTTCGGCCCGCTTCTTCTCGCCGCCGGAAAAGCCGACATTCACCGGCCGCTTGAGCATCTCCATGTCGAGGCCCAGCAGCGCGGCCTTTTCCTTGGCCAGACGGATGAACTCGCCGCCATTCAATTCGTTCTCGCCGCGCGCCCGCTTTTGCGCATTCAGGCTCTCGCGCAGAAATTGCAGGTTGGACACGCCGGGAATCTCGACCGGATATTGAAAGCCCAGGAACAGCCCGGCCGCCGCGCGCTCATGTGGTTCCAGTTCGAACAGGTCCGCATCGTCAAACGTCGCGGTCCCGCCCGTCACGTCGTAACCCGGCCGTCCACCCAGCGTATAGGCCAGCGTCGATTTGCCCGCGCCGTTCGGCCCCATGATCGCATGGATTTCGCCCGCATTGATGGTCAGCGACAATCCCTTCAGGATCGCCTTGCCGTCGATTGCGTTGGTGAGATTGTCGATCGTCAGCATAAATTATCCCTCATGCGCCCGCTGAAGCGTCCGCGCGGTCCAGAACGCCATGTCCCGCACGTCGCCCGGCGCGGGGAACAGCGTGTCGATATGGCGCTTGATCGGCATATAGGGCCACCAGTCGGCCTCGCCCTCCGGCGGTCCCTTTTCCAGCAGCGCGACGACGAACTCGCTCACCGGCCCCATGCGGGCCAGGTTGGGCGCCTTCGCCTTGTGGAACGCCTTGTCCTTGCGCAGCTTCTCGGTCATCGCCGCGTCGGCTTTTTGCAGGGTATCGCGGCTGGTCGCCTCATAGGCGTCCAAATCGCCGAAATCGGCGCGGGCGCGCGTCTCCAGCTCGCCTTCTTCCAGCTCATAATCCTCGGTCAGGATACGGATCGCGGCGGTCCACGCCTGGCCATTGCCAACATCCTCCGCAAAATCCGCCAGGGCATCCTGAATATCGTCTTCGTCGCTCAATTTTTCTTCCTTGGTCCTGTTATGGAGCCGCGCCTGGCGTCAACCCACCGATCCTTCCAGCGAAATCCCCAGCAGCTTCTGCGCCTCGACCGCAAATTCCATCGGCAATTGCTGCAACACTTCCCGCGCGAACCCGTTCACGATCAAACTCACCGCGCTTTCCGCATCCAGCCCGCGCTGCATCGCGTAGAACAATTGGTCGTCGCTAATCTTCGACGTCGTCGCCTCATGCTCGATCTGCGCGCTGGGGTTGCGCACCTCGATATAGGGCACGGTGTGCGCGCCGCACTGGTCTCCCAGCAGCAGCGAATCGCACTGGGTGAAGTTGCGCACGCCCTCCGCCCCCGGCGCCACGCGCACCAGCCCGCGATAAGTATTGTTGCTGCGCCCGGCCGAAATCCCCTTCGACACGATGGTCGATCGCGACCCCTTGCCATTGTGGATCATCTTGGTGCCGGTATCGGCCTGTTGCAGATTGTTGGTCAGCGCGACCGAATAAAACTCCCCGACGCTATTCTCGCCGTTCAGCACGCAGGACGGATATTTCCAGGTGATCGCGGACCCGGTTTCCACCTGCGTCCAGCTTACCTTGCTGTTCTTGCCCTGACACAAAGCGCGCTTGGTCACGAAATTATAGATGCCGCCCTTGCCGTCCGCGTCGCCGGGATACCAGTTCTGGACGGTCGAATATTTGATCTCCGCATCGTCCAGCGCGACCAGTTCCACCACGGCGGCGTGCAACTGGTTCTCGTCGCGCATCGGCGCGGTGCAGCCTTCGAGGTAAGAGACATAAGACCCCTCGTCCGCGACGATCAAAGTCCGTTCGAACTGCCCGGTATTCTCCGCATTGATGCGGAAATAGGTGCTGAGTTCCATCGGGCAGCGCACGCCCCTGGGAATGTAGACGAAGGTGCCGTCGGAAAACACCGCGCAGTTGAGCGTCGCGAAATAATTGTCGTGCATCGGCACGATCTTGCCCAGCCACTTCTTCACCAGATCGGGATATTCGCGCACCGCCTCGCTGATTGAGCGGAAGATGACCCCCGCTTCCTCCAACTCCTTGCGGAAGGTCGTCGCGACGCTGACGCTGTCGAACACCGCGTCCACCGCGACCCGACGCGAACCCTTCACGCCTGCCAGCACTTCCTGTTCGGCGATGGGAATGCCCAGCTTCTTGTAGGTCGCCAATATCTCCGGATCGACCTCGTCCAGGCTGTCCAGCTCCACCTTCTTCTTCGGCTCGGCGTAATAATAGGCGTCCTGATAGTCGATCGGCGGGACGTTCAGCTTCGCCCAGTCCGGCGGCGTCATCGTCTTCCACATGGCGAACGCCTTCAACCGCCAGTCGAGCAGCCATTGCGGCTCCTTCTTCTTGGCGGAAATGAAGCGGACCGTATCCTCGTTCAGCCCCTTGGGCGCGAAATCCTGCTCGATGGCCGAAGACCAGCCATGTTCGTAGGTGGAGGCGCGATCCGCGGCCTCCTGCGCTTCCTGGTTGCGGCCAGAATAGCCTTGAACGGTGGTTGCTTGTTCGGTCATGCCATTTCTCTGCTAAGGCTGGCGATCGTCACGCCGGCCAGGGCGGATCGGATCGCTTCATTGGCCACATTCATGTGCGGGCGGATGCGGCAGTCGGTTTCCAGATTGCAGTCATGCGCCCCCAATTCGTTGCAGGCGGTCATGGCGATCGGTCCTTCGACCGCCTCCACCACATCGGCCAGCGTGATCGTCGCGGGCGGGCGCGACAGGCGCACGCCGCCGCCGGTGCCCCGGCTCGATTCGAGCAGCCCGGCCGCCGACAGCCGGCTCACCAGCTTTTGCGCGGTGGGCAGCGGGATGCCGGTTTCGGCCGAAAGCGTGGTCGCGTTCATCTTCGCCGCGCCACAATGGCGCGCCGCAGCGGACATCAATACGACCGCATAGTCAGCGAAGCTCGATAATTTCATATCAATTGCGAACCATTCTCAAATCGGATCGAATCCATCCGATTGGCCGCATGTGGCCCCGCGGGCGCGGTTAATCAAGGCATTTTTGCCTGGAAAGGCTTAGAACAACGCGCTTCATATAATCCGTTCGGGTTGAACCTGTCGAGGCATCCTGCTGGTTGCGGCCCTTCGACAGGCTGAGGGCGAATGGATATGGGAGTCGTTCTGATCGCTCAACTCAACCGATTCAGCACCGCCACGTCGCCGCCCAGCGATCGCCGCAGTAGCGTCAGTTGCGCCACCGCCGACGGCTCGGTCTGCAACTGGTGCGGGGTCAGGCCGATGAAATGCTTGATTTCCCGGATGAAGTGCGACTGGTCGTAAAAGCCGCCCTCCTCGCACAATTGCTGCCAGCTTTCCCCGTCCAGCGCGATCCGCGCCGAACAGCGCAGCGCCCGATATTTGCGCGCCAGCAATTTGGGCGGCGCGCCATAATATTTATTGGCCAGGCGGGCGAGTTGGCGCGGCGACAGGCCGGTCGTCTCCGCCAGTATTTCAATCCGCGGCGACCCTTCGTCCATCAGCCAGGCGTCGATCGCCGCCAGTAATTCCCAGGTCGCCGGGCGCAATGGCCGCGTCAGCCGCCCCAGTTCTGCCCAGCACAGCGCCGCCATGGCGTCGGCATCCTCGCCCAGCCCGCGCAACCCGTCCAGCAACCGGGCATAGGCGTCGCCCCGTTCGGCGGCCAAGTCGCACAACCGGTCCGCCAACTCGCTGGCGTCGCCGCCATATAGCGCCAGCCAGCCGGCGGGCAGCAGCGAAATGCCCATCACCCGCGCCGGCCGGTCCAGTTCGAACCGGGTCGCCCCCATGGTCGGCCCCAGCAGGCAGACGTCGGGCGTCGCCATCACCGTCCCGTCCTGGAAATGATAGTCGCCGCCACCCTCCAGCATCAGCCGCAACTGCGGCACATCGGCGCGGGTGACGTCGGCATAGCGATCAGCCGACACGGTGAAATAATAAAGCGATCCGAAATAGGCGCGCAGATGCGCGGGCGGCGCGAAATAGCGCAGCCGGACAGGCCCCTGTGCGGCATCGACCGTGTAGGACAGCGGCCCGCGGTCATCCGGCAACGCGACTGCGCGCGCCACATTATCGCTGTGATGCGACCCCATGTTTTCACCCCTGCCGATCACTATGCGCCAACGCAGGCGCAGCGCAAGCGGCCGCTTGAAATATGGTAAAGTTTTTCGGCACCTAGCTTTGAAATGCGCCAAAAAAATGACCCGGCGGTTTGCACCGCCGGGTCAGTAAAAGGTCTCATTGGCCATAGGCCAGAGAGCCTTCGGGTCGCAAGGCGGCTTTACGCCCGAATCGAAGCAACTTTATTGGATGAAACGGACATTTTTGGCGCGCAAACGGTTCCATTCATGACGTTTCTTGTCATGAAATAACCTTGTCGCCGCGCTGTTGCCGCATGGCCACAGTGACTCGACGGGCCGATGGTCCGCTGGCATAGGCTTGGCGATGTCCTATCGCCTGATCCGCCCGCTGCTCTTCGCCCTGGATGCCGAGCGCGCCCACCATCTCTCGATCGCCGCCTTGCGCCTAATGCCGACCACCGCGCCGCTTGGCGTCGATCCAATGCTGGAATCGGTGGTGGCGGGAATCCGCTTCCCCAACCCCATCGGCCTCGCCGCGGGCTATGACAAGGACGGCCGGATCGCGCATAAAATGCATGGCCTGGGCTTCGGCTTCGCCGAACTGGGCACGCTGACCCCGCTGGCCCAGCCGGGCAATCCCCAGCCGCGCCTGTTCCGCTTGGTCGAGGACCGCGCCGTCATCAACCGCTTCGGCTTCAACAATGGCGGTCAGGGCGCGGCCGCGGACCGGATCGCCCGCTACCGCCAGCCCGTAAATAGCGGCGGCCCGGTGATCGGCATCAATATCGGCGCGAACAAGGATGCGACGGCGGCCGGGCGCGGCATCGCGGACTATGTGACCGGCGTCACCTGCATGGCCCCGCTGGCCGACTATCTCACCGTCAACATCTCCTCCCCCAACACGCCCGGCCTGCGCGCACTGCAGGGCCGCGCCGCGCTGGACGATCTGCTCTCTGCGGTGATGGCGGCGCGCGGCGCGGGAACGACGCCTATTTTCCTGAAGGTCGCGCCCGATCTGGAACCGGCCGACGTGGAGGATATCGCCGCGGCCTGCATCGACCATTGCGTCGACGCGCTGATCGTGTCCAACACCACTCTGTCGCGCCCGGCGCTGCGCTCGCCCCATGCGGGCGAAACGGGCGGCCTGTCCGGCGCGCCGTTGACCGACCTGTCGCTGGCGCGGCTTCGGGATTTCCGGCGCCTGGCCGGCAACCGGCTGCCGCTGATCGGCGTCGGCGGCATCGCCAATGCGACCCAAGCCTATGCCCGCATCCGCGCCGGCGCGTCGCTGGTCCAACTTTACAGCGCGCTGGTCTATGAAGGGCCGTATCTGGCCAGGCGGATCAACGCGGGGCTGAAGGCGCTGATGGCACGGGATGGCGTGAAGACGATCGCCGAATTGGTGGGCGTGGACGTCTGATATAGTGCGGCATCAATGGGTAGGCTTACCGCCATTCCGCTTTGCGCGAGGCTTCAAGCGGAAGGCGACGTAAAAATCCCGTCACCCCAGAAGGCTGGGGTCTTGTGAGGGGGGGACGCGGCGCTTCGGCTTGGCGCTTACCCAACCGCATCGCATCGTCGCCTGAGACCCCAGCCTTCGCTGGGGTGCGGTGTGGGTCATCCGCTTGCCGGTTATGCGACTGGTCTGCTGAGCGCCCGCTTCTGCCCAACCCAACGCCCTGCCATGCCCAAAAACCGCCACAAAGGGTTGCGGCGCGCAACCTTATGGCTAGGGTGACGGCCATGCTTCCCCGCCTTTCGCGCCTGCTGGCCCCGCTCGCCCTCCTTGCCCTCATCCCCGCACCTGCCGCCGCGCGCGCGCCGGTGTCGACCAACGCCACCGTGTCCGCCGCCGATCCCCGCGCGGCGCAGGCCGGACAGGAGATATTGCGCCAAGGCGGAAGCGCCACCGACGCCGCGATAGCGATGATGCTGACGCTCAACGTCGTGGAACCGCACAATAGCGGCATCGGCGGCGGCGGTTTCCTGATGCATCATGACGGCGCGACCGGCCTGCTCGAATCGATCGACGGCCGCGAAACCGCCCCCGCCGCCGCGCGGCCGGACCGCTTCATGGGCGCAGACGGCAAGCCCCTCCCCTTCATGCAGGCTTGGCCGGGCGGCTATTCCGCCGGCGTGCCGGGCAATCTGCGCATGGCGTGGGACGTGCATAAAAAATGGGGCAAGCTGCCCTGGGCCGACCTGTTCGCCCCCGCGATCCGCTATGCCGAAGATGGCTTCGACCTGGGCGAACGCACCGCCACCGCCCTGCGCGCCACCCAGAATATCTGGGCCGACTTCCCCGAAATCCAGAAGCTCTTCTGGGTGAATGGCGCCCCGCCCCCGGTGGGCGCCACACTCAAGAACCCGCCGCTCGCCGCCCTGTTCAAACGCATCGCCGCGGAAGGCCCGGACGCCTTCTATACCGGCCAAAACGCCCGCCTCATCAGCGCCGCCGTCACCAACGCCCCCAAGAATCCGGCGCCGCTCACGGAGGCCGACCTCGCGACCTACAAGGCGAAACCCCGCAAGCCCGTCTGCGGCCCCTACCGCGCCTATACCGTCTGCGGCATGGGACCGGCCTCGGCCGGCGGCGTCACCGTGTTGGAAATTCTCGGCATGGTGGAACGCTTCCCGCTGGCGCAATGGGGCAAGGATGACCCGCGTAGCTGGCACGTCATCGGCGAAGCGATGCAACTCGCCTATGCCGATCGGGAAACCTGGCTGGGCGACCCAGACTTCGTATCCGTCCCGGTCAGCGGCATGATCGACCCCGCCTATCTCAGGCGGCGCTCCTCTCTGATCCGCCTCAATAAGGCGCTGGGTGCCTACAAGCCCGGCACCCCGCCCGGCGCGCAGCCGCGCACCGCCTCGTTGCCCCAGCCCGAAAGCGGCACCAGCCATTTCGTCGCGATCGACCGCAATGGCGACATCGCCGCCTGGACCTCCACCATCGAAAGTTTCTTCGGCAGCCAACTGATCGCAAACGGCGTCATCCTCAACAATGAACTGACCGATTTCAGCTTCACCCCTGAAAAGGATGGCAAGCCTGTCGCCAACCGGGTGGAACCAGGCAAGCGCCCTCTCTCCTCTATGTCGCCCACCATCGTCTATGACGCCGGTGGCACGCCCATCTTCACCGTCGGCGCGGCGGGCGGCAAGACCATCATTATGCAGGTCGCCAAGGCGCTGATCGCCCATTTCGACTGGGGCCTCTCGGCGCAGGACTCGATCGCCCATGGCCTGCTCTTCTTCAACGGCGACGGACTGGTTCTGGAACAGGGCACGTCGCTCGAAGCCATGAAGGCGCCACTGGAGAAACTGGGCCACCGCGTCAGCGTCAACCGCATGGGCCTCAAGGCCAATGCCGCCGAGCGTCTGCCTGACGGCCACTGGCAGGGCGCCGCCGACCCGCGCAGTCCAGGCGTGTCGTTGCAGGAGTAATCCCGACAAACCCGTTCGTGCTGAGTAGGGCTGAGCTTGTCGAAGTCCGGTATCGAAGCATCCTTCGATACGCCATTTCGATTTCGCCCAATGGCTACTCAGCACGAACGGAGCATGAAGATCACCCGTTCAAATCCAGCCCCGCCAGATTAAAGTCGAACGGCGCGGTCTGTGCCTTCCCGTCCACCACCAGGTCGACCTTCATGCTCTTGGCGTCCTTGATCGCATCATAAGCCCCCTGCGACGGCGCGATCGCGATGCCGTCGTCATTGGTCGCCATCCGCCCTTTCCATTCGTGGCGCTTGCCGTCGTCAGTGGTGGCCGTGATCCGGCAGTCCGACAGGTCGCAGGTAAAGGGCGCACCGACCAGCTTGACCGTCACGTCCGCGCCGCCCTCCTTGAGCGGCTGAACCAGCAGGACCGAAAATGTGTCGGGTGCGGTCATCGTCTGCACACTGTTGGCGCTGCCGATATAGGCGACCTTGGGCTTGCCACTCTCACCGTCCTCATATTTCCATACCTGGCCGATCTGCTCGCGCTGGGTCAGCTCCTTGGGCGTGTTGTCGCTACAGGCCGCCAGCGTGGCCACAGCTGCAATCATCACAATGGCGCGCATCGCCGTTTTCCTTCCATACAGTTACGGAAGGACAATGTTTCAACCCGCCGGGAGTTTCCTATGCGGCGTAACGCGCCGCCGTGTCGCGGATCAGGGCGATCATGTTGGGAATACCCTGGGTCCGGTTGGAACTGAGCTGGTTCTTGAGGTCGAACGGCGCCAGTGCGCCCTCGATATCGGACGCGCTGATGTCGCCGGGCGCGCGATCCTGAACGGTCAGCAGCACCAGCGCAATAATCCCCTTGGTAATCGCGGCATTGCTGTCCGCCAGGAAATGTAGCCGACCATCATCCAGGACCGTAGGATAGACCCACACCGCCGCCGAACAGCCCCGCACCAAAGTCGCGTCGGTCTTGAGCGCATCGGGCATGTCCTCCAGCCCGCGCCCCAGATCGATCAGCAACCGATAACGGTCGTCCACATCGAGAAATTCATATTCTTCCTGAAGATCGGCGAGATTGGGCTGGTCGGTCATGCCCGCCATATAGGGGCAAATGGTAAAAGCGGAACCCGCTTTGCATCATGGCGCAACCTGTTCCCGCGCAGGCGGGGACAGGCATCCTCTATCTTATCTGTCCACCGCACCCGTCAGTTCGTGACCTTGCATCCCTTGGCCGCCGCATAGCCGCGCAGATAGCCGCGCCGCGCGACGCCCGCCGTCACCGCGGCCTGCAACCGCCGCTCGGCCGGGGCGGCGCCGCTGATCTCGCGCACCAGCCCGCGGAAGGGGATGAGCGAATTGACGATCGTCTTGCCGACCGCCTCGGCGATCTTGCCGGTGCGATTCTCGTTCGCCTTCGCGCCGATGGTAAAATCCTCGCCCAGCACGGCGTTGAGTTCGGCCAGAGAGGCTTTCAGCCCCTTGCAGGTCCGCGAAGGCGGCGCAGCATAGGGATTGTCCACCGCCTTGAGCAAAACGGGCGGAATCTCGTCCTTGTCCAACCCAATGTCGCGCGCCGGTTGCGTCGCGATGGTACCGGCCTTGTCCAGCGTCCCGTCACGGCGCTTTTCCGGCTCCTGCTTGGTCTGATCCGGCTTGGTCTGATCCGGCTTGGGTGCCTCCTGAGCCAGCGCCGCACCCGGCAGCATCAACATCAGGGCAATGGCGGTCGTCGTAAATTGCATGATAGTCCTCCCGGCCCATCAAACCAGCGACGGACAGGTCGGTTCCGGGCCGAAACGATTGTGGCGCAAGACAAGGCGCACCCCCCGCGCTATGCGGCACGCTCCATCCCGCAGGAGATATGTCTTGTCCCGATCCGACGCGCGCCTCACCATCGCCTCGTCCACCCTGTCCGCCGCCATCGATCCGATCGGCGCGGAACTCTGGTCTTTGCAGGACGCTGCCGGGCGCGAGATGATGACAAACGCCGATCCTCGCTGGTGGACCGGCCATGCGCCGCTGCTCTTCCCCTTCGTCGGCCGGTCGCGCGGAGACGTCTATCGACTGGACGGCCAGGACTATCCCATGCCCCAGCACGGCTTCGCCCGCCGCAGCGTCTTCCTGCCCATCGAACAGGACGATAATCACCTGCTGCTGCGGCTGGAGGCGGACCATGAGACGCGCGCCGTCTATCCCTTCGACTTCCGCCTCGACATGGCCTTCGCGTGCGAAGGCGCAACCCTGCGCATGACCGCCACCGTCACCAACCGGAGCGAAACGGCCATGCCCTTCAGCTTCGGCTATCATCCCGCCTTCGCCTGGCCGCTTCCCTATGGCGGCACAGTCGAGGATCATCGCATCCTCTTCGAAGCGCCCGAACCCGCCCCGATCCGCAAGGTCGGCAGCGAACCCGGCCTGATCGCCCGCGAACCCTTCCCCTCCCCGGTGGACGGCGACACGCTCGTCCCCACCTACGCCCTGTTCGACGGCGACGCCCTGATCTGGGACGATCTCGCCAGCCGCTCGCTGACCTGGGGTGTGCCGGGCCAACCGCATCTGAAGATCGATTTCCCCGACACCCCCTGGCTCGGACTCTGGCAAAAGCCCGGCGCGCATTATCTGTGCGTCGAGCCCTGGGCCGGCATGGCCGATCTGGTGGGCTTTACCGGCGACGTCTGGGACAAGCAGGGCATCATGGCGCTGCTGCCGGGCGACCACCGATCCTTCCGCATGGACGTGACGCTGGTGGACGTGTAACGGGCGCCTTCAAAAGATTCCGTTCGGGCTGAGCCTGTCGAAGCCCTGTCCTTTTCTCCGAAGAAAAGTGCAGCCCTTCGACAAGCTCAGGGCGAACGGATGTTTTCAAGAGCCGTTGACCATGACCATCCCATCCCGCCGCACCTTCGCGATCATTTCCCACCCCGACGCGGGCAAGACCACGCTGACCGAAAAGCTGCTGCTGGAAGGCGGCGCGATCCACCTCGCCGGTGAGGTCAAGGCGCGCGGACAAAACCGCCGCGCCAGATCCGACTGGATGAAGATCGAGCAGCAGCGCGGCATTAGCGTCACCTCCTCGGTCATGACGTTCGAACGGACCCGCGATGGGGAGACGATCACCTTCAACCTGCTCGACACGCCGGGCCATGAAGATTTCAGCGAAGACACCTATCGCACCCTGACCGCCGTCGATTCCGCCGTCATGGTGATCGACGCGGCCAAGGGGATCGAGCCGCAAACCCGCAAGCTGTTCGAAGTCTGCCGCCTGCGCAACGTCCCCATCATCACCTTCGTCAACAAGGTCGATCGCGAAGGCCGCGAAACCTTCGGCCTGCTGGACGAGGTCGCCGACCAGTTGCAGCTCGACGTGTGCCCGATGAGCTGGCCCGCCGGCATGGGCGGCGAGTTCGAAGGTATCTACGACTTCGCCACCAACCGCCTGATGCAGCCCACCGGCCCGTCCAAAGAATTTGACGGCACCCGACACCAGTTCACCGGCCTGGACGACCCGAAACTGGCCGATTTCCTCACCCCCCATGCGCTGGAAAAACTGCGCGAGGAAGCCGAACTGGCGCAGGGCGGCTATGCCCATTTCGATCTCGACCGCTATCGCGCAGGCGACCTGACCCCGGTCTATTTCGGGTCGGCGCTCAAATTGTTCGGCGTCACCGAACTGATCGACGCGCTCGGCCAGCACGCCCCGCCGCCCCGCGCCCAGCCCGCCGAACCGGCCGCGATCGAGCCGGAAAACAGCGAAGTCACCGGCTTCATCTTCAAGGTGCAGGCCAATATGGACCCGATGCACCGCGACCGCATCGCCTTCATGCGCCTCGTCTCCGGCAAGTTCAAACGCGGCATGAAGCTGACGCCCAGCGGATCGGGCAAGCCGCTTGCGGTCCACTCGCCAATCCTCTTCTTCGCGCAGGACCGCGAACTGGCCGACGAGGCGTTCCCCGGCGACATCATCGGCATCCCCAATCATGGCGCGCTGCGCGTGGGCGATACCCTGTCCGAAAAGCCCGGCCTGCGCTTCACCGGCCTGCCCAATTTCGCGCCGGAAATCCTGCGCCGCGTGCAACTCAAAGACCCGACCAAGACCAAGCAGTTGCGCAAGGCGCTGGACGACCTGTCCGAAGAGGGCGTGATCCAGGTCTTCTATCCCGAAATCGGCAGCAACTGGATCGTCGGCGTCGTCGGTCAGCTCCAGCTCGAAGTGCTGATCTCACGCCTGGAGGCCGAATATAAGGTCGCCGCAGGCCTTGAACAGTCGCCCTTCGACACCGCCCGCTGGATCAGCGGCGACGATGCGGCGATCAAGGAACTGGTCGGCCATAATGTCAGCAACATGGCCAAGGACCGCGACGGCGCCCTCGTCTTCATGGCCCGCAGCGCCTGGGACATCGGCTACCAGCAGGAACGCCACCCCAAGGTGAAATTCAGCGCGACCAAGGAACGGTAATCAGCAGCGTGCTCCCGCGAACTGGAGGCCGCCTTTGTCGTAACAGGCGAGGGCCTTCGAGGCGGGCCTTAAAACGGCATCCAAAATTCCCATGAGCGCAGCATGTCCCGTGGCGTGGATTTCGCCGCGCTTGCGAGCCCGGTCGGCGGCTTGGCGTGCGGTGAGTTTCGGGAAGCGCTTGACGGCATTGCGCGGCATGAACCGTAGCATATCGATATAGTCGCGACAGTGAGCGCGCGCGTGTGCATCGGAGCATCCTATACAATCACCGACATAGCGAGCTTACGGCTTGTCTCATATGATTCGCGCGTTCGCGCCGACCGTGCCTGTGTCGGATCGGCGAGATAACGCTCATAGGCATCGCCAAAGGTCAGGCTGGAAGGCTGGACGGGAGGTGTCGTCACCTCCTGTTCGATAGGGGCTGCTTCACGGATCGTCGGCCGCCTTGCCACCGCATCGTTAAGTGACGGTTCGAAAAGCGTCTGATCATGAGGGAGGCCCGCCATCCAACGACTGTGCTCGATCTCAGCGTCGATCCGCGCCATCGCCACCGGCGACCGGCGCAGGCGACTTTGAGACTATCCGTCCGAAGCGAACGCCATATCTGCGTGCGACCGATCAGGTCGCGAGCATCACGCGGAACGCGGCGACGATAGTAGAGCTGTGTGCCGCGCAGACACAGCCCGGCAGGCGTATTGTGTGGCAGATTTGTGTAACAGCCACTTCGACGATCACTGGCGGTTTTCCGAGGGTTTCGGGACGATTGCCGCGCAGATTGTGTAGCAAAAGTGTGTAGCAAATGCGCGTCGGAGGTCGTCTGACCTACGATCTCCTCGCATTTCGAACGATATTGGGGAACTGGTGCCAGAAGAGGACTCGAAAACGCAATATTTATCTCTATAATTCAGTATCTTACTGTGGACGCCATCGATCTATACCATAATCGATACCCTGGGACTTTTTGCTTCGGAGGTTCGAGTCCCTCGGCGCATGTTCAAGCGCGAAATTGAGTCCGTCAGCGGCGTGATTCGCTCCAGGCGTTGATCGGCACGAAAACCTAATTTCCGCGCAGCACGATAACCTAAAATCCGAACGTCCCAGACAACTCGACCCAAGCCCAGGGGCCGGCCGGGTCATCCCGCCTTGATGAGCAAGCGCCTGGCCCGATCGGCAATCAGATCGGCAAACCTGGCAAAGTTCTCACTGCCTGGCAGCCTCTGTTTCAGGCTGCTGTCGGGCGCGTCCAATTGCGCCAAGGTCGCTTCGCACAACTGCCGTATGCGACGCCGGAGATAAGGGGCACCAATATTGACGTCCTCCGCGAACTGATCCCAGTGGCGCGACTCGATCTCTTCCAGCGTTGCCTTCTTCGCAATTTTCATCGCCAGCTTGGGCGACAGATCGCGATAGGCGACCGTGGAAAGTAGGTCATAGAGCGGCGCAAGCCGGATTGCCCCATCGATGTACAGCAGGCTGAAATTCTTAGCGTGCGCATCGGCATTGCCGATGATCAGATTGAAGATGGCCGCATCCGCCAGCTTCAATATGTCGCGCGCGGGGCGGGTGGCGGCCTGGCGTAGCAGGGCGAAGCTGTCCTTGAACGTAGGACCGCCTTCGCTGGCATATTTGCGCTGTGACGGGACGCCCAACGCCTGGGCAAAATCCTCCTGATGAAGGCGAACCAATCGGCCGTCGGCGTCCCGAGTTCGGTCGTAACGCTCGATCAGCAGGAAGGGTTGATCCCGGACCCTCCGCATGGTGACCGACGCCACGTCCAGCCCGATCTCTCGGGCCAAGGTCATGCAGTAACATTCGTTCTCGGTCGTCTGCTCGAACCGCGCGATCGGTGGCTTGAGAATATGGCTGGTGGGCTGCCCCGGTGCCGGGAGCGCGATATGATCGTCGATCAGCAGGACGGGCAGCTTGGACTGCGCGCCCGCCAGGGATAGGCGCAGGCCGCCTTCACCGGCGAGCATGGGTCTCATCGGCAGATGCTGCAGTAATTTCAGCAAATGCTCATCATCAAGAATGTCAGGCGCTCCGCTCGCAGGTGCTGATGGAAGCTGACCTTCCGGCAACAGCATCAGTGCGCCGGCGACTTCGCCGCCGAGATGCTCCAGCAACTGGAATTCATTTCCGGCCGAAATGCCTAATGCCCTGGCGATCGCGCTACGCTGCCCCTCTTCCGGCAGGATACCGCCGAAGAAGGAATGACATACCCGTCTGCCAAACGGCTCCACCTGCTTTGGCAACGAGAAAGACAGCGCTGGCGCGTCGGCCTCTTCGAGCCATTCGGATGCGTAGCTGAACCCCATGTCGCCATAGTCGTTGAGGTGCAGGAATCCGGCGACCTTACCGCCCCACCATATGGAAAGCTGCTTGCTCATTTGATGCGTGCCGGCGTTGCAATGGAAACATCGCAGCCGAGGGTCGCAAGAACCTGCAATGCCTTGCCCAATTGCAGCGTCGGCTTGCCTGCCTCCAGATCGACGATGAAGCGCACTCCGACACCGCAGGCTGCGGCGAGCTCTTGCTGCCGCAACCCTTGCGCCTTGCGTTCTTCCCGAACGATCCTGCCAAGTGCGTTGCTATCCATATTCCCGAGCGGGAACATAAATCATCCGACCCGCCTAAACAAGGCGATTATTCCCGATCGGGAAATTATCTGATGACCGGATCTTCGAAGGGCTGAATTATTCCCGATCGGGAATTTCCTAGCAACTCTACGAAATCAGCTCGGAAAATGCCACGTGACAAAACCTATGACGTAATTTATTATAATCCGAGGATTTGTCACATGACCACTAACCCCGCAAGCCAGCGTGATTGCCTGACCAGCCTACTGCAACGCAGTGTTCTTCTGCGTGCTCGAGAGCTTCGCAACGCCGGGATAGCCTCGGAAACGATTGCACGCGCGGTGAAGGCCGGCGAGATCGAGCGTGTAGCGCGTGGACTCTACCAGCACCCGGACGCACCGATTGATGCCGCGCGCACACTCGCGGAGACCGCGAAGAAAATCCCGAAGGGCGTGATCGCCATGGTTTCGGCGCTCGCATTCCACGAACTCACCGACCAGATGCCGCGCAGAGTGTGGCTTGCGATCGGCCGCGGAGACTGGTCACCCGTCGCTTTCTATCCTCCCACGCGGATTATCCGGCTCAGCGAGAAATATCTCCATCAAGGCGTCGAACATCACATGATCTCGGGCGTCAGCGTCCCGGTCTACTCGGTTCCGAAAACGCTCGCCGATCTGTTTCGAAACTCCAGGCTGGTCGAACGCTCCATTGCGGTGGAGGGGCTGCGCGCGGCCCTTGCCCAGCGAAGAGCGACCCCGGGCGTGATCGCGCAAGCGGCCATCGCCGGCGGCGCATGGCGTATCATGCGGCCTTATCTCGAAGCTCTCACCTGCTAGCGCTCGACCAATCGCTTGATGCATCGGTAGGGGATGAACGTGGATCGCCCGATCTTGACAGTTTCGATCTCGCCGGATTGGATAAGCTCATAGAGGGTCGAACGGCCGATACCCGTCAACTTGACCGCCGTCTTGATCCGCACGGTGAGCGGTTCCATCGGCAGTGCATCCTGCTCGGCTATCGCCTCGAGCGCTTGCTTCCGACGCTCGCTGTCGCTCAGCCCGCGGGTCATGATCTAATCCGCGAACGCGCGAACCCGCGATCGCTTTCGAGAAAAGCCGTCAGCATCGCGGGGATGAGTTCGGCAATATATCCTGACAGTCCAGCGAAAAATGGCGGTTGGAAGGTGAAAACCATCGGTGCCTCCAGCACTGCCCAAAAACCCCATGGCTCCCCCGAGGCGGGGGTGGGCGGCGAGAACGACCGG
>NZ_SEOO01000017.1 GCF_004152865.1 Sphingobium cupriresistens | reverse complement strand
AACCTTCCCGACTATGCTCTCGCCGGGCAATACCAGTCCATGCCACCATTCACTCCATCTTGTCGCAAAGACGGCTGAATCACAACATGCTGGTATTGCTCAACAACTTTCGGATCGGGCTCTGAGCGGAGTAGAAGGGCCGAGCGAATTTCGACGGAAGAACAAGGATAGCCCATGGACCGGCTCGTCAATACGGCTCTTACCGCGATGCGCGGCGCGATGGCGCGGCAGACGGCGGTCGCGAACAACCTCGCGAACGTCAATACCGTCGGCTTTCGCGCCGAGATCGCCAATGCCGAGACGCGCTGGATCAAGGGCGACAGCTTCGACACCCGTGCGCAGGCTTCGGAACAGGTGATTGCGGCCGACATGGCGCAGGGCGCGGTCACCGAAACGGGCAATCCGTTGGACGTGGCGATGAACGGCGATGCTCTGCTCGCCGTTCAGGCCACCGACGGCAGCGAAGCCTATACGCGCCGCGGCGACCTGAAAGTCACTGACAGCGGCCTGCTGACCACTGGCGACGGCTTGCCGGTGCTGGGCGAAGGCGGCCCCATCACCCTGCCGCAGATGGACAGTGTTTCCATCGCCAAGGACGGCAGCATCTGGGGCGTGCCACAGGGTGGCGATCCGGCCAATCCGCAGCAGGTCGACAAGCTGAAGCTGGTCAATGCGGCCGGCTCCAGCATCGCCAAGGGCACCGACGACCTGTTCCGCGAAGTCAATGGCGGCGCCCTGCCGTCCGATCCGCTGGCGACCGTCACGTCGGGTTCGGTCGAAGGATCAAACGTCAATGCGACCCAGGCGCTGGTCCAGATGATCGAAGCGAGCCGCGCCTGGGAAACCCAGGTGAAGATGATCGACACCGCCAGGCAGCTGGACGACGGCGGCGCATCGCTCATGAAATTAGATGGTTAATTTTGGCACGCATCTTGCTGTGACTGACGCATGAGCACCCTATGGGGATGCGCCACGGAGAAATGAACGATGAGCAACGCCGCCCTTCATGTCGCCCGCACTGGCCTTGACGCGCAGAACACGAAGATGCGCGTGATTGCCAACAACCTGGCGAACGTCAACACGACCGGTTTCAAGAAGGACCGCGCCGATTTCGAGACGCTGGCCTATCAGCAGATCGTCCAGGCCGGTTCCAATTCGGACAGCGAGAATAAATTCGCCACCGGCCTCAATCTCGGCTCCGGCGTCGCGTTGCAGGGCACGAGCAAGATCAATACCCAGGGTACGCTGAACCAGACCAACAATGTGCTGGATATCGCGATCGAAGGATCGGGCTATTTCCAGGTGCAGCAGCCCGACGGCTCGACCGCCTATACCCGCGCCGGCAATTTCAGCGTCACCGCCGAAGGCACGGTCGTCACCAGCGACGGCCTGCCGCTGATTCCGCAGATCACCGTGCCGCAGGGCGCGACATCGGTCTCGATCGGCAATGACGGCACCGTGTCGGCCACGCTGCAGGGCGAAAGCGCGCCGAGCAACCTGGGCCAGATCGAAATCGCCACCTTCATGAACCCGGCGGGGCTGACCTCCATCGGCGGCAACCTGCTGACCGAAAGCGCTGCGAGCGGCGTGCCGCAGGTCGGCGTCGCGGGCCTCGAAGGCCGCGGCCTGATGCGGTCGGGCTATCTGGAAACATCGAACGTCAACATCGTGGAAGAGCTGGTCGACATGATCGAGACGCAGCGCGCCTATGAGGTCAACAGCAAGATGATCAAGGCGACCGACGAGATGCTCCAGTACGTCAACCAGAATATCTAAGGCCAGATGATGCGCCTCTCCTACGCCACCATCGCCGCGGTTTCGCTGATCGCACTGGCCGCGTCGCCCGCCGACGCTGCCAAGCAGAAGAAGCGCGATATCGAGCGCGATTTCTACGCGCCGACCGTGATCCCCCTGCCCGTCGCTCCGCCCGCGAACGGGTCGATCTTTCAGGCATCGACCGGCTATACCCCGCTGACCAGCGGCGCGCGCGCGACCAGCGTGGGCGACATCATCACCATCGTTCTGGTCGAGCGGACCCAGGCGAGCAAGACGACAAGCGCGGACACCGCCCGCAACGGATCGATCGGCATCACGCCGCCGAGCACCGGCATATTGTCCAAGCTGTTTTCCGCCAGCGACGTGTCCGCCGGCGGCCAGAACAGCTTCACTGGCAAGGGCGCCGCGAGCCAGTCGAACGCGCTGAGCGGCGAGATCACCGTGACGATCGCGGCGACCTACCCCAATGGCACCATGCTGGTGAAGGGCGAAAAGGCGCTGACGCTCAACCGCGGCGACGAATTCATCCAGATCAGCGGCCTGATCCGCCAGGCCGACATCGCGCCCGACAACCGCATCGCATCGACCCGCGTCGCCGACGCCAAGATCATTTACAAGGGCAAGGGCGAGATCGCCAATGCCAGCCGCCAGGGCTGGCTCCAGCGTTTCTTCTCCGCGATCAGCCCCTTCTGATGGAAGCCGCAAACGCCATGATCCGTCTGTTCCGCCTGATCCTGCCGATCTTCGCGCTGATGGCCTGTCCGGCCCAGGCCGAGCGGGTGAAGGATCTCGGCACCTTCCAGGGGGTCCGTCCCAACCAGCTGACCGGTTATGGCATCGTCGTGGGCCTGGCCGGCACCGGGGACGACAGCATCGAATATGCGACGCAGGGCATGAAGGGCGTCGTCTCGCGCTTTGGCCTTACCCTGCCGCAAGGCGTCAATCCGGCGCTCAAAAATGCCGCCGCTGTTCTGGTCACCGCCGACCTGCCCGCCTTCGCCAAGCCCGGACAGCGGCTGGACGTCACCGTATCGGCGCTGGGCAAGGCCAAGTCGCTGCGCGGCGGCACGCTGATCCTGACGCCATTGCGCGGCGCGGATAACGAGATTTACGGCATGGCGCAGGGCAACCTGGCCGTCGGCGGCCTGGGCGTATCGGGCGCCGATGGCAGCCAAGTGTCGGTCAACATCCCGTCGGCTGGCCGTATTCCCGGCGGCGCGACGGTGGAACGCGCGGTCGCGACCGGATTCGACACCGCCCCGACGCTGACCTTCAACCTGGCCGAAGCGGACCTGACCACGGCGTTGCGCGTCGCGGACGGCGTCAACCGCGCCTTTGGCGACCGCCGCGCCCGCGCGATGGACGCCGTGTCGATCGCGATCGACGCCGCGCCCGGCGCCGAAGATCGCATCATGATGATGGGCATGATCGAGAATATCGAGATTTCGCCCGCCGATGCGCCGGCCAAGGTGATCGTCAACGCGCGCACCGGCACCGTCGTCATCAATGGCGCGGTCAAGATTCATCCGGCCGCCGTCGCGCACGGCAAATTGACCGTCAGCGTCAACGAAAGCCCGCGCGTCGTCCAGCCTGCGCCCTTCAGCCAGGGGCAGACCGCGCTGGAGCAATCGACCAGCATCAGCATCGACGAACAGAAAAAACCTATGGTTAATTTTAAAGGCGGGGCGTCGCTGGCCGATATAGTCAAGGCGGTCAATGCGATCGGGGCTTCCCCGGCGGATATGGTCGCGATCCTCGAAGCCTTGAAACAGGCGGGCGCGATGAAAGCCGAACTGGTGGTGCTGTGATGCAGGTAGCGACGACAACCTCCCCCGCCGCCGCGAGCGCCGGAACATCGAACAAGGCGTCGCTGCAAAAAGTGGCGCAGCAGTTCGAGGCCGTTTTCCTGCGCCAGATGATCGGCGCGATGCGATCGGCCAGCCTGGCCGAAGGGATCGACGATTCAGCCGCGACCCAGCAATTTCGCGACATGGCCGATTCCCGCACTGCCGACGCGATGGCCAGCAAGGGCGCGATGGGCATCGCCGAATTGCTGCTGAAACAATTTGGCGACCGGGTGAGCGACACGCCCTCGCCGACCGTCCCTGATGGTCCCGCGCCGGCGACAAGCGCATGAGCGATCTTTTCATCATCGGCGCTTCGGGCACCAAGGCCTATCGATCGGCCATGGCCGCGATCGGCGAAAATATCGCCAACGCCAGTACGGACGGCTATGCGCGCCGATCGGTGCGGACCATCGAATCCGGGTCGTCCACCGCAACGATGACGACCTATATCTCGCGCGCCAATTTCGGCGGGGTGCAGGTTGCGGGCATCAATCGCGCGGCCGACCCCTATCTCGACGCCACGGTCCGCAACACCGGCATGGCGCTGGGCAGTTCGACCGCCCGCCTGCGCTGGCTGACCGATGCGGAAACGGCGCTGAACGACACCGGCACCGGTATCGGCCAACTGATGACGGGCATGTTCCAGAATATGGAAAAACTGGCGGCCAGTCCTGGCAACGCCTCGTTGCGCGTCACTACGCTCGACAGCATCAACAGGGTGTCGGAAGCGTTCAGCCAGACGTCCGCCGATCTGCAACAAGTGTCGAGCGGCATCGCCACGGAAGCGCAATCGTCCGTCGATACGATCAACCGCTCGCTCGCGTCGCTGGCGGACATCAACAACAGCCTGCTGCGCGCCCAGCCCGGCACCTCCGCTTATGCCCAATTGCTCGACAGCCGCGATTCGGCGTTGCAGACGCTGTCGGACAATCTGAACGTCACCATCAGCTTTGGCGCGCATGACAGCGCGCAGATCAGTTTCGGCGGGCAGACGCTGGTCACCGGCGACAGCGCGACCAGCCTGTCCATGGCGACCCATGACGACGGCACGCTCTCTCTCAACCTGGCCGATGGCGCGGCGCTGACCGCGCCCGCCAATGGCACGCTGGGCGGCCTGTTTTCCGCCGCCGACACGGTGGCGGATCGCCGCGCCGATCTGGACACGCTGGCCGAACAGTTCGTCACCGACCTTAACGCCTGGCACGCGCAGGGTGTGACCGACGGCGGCGCAGCGGGCGGCGCATTGCTATCCTATGGCGGCAGCGCCGCGACCGTCGCCACGCTCATCACCGATCCTGCCCAGCTGGCGACCCGCTCTTCGGACGGGACGCTCAACGGAAATCTGCTGACCGTCAATTCCGTTCTGCGCGGCAATGGCAGCGTGGAGCAGAATTGGACGACGCTGATCGCGTCCCACGCCACCCTGGTGGCGTCGACCCAGGCGGAATATGACACGGCGAGCAGCCGCAACGACCAGGCGGTCGCCGCGCGCGAAGCGGTGAGCGGCGTCGACCTGGACATGGAAGCCGCCGATCTGCTGCGCATCCAGCAGGCCTATTCGGCCTCCGCCAAAATCCTGCAGATCGCCAAAGAGACGATCGATTCTATCATGAACATCATCTGACCCGGAAAGGATTGAGCCATGGTAGGTATCACCAACAAGATCATGCTCGCCGAAATCCGGCGGCAGCAGAAATTGTCGCAGGACATTGTCGACGGGCAGACCGCGATCTCCACCGGGATCACACTCAACAAGCCGTCCGACAATTCGCTCGCCTGGGTCCAGGTGTCCGACATCGGCCGCGCCCAGGCGCAACAGGCCGCCTGGCAGTCCAACATCAGCTATGGCGCCACTCGCGCCGGCAATGCCGAGGCCAATCTGTCGGAAATCGACAATCTGCTGACCCGCGCGCAGGAATTGGTGACGTCGGCCCGCAACGGGTCGCTCAACGACACCAGCCGCGCCGCGATCACCGAGGAAATGTCGACCATTCGCACGACGATCGACGAATTGCTGAACCAGAAGGATTATCAGGGCGTGTCCGTTTTCGACGACGGACAGAGCGTGCTGGTGCCGGTCAGCCGCGGCCTGAACCTGGCGGTCGTCGGCACGAAGCAGGAAGTATCGGAAGGCATCGACGTCGATGGCGTGCCGATGTCGATCGACGAGATATTGGCGCAAAGCATCGCCGCCGTCCAAAGCGGCGACGATGCAGCCGTGGCCGCCTCGCTGGAGGGGGTCAAGACCGCGCAGGGCCATATCGCGGTCGAGCAGGCGAGGCAGGGCGTGCGGGGCGACCGGCTGGACGTCATCGGCACGCGACTGACTGATGTCGACCTCGACCTGACCGAACGGCGCGCATCGCTCGAATCGACGGACCTGAGCGAAGTGATCGCGAATGTGAAGGCGCAGTTGCTGCAACTCGACGCGGCGCAGTCGGCCTTCGCCCGCATCAACCAGCAGACATTGTTCGACCTGATCAGCTGATCGCACGCTAAAAAGCCGCGCGGTCCTAAACCGGACGCTAACCAGTCCGTATTAACCACAAGGACACAGCGTCGCACGCGACGCGGGGAGCTACCGCCTCCGGGCGCGTCAATCGGGGATAATCATGTTCGCAGCCATCGGCCTCGTCATTCTGATCGTCATGGTGTTCGGCGGCTTCGCCTTCACCGGCGGCGACCTTGGCCCCGTGTTGCATGCGCTGCCGCACGAAATGCTGATCATCGGCGGCGCCGCTGTCGGCGCGCTCGTCATCGGCAATAGCGGCGCGGACCTGAAAGCGCTGGGCGGTGGCCTGGGCAAGGTGTTCAAGGGCGCCAAGTATAAGAAGCAGGATTTTCTCGACTGCATCTTCCTGGTCAGCAAGTTGATGAAGACGCTGCGCGTGGAAGGGCCGGTCGCGCTGGAACCCCATATCGAAGACCCGTCCAGCTCCACCATCTTCACCGAATATCCCAAGTTGATGAAGGACAAGGCGCTGGTCCACCTGATCAGCGATACGCTGCGCCTGGTCGTCATCTCGTCCGGCACGCTCGATCCCCATGCGGTCGAGGACGTGATGGACAATACGCTCAAGACCCACCATCACGAGGCGATCAAGCCGGCCGACAATTTGCAGGGGCTGGCCGACGCATTGCCCGCGCTCGGCATCGTCGCCGCGGTTCTGGGCGTGGTGAAGACCATGGGCTCGATCGACCAGCCGCCCGCCATATTGGGCGCGATGATCGGTTCGGCGCTGGTCGGCACGTTCCTGGGCATTCTGCTCGCCTATGGCATGGTCAATCCTTTCGCCAATCGCTGCCGCAGCGTGATCGAGGCGGACGGCGCCATCTATCAGGTCGTCAAGCAGATCATCATCGCCTCGCTCCACGGCCATCCGCAGCCGCTGGTGATCGAAGCCGCCCGTTCGGGCCTGACCCATGCCAACCAGCCCGGATTTGCCGAAGTGTTCGACGGTATGCGGGGCAAATAAGCCATGGCGGAAAAGAAGCGCGGCGCGAACGAGCCGGAACCCCGGCCGATCATCGTCAAGAAAATCATCGTCGAAGGCCATGGCGGCCATCATGGCGGCGCCTGGAAGGTCGCCTATGCCGACTTCGTGACGGCGATGATGGCGTTTTTCCTGCTGATGTGGCTGCTGGGCGCGACCACCGAAAAGCAGCGCAAGGGGCTGGCCGACTATTTCACGCCGACCCTGGTGCAGATGAAGGAAAATTCGGCCGGGTCGAACGGCATGTTCGGCGGCGACAGCATGATGGGGAAGGATAATTATCCCACCACCGGCGGCCAGGGCAATCTGGCCATCACCATCCCGCGCGACGCCAGCGGCACCAAGGATCAGGGCGGCAAGGCCACCCGCGCCGCCGACCGCCAGAAATTCGAATCGATCAAGAAGAGCCTGGAAGAGCGCATGATCGCCAAGGGGCTGGGCAAGCTGCGCAAGAATGTGCGTTTTACCGAAACGCGCGAAGGATTGCGCATCGACCTGATCGACGAGGCCGATTTCGCGATGTTCGCAATGGGCACCGACCGGCTGGTGCCGCAGGCCCGCGCGCTGATCTCCGAGGTCGCCACCGTGTTGCAGACCATGCCCAACCCGCTGATCGTGCGCGGCCATACCGACGGCCTGCCTTATGCATCGGGCCGGACCATGAACAACTGGATGCTGTCGTCCAGCCGCGCCGAAACGACGCGCCAGACACTGAACCAAGCAGGCATCGGCAATGCCCGCTTCGCCCGGATCGAGGGCGTGGCCGACCGCGAACCGTTCATCAAGGACGACGCCTATGATCCCCGGAACCGGCGCATGTCGATCATCCTGGGCTGGACCCGCGGCGGCGGCGATGGCGACGACGACGCGCCGGACGCGGAAACCAAGGCCGCGATCCAGGAACGCGACAATCCCTTGCGCGTGGCGAAGGAACAGGCGCGGAAGCTGGACATGGGCGGCACTGGCCTGCCCAGCGGCGCAGCGCTGATCAACCCGGCCGCGCCGGGAACGTCGAACAAGCCGGGCAAGCATTAAGTAAAGCGAGGGTGACTAAAAAGGGTGAGAAGCGGACATTTCCCTCCCGCTTGCGGGAGGGGCAGCGTTAGTCGCAGCGGGGTGGGCAGTTGCGACGTCCTGCCCCTCTAACCCTCTCCCGCCAGCGGGAGTGGGAACATGTCCGATGTTGGTCGATTGCGGCCGTCCCTTCCCCACTATACTTCCAATGTAGGATTTTCTCTGATCTACCCTATGGGATGGAACAGCGCCCTGCCCCCCGCCCCAACCCATACGTGACCCGGATGGCGTCACTGGCGCGTGGGCGTGAACCAGGCGGCGCGTCCGCGATACCTATGCGGGCCTCAACCGAGGCCTGGACACAGCGCGCACCCGGCCTACACCACGCTTCTCCGTCCCATTATCGACCCTTCAGTCCCCGAAGAAAACACCAGCGACGGTGTGAACTTCGATGCATGACCCGGCCGCGACGGTCCTTGCCCGTCACCCCTTGACCCCGCAGACCCGGCCGGCGACAGCGGCGGTCGGCCCCCACCCGATAAGGATCGCACCCACCCCCATGTCCGCCTCAACCGCCATCGCCTATCTGAACGGCCGCTTCCTGCCCCTAGAAGATGTCCGCATTTCTCCGCTCGACCGCGGCTTCCTGTTCGCCGACGGCATTTACGAGGTTGCGGCTGTGATCGACGGCAAGCTGGTCGACAGCGCCAGCCATCTCGCCCGGCTGGAGCGCTCCACCGCCGCGATCGGCATCGTCCTGCCGCTCAGTCTGGCCGATATAGAAGCCGCGCAGACGGAGCTGGTCGCCCGCAACGGCCTGAGCGAAGGCCTCGTCTATCTCCAGATCACCCGCGGCGCCGATGCCAGCCGCGACTTCATCCCCGCTCCAGACCTTCAACCGACCCTGTTCATGTTCATGCAGGACAAACCGCTGATAGATCTGCCCGCGGTCGCCGCCGGCATCGCTGTCGCGACCATGCCCGACCTGCGCTGGGCGCGGCGCGACATCAAGAGCGTCGGCCTGCTCGCCCAGGCGATGGCGAAACAGGCCGCCAAGGAAGCGGGCGCGCAGGAAGCCTGGATGATCGAGGACGGTTTCGTCACCGAAGGCGCATCGTCCACCGCCTTCATCGTCACCGACGAAGGCATCGTCACCCGCCCCTACAGCCAGTCGGTTCTGGCCGGCTGCACCGGCGCGGCGCTGACCGCGCTGGCGCAGGAAAGCGGCATCGCCGTCATCCGCCGCCCTTTCACCGTCGATGAAGCGCTCGCCGCTAAGGAAGCCTTCATCACCAGCGCCTCGACCCTGTGCCTATCCGTGGTGCGGATCGACGGGCAGCGCGTTGGCGACGGCGCGCCCGGCCCGGTCGCGATGCGTCTGCGCGCGCTCTACATCGATTTCGCCCGCGCAACGGGGGTCTGACAATTAACTCCATTATGGAGGTAGCTTCACCCTGTGTTGAGAGGATAGGAAATGTCCTACATTCTCCCGCCAAAACGGCGGCAAGCTGGACGAAAGGGGGCGTGAAACAAGCACGGCGCGCGGGCCTATGACGGCTTTGCTCCATAGCCCGTCCATAATGGCCGTTATATGGGGCTGAAACGATCCGTTCTTGCTTTATTCTTGGGAACGAAGGTAGAATAGGATTCGGATCATGATGGACGATTTTTCCTACGCCCAGCCAATCATCGGCCAAACCGCGCTGCTGGCGCCGCGGGACGAGCGCGCCAGCCTGCTGGTGATCGCGGACCAGATGGATGCGCCCGATCTGGCGCCGGTGGCTGCCGCCGCGGGCTTCCGCTTGCTGGGCGTGGCTGCGCTGGCCGACGCCCCGGTCCGGCTCGACCTTCAGGCCCAATGCGACACGGTCCTGTTCTTTTGCCCGACCATGACGCCGCTGCTGGAACGGCTGCTGGTGCAACTCGAAACCCAGGCGATCCAGAATGGTATGGCGGTGATCCTGGTCGCCGGGTGGGAGACGGTGGAACTCGCCTTTGCCTGCCTGCGCGGTCCGCATACCCAATTGCTCTGCGATCCCGACCGCACCGAACTGGCTGCGGCGCTGGTCGCCGCGGGCGAACATCGGCCGGTCGTCGGCCATGTCCATGAAATCGACCGGGAAGGCGCCCGGCTCCAGCAATTGAGCGAGGAGGTAGGCCGGCTCGCCCGCACGCTCGATGCGCTGACGGAGCGGACGCGGATGGCGACGCCCAGCTTCGACCTAGGGCCGCGCATTTCCGACCGGCCAAGCGACTATATCGGGATGCCCGCCCTGCACCCCATCGGCGCGCCGTTGCAGCCTGTGGAAAAAGCCGCGCCCGCCATCACCGCCGCCCAGGTCCGCGACCTGCTGCGCGCGCGGCGTATCCGCGCGGACTTCCTGCCCGGCGACCTGTTCGCCGACCCTGCCTGGGACATGATGCTGGACCTGCTCGCCGCGCGGCTTGACCATGAGCGGGTGTCGGTGTCGAGCCTCTGCATCGCCGCCGCCGTGCCGCCGACCACCGCGCTACGCTGGATTCGCACGCTCACCGACAAGGGGCTGGTGGAGCGCCAGGCCGACCCGCATGACGGCCGCCGCGTCTTTATCGCCCTGGCGCAGGAGGCGGCCGATGCGCTCACCCGCTGGTTCGGCGCCAGCCGACGCCTGCTCAGCGCCTGACCGCTATGTTCCACCCTTGACCGGCCCGCTTTTTGCCGTAGAGAGGCGCTCTCCCGAATGGGGGCGATTAGCTCAGTTGGTAGAGCGTCTCGTTTACACCGAGAATGTCGGCGGTTCGAGCCCGTCATCGCCCACCAGTTTTAAGCCTTCGGGACTTCGCCGGGAATGGGTGGCGGAAAAACTTCGAGCGAAGGCAATAGACCGCCTTCAATTCGCAACCGTAATGTTCATCGTGCAGCAAGCATCGATACGGCATCGTTACTATATGCCATTCGCAGCTTTCTTCGGCGGCCCGATCATGCCTGTTTTGCTGATGCTGTCGCCGCTGGCGGTGATGGCGGCCAGCGATTGCACTCGCTGGCATCCGGTCGCCGATGCGGCCAAGGCTGGCGACCGAACAGCCTACACGCGCCATCGCCCGCCATTGATGTGACAGTGGATATTGCGGCGCAGCGCAGCCGCTGCTAGTCCCGCATCCCATGATCCAACCGCCCGAAATCCTCCGAGTCTCCAAATCCCGCGTGTCATGCGACGGTAGCGGCGACATCCCCGCCGCGCTCGGCCATCCGCGCGTTTTCCTGGAAATCGACGACCATGGCTATGTCGATTGCGGTTATTGCGATCGGCGCTTCGTGCTAATTGGCGGCCCCGCCGACAATGGCGAGATCGCGGGCAAGCCGGACATCGCGTCGGGCGCCAGCCTCTAAAATTTTCGTTGGGCTTGGGGAGCGCCGCCCCTATATCGAGTGGCATGACCGATCTTGCTCCCCTGTTCACCGACGCCCGCGGCCTGCTCTATCGTCCCGGCCTGCTCGATCCCGATGGTGCGCGCCGCCTGACAGCGGAGGCGCTGAAGGCCTGCGACGACGGCGAACTCTATCTGCAATATCGGGCGAGCGAGAGCTTCGGCTTTGACGATGGTCGGCTCAAGACCGCCGACTATTCGACGGACGCGGGCTTTGGTCTGCGCGGGGTGTCGGGCGAGATGACCGGCTTCGCCCACGCCAATGACATTAGCGAAGCGGCGATCCGCAAGGCGGCCCAGACCCTCACCCTGCTCGACCCGGCCAGCAGTCCGGCTGCGCCGCCGCCCCAGCGCACCAATCGCCACCTCTATACCGACGCAAATCCACTGGAGATCGTCCCCTTCGCCGAAAAGGTGAAGCTGTGCGCCGAGGTCGACGCCGCCGCGCGCGCCCGCGATCCGCGGGTGGCGCAGGTGTCGGTCAGCCTGGCCGGTAGCTGGTCGGTGATCGAAATCGTCCGCGCCGACGGCTTCACCGCGACCGATATCCGTCCGCTCGTCCGCCTGAACGTCTCCATCATCCTGGAGGAAAATGGCCGCCGCGAAACTGGCGTGTTCGGAGTGGGCGGGCGCTATCTCTATGACGAGGTGATGGACCGCGCCGTCTGGAACCGGGCCATCGACGAAGCGCTGGCCCAGGCCCAAGTCAACATGCGATCGATCGCCGCCCCCGCAGGCGAAATGACCGTGTTGCTCGGCCCCGGCTGGCCCGGCGTGCTGGTGCATGAAGCGATCGGCCACGGCCTGGAAGGCGATTTCAACCGCAAGGGCACCAGCGCCTTTTCCGGCCGGGTCGGCCAGCGCGTCGCTGCGCCCGGCGTCACCGTGGTCGATGACGGCAGCATCCTCAATCGCCGCGGATCGCTCTCCATCGATGATGAAGGCACGCCGACGCAGGAAAATATCCTGATCGAGGACGGCATCCTGAAAGGCTATATGCAGGACCGGCTCAACGCCCGGTTGATGGGCGTCGCGCCCACCGGCAACGGCCGCCGCGAAAGCTACGCCCATGCGCCGATGCCGCGCATGACCAACACCTTCATCAAGGGCGGGCAGGACGATCCGGCCGAACTGCTCAGTCGCATGAAGTCCGGCATTTTCGCCAAAAGCTTCGGCGGCGGACAGGTCGATATCGTGTCGGGCAAGTTCGTCTTCTCCTGCACCGAAGCCTATAAGGTGGAGAATGGCCGGCTGACCGACCCGATCAAGGGCGCGACCCTGATCGGCGATGGCCCGACCGCGCTGACCAAGGTGGTCGGCATCGGCAACGACTGGGCGCTGGACGAAGGCATCGGCATGTGCGGCAAGGGCGGGCAAAGCGTGCCGGCAGGCGTGGGACAACCGACGCTGCTCATGGAAGGCCTGACGGTTGGCGGCACGGCGACCTGACTAGCGGGACTCCAGCCGCTGATGAGGCGACCGGAGCCTTTTACAGCCATGAGTGGCGGGAACCGGAGCGGTTGTCCGTCATTGAACTTGTATGAATATGCTGACCGACAGCCATGATGCGGTGACGGCCGATTGGGCCGCGGCGCTGCTCGATTTCTGGTTCAATCAGGTGGGCGAGGCTGGCTGGTGGCGCCATGATCCGGCGCTCGACCGGCAATGCGACCAGCAATATCGCCCATTGTGGCAAGACAAGCAGGCGCTGCCGGCCGACACATTCCTCGATCGGGCCGACGATGCGCTGGCGGCGGTGCTGCTGTTCGACCAGATGCCGCGCAACATGTTTCGAGGCACTGCCCAGGCCTTCGCCACCGACGCGCTGGCGCGGGACGTGGCGCGCGGTGCCATCGCCCAAGGCTATGATATTCAGATCGGCGGCGCTGGAAGGCTTTTCTTCTACATGCCCTTCCAGCATAGCGAGGCGATCGAGGATCAGGAGTTGTCCCTGGCCCTGTTCGAAGGCGCGGGCGACGAACGGTCGCTCGATTTCGCGCGCCAGCACCATGCAACCATCGCCCGATTCGGTCGTTTCCCGCATCGCAATGCCGCTTTGGGTCGCGAAACGCTGCCCATAGAAGCGGACGCAGCGGCCGAAGGCGCACGCTGGTAGACGATCTGCCCATTTTTTAGGCAGCGGATGGTTGCTGCCCATTTTTTCGGCGCTGCACCATGACCCGTCGCGGTCAAAGCCCGCATTAACCCGCCATTAGCATTTTGGCACGCCTCTTGCTGAGTAGTCCCCGCACACCAGTAACAGGGGGCGACATGAAACTTGTCATGGCTATCATCAAGCCGTTCAAGCTTGACGATGTCCGCGAGGCACTCTCCTCGCTCGGCATCGCAGGAATGACGGTTAGCGAAGTGAAGGGCTTCGGCCGCCAAAAGGGGCAGACCGAAATCTACCGCGGCGCCGAATATTCGACGAATATGGTCCCGAAGATCAAGATCGAGGTGGTCTGCGACGACGACCTTGCCCCGCGCGTGGTCGAAGCGACCCAGGCGGCCGCCAATTCGGGCGCCATTGGCGATGGCAAGATCTTCGTCCTCGATGTCGGTCAGGCCGTGCGCATCCGCACCGGCGAGACCGGCGAAACCGCGCTGTAAGAAGGGGGAAATAATGACCTTTTCCAAGAAACTTTGCGGGATAGCGGGGGCAACCGGCCTATCGCTGTTCGCCGCGCTGCCTGCCTGGGCGCAGGATGCGGCGGCCCCCGCCGCCACGGTCGACAAGGGCGACGTCGCCTGGATGATGACCTCCACCGTCCTGGTCCTGGCCATGATCCTGCCCGGCCTCGCCCTGTTCTACGGCGGCCTGGTGCGCAGCAAGAACATGCTGTCGGTGATGACGCAGATCGGCGCGGCTGCTTGCCTCGCCATGCTCATCTGGGTGATCTACGGCTATTCGATGGCCTTCGGCCCCGACTACACCAGCGGTCTTTCCAACTTCGTCTCGACCTTCGACAAGGCGTTCCTGAAGGGGGTCACGCCCGCTTCGCAGGCCGCGACCTTCACCGCAGGCGTCGAAATCCCCGAATATGTCTTCATCTGCTTCCAGATGACCTTTGCCGCGATTACCGTCGCGCTGGTGCTGGGTTCGGTGGTCGAACGCATCAAATTCTCGGCCGTGATGGTGTTCGCCGCGGTCTGGCTGACGATCGTCTATTTCCCGATCGCGCACATGGTCTGGGCGGCTTCGGGCTATTTCTTCAAGGCGGGCGCGCTCGACTTTGCGGGCGGCACCGTGGTCCATATCAATGCGGGCGTCTCCGCGCTGGTGGCCTGCATCATCCTGGGCAAGCGAATCGGCTTCCCCAAGGAGCCGATGGCGCCGCACAGCTTGACCCTGACAGGCGTCGGCACCGGCCTGCTGTGGGTCGGCTGGTTCGGCTTCAACGCCGGTTCGGCGCTGGAAGCCAATGGTTCGGCAGCGCTGGCCATGATCAACACCTTCGTCGCCACGGCTTCGGGCGGTCTGTTCTGGATGCTGGCTGAAAAGCTGAACGGTCACAAGGGTTCGGCCCTGGGTTTCTGTTCGGGCATCATCGCCGGTCTCGTTGCCGTCACTCCGGCCGCCGGCAACTCCGGTCCGTTCGGCGCGATCATCCTGGGCGCCGTCGCTTCGATCATCTGCTTCTACGCCGTCACCGTCGTCAAGCCCAAGCTGGGCTACGACGACTCGCTGGACGCCTTTGGCATCCACGGCGTCGGCGGCATGATCGGCGCCATCGGCACCGCCATCGTCTACTCGCCCGCCTTTGGTGGCCCCGGCGCGGAAGACTATGCAATCGGCGCAAAACTGCTGGTTCAGATCGAAGCGGTCGTCGTGACCATCATCTGGGCAGGCATCGGCACCGCCATCGCCATCTTCATCGCCAAGGCCGTCACTGGCCTGCGGGTCAGCCAGGAAGTCGAACTGGAAGGCCTGGACCTCGGCGAACATGGCGAACGCGCCTACAACTATTGAGATTGGCAGGGCGGCCCGCCTGTCGGGCAAGGGCCGCCCGCCTCACCTTGTTCCTCCTGCGAACATGCCTTGGGCCGGTGCGTAAGCATCGGCCTTTTTTTTGGACGCGCCGGTGCATAAGCATCGGCCCTTTTTTCGTCAGGCCGAGCGGGTCCAGAGGCTCGCAGGGCGCGGCACAGCGGCTGGCCAGCGACTTGCACGGCGGACCACCTGCACCGCCGCCCGCGCCACCCAGCCCAGCTTCTCACGCTTGGGGGTGACAACGCGGTGGTCCCAGGCCTGCTCGCCGCGGCGCGCGACTTCGCGGGCGATGTCGCCATAGATGCCGGCGGCCGCCAGCACCGCCCAGGCAGCGCGCGGCGGCAATGCGCCGGTGCCGTGACGGGCGCTGTCCTCATAGGCAGCGGCCATGGTCGCCAAGCGGCGCGACAGGATCGCCAGCCGGGGCCGGACCCAGGGCTTCATATGTTCGCCCGGCGGAATGTCCATTTCGGCGAGCCATAATTGCGGCAGGTAGCAACGATCCGCCGCCTCATCCTCGCTGATGTCGCGGGCGATATTGGCCAGTTGAAAGGCGAGGCCCAGGTCGCAGGCGCGGTCGAGCGTCGCGCGGTCGTTAGGGTCCACCCCCATCAGCACCGCCATCATGCAGCCGACCGCGCCCGCGACATGATAGCAATAAAGCAGCATGTCGGCTTCGCTGCGCGGCCGCCAGTCGCGCGCGTCGAGGGCGAATCCTTCGATCAGGTCGTGGGCGTAGCGTTCGGGGATGGCGCATTCGCGCATGACCACGCCGAAGCCGTCGAACGCCGGGTCGCCGGTCGGTTCGCCGCGTAGCGCCTTGTCCGTCAGCACGCGCATCATCGACAGACGGGCTTGCGCATTCGACACGCTTGTCATCACGCCGCCATGATCCTGCCCATCGGCGATATCATCGCACTTGCGGCACCAAGCGTAGAGCAACCAGGCCCGCTCACGGGTTTTCCGGTCGAACAGCTTCGATGCCAGGGCGAAGGATTTGGAGCCGCGCGCGATGCTGTCGCGGGCGTGGGCGACAAGGGCGGGGCGGTCGGGGACTGAAGAGGACATGCGGCGAGACATGCCCTGCCTTGCAGGGAAAGTCACCCAACGTCCGTTCGTTTCGAGCCTAGTCGAGAAGCACACCGAACGCACCAACCGCTTCTCGACTTCGCTCGAAGCAAACGGATGCGTTCTATATCGTCAGAGCCTGTCTGCCTTCATCGCGAAGATCGTTTCATGCGGCTGATAGGCCGACATGGCGTCGACCAGCGCCTCGATGCCGTCGGCATGAATCATGATCCCGGCATGTTGGGCGCGGATAAAGCCGGCCTCCACCATCTGCCGGTTGAAGCCGATCAACTGATCGTAGAAGCCCGCGACGTTGAGCAAGCCCACCGGCTTGCTGTGATAACCCAGTTGCGCCCAGCTGATCGCTTCCCACAATTCGTCCATCGTGCCGACGCCGCCGGGCAGCGTCACGAAGCCGTCCGACAGGTCCGTGAAGAGCTGCTTGCGCTGGTGCATCGTCTGGACGACATGCAATTCCGTGCAACCGCGATGCGCGACCTCCGCGCCGACCAGGGCTTCGGGGATCACGCCGATCACCTCGCCGCCCGCTTCCAGCGCCGCATCCGCCACCGCGCCCATCAGGCCGAGCCGCCCGCCGCCATAGACGACTCCAATGCCCCGCTCCGCCAGCGTCCGTCCGACATGACGCGCCGCATCGATATAGGTCAGGTCGGCGGGGGTCGCCGATCCGCAATAGACTGCCAGTCTCTTCATCATATCCGTCCGTGGGCCTAAGCCCCTATTTCAAATCATCCAGCATCAGCGCAGCGGTCGCCTTCGCGCTGCCCACCACGCCGGGGATGCCCGCGCCGGGATGGGTGCCGGCCCCTACCAGATAGAGATTGGGAATGACATCGTCGCGATTATGCGCGCGGAACCAGGCGCTTTGGGTCAGCAAAGGCTCCAGGCTGAAGGCGCTGCCCATATGCGCGTTCAGGTCGCGACCGAAATCGCTGGGCGCATAATGAAAGCGGGTGACGATGCGCGAGCGGATGTCGGGAATCAGCCGATGCTGGATTTCGTCCAATATCCGCTCCGCATAAGCATGGCCGAACTGATCCCAGTCGATCGGCAGCTTGCCCATATGCGGCACGGGCGCGAGCGCATAGAAGGTCGAGTGCCCCTCCGGCGCCATCGACGGATCGGTGACCGTCGGATGATGCAGGTAGAGCGAGAAATCCTGCGGCAGCACGCCATGATCGTAGATGTCGGTCAGCAGCCCTTCATAGCGCGGGCCGAACAGGATCATATGATGCGGGATGCCGGGCCAGCTGCCCTTGATGCCGAAATGAAGGACGAACAGGCTGGGCGACCAGCGCTTCTGGCTCAGTTTCTCGCCCTGTTTCTGCCCGCGGGGATGATGGCCGAGCAGGTCGCGATAGCTGTGCATCAGGTCGGCATTGGTGGCGATGGCGTCCGCCTCCCCGCGCCATCCCGATGCGGTGTGGACCGCCGTCGCCTTGTCGCCATAGGTTTCTATCCGGGTGACGGCATCGCCCAGCCGCAGCGTGCCGCCCAACCGTTCGAAATGGGTCGCCATGCCATGGACCAGCCGGTTCGTGCCGCCTTTTGCGAACCAGACGCCGCCATCCTTTTCCAGCTTGTGGATCAGCGCATAGATGGCGCTGGTCTTCATCGGATTGCCGCCGACCAACAGGGTGTGAAATGACAAAGCCTCACGCAGCTTTTCGTTCTTCACCTGGCTGGAGACGATCGAATAAACCGATCGCCAGGCCTGATATTTGGCGAGGCTGGGCGCGGCTTTGATCATCGAGGCGAAGTCGAGGAAGGCGACCGAGCCGAGCTTGCGATAGCCCTCCTCGAAAACGCCGGCGGCATAGTCGCAGAAGCGATCATAGCCCGCGACATCGCCTGGATCGAGCTTGGCGATTTCGGCGCGGAGCGCGGCTTCGTCATTGCTGTAATCGAAATTGGTGCCGTCGCGCCAGTTGAGCCGGTAAAAGGGCGACACGGGCATCAGAGTGACGTCCTGCGCCATGTCGTGTCCCGACAAACGCCATAATTCGGCCAGGCAATCAGGGTCGGTGATGACGGTCGGCCCGGCGTCGAAGGTGAAGCCGTCCTTTTCCCACATATAGGCGCGCCCGCCGGGACGATCGCGTCCTTCGACCAGGGTGGTGTCGATGCCTGCCGATTGCAGGCGGATGGCGAGCGCCAGGCCGCCAAAGCCTGCGCCGATAACGATCGCTGTCCTGTTGGTCATCAGGCGGGCGGGTTCCATAATGTTCGCATGGCGTCCCTTATGGGTACAGGCGGGCGTCCGCACAAGATGCGCATACGGTCAGCCAGCGACGAACGGCCGGCGTAGAAACGCTGGATCAGGTCCGGGCGCAGCCGATAGAAGCGGGCGAAGATGCGCCAGCGCTGAGCCGGCCGGGCGGCGCCGAACAGCATCTTGCCAAGCAGCCGATAATAGCCGCCGCGCCGCCAATGGGCCGCGGCATAGGTGCGGGTGGCCGCGGGCAGATTATCGAGCGGCTGATCCACCAGCCAGAGCGCGAATCGCACCGCGTCGGGCAGCGAATAGCCGGTCATCGGCTGGAACAGGCCGGCGCGCACCCCGGCGCGGGCGACGGGATCGTCCTTTGGCCAATAACGATCAAAGTCGCCGCCATGGACCACAGGCAGGACGCCCTGTTCGCGATGGACCACCGCGCCGCGCCAGCCCCTGGCCTGCGCATAGGCGGCGATGCGGGCATCGAGCGTGGGCACGTCCAGATCCGGCGTGTCGCTATAATAAGTATCCTCGATAAAGAGCGTGCGGTCGTCCCAGGGCAGCAGATAGACGAAGCGGTAGCCATCGACCTGATCGACCGTCGCGTCCATGATGACCGGGCGGTCGATGCCATGGGGATCGTCGCAGCGCAGCGCATGACCGACGAATTTCTGCCAGCCGCAGCGCAAGGCCGACAAATCCCCTGCGCCGCGGGCGTCGATAACCGCCCCTGCGGTGATTTCCCGGCCATCGGCCAGGCGGATGGCATGGGGTTCGACCGCGGTCGCCGTCGCGCCGGTCAGCAGCCGATCACCCAATATGCGTTCAAGTGCGACAGCGAGTTGGACAGTATTAACGCTGTTATAGGGCGTCGCGAGATTGCGACCGTAGTCGGGGAAACGCACGGCATGGCCCTGTGGCCAGCGATGGGCGACAAGTGGGTCGACGAGCCAGCGATCGGCGGGCGCAACGTCGCCATCGAAGAAGGACCAGAGATGATTGCCGCCAGGCCGATCCCCCTGTTCGACCAGCAGCAGCCGCACATCGGGCCGCAGCGCGGCGAAGGCGAGCGCGATCAACCCACCGGCAAGGCCGCCGCCGATGATCGCCAGGTCGCAGTCCAGATCGCTTGTCATGGCGGCATTGATAGGGGAGCGGCGCATCCCGATCCACCCTTGGTTTCGGCGCAAATATAGTATAGGGGGGTATCCTATGCACATTGTTGCGGATCGGGATAAATTGCTGGCGCGGATACGCCGGATCGCGGGACAGGTCGCCGCCGTGGAGCGGCAATTGTCCGGCGATGCCGGCTGTTCGGAGACGTTGCAGCTGGTCGCGTCGGTGCGCGGTGCGGTGGGTAGCCTGATGGAGGAACTGATCGAGCAGCATATGCGCGAGCATGTCGCCCGGCCGGGCCTGTCCGACGAGGCGCGCCAGGCCGCGACCGAGGAAATGCTGGCGCTGATCCGCCGTTACGGGAAATGACGATGCACGACGACCATCACCATGCTCATGGGGACCACGGCCATGGCGCCCACAGCCCTGCCGACCAACCCGCCGCTGTTCAGGACAATAACGGCGAGGAAAGCCATTATTTCGACCATATCTATCTGTCGGCCGGGCATGACCAGAATGCCAAACGAACCTTGTGGGTCGTCTGGCTGACCGCTGCGACGATGGTGGTGGAGATCGCCGCGGGCTGGTGGACCGGATCGATGGCGCTGCTGGCGGACGGATTCCACATGGCGACCCATGCCGGGGCGCTGGCGGTGGCGGCCGCCGCCTATGGCTATGCCAAGCGCCATGCGCGCAATCCGCGCTATACGTTCGGGACCGGCAAGGTCGGCGACCTGTCGGGCTTCGCCTCCGCGCTGCTGCTGGGCGTCACCGCCCTGTTCATCGCGATCGAATCAGGTATGCGCCTGTTCCAGCCGATCGACGTGGCCTTTGGCGAGGCGACGCTGGTGGCGGTGGTCGGGCTGGCCATCAATATCATCAGCGCATTGTTGCTGGGCCACGACCATAGCCATGACAATCACGACCATGGCCACGACCACAAACATGGCCATGCCGACAATAATCTGCGCGCCGCCTACGTGCACGTGCTGACCGACGCGCTGACGTCGGTGCTGGCGATTGGGGCGTTGCTGGCCGGGCGCTATCTGGGATGGTGGTGGATGGACCCGGCGGTCGGCCTGCTGGGCGCGGTTGTGATCGCACGCTGGGCCTGGGGCCTGATGAAGGACACCGCCGCGATCCTGCTCGATACGGCCGAGCCGGCGCTGATGGCGCGGGTGCGCGCGCAGGCGGAGGCGGAAGGCGCGACGATCCGCGATCTGCATGTCTGGCGCATCGGTCCCCATGCCCATGCCGCGATCATCAGCCTGGCCCCCGGCGCCGACGCGCCCAAGGTAAGGGCGCGGGTGCGCGCGCTCCCGCGCATGGAGCATGTCACGGTGGAGTGCGGGTAAAATTAAGGACGCTCGTCCCAACGAATCAGGCTGACCCCACCATCCTGATCGACGGCCAGTTCGCCAAAAGCCCCGGTCCGCAACTTCAGCGCGCCGAGCGGCAGACCCGCCGCGATCAGAGCAAAGCGCGCCGCGCCATTGCTCGTGACGAGCAGGTCCACGCCCGCGCCGCCCTCCGCGAAGAAGGCGCGCCAGGCGGCGATGCGGGCATCGGCGTCCACGATCCAGCCATCGGGCGCAATACCCCGCTCGTCCCAATCGGCCAGCGCCTGCGCGCCGATCCGGGCCAGCACCGCCGCCTCCGGCCGCCCTTCGTCCGGACCATGGTCGATCTCCCCCAGCCAGTCGCGCACACCATCCGCGGCATCGCCCGTCGCGGCGGCGATAGCAGCGGCCGTTTCACGCGCGCGCAGGAGTGGGCTGGACAAGAGGCGATCGATCGGCTGCGCCTGGTGCGCGAACCATTGGCCCAACCGCCCCGCCTGCGCATGGCCGCTCTCCACCAGCGGAATATCGGTGCGGGCGCCCACCCGGCAGGCGTCAGCGCTGCTCGCAAAGGTGTCGCCGTGACGGATGATGAAGATGCGGCGCATGATAGCGGGCGATCAAAGCGGCGGGGTCGGGTCGCCATAGACGGCGATCAGCGCCTCGACCCGGCTGATGTCGGCCTCCGTATCGATGCCGCTGCTGTCGAAGCGCGGTGGATCGACGGCGACGGTCATGACCGGGATACCCAGTTCGAGCAGGCGCAATTGCTCCAACCCCTCCAGATTTTCCAGCACCGTGGGCGGGCAGGCTTCAAACCGCTCCAGCGCGTCGAGCGTATAGCCGTAGAGGCCGACATGGCGCCAGACGGGGGACCAGGGGTCGGTTTCGCGCAGCTTATCCTCATTGCGGATCGCGGGGATGATCGTCTTGGAAAACCACAGGGCGCGACCATCAGGCGCGCGGGCGCAGGTGGTGCCGCTGAAGGGCGAGCGCGTCTTATGTTCGCGCAGCGCGTCGAGCGCGGGCCAGTCGAGCGCGATGACCGGCGTGGCGACCGGCGCGCCGCCCTGTAGCGCGGCGATCACCGCGCCGAGCGCTCCTTCGGGCTGGAAGGGCGAATCGCCCTGGAGATTGACGATGAAGCGTGGCGGCGAGGGTTGCGCCTGCGCCGCCGCAAGCGCGCGGCCCGATCCGGTGGCGATGGCGCTGTCCGTCATCACCGCGTCGCAGCCGGCGGCGCGGGCATGATCCGCGATCGCATCATCATCGGTCGCGACGGTCAGGGCAACGTCCGCACGGACGCCGATCGCCGCCCGCGCCATGGCGATCGTTCGGTGCAGCAACGTCCGCCCGGCGATCAGGCGAAGCGGCTTGCGCGGCAGACGGGAAGACCCCGCCCGCGCGGGAATGACGACGAGAAGGCTCAGGCGACCCCGGCGTGAAGCAGATCGTGCATATGGACCGCGCCGATCAACCGGCCATTTTCGCAGACGAAAAGCAGCATGATATTATGCTCATGCATCAGATGCATCGCTTCGGACGCCAATTCGTCGGGACCGACGGCAAGCGGCGTCAACGTCATCGACCGGCCCACGGCCTCCGTCAGATTCTGCTTGCCTGTCACGGTACGGCGCAGATCGCCATCGGTGAAGGCGCCGATCAACCGGCCATTGCGATCGACGATCGCCGTACCGCCGAGGCGCGCGCGCGTCATTTCGATGGTCGCATCGAGAAGCGAGGCATCTTCCCGCACCATTGGCACGTCGTCACCGGCGGCCATAAGCTCGCGCACCTTGACCAGTTGCGCGCCAAGCCGGCCATTGGGATGGAATTTATGGAAATCATCGGCGGAAAAGCCGCGCATTTCCATCAGAGAGATCGCCAGCGCATCACCCAGCGCCATCTGCACCGTGGTCGAGGTCGTGGGGGCTAGGGAATTGGGGCAGGCTTCCTCCACTTCGGGCATCAGCACGCACATATCGGCCGCCATGGCGACGGTGCTCTGCGCCTGCGCGGTGATGGCCACCAGTGGAATGGCGAAGCGCTTGCAATAATGGATAATCGGGCCGAGTTCGGTCGATTCGCCCGAATGGGACAACATCAGAACGACGTCATCCGGGGTGATCATGCCCAGATCGCCATGCCCCGCATCCGCAGGGTGCAGGAAGATGGCCGGGGTGCCGGTGGAGGTGAGCGTCGCGGTCATCTTGCGCGCAACGATACCGCTCTTGCCGATGCCGGTGACGATCACGCGGCCGCGCACTTTCATGATGACGCCGATCACGCGCAGGAAGGTTGCGGCAAATTCCCGTTCGGCGAATTTGGCCTCCAGCGCATTGAGTCCGGAGGCTGCAATCGAAAGACTGCGGCAGGCAGTCTCCACGATACGGCCGCCGGAGCCGAACGGGACGATTTTCGAAGCTGGTGTCGACACGCGTTTGCCCTTTTATCCGTTTTTCACGACCAGATCATCCGGCCGGATCAACGGCGACGAACCATCGTATTCGATGCGTCGTCTTTCCCTCGTTCCGCGACCCCTAGCTGATTTTGCAACCAGCATGGGAGCATGGCTTACGCTGTTTCAGGCACTTATGGCAATCTATTTTGCAAGTGCGAAAGAAATTAGCGGCAGTTGAAAACAGTCAAACCTGACAGGAGCAAGGCAAAACGACTATATACAGCGACGAACCGTGGAACCATTTCCTATTTGCTATGCGCGCGACGTGCTGCCTTCATTGGGTGTCATGATAGTCACGATACCATTGCACGAATCGCGGCACGCCCGACTCGATTCCCGTTGTGGGAGCGAAACCAATATCATGGCAGATAGCGCTGATGTCGGCATAGGTTGCGTGAACGTCGCCCGGCTGCATCGGCTGGAAGTCGATCTGCGCCTTTCGCCCCAGCGCATCTTCCAGCACGGCGATCAGATGCATCAGTTCTTCGGGCCGGTTATTGCCGATATTATAGAGCCGGTGCGGCGCGCGACTGCCCCCGGCCTTGGGCGCGCCATCGTCGGCGGGTGGATGATCGAGGCAGCCGATGATGCCGCTGACGATGTCGTCGATATAGGTAAAGTCGCGCTGCATCCGGCCATGGTTGAACACCGGGATCGGTTCGCCCGCCAGGATTTTCGCGGTGAAGATCCACATCGCCATGTCAGGACGACCCCAGGGGCCATAGACGGTGAAGAAACGCAGGCCCGTCATGGGGATGCGGAAGAGATGGGCATAGGTTTCGCTCATCAGCTCATCGGCGCGCTTCGTAGCGGCATAGAGCGAGACGGGATGATCCGCGCGATCCTCCACCCGGAAAGGCAGCGTGTCGTTGCCGCCATAGACCGACGAGGAGGAAGCGTAGACCAAATGCCGGACCCGCCGCTCTCGCGCCAGTTCCAGCATGTTGACATGGCCAGCCAGGTTGGAGCGGACATAGGCATGGGGATTGATCAGCGAATAGCGCACGCCCGCCTGCGCGCCCAGATGCACGATCGATTCGATCACCTGATCGGCGAGCGCCGCGTGCAGCGCGTCAAGGTCGGCGAAATCCAGTTCGTGGAAGGTGAAGAGCCGGCCATGGTCCGTTTGCAACCGGGCAATCCGGTCGCGTTTCAGCGACACCGGATAATAATCGTTCATGTTGTCGATGCCGACCACCGCATGGCCCTGCGCCAGCAGCCGGTCGGCGACGTGCATGCCGATGAATCCGGCAGCTCCGGTAACGAGGATGGTCATGCATTTCCCTCTCGGCCTAGGTGCGGATGCGCGGCCCCTTCCCCGTCTCAGACAATCCACCATGGCTTGTAAAGCCCTCATAGGCTGCACGCGGTCGCGCTATGCGCAGACTTTCGCCGATCTTTACCGCCCTATAATCTTTATCGCCTAAGCGAAGGCCATGGACATGGCATCCCATCCCAAGCCCCCGGCTCCGGTCCCCGACCTGACCGGGCAAGGTCAGCGCGAACGCTGGCTGGCGTTGGCGCTGGACGCAGCAGAGGTCAACGCCTTCTACGCGCCCGACATGCTGACGGCCGCGATCGACCATCTGGCGGGCGACGGAAACGTCCATCTGATCGAGGCGCGCGATGGTGACATGGCGATAGGCCTGCTGCCGGTCGTCTGCAAGCCGCGCCATGGGCGCCTGCCGATCGGCTGCGTGGCGAACTGGATGCACGATCACTGCTTCTTCGGCGCGCCGATGATCCGCCGGGGGCATGAAGTCGCCGCGTGGCGCAGCTTCCTGGCGCAACTGGAGGCGGCGCCCTGGGCGCGCGGCTTCCTGCATCTCGAAGCGCTGGACGCCGCCGGGGCCAATGCCGCGGCGCTGGAGGCCTTATGCGTGGAGCAGCGGCGCCGCCGGCTGGAGATTCATCGCTACGACCGGGCGATGTTGCGGTCGGACCTGACCGGCGACGCCTATTGGGAAACGCAGATACGGTCCAAAAAGCGCAAGGAATTGCGCCGCCTGCAAAAACGGTTGGCGGAAATGGGGGCGGTCGAGACGCGCCAGTTGACCGACGGCGCCGAGTTGGCGCGCTGGTGCGGCGATTTCCTGGCGCTGGAGGCGTCGGGCTGGAAGGGGCAGGAAGGCACCGCGCTAGAGTGCAAGCCGGCCGACGCCGCTTTCTTCCGCGCCGCCTGCGCCGCCGCCTTCGACGCAGGTCGCCTGCACATGCTGCGCATCGACCTGGACGACCGGGCGATCGCGATGCTGGTCAATTTCCGCCATGGCGAGGGCGCTTTCTCCTTCAAGATCGCGTTCGACGAGACGCTGGGACGCTTTTCGCCGGGCGTGCTGATCGAGATCGCCAATCTGAACGCGGTGCAGGCCGATCCAACGATCGGCTGGATGGACAGTTGCGCCGCCCCCGATCATCCGATGATCGACAGCCTGTGGGCGGAACGACGGACCATCGTGCAATATCGCATCGCCCTGCATGGCGCGGGCATAGCCCGGATGCAGCGCAGCGCCGCCTTCACGCTCGCCAACGGGGTAGAGGCGATCGCCAGAAAATTGAAAGGACAGGCATGACCGCCCATAGCCCGATCGCCCCGGCCGCCGACGCCATCTTCCCCGACGAGGCCCGCGTCGCCTTCGCCGCCGCCTATCCCGACCAGTCAACGACGCTGCATCATGGACTGGCCGGCCATGGGCTGCTGACCCTCGACGCGCTGGCGACCCTGGCCGAGCGGATGCCGGCCACATCGGTCGAATATAATCTGGGCAAGCTGCCGCTGGGGGTTCGGCCGGAGGATACGCCGTCCAATGGGCTGACGCTGGGCGAGACGATCCGCACGATCGATACCAATGGCAGTTGGGCGGTGCTGAAGAATGTCGAGCGCGACCCGGCCTATGCGGCGCTGCTGGACGCGGCGCTGGCGGAACTGGCGCCGATCGTCACGGACAGGACCGGGCCGATGCTGCATCGCGAGGCGTTCATCTTCCTCTCCTCGCCAGGCAGCGTAACGCCGTTCCATATGGACCCGGAGCATAATATCCTGCTCCAGATCATGGGCGTGAAGACGATGACCGTCTTCCCGGCGCGCGACCAGCATCTGGTGCCGGCGCAGAAGAGCGAGGATTTCCATGGCGGCGGCCATCGCAATCTGGTGTGGCAGGACGGGTTCAAGGCGCATGGCACGGCCGTCCGGCTGGCGCCGGGCGATGCGATCCATGTGCCGGTGAAGGCGCCGCATTTCGTGGAGAATGGCCCAACCGTATCGGTCAGCCTGTCAGTGACATGGCGATCGGAACGCAGCGTGGCCGAAGGCGAGCTGCACAGTTTCAACGCATTGCTGCGCAAGCGCGGCCTGCCGGTCGGCACGGTCAGCGCGCGCCCCGAAGCGCAGGGCGTGCGCCGCCTGGTCTATCGCATCATGCGGAAGCTGGGCGCTTAAGTATCCGGCGCAGCAGCGCTTCGGCTTCCAGGCGCGGGCTGAACCGTTCCAGCACCCACCATTCAAGCGAGTCCTCGTAGGTGGCGAGGCTTTGCTTGTACCGATCCTTGCCCGCCAGCAGAGAATAGCGGGCCAGGTCGCGTGCGGCATAATGGCCGACCGCCGCCGCATGGCAGAGCAGGCCGGGCTTGTCCTTGGCCGTGCGCGACGCGGCGAAGGCGGACTGATAGTTCATCGCCACGCCGCGATGGGCGAAATTGACCAGCAACCCGACCACGCCACCGGCATCGGAAAAACGCAGCAGTTCCACCGCGCCCGACGGCAGTCCGCGCGCGCAGATCGTGCCGACGAAGCTGCGGAAGCCGGCATCGTCCCAGGCGTTGTCGGCATGGCGGCCGCCGTTGAGCGCGGCCATCTCCTCCAGCCAGGGGATGACGTCATCAAGCCCGCCGATAGCAACGTCGGGGAGTGGGCCGCCATGATCCTTCATCGCGCGGCGAATCTGGCTGCGCGTATTGGCGCTGAGCAGCGACAGATAGTCGCCGTCAGCGGCGCGCACCGCGCCCAGATCGACCTGATAGACGGGCGAGACATCGATCCGGCTGCGACGGCGCGCGGCCAGGCCGAGCAGCGGCGAATCGGGCGCGACCCCGCTGAGCGTCAGCGCCCGCCAGTCGCGGCGGCGCGTGAGGGCCGCAAGTGCGGCGGCGGTCGCTTCCGCCTCCCGGCCCGTTTCGACCAGCAGGCCATTATATTCGACATAGGGCCGGTCGGCCTGGGGATCGCCCGACTGGTTGAGGCTGAGCGTCGCGACGTCGCCCAGCAGGCGCGGCCGCATCGCATGGCCGGCCAGCGCCAGCGCCACATCCTGTCCCGTTGCATCGGTGACGGCCAGCAGGTCGGGCCGGACGCCATAGCTGTCGAGCCATGCCCCGACCCAGGTCCAGCCCAGGAAGAAGCTGCCGTCGGATCGCGCCTCCAGCGCCTGCCAGCGCTCAGCCAGGGTCGCCCGGTCGGGCTGCGAGAAGGTCGCGGACAATGTCATCGCGCCCCTTGTGGCAGAGCGCCGGGGCGGGTCAAGCGGATCGGTCAGACGGACATGCGTCTGGCCGGATCGACTGTGCCGTCGGGCCGTACACCGGCGCGCGCCAGATCACGGCCCATATGGCCGGTGAGGAAGCGATACCACATGACGAAATCGGCGCGCAGCGACCAGAGCGGATAGCGGAAGGTCGCGGGGCGATTGCGTTCGATCAGGCTGTGACCGGCCCAGGCGAAACCATAGCCCACCAGCGGCAAGGCTGCGGCCATCCACCAGCGCCCGGCAAAGGGCGCCGCAGCGACCAGCGCCACCACCAGGCTGGTGCCGGCATAATGGAGCGCGCGGGTGCCCCGACGCGCATGTTCCTGCAGATAATAGGGCCAAAAGTCGCGGAAGCGCTTCATGCGTGTCACGGCCATATGTGTTGCATCCTCTCTTTGACCGCAAGCGTAACGAAACAGCCGGTGGCTGTTAAGTCTTATGCGCCAGACCGTGCGCCCTGTCGGGAGCATAGAGGAAATAGTCATAGGCCGCGCGCGCCGCTTCCGCGATGATGCGGTCGCGCGCGACATGGCCTTTGCTATCCTTCATCACGAAGACCGCAATCGCGAAGCGGCGCCCGTCGGGCAAGCGCACGACACCGACATCGTTGCCGGTGCCGTTCAATGATCCCGTCTTGTGCGCGACCGCCGTGCCCGGCGGCAACATGCCCACGATCCGCTTCTTGCCCGTTTCGCAGTTCGCCATGATGGTGAACAGCCGCTGGGTGCTGGCGGCCGACAGCGCGCGGCCCGATTCATAGGCGGCGATCAGGTCGAGCATCGCTGCGGGCGTGGAGGTATCCTGCAATTCTGCAGCGAAGGCCATATTAGGCAGATCGCGGATGTCGCGCGTGACCAGTTGCGGATCGGCGCGACGAGCGGCGTCGGCATTCTGGCGGAAGCTGCCCGCCAGCGGATGAATGCCCATGGCGCGATAGAGGAGATGCGCGGTGTCGCTGTCCACACGCAGCCCGGTGACGCCCAGCTTATTCACGAAGCCGGTGATCGCCTGCGGCCCGCCCGCACGCGCGACCAGCACGTCGGTCGCATTATTGTCGCTCTTTTGCAGCATCAGTTCCAGCAACCGGTCGATCGACAGGGTCGCGCCGGGGCGGGAGAACATCCAGGCGATGCCGCCCTCGCTCGCCAAGGCAGGATCGAGCGCAAGCTGTTCGTCCAGGCGCGCCTGCCCCGCATCGACCAGCGCGAAGATGCGGCCGGCCACCGCGATCTTGTAGGCGCTGGCCATCGGGAATAGCGTGTCGCCGTTCAGCGCCTGCGTCTCGCCGGTCTGGAGATCGCGCACCCCGATCCCGACCGATCCGTCCGACAGGGCGGCAAAGCGGGCGAACTCGCCCAGTAATTTCGCTTCGGCGCTTTGCTGGACCAGCGGCTTGGGCGGCGGGCCGAAGGCGTCGGCGCCGGGCAACGGGGCAAGAAACAGGCCGAAGGCGGCGAACAGGCTGACGGGACGAGCAAGCGACATGGTTTCGCCTGTCGCGGATCGGCGCGCGGGAGGCAAGAGGCTTTGCCCCGAATCGGGCAGGTTGACAGGGCTTTGCGCCCCGCGCCATCAGGCGGCATGAGCGACACCATCAAGCTGCACGAAAGCTGGCGCGCGCCGCTGGCCGATCAATTCGAAGCCCCGCATATGCAGGGGCTGAAAAATTTCCTGCGGGCGGAGAAAGCGGCCGGGAAACGAATCTTCCCCAAGGGCAGCGAATATTTCCGCGCGCTGGACCTGACCCCGCTCGACCAGGTGAAGGCCGTGATATTGGGGCAAGACCCCTATCACGGCGAGGGGCAGGCGCATGGCCTGTGCTTTTCGGTACAGCCGGGCGTGCGCACACCGCCGTCGCTGGTCAATATCTATAAGGAGATGCAGGCGGATCTGGGCATTGCGCGGGCCAGCCATGGCTTTCTGGAGCATTGGGCGAGGCAGGGCGTGCTGCTGCTCAACAGCGTGTTGACGGTCGAGATGGGCCGGGCGGCGTCGCATCAGGGCAAGGGCTGGGAACTGTTCACCGACGCGGTGGTGCGGATCGTCGCACAAAAGGAGGAGCCGGTCGTGTTCCTGCTGTGGGGCGCCTATGCCCAGCGCAAGGCGGGCTTCGTCGATCAGAGCCGCCATCTGGTGATCAAGTCCGCCCACCCCTCCCCTTTGTCCGCGCATAACGGTTTTCTGGGATCGCGGCCCTTTTCCAGGGCCAATGCCTTTCTGGAAGCCAAGGGCCGCGGCGCGATCGATTGGGCGTTGCCGGCGCTGGCCGTCGGTCAGCAAGGGCTGTCGCTTTAACGTATCAGCGCCATAGCTGAACGGTGCATAACAGGTCGGTTCAGGAACGAAACAAGCGCCTCATGCGATACCCCCATCACAGTTAGAGATTTCAGGGTTTGAGGAGAACGCACATGATCTTTCGTAAAGCCATTCTGGCCACCGCCCTTGCCGCCGCGTCGCTGACCGCAATCGTCCCTGCGACATCCTATGCGCGCGACCATGATCGTCGCGGCCATCATCGCGAATATCGCAGCGATCATCATCGCGGCGATCGTTATGCGCAACGCCGCAGCTATCGTGACGACAACCGTTACCGCTGCCGCAAGTCGGGCGGGACCACCGGCCTGCTGCTGGGCGGCGTAGCCGGGGCCCTGCTGGGCCGGGCCGTCGATACACGCGGCGACCGTGCGCCTGGCACGATCATCGGCGCTGGCGCTGGCGCGCTGGCCGGCCGGGCGATCGACCGCAACGGTAGCTGCTAAAATAAAGAAAGGCGCGTGGGACATGTCCCCCGCGCCTTTCTCTTATGTCCAGGAAAAGCGAGGCCCGGTCCTGCTTGCGCAGGCCGGGCCTTCGTTCCTCTCCAAACTTGTCCAGCGGTCAGCCGTCGTAATCGCCGCCGATATTCTGGTTGCGCGGCGGCGCGGCGGCGGTCAGGCGCAGAGCCTCCGCCGACTGGGCGATCGAGCCGATTTCGTCCGGCGTATCGTCATCGTCAATCTGCACCTTTTGCAGCGACGCGACGACCGAATCGTGGAGATCGGCGGGCAAGACGGTTTCCTCGGCGATCTCGCGCAGGGCGACGACCGGATTCTTGTCCCGGTCGCGGTCGAGCGTCAACTCAGCGCCGCCGGAAATCTCCCGCGCGCGCTGGGCGGCGAGAAGGACGAGGTCAAAACGGTTGGTAACCTTGTCGACGCAATCTTCGACGGTAACGCGGGCCAAACAGGGCCTCCTGCAAATAACGGAAGGAAAGTCGTGAATTGGCCGCTTAGCAGCCGTCCCCGCAAGAGTCAATGAAAAGGCCATAAAGCCATGGCGAGAGACGGACAAAATGGGCATGAAGGGCATATGGCGACCATCAAACCCGCCCCCGACTGCGCCACCACGGACGACATCCGCCTGGACCTGCACGGCAATCATCTGCGCCTGATCGCGGACGGCCCGGCGCTGCGCGATGCGCTGATCGCGCTGATCGACGGGGCGCATCACAGCCTGAAACTCTATTATTATATCTTTGCGGCCGATGGCAGCGGGACGCTGGTGCGCGATGCGCTGATCGCGGCGCGGGCGCGCGGGGTGGCGGTGACGCTGATGATCGACGGGTTCGGATCGGCCGCCACGCCCGACGCATTCTTTGCGCCACTGATCGAAGCAGGCGCGCAGTTCGCGCGGTTCGGGACGAGCCGCTCGACCCGCTATCTGATCCGCAACCATCAGAAGATGGCGATCGCCGACGACGAGCGTCTGATGATCGGCGGCTTCAATGTCGAGGACGGTTATTTCGGGATTCCCACCGAGGATTGCTGGCGCGACATCGGCCTGCTGATCGTCGGTGATCAGGTGGAGGCGATGACGCGCTGGTACGGTCAGCTATGGCGTTGGAGTTTGACGAAGAGGCATCGTTTTCGCACTCTGCGGCGCATGGTGCGCCAATGGCATCCCACGCTGCATCACCATGCCGCCGATCCGTTCCGCTGGCTGATCGGCGGGCCGACCCGGCGCCTCAGCCCCTGGGCGCAGGTAGTGAAACATGATCTGGAGAAGGCGGGGCGGGTCGACATGATCGCCGCCTATTTCTCGCCGGGGCGCGGAATGCTCAAGCGCATAGCCCGCGCCGCTCGGCGCAAGGGCGCGCGTATCATCCTGCCGGCCAGGTCGGACAATGGCGCGACCGTGGCCGCCGCGCGATTGCTCTATGGACCGTTGCTGCGGCGCGGGGTGGAGATTTACGAATATCAGCCGTGCAAATTGCACATGAAGCTGATCGTCATCGACGATGGCGTCTATGTGGGGTCGGCCAATTTCGACATGCGCAGCCTGTTCATCAACCTGGAGGTGATGCTGCGGGTGGAGGATGCCGGATTTGCCCAAGAGGTGCGCCAGTTCATCCTGCGCGAGGCGACGCGAAGCCGGGCGATAAGCCTGGAGGCGCATCGGTCCGGCCGCAGCGGCCTGACCCTGCTCAAACAATGGATCAGCTATCTGCTGGTCGGCGTGCTGGATTATACGGTGACGCGGCGGCTGAATTTCCGCGACCCGGACGCAGATTAAGGGGGCAGGCGCCGCCCGCCCCGCAACAGATTTCAGCGACCATTGTCGGTCAGCACGCGGACCTCGCCGACAGGATAGCCTTTTTCGGCCATTTCCTTGGCATAATCGCCGCGGGCATCGGCCAGTTCGGCGCGAAATTCCTCCCAGGCGTCGCGATTATCCTCCGCATCGGACGAACCGCGCAAATCGCCGGTGAGTTCCTTGCGCGCTTCGGCCAAATCGGTCTGATAGTTGAACCAATAATCATTTTCGACGCCAGCAATCGGCCCCTGATAGACCAATTGGGTTTCGACCTGGGCCAATTGTTCTTCATAGCTGACCGGGCCTTCCTGCGCCTGGACGGCGGCTGGCGCCATAGCCAGCAGAGCGGTGGCGGCGAGAAGCTTCGCATACATCATGGGTTCTTCTCCTCTTTTGATCGAACCATGCACTGCACAACGCGCCGACCCAGGTCTTTTTCGCCTGAACGAATGTGCAGAATGGACGAAGCGAGAAAAAGGGGCGACGGATCGTTGCGCAAACGTCCGGCCATTTCTACTTATTGCTTTGAAAACAGATAGTTAATCGATTATCGCACCACCAGATAGAAGGCGGCCGGTACAGACCCGCCATTTTCGATCACGATGTCATAGCGATCGGTAAAGAGCGGCAGCCAGGCGCAGTCCACCTGAACGCCCCCAATTGGCTTGGCGCAGAGCGTATTTCCATCCGCGCCCTGCACCCGCATCGACAGATTGGCCGCGCCGCGGGCCGGGGCGACCGAAATCTGGGCGCGCTGGCCGGCGAAGAATAGCTGCCGCACGGTCACGCTGTCCCCCGCGCCGAGCGATCCGCGCCGATAGGCCGGCCCCAGCGCGCGGCCGCGAAAACCAAGCGCCGAGCGGGTGACGCCATGATCCTGCGCCTCCTGCGTCCATAGCGCCGCGAGATCATCCTGCCCTTCGGCCGGGGTCGCGCCGAGCGCCTTGAGGATTTGCGCCGTGTCGAGCAATGCGGCGTGATCGCCATCGCCCTGCGCGACCTCACCTTCCATAAGCGTCCGCAACACCGGATCGGCGGGCAGCATGTCGGCCGCCGGCGCGGCCGGCCCGGCGACAAGCAGCAATCCCGACAAGAGCAGCCTAATCATCGCGGTCCTCCGGCTGGAGCACGAACCGCGCACCGGGCGCGGCCTCCTCCACATGCAGCGACAATTCGTGCCGCTCTGCGATCGCCCTGGCGAGCGAAAGGCCAAGGCCATGCCCCCCGCCCCGCGCGCCGTCAAGCCGGACATAGCGTTCAAACACCCGTTCCCGGTCGGCGGGCGGGATGCCGGGGCCGTCATCCTGCACCACAATATGCGGACCGGGAGCCAGTTCCAACACGATCGAGCCGCCACTGGGCACATATTTGAAGGCGTTGTCGAGCAGGTTGGACATGAGCCGCGTCATCTGCATCGGGTCGGCGCGCGCCCGCACGCCCGGCGCGATCCGCGCATGGAAACCGATGCCCAGATCTTCAGCACTGGCGCCGTAGAGATCGGCCAGGCTTTCGGCGATGTCGCTCAAGTCGACTTCGGCCAGGCCGCGCAGATCGCCGCGCATCGCCTGGGTGCCGGCAATGTCGAGCAGCGAATCGAGCAGGCGCACGACGCCGCGGATTTCGGCGCGCGACTGATCCAGCGTGCGCAGTAGCGCCTCGTCCTGCGTCCCCTCCATCGCCTTGAGGATGCGGGTGTCGAGATGCATCAGCGGGGTGCGAATCTCATGCGCGGTCTGGTCCGACACGGCGCGCTGCGCCTCGACCAGCCGTTCGACCTGGTCGAGCATGGCGTTGGTATTGGCGGCCAGTTCGGCCAGTTCGTCATTATTGCCCGGTCCCGGCGCGCGGGCGGCGATACGCCCGGCGCGGACGGCGGCAAAGGCGGCGTTCACCACCTCCACTCGCGCTCGCAGGCGACGGGCGGCGAAATGGCCGGCGGCCAGACTGAGCAGCGCGATGCCCGCCCCGGCGATGGCGAACGCCATTGCGAGCCGCGCGAGCAGCGCCTGGCCGCGATAATTGCTGCGCCCTACCAGCAGGCGAGCGCCGGCGCCGAGCTGGGTCGCCCGCGCGAACATGCGGTCACCGTCGGGCAGGACGACATAACGCGCCTCCGACACTTCCGATGCGATGGCCGGCCAGCGATCGAGATTGCCGGCCAGGCGGCGGCCGGCCCCATCGGTCAGCAGATACCAGCTACGTTCGCCATCCTCACGGTTCATGGCGAGACGATCGGCGATCCGCGCCCTGAGTTCCGCCTCGTCGCTGCTGACATAGATATCGGCGAGGCCCGCCAGGTCGGTGTCGACCTCTCGCGCCAGCATCGCCCGACCGTCATCGTCGACGATCTTTTGCACCACCAGAAACAGCGCCAAGGTTGACAGAAGACTGACCAAAAGCGCCGACAGCGTGACCCGCCCGAAAACCGAACGGAACAGGCCGGGTCTAGGCACTTCCCGCCCCTGTCGGCCCCGCCGCGGCGATCAGCCGATAGCCGGTGCCCCACACCGTTTCCAGCACAGGACCGTCGAACCCGTCCTCCAGCTTGCGGCGCAGGCGTCCGACATTGACGTCCACGACATTGGTCTGAGGATCGAAGCTCAATTTCCATACCTGGCGCAGCAGCATTTCGCGCGTCACCACTTCGCCGGCATGTTCCATCAGATAGCGGAACAGTTCGAATTCCTTGGGCGAGAGCGGCAGATGCTTGCCCTGGCGAAAGGCCGTGCGCGCCTTCACATGGCATTCCAGGTCGCCAAACAGCAGCACCGGCTCATGGCTGCGCCGGCTGGCCCGGCGCCACAGCGCGCGAACGCGGGCGACCAGTTCGTCGGGTTCGAACGGCTTGGCCAGATAATCATCGACGCCGCTTTCCAGACCCTCGACCCGATGTTCGCTGCGGCCGAGCGCCGACAGCATCAACACCGGCGCGCCAACGCCCGCCACCCGCAGCCGGGTGACGATGTCAATGCCCGACAAATGGGGCAGCATCCGGTCGAGGATGATGACGTCGTGGCTGCCGCCGCCCGCGCGGTTAAGGCCGGTGGCGCCGTCGATCGCCTGTTCCACCACCATGCCTGCATCGGTCAGGATCGTGGCGATGTTGGCGCGCGCGGCCTCGTCATCTTCCACCAGCAATATCGAAATCGCGTCTGCCTGCGCCATCATGTCCCCCGGCTCGCAGATAACGCGAAAGGCCGCCAGTGACAAAGGCTGTTAGCCCATCACTGGCGGCCTTTCGCGCAAAGCCCCGGCTTTGGCGTTTATATTTTGAGCCCGGCGCGCAGCATGAGGCAGCCGATCACGAGCAGATAGGCGCCGAAGATCTTTTTGAGCGGGCCGGCGGGCAGGCTGTGGGCGGCGGCCACGCCGAGCGGCGCGGTCAGCATCGACATGGAGGCGATTGCCAACGTGGCGGGGATGTTGATGTAACCCAGCGAACCCCAGGGCAGGCCGCCTTCCTTCAGACCGATGATCGCGAAACCGATGGTTGTCGGGATGGCGATCAGCGTGCCGATGCCCGACGCCGTCGCAATCGCCCGGTGGATGGTGCGGCCGCACAGCGTCATCACCATGATGGCGATGGTGCCGCCGCCAATGCCCAGCAGCGAGGAAAATGTGCCGAGCCCGCCGGCGATGCCCATGCGCAATATGCCCGACGGCATGGTGTCGCTGACGACCTTGCCGCTGACCTTGGGCAGCAGGAAGTTCAGCGACATCAGGATCACGCCGCCGCCGAAGATCATCTTGAGCGTGCGGCCATCGACATGGCTGGCGAGCATCACGCCCGCGCCGCAGCCCAGGACAATCCAGGGCGCCCAGGTCTTGAGCACTTCGAACTCCACCGCGCCGCGCTTGGAATGGGCCAACAGCGAACGGATGGAGGTGACGATGATGGTCGCCGCCGACGTGCCGATCGCGACATGGGCGATGGCGTCATGCGTGCCGCCGAGCAGTGGAAGGACGACGAGCAGGGCCGGCACCACGACGAAGCCGCCGCCAATGCCGAAAATGCCCGCGGCGAAGCCCGCGAGCAGGCCGGCGGCCAGCATCGCGACGAGCGGAATGAGCCAGGTCATGACATCGCCCTGCATTATAGCGCGCCCTCCTGCCCATTACGACGAGCGCGCATGTTGCTGCGTTCGCCTCTGCGGATCAAGGCGGCGAAATTGGGGAAATCGACCATGACGTTAAACCATGCCTCTCTTCGGCGAAATCAAGCTGCATGGGGGGCATGTGGTCATGTCCCCCTGTCCCGCTAGACGAACGAGGTGCGGGAACCCGCAAGGCCATGGCCTAAAGTGCAAGACGATGGGGAAACAAAAGGACATGGTATCATCAGGCCAACGCCTCCTCCGCGGGCGTATAGCGCAGGCCCAGATCCTGTGCGACGGCCTGATAAGTCACCTTTCCATCCCAGATGTTGAGGCCCGCGCGCAGGTGGGGGTCGTCGCGCAATGCGTCCCGCCACCCCAGTTCGGCGATGCGCAGCGCGTGGGGCAGCGTCACATTGTTGAGCGCATAGGTGCTGGTCCGCGCCACCGCGCCGGGCATGTTGGCGACGCAATAATGGACGACGCCATCGACGATATAGGTGGGGTCGGCATGGGTGGTGGCGTGGCTGGTTTCGAAACAGCCGCCCTGATCGATCGCGACATCGACCAGCACCGCGCCCTTCTTCATGGTTTTCAGCATCGCGGCGCTGACCAGCTTGGGCGCGGCGGCGCCGGGGATCAGCACGGCGCCGATCACCAGATCCGCGTCGGCCACGCATTCGGCCAGGTTCGCGCGGTTGGAAAAGCGGGTCTTGGCCCGCGCCTCGAAATACATGCCGAGCTTTTCCAGCACCTCCGGACTGCGATCCAGGATAGTGACGTCGGCGCCGAGGCCCGCCGCCATCTGCGCCGCGTTGAAGCCGACCACGCCGCCACCGATCACCGCGACCTTGGCCGGCAGCACGCCGGGCACCCCGCCCAGCAGCACCCCGCGCCCGCCATGCGCCTTTTCCAGCGCGGTCGCCCCCGCCTGGATCGCCATGCGACCGGCGACCTGGCTCATCGGCTTGAGCAACGGCAGGCCGCCATGGACGTCGGTCACGGTTTCATAGGCGATGCAGGTTGCGCCCGACGCGATCAGGTCGTGGGTCTGCTCCGGGTCGGGCGCAAGGTGGAGATAGGTATAGAGGATCTGGCCCGGCCGCAGCAGGGCGCGTTCCTGCGGCTGCGGCTCCTTCACCTTCACGATCATTTCGGCGGTAGCGAAGACGTCGACGGCCGCCGCGACGATCTCCGCCCCCGCTGTCTCGTACAGCGCGTCGCTCGCGCCGATACCCTCGCCCGCGCCGCTTTCCACCAGTACGCGATGGCCGTGCGCGGTCAGTTCATGCACGCTTTCGGGCGTCAGGCCGACGCGATATTCATGGTTCTTAATTTCCTTGACGGTGCCGACGATCATCGTGCCTCTCCAAAAAAGGGGGCGCGTTGCCGTCGCGCCGCTCTGCCGCCATCATAGCGCAGGCGGGATGACGAAGGTTCCCCCGATGTTAGGGCGCGGCCCTGACCGGCACCGGCGCATTGCACAGGTCGACGCCGCCAGCGGGGCGATCATAGAAATCATCCTTTCGGTTGGCGCGCAGGCGCAAATAATTGGCGAAGCTGGGCGACAGCGTGTCCATCGCCTCGAAGCGCGGGCGCTCGGCGGCCGGCAGTTCGCTGGCGAGACGGACGGTCAGGATCGGCGCCTGATGTTCGGTCGGCGTATAGAAGCCCAGTTCGCCCGATCCGCGCGGCAGGCTGGACAGATGCGCCATGCCTTCGATCACGCGGCCCACGACTGCGATGTTGCGATCGAGCTGGCGCGGCGCCTGGCCGATCACGGCATAGAGTTCCGCGCCCGTTCCCGCGTCCGGCGATAGGTTCCGGCCGACGCCGACATAGCCATAGCAATGGGGCAGCCAGGCCGACGTTCCGTCCATCGCCACCGGCCAGCCGCCCACGAAGCCGGTCGAGGAGGCATAGGGATCGGCATAGGGCAAGGGCGTGACCGCAAGCCGCCGCGTCGCCAGCGGCAGCGCATAATCGTCCGGGCTGGTGGCGGACAGGCCTGGCGGCATCGGCTTCTTCTCGGTCGCATCGCCCCATTGCACGACATAATTATCCTGCACCCGGTTGATGCTGGCGCCGTCCCACCAATGCGCCTTCGCCAGCGTCGCGATATTGGCGACATGGCGTGGCGAAAAGCCGGGCGCGAGCTGGATGACTACGCGCTTGCCGCCCTCTATGGTCATCACCAGCAGTTCGTCCGCTGGTATCGGCCGCCACGCGCCCGCCGGCGCCTGCGCCACTACGTCGGCGGGCGTAGCGGGCGGATCGGTGGCGAGAGCCTGGGCAGCGAGGCAGGCGGGAAGGACAGCGGCGGACAGCGCGAGCGCGAGAAGGCGGTTCATGCCGCGATCAAACAGCGACCGCGGGATAAAGTAAAGCATCCCCTGCCCATAGCCCTTGCCTAGCCGCACATCGCACGATAGGGAGCCGCACTTCCAGTGCAATGCGGAGCGGTGGCCGAGTGGTCGAAGGCGCTCGCCTGGAAAGTGAGTATACGCCAAAAGCGTATCCAGGGTTCGAATCCCTGCCGCTCCGCCACTTCGGAACAACGGTGGGCACTCCGCCCGCCGCCGAGGTTACGCCATTAGCGGCGAGCACCCGCAACAGGTTGCTCTTTGAGCCCATGATGCGGACTTCCTCGCGATCGACTTCCACCCGCTGCGCGAGCGCGCGCAGATGGTCGCGTCGGTAGCCGCCGCCCTCCAGCCGGATACGTCGCCGCGCGGTAGAGGCGAAGTCGCGCAGCATCGTCGGCGTGATCGCCTGTTGCGCCGAGCTTAAGAGCAGCGCCGAGGCGCGCTCGGCGTCCGCTCGCGCCTGATCGCGGGTCGCCTTCAATCCGTCGATGCGATCCTTGAGCGCCGGGTCATCGAGATCGGCGACGCCGCTTTCGATCGCATCGTAGAGCCGCTTCAAACGAAGCTCAGTCTCCGCAGCGCGCTTGTTCAACTCGGCGATGTGCTCCCGGCGTCGCTCGGATCGTTCCTGTCGCCGATCCAGAACTTCTGACAGCACCTCCTCCAGTCGATCGGGATCGAGCAACCGTTCGGCCAGATGATTGGCGACAAGATCGTCCAGCCGATCCATCGCGACGGTCATGCCCTCGCAGGCCGTCGCGCCCTGCCGCGCCTTCATCGAGCAGGTATAATAACGATAGCGCCCGCCCTTGCCGGTGCGGATCGTCATCGCGCCGCCGCATTTGCCGCAGTGGATCAGCCCCGTCAGCAGCGTCGGGCCACCAACGACCTGCGGATGCGCGACCTTCGGGCTACGCGCCTTCAAATGCGCTTGCACCGCATCGAACATCGCCTGGTCTATGATCGCCGGAACCTCGACCGCGATCACTTCCTCGGCCGGCTTCAACTCCTTGCTCTTGCCGCGCTTATTGAACTCATGCCGGCCCGCGTAAGTCGGGCGGGTCAGCATGCGATGCACCGTGCCGATGCCCCAGCGCCCGCCATCGCGGGTGAAGATGCGGCGCTCGTTGAGATGCTTGGTGATCGTCTTCACACCCATCGGGCCGGACGTGCCGTCGCCTTCCAGCGCCAGCTTGAATGCCAGCCGCACCGTGTCGGCGTGAAGTGGGTCGATCTCCAGCTTCTTCTTGACCTTGGCCCCGCGTTGCTCGGCCGCGACAATGCGATAGCCTATCGGCGGCAGCGAGCCATTCCAGAATCCCTGTCGGGCATTTTCCTTAAGCGCGCGCAGGACGTGCTTGGCATTTTCCTTGGACTGATACTCATCGAAAAGGGCCATGATCCGCCGCATCATGTCGTGCATCGGATCGTCACCAAGCTCCTGCGTGATGGAGACGAGGCGAACGCCATTCTTACCGAGCTTCCGGTAATAATATTCCATCTCGAAAGCGTCGCGAAAGAAGCGCGAGAAGCTGTGGACGACCACCACGTCGAATGGCGAAGGCTTACTCGTGCCAGCTTCGATCATCCGCTGAAATTCGGGACGGCGATCATTCGTGGCCGTGTTACCCGGTTCAACAAACGTCTCGGTAAGTTCATAGCCGCGCGCGATGCAATAGGCTTCGCCCTGCTTGCGCTGATCCGGGATCGAAACGTCATGCTCGGCCTGCCGCGCGGTTGAGACGCGCAGATAGAGGGCGGCGCGCAGCGGCACGGTCATGGCAGCTTCCTCACATCATTCGCATGGCCCGAACAGCTCGTCGAAGATGTCGCCGAACCATGCCTCGAACACGTCCACTTCGACGCTCGTGACCGGCACGCGCTCGGGCCAGTCGTCGGTAACGGTCCAGGTCGAAAGATCGTCTTTAGGCGACCGACCGGCACAAGACCGAGGCGCGCCGTCCAGCGATCGGGCGTAATCAAGCAAATCGTCCGGACAATATGCGGGACGGCGCGGCGTTCGGCGGCGCGGCTTACGAAACGTGGCCATGCCGACACGGTGCCGCCCGGCCTGCGCTGGTGCAAAGCTTCCGACGCAGCGTAGCGCAGATAGGGGCGGAGGGCGGCGCGGTTCATGTCTCGCCCCACGGGTTCACGACAGTGATGGCGCAGTCCGCGAAGTCGGCGACATTGCGAGTCGCCAGTCGCGCGCCCCGCGAGCGCACGATCGCCGCAATCTGCGCGTCGATCTGGCTGATCGGCTTGCCACTTTTCCGCCGCCCGGCTGCAATGTCAGGATAGGCATTAGCTGCGTCCGTATCGAACGGCAGCACACGCCCGGCGAGATCGACATCGAACATCGGCCGCGCAGCTTCCGTTAGCGCATCCCGGCGGCGACCTTCGGGCAGAAGCGCCAGGCCGTAGAAGATTTCCGCCTGGGTCAGCGTCGTCGTGAACACGCCCGCCATCGGTTGCTCGGCGATCCACGCCATCACCGCAGCATCGGACTCACTCCGCATCAGTTCGGAGATGACATTGGTATCGAGGACGATCATTCGCCGAAGTCCACCGTGTGCCGGATCGCTTCGCGAGGCACGTCGGGGAGATCGACGCCGCCCAGCACACCGAAGCGCTCATGGATGGCATGCGCCAGATTGCGCGGTCGCGGATCGTCCGTCGAGAGCGCCGAGCGAAGGATGTCCCGCGCCTCATCCTCCATCGAGCGGCCGTTGACCGCCGCGCGCACGCGCAAGCGCTTCTTGATCGTATCGTCGATGTTCCGGATCGTCATGACCGCCATACTGGCCTCCATAAGTCAATGACTGCATGTTAGTCGATGACGCCAAGAATTGCAAGGTCGCGATGGCGAGGCTACTATTTACAGTCAGTGAGTGTGACGCTGGCGGGAGCATTGCTGACAACATCATCAGGACCGCCGGGCAGAGCGGTGATCCGGGCGCTGGACAACGCGCCTGCGTTGGCAGCTTGGGCGCGCGACGAAGGGTTTCGCGATCTACGCCCGTCTTTTTGGCATGTGACGGTTATATTCTCTCCGCATAGCCTATTAGCGCTCGACCCGGACGCTCTCCAGATCGAATCGGGTTCATCCCGGCGGGTTGAACGCATGGGAGGACTGATTACGCTATGTATTCCGTCGCCCGCTTTGGTTGCTCGCCACCTTGCTCATCGGCAATCAGGTGGGGTGTGGGATTTTCGCGCATACATACCGCATGTGAGCTTCACGCCTGATGATGGACGGAATCTACGAGATGTGCGCCCTTTCGATGGAATGCTGATGTTCGGGCCTGAAATCTTAGGCTGACATTTGGAGGGGGGATGTTTCCCCCTGAGCGGGAGCCTGTGTCTCCCGCTACCCCCTCTGCGGGGACACCCCGCAACGCCCCGCCGTCGCATTCGCGCCAACTGATAGATCCGCCTCGGCGGATTTCAGCTTTTCCAATGCTGCGGAGATCGGGCCAGGGCTACGCCGGCCCGATCGTATCGTTGGTCGTTGCACTCCCGAGATGGGGTGGGCGTCGCTTCCCTCTAGGCCCGCCGCGCCGGGCCGCAACGCGCGCGAGGCGCGCTTACCTCCTCTGCGTTCCGGTCCTGCGGATGCTGCCCGGCTCCGCCGGCGGGCCTGCCGGTCGCTCTTTCGCCGCCCACCCCATTCCGGGGTGTGTGTGGTTTTGAAGGAGAAGTGTGATGAACGCTGTTACCGAAACCGCAGCCGCCGAGCCTGTGTCGGGCGTCGAGATTTTCGTGCCACTCGCCAAGCTCAAGAAGTCCCCGCGCAATGCCCGCAAGGTGCCGCATGGGGAGGCCGCTATCGAAGCGCTGGCCGCGTCGATCCAGCACAAGGGGCTGATCCAGAACCTTGTTATCGAGCCAGAGGCCAAGGAGGACGGGACGCCGACCGGCTATTACCTCGTCACCGCTGGCGAAGGCCGCAGGCTGGCGATGCTGCTGCGCGCCAAGCGTAAGCAGATCAAGAAGTCCGAGCATGTCCGCTGCTGGCTGGACACGGCGAACGACCCCGCCGAGATCAGTCTGGACGAGAACGTGACTCGCACTCCGATGCACCCCGCCGACCAATTCGAGCGGTTCGCGGAACTTTCCAACGACAAGGGTTGGGGTGCGCAGGAGATCGGCGCGCGGTTCGGCGTGTCGGCTGGCGTGGTGAAGCAGCGGCTTCGCTTGGGTGCGGTCAGCCCGAAGCTGTTGCAGGTCTATCGGGAGGACGGTCTTACGCTGGACCAATTGATGGCCTTCGCTATCACCGAGGACCATGCCCGTCAGGAGCAGGTGTTCGAGGGGCTGCATCATAACCGCGAGCCGTGGATCATCCGGCGCGACATGACCGCTGCTAACGTCCCGGCGACGGACCGGCGCGCGGTGTTCGTCGGAGCCGACGCCTATGTCGAAGCGGGCGGCAACATCATCCGCGACCTGTTCAGCGAGGACCGGGGCGGGTTCTTCGAGGATGCGGGCTTGCTCGATATGCTCGCCGCCGAGAAGCTGCGGGAGGTTGCCGAGCAGGTGCAGGCCAAGGGCTGGAAATGGACCGAGGCGCATATCGACTACCCCCACGCCCACGGGATGCGGCGCTTCTATCCGCAGCAGATCGCCCTGTCCGACGAGGACGAGGCGCGGCTGGATGCGCTGTCCACCGAGCATGACGAGCTTGCCGAAGGCTATTCGTCCTATGACGAGATGCCCGAGGACGTGGCGACGAAGCTGGAGGCGGTGTCCGACGAGATCGACGCCATTTCGGCCAAGCGTTCGGCCTACGACGCCAGCGTGATCGCGCATGGCGGCGCGTTCGTCGTGCTCCACCATGACGGCACGGTCAGGATCGAGCGGGGTTTCGTCCGAGCCGAAGACGAGGCGCTAGCTGACCCGCAGCCCGAAGGCGAAGCCATCGATTCGGAGGCCGTGGAGGACGAGCAGCCCGAGGATGGCGACGAGGACGTGCAGGAGATCGAGGAAGAGGACGAGGAACCGGGCAAGCCGATTTCCGACAGCCTCACCCGCGACCTGTCCGCTTATCGGACGCTGGCCTTGCGCGTGGCACTTGGCGAGCGGCCGGATTTGGCGCTGATCGCCTTGACCCACACGCTCACGGCGCAGTTGTTCTACAGCTATGCCGAGGCCGGTTGCCTTGAGGTTCGTCCGACCGTGACGCCGCTTGGCAGCCATGCGGACGGGATCGAAGATACCCCGCTGGCTGCGAAGGCGAACGAGGCGCGCGAGGCTTGGGCCGAGCGGATGCCGCGTGACGTGGCGGACCTGTGGGGCTTCATCGTTGGGCTGGACGATGAGCGGCGGACAGCGTTGCTGGCGCATTGCGCGGCCCGCACCGTCAACGCCCTGCGGCTGCCGTGGGACCGTAAGCCCCGGTCGCTGCAAACGGCGGATAGGCTGGCGAGCGCGCTGGCGCTGGACGTCGCGAAGGACTGGACGCCGACCGCTGACAGTTACCTTGGCCGCGTCACCAAGGCGCATATCGTGGAGGCCGTTACCGAAGGCGTGTCGGAGGACGCCGCCCGCCGTATCGCCGACATGAAGAAGCCGGACATGGCGCAGACCGCCGAGCAGCTTCTAGCCGGTAGCGGCTGGCTTCCCGCCGTGCTGCGGACGGTGCAGCCGGAGGCGGAGCAGGCCGAGGTTGAGGCGGCGGAGCCGTTCGGCGAGGCCGAGGAAGTGCCGGAGGATACCTACGCTGTCGCTGCCGAGTGACCGGGATCGGGGCGGCGCGAGCCGCCCCGGTTTCCCCACGCTGACATAAATCGGCTGCGCGCCTTTAGGCGCGCGGCCGATCGTCGTGGATTGAAACGGACGCTCGCGGGGCCAAGCCCCCGCTCGCGGTTTCAGAATGGCGCATCTGGCGGCCGGGCTGCGCTTCGGTGTGATGACGATGTTCGCGGTCGGGCCTGACCGAAAGCGTGCGCCAAGAATCGCTGGGCCGGCATTCGCTACGTCGTCGCTCGAACAGACCCTTTCGGCGGTCGAGGCGCGTCTGCGGGCGCACATCCAGACCGGCGAGATGCGCGATGTCGATCCGTGCGGACCAGCGGTAGCGTTGGTGTCGCCGGTGCTGTTGTCGTTTCTTCACCAGCACGAGCTGGGCGGGGGGCGCGTGCGGCCGCTCGACCTCGACGCCTTCGTCAACGAGCACGCTGCGGCGTTCGTCAGGGCCTGGGGCGCTCTCTCCGGTTAACTGCGACGGCGGCAGGCATTGCCTGCGTGGCCAGTTGGTCGGTTTTGTGGTCCCGCACGGTCATCGGCATGGCTCAGAGGCAGTCGCCATCGGCTATCCCACGCATCCAGCCATGACCGCGCGGCCTCCCGATTGGCTTGATCTAACCGGGGACCGGCTTCGCCTCGCCCGACCTGGCGCAACAGCGCCGGTCAACTTTTTTCCGCCGCCTTCGGCTTTGCATCGCGAAGCAAAAAAAGCCGCCCGTCGCCGTCCTCCGCTGCGCTCGGGCCGCAAGCGGTGCGCGTCCGATCGTCCCCGGACTTCGATCGCCATCGAGGCCGCGGCGGTCGTGGCCCGAAAGTGCAAAGGAACTTCGACATGGCGACCATCGGCACCTTCACCAAGGCCGATAACGGCAACTTTAACGGCACCATCACCACCCTGACCCTGAAGGCGAAGGCGGTCCTCCGCCCGGTCGATAAGGAGAGCGAGAAAGCCCCCGACCACAGGCTCACGGTCGGCTCCGTCGAATGCGGCGCCGGATGGCAGAAGACCAGCCGCGAGAAGCGCGACTACATCTCGGTCAAGATCGACGATCCGACCTTCCCGGCTCCGATCTACGCCACCCTGAGCGAGACCGACACCGCCGGCGAATACGCCCTTATCTGGTCGCGCTGACCGCCGACAACGCCCCGCTCTTCGGAGCGGGGCGTTTCCTGTTCGCAGAAGACCCGGTTCAACTGTCCAGTCGCTCGAACAGCGGAAGCGGGGCGACGGCACGCTCCATTACCACGCCCGCATCATAGGGTGCGATCGTCAGCCACTCGACTGCCCAATCCAGCGTCAGCTCGACCGATCCCACGCGCGAGATCCCCGCACCGTCCACGGCAACCCGGAAATCGAAGCGATCGTCCTCGGCTTCTAGCCGCCCTTCGATCAGCGACCCATCGCTCGCCGCGAGCAGGAACCGCTCCTCGACCTCATGATAGGGAACGCGCAGCGTGGTGGTTATGTCGCCCGCCACCGCGATACGCTGGCCAGGCTGTCCCGTGATCGTAATGCTCATATCAACTCCTCACGGTCTGTTTGGATCAAAACAGGAACAGATCGCAAGAGCGTTGCGGTGAACTGACGGGCCGATAGGCCCGGCACCCCATCTGTTCGGTGCTTGGGGCTCTGCCCCCCGCGCACTTCAAGCGGCTTCCGCCCAGCTTCCCTCGCTGCGCTCAGTGCAGCCGGTTCCCCGCGAAGCCGCTTTCCGTTTGCACCCCCGGTCTCGCCGACGGGCAGGGTTTCAGCGCGGCGCTCCGCTGCGCGGAAACCCAAGCCCAAGGAGGCCAAAATGCACTATCAGCTTGCCACCCGGTTCGGCCGCAACGCCCACCAAATCAGCGGCCGGGAGCCGCTCGATAACGAGGCGCTGTATCGCCACGTCCCGTCGATCTTCGCGCGCGAGGCGCACGACAGCCGTTCGGATCGCTACGTCTATGTCCCGACAATCGACATCGTGGAGGGGCTACGCCGGGAAGGATGGTCGCCGTTCTTCGCGGTCCAGTCGGCGCCTCGCGACGGCAGCCGCCACGGCCACGCCAAGCATATGCTGCGCCTTCGCCGTGACGACGGCATCGGCAAACCGGAGGCGGCCGAAGTCATCATCGTCAACAGCCATGACGGGACGAGCGCCTATCAGATGTTCGCCGGGATGCTGCGCTTCGTTTGCACCAACAGCATGATTGCGGGCGAGCGGTTTGAGGAGGTCCGCGTGCCGCACAAAGGCAATATTGAGCATGACATTATCGAGGGCGTGTTCACCGTTGCCGAGGACTTCCCTCGGCTGATCGACGCCAGCGAGTCGATGAAGGCGATCCAGCTTTCGCCGGACGAGCAGCGCTTGCTTGGCGAGGTCAGCCTTGTCGCCCGCTATGGCGACGATGAAAGCCCGGTTCGCCCCGAGCAGATCATCGAGCCGCGCCGCCGCGAGGATGTGGACCGCAGCCTGTGGACCACGTTCAACGTCATTCAGGAGAATGTCGTGCGCGGCGGGTTGCAGGGCCGTAAGCGTAACGCCGAGGGCCGCATCCGCCGCAGCCAGACCCGTGCCATAAACGGCATTGACCAGAACGTGACGCTCAACCGCGCGCTTTGGACGCTGGCGGAAGGGATGCAGCGCCTCAAAGCAGCCTGACCATTTCACCGCAGGGCCGAAGGTTCGGCCCTGCGGCTTCGCCGATTTTGCGCCGATCCGCCGCGCCGGATCGGCGGGCGGCCGCGCGTCCCAAGGTCCGCGCGGCCGCAAGCGCGCTCGCCGGGCTGACGCCCGGCTCGCGCGAGGTGGTGGTCAAATACTACACATTATTCTATGACGACACCGGGCCGCTACGCGGCGGCCTGGGGTGTGGAAACCCCACGTTTAGCGGTTCGGCGCCGGCCGTGACGGTGCCGCCATCCTTGACCACATGGTCGGGGAGCCTGTGACGTATACAACAGGCTTCCGGGCTAAAGGTCATAGGAACCGACTAAACGCGGTTTTCCAACTCCCCGACTACGGGTCTAGGAGCTGTTTGCGGGGGCGCACCGCAAACCAGCAGCTCGCATGAGATTGGTCGGCCGGTGCGGATTCTGCTTGCAACTATGTCCAATCGGCGGATCGAAATTGGTCCGCGAGGATCGTATTGGTTAACGCCTGCGACTATTCGGGTGCAGCATGGACGCAGATAGATTCGATGATTGCGCGCCTGATTGTTCGCAGCTCACCAGCTACGACGAATGCCATCTCGCGGCCTACCTGCGATTGCTCGATGCCGAGGAGGATGGCGCCGATTGGCGTGACGCTGCCGCCGCCATCTTCAACATTGACGTAGCGGCGGAACCTGATCGCGCCCAGACGATGCACGCGACCCATCTTGCCCGCGCGCGTTGGATGACAGAGATCGGATACGCGCACCTGCTTGCCTGCCAACATCGGCTAAACCGTTAAGATTTAACTCCAATTTGGAAGCATTCTCACTGCCCTCGCCGCACGGTTGTGCGCGGTCTTTGCGCTATTCTTACTACGACAACCGGAAGATGTTGCGCTCCTGAAATCCGTGCCAAGCGCGGTTGGGAGGATGCAATGCCGACGCCGCCAGGGCGTCGCCAGCGGCGCGCCGGCGGATTGCCCGACGCCCTCGGGCGCGCCGCTTTAGCCGCCGAGTTTCTACGCCGAAACCGCACTTATCGCGCCGAACATACGCAGATGCAGCAGAGCATCGCGGACGGCGCCGTCGCGCAGAAAGCCGCCGAGACGGCCTTTGCGCGGCGATGGGGGTTGTCCTTTCGCCACGGCGCCGGATGACCTCTCAAATCCGGTCGTCTGGCGCCCGGAGCTGACCGCCGTCACAGTCATTCTTGACGCCGCGCCCGACGGATTCGGGACTGCTGCTCCTGTCGATCTGCGCGCGCTCGGCGCGTTGCTCGCCGATCAGGCTGGAATCGAAGGACGCCATGTCGTCGTCGCCGACGCAGCCGGCGAGCATCGGCTTTGGCTGCGCGACCCGCAGCCCGGCCTTCCGCTCGCTGCCGTCATTCCGCTCGATAAGGATTTCATCACGCGCATCGCCAGCCTGTTGCGCTTCCACCGCCGGCTGCTCGGTCGAGCGGCAGGGCCGCTGCCGCGAGGCTGGCCGCTGACCGCCTATCGGCTGGCGCGGCTCGACCTGATGCTCCGCGCGCTCGACTTGCGCGACGAGGGCGCGACTTACCGCGAGATTGCGACCGCCCTGGGCCGCGACGACGCCGCCCGGCTGTCGGCGAGCGACTGGAAAATGTCAGCGTCACGCTCATTCGTCGTGCGGCTGGTCCGCGACGGCATCGCCATGATGAACGGCGACTACCGAAAACTGCTCCGCATTCGCTGATCCGGCGTCCTGGGCGATCCCTGTGGAGGGTGGTCGCATCCGTGCAGCCGCACATCTTCATACCCCACCCGGCCGCCTTCCTTCTGACAATTACGCCTCCTGCCGCCACCGCCCGCAGGAGCCGTCACTTGTCCGATACGCCTACCAACCTGCCGCCCCGCTTCCTGCGCACGCCGGAAGCCGCGCGCTTTCTCGGCCTCTCGGGCCGAACCCTGGAGAAGCATCGCTATTTCGGGACCGGCCCGGCCTACCGCCGGATCGGTGGCCGGGTGGTCTATTCGGTCGATGACCTGCGCGCTTGGGCCGACATCGGCATCAAGCATTCGACCTCCGATCCGGGGCAGGACGACCTCATGCCGCGCGCGGATTCGGCCATTGCCCGGAGCCGGCGATGACCGTCGCGCCGTCACCCATGCGCCATCGCCAGCCGTCCGACGACGGGATGACCCGCGTCGAGCTGACGTGGATCGAGAAGCGGATCGAGCACTGGATCAGGTTCGGCCGGGTCGCGGTGGACGAGATCGTCGATCGCCGCCGCCGTATCGTCCGCTTCCGCCCCAACGCCATCTTCGCGTTCGTCCGCTGGGCGGCGAACGACTACGGCACGGTCAGCTCGCGCATCGACATCGTGCGCGCGATCAGCGTCGGCGAGCCGTTCACGACGCTGCCGTTCGTCCGGCCTGGCGGCGACATCCTGCTCAAGATCGAAGGCTGGCCGAAGGTCAGTCAGGTGCTTGCCGCGATCGACGCGACGGAGGCCGTGGGCGTCGATCCGTGTGACGCTGCGCCTGATCATTGGCGGCACGTCGCCAATCGCATCGCCGCCGGACATCAGCCGCGCCCCTACACGATGGAGCGTCATCGCGCCTGGCTCAAGCGCCGGGAGATTGAGCGATGAGCCGCCGCAAATGGGCCATTGCGACGGTCACCGCCGCAACGCTGTTCGGCGCGTCGTTTGCCGCGATTGCGGTGCTCGATCCGCTGCCGCGCGTCGTATGGAACGCCAGCGCGAGCGCGCCGATCGGGCTTTATCGGGTAGAGCCGTCGGGCGATCCGCCGCTCGGCGCACTCGTCGCTGTGACGCCGCCACCAGCACTCGCGCGCTGGCTGGCGGAGCGCGGCTATCTCGGCGAGCGCGTGCCGCTGTTGAAGCATGTTGCGGCGCGACCGGGGCAGATCGTGTGCCGCATCAACGCGGTAGTGAGCATCGACGGGCGGCCCGTCGTCGTCGCCCGGCAGCGTGACGGCCGGGGCCGCCCGCTGCCGGTCTGGCAAGGCTGCCGCACGCTGCGCGCCGGCGAGCTGATGATGCTCAACCCCGACCACGCCGACAGCATGGACGGTCGCTATTTCGGGCCGCTGCCGGCCTCGACCGTGCTCGGCCGCGCTGTCCCGATCCTCACCCGCGACTCCCCGACCGCGCCGCTCGTCTGGCGCTGACCCGCTTCACCGCCTGCCAACCCAAAGGAGATCATCATGCAGATCGGCAGCTTCTTCCGCACCCCCAAAGGCTACGAAGGCATCATCGAGACGGCGACGCTCGACATCCGTATCTCGATCGTTCCGGCCGATCCGAGCGACGCTGACAAGGCGCCCGACTGGCGTGTTCATCGCGGCGACGGCGACGAAGGGCCGGAGATCGGCGCTGGCTGGAATGAAAGCGGCGAGCGCGCCGGGGATTACGTCTCGCTGCGCATCGACGATCCCGCGTTCGCACAGCCGATCCGCGCCGCACTGTTCCAGAGCACTCCCGACAAGTCGGCCTGGTCGCTGCGCTGGAACCGCCAGCCGAAGTCGCGCGAGCAGGACTGATCCCGTGGGGCCGATCATCATCCCATTGTTCGCGGGAAAGCCGTCTCATCCCTTCGTCCCGCTCGGGCGCAGGCCGGCCGGGGCGCGCAGCGAAGGTCAAGGACGGCCGAAGGCCGGCGCTTCGCGCGCACCCTTGACCGCAGCGAGCACGCTGGCAGGCTGGCGGCGGAGCGGAGTCGGATCGGCGGTCGTGGTTGCCGTCGTCCTGCTGTCCGGCGGCGCTGTGTCTGCCCCGGCGATGGCGCAGGAACTGCCGGCCGCGCGATCGGCGGCCGTCCATCCTTATGCCGTTCATGTCGCCGACGCCGCGCGCCGGTTCGGCATCCCCGAAGCGTGGATTTGGGCAGTGATGCGCGTCGAGAGCGGCGGCAATTCCCGCGCCGTGTCGCGCGCCGGGGCGATGGGCTTGATGCAGATCATGCCCGCCACCTGGTCGGGACTGCGCGCTCGCTACGGTCTCGGCCCCGATCCGTTCGGCGTGCGCGACAACATCATGGCGGGCGCGGCCTATCTGCGCGAGATGCACGACCGCTACGGCAACGCCAGTGCAATGCTGGCGGCCTATAATGCGGGACCGGGGCGCTACGACGACTATGTGTCGCGCGGCCGTCCGCTGCCCGCTGAGACGGTCGGCTATCTCGCCCAGCTTGCGCCAATCACTGGCGGACCGGGCGCTGTGGAGGTGGCGGTAAGCGTGCCGCCTGATCCGTTCGCCTGGCGTCGCGCCGCGTTGTTTGTCCGCACCGCCAGCGTCGCTCCGGGCGCTGTCGCCGGGCAGACTGACGGCGAAGAAGCCGCGTCCGAGCTACCGACCGACCAGCCGACATCGGACGACGTTCGCGCGGCCGATCCGTCCGCCAATGAGGCGCGCGACACGCTGTTCGTGTCCCGCGCCCGCGCGGGCCGACCCCAATGATCGGCCTGTCGTCACCCTCGTCGGTCGGAAGCATTAAGGGCACAGGGGAGGAGGGAAACGGCAGGGACAGACGAGGGCAAGATATAAGCAGCGCCCCGTTCAGCCGAAAAGCCGTGACTTTTCCGTGGCTTCACGCGGGGGCGTCGGTCGGCGCGCGTGCCGCGCGGAAGAGAAATGCCAGCGAAATCAACGCCTCCAATGGCACCATAGGCCATTCTCGGCCGAAGGCAGCCCGGCCGTGAGCGAGGACAGCGAGTTTGGCGTCCGGCCGGGCAAGGCGAAGCGCAGCAAGGCGCAGGGCCGCAATGCCCGCAGCCTGGTCGCCGAGGTGTTGCGGGTGGCCGCGATCCATAGCGGCGGCCGGCGCGGCGGCGCCAGCGGCGCGCGCCGGGGCGCGCAATCGACCTTCGGGCGGGGTCGCACCGCGTTCGCCCGCAGCCGCCTGTTCGGCTCGGGCCGCCGCGTCATGGTCAAGATGCTGCCCGTGACCACCCGCAGCCGGGGCGGCCGGCGCTCGGCGCCGCTGTCCGCGCACGTCGCGTATTTGAAGCGCGAAGGCGTCACCCGCGACGGTTCGCCGACGCGCATGTTCGACGCGGCCGGCGACAACGCGGACGATCGCGGTTTCACCGAGCGCTGCAAGGATGACCGGCACCATTTCAGGGTGATCGTGTCGCCCGAAGACGCCGCCGAGCTGACCGACCTGCGCGAATACACGCGCGACCTCATGCGCCAGATGGAGGCGGACCTGGGGACGCGGCTCGATTGGGTCGCGGTCGATCACTGGAACACCGACAATCCGCACGTCCATCTACTCGTGCGCGGCGTTACCGAACAAGGCGCCGATCTCGTCATCTCCCGCGACTACATCAGCCACAATCTTCGCTCGCGGGCGCAAGACCTGGCCTTCGCCGAGCTTGGCCCGAAGCCCGAGCATGAGGTGCAGCGCGCGCTCGACCGCGAGGTGACGGCGGAACGCTGGACCCGGCTCGATACCGAGATCCAGCGCTCCGCCGACGAGCTGGGCGTGCTCGACCTGCGCCCCGAGCGGCCAGGCCCCGACGATCCACGGCTCCGCCGCTTGATGATCGGCCGCTTGCAGCATCTGGAGACGATGGGGCTCGCAGCCGAAGGGGATGCCGGTCAGTGGGCGGTGGCGGAAGGGGCGGCGGCGAAGCTGCGCGAGCTGGGCACGCGCGGCGACATCATCCGCACGATCGGCGCGGCGCTAAGAGACCGCGGGCAGGATCGGCCACTCGACAGCTACGCCGTGGTCAGCGGCGCGCCCGAGAAGCCGATCGCCGGCCGGCTGATCGACAAGGGCTTGCACGACGAGCTGACCGGCACCGCCTATGCTGTGATCGACGGCACCGATGGCCGCACCCACCATGTCCGGCTGCCCGGCATCGAGGCGCTGGAGCACAGCCCCAAGCTCGGCGGCATCGTCGAGCTGCGCGCGATCGAACGGGCCGGCGAGGAGAAGCCGACCCTTATTCTCGCCACGCGATCGGACCTCGACCTTGCCGCACAGGTGAAAGCGCCTGGCGCGACCTGGCTCGACCATCGGTTGATCGAGCGTGGCGCCGGCGTCGCGGACGGCGGGTTCGGCGCCGAGGTGCGGCGCGCGATGGATGAGCGCACCGACCATCTCGTCAAGGAAGGGCTGGCCCGCCGCTTCGGCGAGCGGACGGTGTTCGAGCGCGGAATGCTCGACATGTTGCGCAAGCGCGAGCTGGACGCGGTTGGCGCGAAGATCGCGAGCGAGACCCGCCTTGCCTACCGCCCCGCCGCGTCCGGCGAGAAGATCGCCGGCATCGTGCGCCAGCGTCTTGCGCTCGCATCCGGCCGCTTCGCCATGATTGACGACGGCCTCGGCTTCCGGCTCGTGCCCTGGGCCAGCACCCTCGAACAGCAACTCGGCCGTCAGGTGTCCGGCGTCGTCCGCGCCGGCGGCGGCATCGACTGGACGCTCGGCCGCAAGCGCGGCCTCGGCATCTGAATAAGGAGACCTCCATGTCCGCGACCAAGATACTTTGGGGCCAGATCATCATCGTGTTCCTGATCGTGCTCGCCGGCGTGTGGGGCGCGACGCAGTGGACCGCCGCCGCGCTCGCTTATCAGCCCGAGCTGGGGCCGCCGTGGTTCGAGGCGTTGGGGTTGCGGGTCTATCCGCCGCCGGCCTTTTTCTGGTGGTGGTTCAGCTTCGACGCCTACGCGCCCGACATCTTCAAGACGGGCGCGTTCATCGCCGCGTCGGGCGGGTTCGCGTCGATCGCCGTCGCCATCGGCATGTCGGTATGGCGCGCGCGTGAATTGAAGAACGCCGAGACCTATGGGTCTGCGCGCTGGGCGACCGAGCGCGAGGTTCATGCGGCCGGGTTGCTGGGGCCGAATGGCGTCGTGCTCGGCAGGCTCGCCCGCGACTATCTCCGCCACGACGGCCCCGAGCATGTGTTGTGCTTCGCCCCGACCCGTTCGGGCAAGGGCGTCGGCCTGGTCGTGCCGTCGCTGCTGACCTGGCCGGCGTCGGCGATCGTCCACGACATCAAGGGCGAGAACTGGACGCTGACCGCCGGCTTCCGCGCGCGGCACGGCCGCGTGCTGCTGTTCGATCCGACCAACGCGGCGTCGGCGGCCTACAACCCGTTGCTGGAGGTGCGGCGGGGCCAGTGGGAGGTGCGCGACGTGCAGAATGTCGCCGACGTGCTGGTCGATCCCGAAGGATCGCTGGAGCGTCGGAACCACTGGGAGAAAACCTCCCACTCGCTGCTGGTCGGCGCGATCCTCCACGTCCTCTATGCTGAGGCGGACAAGACCCTGGCCGGCGTCGCCGGATTCCTTTCGGACCCGGCGCGCACGATCGAGCAGACACTCGCCGCGATGATGGCGACGCCGCACCTCGGCGAAGCGGGCGTGCATCCCGTCGTCGCCTCGGCCGCGCGCGAGCTGCTGAACAAATCGGACAACGAGCGATCGGGCGTGCTCAGCACGGCCATGTCGTTCCTCGGCCTCTACCGCGATCCCGTCGTGGCGCAGGTCACGCGAGCCTGCCAGTGGCGCATATCGGATCTGGTCGAGGGCGAGCGGCCGGCGACGCTGTATCTGGTCGTGCCGCCCAGCGACATATCCCGCACCAAGCCGCTGATCCGCCTCATCCTCAACCAGATCGGGCGCCGGCTGACCGAGGAGCTGACCCCGAAGGGCAACCGCCATCGTGTGTTGCTGATGCTCGACGAGTTCCCGGCACTCGGCCGCCTCGACTTCTTCGAGTCCGCCCTGGCGTTCATGGCGGGCTACGGGCTCAAGGCTTTTCTGATCGCGCAGTCGCTCAACCAGATCGAGAAGGCTTACGGCCCCAACAACGCGATCCTCGACAACTGCCATGTCCGCGTGAGCTTCGCCACCAACGACGAGCGCACCGCCAAGCGCGTGTCGGATGCGCTCGGCACCGCCACCGAGATGCGGGCGATGAAGAACTATGCCGGGCATCGCCTGTCACCTTGGCTCGGGCATTTGATGGTGTCGCGGTCGGAGACCGCCCGTCAGCTCCTCACCCCCGGCGAGGTGATGCAGCTCCCGCCCGACGACGAGATCGTCATGGTGGCGGGCGTCCATCCGATCCGCGCCAAGAAGGCGCGCTATTATCAGGATCGCCGGCTCTCCGAGCGGATTGCGTCGGCGCCCGCGCCGGAAACGGCCAGGGTGAGGCCCGATGACTGGACCGGGCGGCAGGCATCCGCCGATCCGAAGCAGGTCGCGCGCATCGTCCGCGATGCCGAGGACGCCGCCAATGGCGGGCTGCGCCGGGAGCCCGAGCTGCCGGAGCATGTCGCTATCGCGCCAGAGACGACGGCTCCGCCGAGCCAAGAGTTTTCGATCCTCGATGACGAACAGGATGACGCGGCCCGGCAAGCGGCCGTGCGCCGCCGGATGCAAGGGCTCGCGCGGCAGGCGTCGCTCGATCCGGGCGATGGCATCGACTTGTAGGAGGCCGTCATGCGAACCCGGCTCAACGTCTATTTCCCGCCCGCGCTCGCCAAGCAGGTGGACGAGCTGGCGATCCGCCGCCGCATCTCGCGCTCGGCGATCGTGGAGGCGGCAGTGGCGTCCTATCTTTCGCCGGACGGCGCCGACCGGATGGAAGCGGCGTTCGCGCGCAGGCTCGATCGCCTGTCGCGGCAGGTGCAGCGGCTGGAGCGCAACACCGGCCTTTCCACCGAGGTGCTGAGCCTGTTCGTCCGGTTCTGGCTTGCGGTGACTCCGCCGCTGCCCGACGAAGATCAGGCGGCGGCGCAGGTTAAAGGCCGCAAGCGCTACGAGGGCTTTATCGAGACGCTCGGCCGGCGCTTCGCCAGCGGCAAGACCTTGATGGACGAGATACCGGAAGATGTCTGGCCGCGTTCAACATCACCCGAGTCGGACTGAATTGCCGCGCGTGACTCAGATGTAGCGGAAGGCCGCTTCCGCCCTCGGCAACGTATCTGCCGCCCCCTCTACTACGCCGACAACTAGCTGTTGCGAGCCGAGTATTCCTGCGTCTCTTGATGTGCCCCGACAGCCGGGCGGCGGTTCGCCCGGTCCTTTGCAGGGGCCAGTCGTTGACCATCCACCCGATCCGATCCGAGGCAACATCACGCGGCGCGCGGATGCTGCGCACCGCGCTCGGTCCGTCGATCGCAGGATGGCTCGACGACCCGGCCGTCATCGAAGTCATGCTCAACCCGGACGGTCGGCTTTGGCTCGATAGGCTTGGCGAGGGCGTCAGCGATACCGGTGAGACGCTGAGCGCTGCCGATGGCGAGCGCATCGTTCGCCTGGTCGCGCACCATGTCGGCGTCGAAGTTCACGCCCGCGCCCCGCGCGTTTCGGCCGAGCTGCCAGAAGGCGGTGAGCGTTTCGAGGGGTTGCTGCCGCCCGTCGTCGCCGCGCCCGCCTTCGCCATCCGCAAGCCCGCGGTTGCCGTGTTCACGCTCGACGACTACGCGCGCGCCGGCATCATGTCGGCGGCGGAGGCCGAGGCGCTGCGTCACGGCGTCCAGACCCGCGCCAACATCCTCGTCGCGGGCGGCACGGGCGCGGGCAAGACCACGCTGGTCAACGCGCTGCTGGCGGAAGTCGCCAAGACCACCGACCGCATCGTCCTGATCGAAGACACCCGCGAGCTGCAATGCGCCGCGCCCAACCTCGTCGCCATGCGGACGAAGGACGGCGTGGTGTCGCTGTCCGAGCTGGTGCGCTCGTCGCTGCGCCTGCGCCCCGACCGCATCCCCATTGGCGAGGTGCGCGGCGCCGAGGCGCTCGACCTCATCAAAGCCTGGGGCACCGGCCACCCCGGCGGGGTCGGCACGATCCACGCCGGCGCCGCGCTCGGCGCGCTGCGTCGCATGGAACAGCTCATCCAAGAGGCCGTCGTGACGGTCCCGCGCGCGCTGATCGCCGAGACGATCGACCTGATCGCCGTGCTGGTCCGCGACGCGCACGGGCGCCGGCTGACCGAGTTGGCCCGCGTCGAAGGGCTCGACCCAGCGACCGGCGACTACCGCCTCGCACCGCTCACTACCCCCCAGCCCGGAGACCTGCCATGACCAAGGATACCAAACCTATCACCGCGACCAAGCGTCGCTTGCTCGGCGGCACCATGCTCGACCGCATGGGCCACGCGGCGATCACCGCGGCCGGCCTGCTCTACGCGCTGCCCGCTCATGCGGGCGGTTCGTCGATGCCGTGGGAAGCCCCGCTGCAAAGCATCCTCGAAAGCATCGAGGGGCCGGTGGCGAAGATCGTCGCAGTCATCATCATCATCGTGACCGGCCTGACGCTGGCGTTCGGCGACACGTCGGGCGGGTCGCGGCGATTGATCCAGATCGTGTTCGGCCTGTCGATCGCCTTCGCGGCCAGTTCCTTCTTCCTGAGCTTCTTCAGCTTCGGCGGCGGGGCGCTGATCGCATGAACGGCGCGGCCGATCATGGCGAGCCGATCGCGGGCTATTTCGCCCCGGTCCACCGGGCGCTGACCGAGCAGATATTGCTCGGCGGCGCCCCGCGCTCGCTCGCCATCGTCAACGGGACGCTGGCGGGCGCGATCGGCCTCGGCCTGCGCCTGTGGATCGCCGGCCTGGTCATCTGGGCCGTCGGCCACGGGCTGTCCGTATGGGCCGCCCGCCGCGACCCGCAATTCGTGGACGTGGCCCGGCGCCACCTCCGCTACCCGACATGGATGCGGCCATGATGAGCTTGCGCGAATATCGCAGCAAAGCTGCGAACCTTCCTGACTTCCTGCCCTGGGCCGCGCTGGTCGGCGAAGGCGTGGTGCTGAACAAGGACGCCTCGTTCCAGCGCACCGCGCGGTTCCGCGGTCCCGATCTCGACAGCGCCACCCCGGCCGAGCTGGTCGCCACGACCGCACGGCTGAACAATTCGCTCCGCCGGCTCGGCTCCGGCTGGGCGATCTTTGTCGAGGCGCAGCGTACCCCGGCGCTCGACTATCCGCAGTCCGACTTTCCCGATCCCGTGTCGTCGCTGGTCGAGTTCGAGCGCCGCGAACAGTTCCGCGAGGAAGGCGCGCACTTCGAGAGCCGCTATTTCCTGACGCTCTTGTGGATGCCGCCCGCCGAGGAAGCCGCGCGGGCCGAAGGCTGGTTATATGAGGGCCGGTCCACCAGCGGCGTCGATCCGTGGGAGCTGCTCAAGGGCTTCACCGATCGCAGCGACCGGGTGCTCAACCTGGTCGAAGGCTTCGTGCCCGAGGTCCGCTGGCTCGATGACGCCGAGACGCTTACCTATCTGCACAGCACGGTTTCGTCGCGCCGCCAGCGCGTCCGCGTCCCCGAAACGCCGATGCACCTCGACGCGCTGCTCGCCGACGAGCCGCTGACCGGCGGGCTGGAGCCGCGCCTGGGCGAGCATCATCTGCGCACGCTCACCATCGTCGGCTTCCCGAGCGTGACCTTCCCCGGCTTGCTCGACGAACTGAATCGGCTCGCCTTCGAGTATCGCTGGGCGACCCGCGCGATCATGCTCGACAAGACCGACGCGACCAAGCTGCTGAGCCGCATCCGTCGCCAGTGGTTTGCCAAGCGCAAGAGCGTCATGGCGATCTTGAAGGAGGTGATGACCAACGAGGCGTCGGTCCTGATGGACAGCGACGCATCGAACAAGGCCGCCGACGCCGACACCGCCCTGCAGGAGCTGGGCGCCGACTATGCCGGCATGGCCTATGTCACCGCGACGGTGACGGTATGGGACCGCGATCCCGCCATCGCCGCCGAGAAGCTGCGGCTGGTCGAGAAGGTCATCCAGGGCCGCGACTTCACCGTCATCCCCGAGGGCATGAACGCGATCGAGGCATGGCTGGGGAGCCTTCCCGGCCACACCTACGCCAACGTCCGCCAACCTCCCATTTCCACGATCAATCTCGCCCACCTGATCCCCCTGTCAGCAGTATGGGCGGGGCCGGAACGGGACGAGCATTTCGGTGCGCCCCCCTTGCTCTATGGCAAGACCGAAGGCTCGACCCCGTTCCGGTTTTCCCTTCACGTCGGCGACGTCGGGCACACGCTGATCGTCGGGCCGACCGGCGCCGGCAAGTCGGTGCTGCTCGCCCTCATGGCGATGCAATTTCGCCGCTACGAACGGGCCCAAGTCTTCGCCTTCGACTTTGGCGGCAGCATCCGCGCCGCGGCGATCGGCATGGGCGGCGACTGGCAGGATCTCGGCGGGATGCTCTCCGACGAGGCCGGCGACGGCGTGCAGCTCCAGCCGCTCGCTCGGATCGACGATCCGGCCGAACGCGCCTGGGCGGCGGAATGGCTGGCGGCGATCCTCGCGTCCGAAGGCGTCGCGGTCGATCCGCAGGCCAAGGAGCATCTGTGGTCGGCGCTCGGCTCGCTTGCCAGCGCACCCGTGCCGGAACGCACGCTGACCGGACTTGCCGTGCTGCTCCAGAGCCAGCTGCTCAAGCAGGCGCTCGCCTCCTATTGCCTTGGCGGACCGTGGGGCCGGCTGCTCGATGCCGAGGCCGAACGGCTCGGCGAAGCGTCGGTGCAGGCGTTTGAGACCGAGGGTTTGGTCGGCGCCGGATCGGCCGCCGCGGTGCTGTCCTACCTGTTCCACCGGATCGAAGGCCGGCTGGACGGCTCGCCGACGCTCATCATCATCGACGAGGGCTGGCTGGTTCTCGACAGCCCGGACTTCGCCGCGCAGCTCCGCGAATGGCTCAAGACCCTGCGGAAGAAGAACGCCAGCGTGGTGTTCGCCACGCAGAGCCTCGCCGACATCGAAACCTCGAACATCGCGCCGGCCATCATCGAGAGCTGCCCGACGCGCATCTTCCTGCCGAACGAGCGCGCGGCCGAGCCGCAGATCGCCGCCATCTACGAGCGGTTCGGGCTCAACGCCCGCCAGATCGAAATCCTCAGCCGGGCCACCCCCAAGCGCGACTATTACTGCCAGTCGCGGCGCGGCAACCGGCTGTTCGAGCTGGGGCTGGGCGAGGTCGCGCTGGCCTTCGCCGCCGCATCTTCCAAGACCGATCAGCTCCGCATCGCCGAGCTGGTCGAGACCCACGGCCGCGAGCGCTTCGCCGCCGAGTGGCTGCGCCATCGCGGCCTGGCCTGGGCGGTCGATCTTCTTCCCGAACCCCAACCCGATCCGCTGGCCGGTCGCCGGGAAGATGCCGGCCAGCTCCCCCTTGCCTTGAAGGACATGACCCCATGAAGCCCAATATCCTGCGCCGCGCCATGCTGGCCGGCGCCATCGCCACGTCGAGCATGATCGGCATCACCGCCGCCACGCCGGCGCACGCTCAGTTCGGCGGGATCGTCTATGACCCGACCAACTATGCGCAGAACGTGCTGACGGCTGCGCGGTCGCTCCAGCAAGTCAACAACCAGATTCAGCAAATCCAGCAGCAGGCGACCAGCCTCATCAACGAGGCTCGCAACCTGGCGTCGCTGCCATTCAGCTCGCTCCAGCAGTTGCAGCAGCAGGTGCAGCGCACCCAGCAGCTCCTCGGCGAGGCGCAGCGCATCGCCTATGACGTGCAGAACGTCCAGCAGGTCTTCAACGGCCGCTACAAGGGCGCGGCGCTCACCGGCACCCACGCGCAGATGGTCGCCAACGCCAATGCGCGTTGGGAGGATAGCGTCGGCGCGTTCGAGGACGCGCTTCGCGTTCAGGCCGGCGTCGTCGGCAATATCGACGGCGCGCGCACGACGATGGACGGCCTGGTCACGTCGAGCCAGTCGGCGACGGGCGCGCTTCAGGCCGCGCAGGCGGGCAACCAGCTTCTAGCACTGCAATCGCAGCAGCTCGCGGACCTGACGGCGCTGCTCGCCGCGCAGGGCCGGGCGCAGGCGCTGGACTCGGCGCGCAACGCGGCCGTCGAAGCCGAAAGCCGCGAACGGCTCCGCCGCTTCCTGACGCGGTCCACCGGCTATCAGCCGGGCAACGCCCGCATGTTCCACGACTGATCGTCGTGGACAGCAAGCTCCTCGCGCGCATCGGCGCCGTCATCTTCATCGCCATCGCCATCACGATGACGGCGATCGAGATGAGCCGCGCGCCCGAACCCCCGCGCGCGGCGCCGGCGGCCGTCGCCGACACCTCGGCGACGGACCCGCTGCTGATCGAGCTGCGCCGCTGCCAGTCGATCGGCGCGGCCGGGGCGAGCGACCCCGATTGCCTGCGCGCCTGGGCCGAGAACCGTCGTCGGTTCCTCGCGCCCGGCGCGCGTCCCGCCGCCCGCATCGCTGATGGCGCCACCCCGCAGGAGAATTGATATGGGCGGCACCGGCGTCGTCGATCGCTTTCTGGATGTCTTCACCCGCTACATCGACAGCGGGTTCGGCCTGCTCGGCGGCGAGGTGGCGTTCATCGCCACCACCCTGATCGTCATCGACGTGACCCTGGCCGCGCTGTTCTGGACGTGGGGCGAAGGCGACGACATCATCGCCCGCCTCGTCAAGAAAACCCTGTTCGTCGGCGTCTTCGCCTACATCATCGGCAACTGGAACAGCCTGGCGCGGATCGTCTTCGAGAGCTTCGCCGGGCTCGGGCTGAAAGCGTCCGGCACAGGCTTCACCGCCGCCGAGCTGCTCCAGCCCGGCCGGGTCGCGCAGGTGGGCCTCGACGCGGGCCAGCCGATCCTCGAATCCATCTCCGACCTGATGGGCTGGGTGTCGTTCTTCGAGAACTTCATCCAGATCGCCGTGCTGCTGATCGCTTGGGTGCTGGTCATCCTCGCCTTCTTCATCCTGGCGATCCAGCTCTTCGTGACGCTGATCGAGTTCAAGCTGGCGACGCTGGCGGGCTTTGTCCTCATCCCGTTCGGCCTGTTCGGCAAGACCGCCTTCATGGCCGAGCGCGTGCTGGGTCTGGTGATCTCGTCGGGCATCAAGGTGCTGGTGCTCGCCGTCATCGTCGGCATCGGCTCGACATTGTTCGACGAGTTCCGCGCCGGTTTCGGCGGCGCGCAGCCGAGCATCGAGGACGCGATGGCCGTCGCGCTCGCCTCGCTGTGTCTTCTCGGCCTCGGCATCTTCGGCCCGTCGATCGCCAACGGCATCGTCTCCGGTGGCCCAGCACTTGGCGCAGGGGCGGCGGCCGGAACCGTGCTCGCAGCCGGCGGCGTGCTTGCCGGTGGCGCCGCTGCCGCCCGCCTCGGCGCTGGCGCTGCGGCGGGTGCGATCGGCGGCGCGGCGCGAGGCGCCGCTTTCACCTCGGGCGCGGCCAACAGCGCCTATGCGCTCGGCTCAGCCGGCAAAACCGGTGCGGCTGCGGTCGCCGGCGGTGCTGCCGGCGTCGGCCAGGCGGCGGCCGGCGCGGCCATGTCGCCGCTTCGCAAGGCGGCCGCCTCGCTCAAGGACAGCTATCGCTCGGGCGGCCGCGCCGCCGTCACCGCCACGGGCGGGACCATTTCAGGCGGCAGCTCCGCGCCGTCGCCGAATGCGCCGGCCGGGGCACCCGCCTGGGCGTCCGCGATGAAGAACCGCCAGACAATGACCCACGGCGCGACCATCGCCGCCCACACGCTGCGCTCCGGCGACGGCGGCGGCAGCGGCGCATCCGTCGATACCAGCCAGAAGGACTGATCCATGTTTAAGCGACCGACCATCCGCTACGGCCAGACGCCCGAGCCGGCCACACCTTATCAGCGCGCCGCGCAGGCATGGGACGACCGCATCGGTTCGGCGCGCGTGCAGGCGAAGAACTGGCGGCTTGCCTTCTTCGGGACGCTGGCGCTTTCGGGCGGCTTGGCCGGCGGCCTCGTCTGGCAATCGACGCGAGGGCATATCGTCCCTTGGGTGGTGCAGGTTGATCGGCTGGGCGAAGCCCATGCAGTCGCGCCGGCCGAGGCCGGCTACCGCCCGACTGATCCGCAGATCGCGTTCCATCTCGCCCGCTTCGTCGAACAGGTCCGCGCGATTCCGGCCGACCCGGTGATCGTCCGTCAGAACTGGCTGCGGGCCTACGACTTCACGACCGATCGCGGCGCGCTCGCGCTCAACGACTATGCGCGGGCCAACGACCCGTTCGCCAATGTCGGGCGCGTGCAGGTCGCGGTGGAAGTATCGAGCGTCATCCGCGCCTCGCCCGACAGCTTCCGCGTGGCTTGGATCGAGCGCCGCTATCAGGACGGCAGCCTTGCCGCCACCGAACGCTGGTCCGCGATCCTCACCGTCGTCGTCCAGCCGCCGCGCACCCCAGACGCCCTGCGCAAGAATCCGCTCGGCGTCTTCGTCAATGCCCTCAACTGGTCGAAGGAGCTGTCGCAATGACCGGCATACCCATCCGCCGCGCGGCCACGGCCGCGCTGTTCGTCTCCGCATCCGCGCTTGCCGGCTGCGCTACCACGTCGGCCAGGCCGCCCGTGATCGCGTTGGACGATCCGCCCCCGGCGATCGTGGCGACGCCAGCAGCGGAACCGCCGCGCGCCGTCGAGATCGTAACGATTCCCGAGCCGTTGCCGCTGCCCGGCCAGTTGAAGCCGGTGACGGAGGGCGCGCGAACGCCAGACCCCGCCGATCCGCGCCGCCGTGTCGGCGACGCCAACGACGCCGCGCGCATCCAGCCGGTGCGCGACGGCTTCCTCAACGCCATCCAGCAATATCCGTGGACCGAAGGCGCGCTCTATCAAGTCTATACCGCGCCCGGCCAGATTACCGACATCGCCTTGCAGGAAGGCGAGCAGCTCGTGGGGCCGGGGCCCGTCGCTGCCGGCGACACGGTGCGGTGGATCATCGGCGACACGGTGAGCGGCAGCGGCGCGACCGCGCGTGTGCATATCTTGGTGAAGCCGACCCGGCCCGACCTCGCCACCAACCTCGTCATCAACACCGACCGGCGCACCTACCATGTCGAGCTGCGCGCCACGCCCGCGACCTACATGGCATCCGTGTGCTGGACCTATCCGCAGGACCAGCTCATCGCCTTGCAAGGCCGCAACGCGGCTGCGGCCGCCGCTGCCCCGGCCGCAGCCGACGTGGACGTGACGGCGCTCAATTTCCGCTACCGGATCGAAGGCGACCGCGTGCCGTGGACGCCAGCCCGCGCGTTCGACGACGGACGGCAGGTATTCATCGAGTTTCCCGCCGGGATCTCGCAAGGCGAGATGCCGCCGCTGTTCGTGACCGGCACGCGCGGTGACGCCGAACTGGTCAATTACCGTGTGCAAGGCCGCTACATGGTAGTCGATCGTCTGTTCGCCGCCGCCGAACTGCGCCTGGGCAACCGGCGCACCGAGCAGCGCGTCCGCATCGTGCGCGACGACGGGCGGAGGGGGCGGCCGTGACCGACAGCCACGATGCGCCAGCCGAAGCGCGGCCGGAGCCGCAGGCCACTCGCCCCGATCCCGCCGCGTTCCAGCTTCGCGGCGATCCGCCCCGCGTCATGCGGCTCTCCCGCAAGGCGCTCGCCGTCGTCGGGATTGCCGCCGGTCTCGGCATCGGCGGTTCGCTGATTTATGCGCTGCGACCGCCGGGTGATCGCGTGCGCCAAGAACTCTACAACACCGACAGCCGCGCCACGGCCGAGACCATCACATCCGGCCCGCGCGATTACGCACAGGCGCCACGGCTTGGCCCGCCGCTTCCGGGCGACCTCGGCCGTCCGATCGTGTCGGCGCAGCAGCGTGGCGAGGACGTTCCCGTGCCGCTGGTCGGCGCGCAGCCCGGCCAGCCCGATCCACGCGCGCAGGCGGCGGAAGCCGCCCGGCAGCGCGCGGCGCAGGAACGCGATGCGGCCCGCACCAGCTCGGTCTTCCTCGGCAGTGGCGGCGCGCGTGCGGGTGCGGAGCCCGTGTCGACGCCGGGCTTGCCGGCGCCGTCTGCGCAGGAACCAGCGCAGCAGGCGGCGCAAGGCGACCAGGCCGGCAAGCGCGCCTTCATGGCGCAGGCGGCCAGCCAGCGCACCGTCAGCGTCGAGCGGCTGACCGCGCCGGCATCGCCCAACATCGTGCAGGCCGGCAGCATCATCCCGGCTGCGCTCATCACCGGCGTCCGTTCGGACCTGCCCGGCCAGATCACCGCGCAGGTGACGGCGAACGTCTATGACAGTCCGACCGGGCGCATCCTGCTCATTCCGCAGGGCGCGCGGCTGATCGGCGAGTATGATAGCGAGATCGCCGCCGGACAGACCCGCGTGCTTCTGGCTTGGGATCGGCTCATCATGCCGGACGGCCGCTCGATCGTTCTCGAGCGCCAGCCCGGCACGGACGGTGCGGGGTTCGCGGGGTTACAGGATCGCGTGAACCAGCATTGGGGCAACCTGCTCAGGGCTGCCGCCGTCTCGACACTGCTCGGCGTCGGAACCGAGTTGGGCGCGGACAGCGAGGACGACCTGACCCGCGCCCTGCGGCGCGGCTCGCAGGACACCATAAACCAGACCGGCCAGCAGATCGTGCGTCGGCAGCTCAACGTGCAGCCGACGCTCACCATCCGGCCAGGCCATCCGCTGCGCGTGGTGCTGACCCGCGACCTTGTGCTCGAACCGATCGGAGCAATGCGATGACGAAATTGAAGTTGGGACCGCTCGCCGACGACAGGCCCGTCAAAATGACGGTCGAGCTACCTGCTACCGTCCACCGCGATCTTGCCGCTTACGCCGCCGCGCTCGCGGCTGAAACGGGCGGAGAAGCCATACCGCCCGAAAAGCTCGTCTCGCCCATGTTGGCAAAGTTCATGGCGAGCGACCGAGGGTTTTCGCGGCGTCGGAGCACCGCGAAGGATTGAGCCGACGCGCTCGCGTCAGTTCCCTAAGAACTTTCTCCGGCGCTCTGCAGCATCGACCTTTATAATCGCTTCGTCGGCGGTGGCGCATTCGCCGCCCCGCACCGAGCCATCACGGCACCCCGCCACCACCTGACGCGCTTCGTCGATGTGAGCGACAAAATACTGCGTGTCACGCGCCTCGGCAGGCGCCGCAGGGGCTGGCGAAGCGGCAGCAACCGTATCGGCTGGCTGGATGGGCGAAATCACCGGCCGCAACACGAATCCGCCCGTGAAGCCAATGACCAGAGTGACGAGCACGATCATGATAGTCTTGCCTTGCGACATGGCGATCAACTCCAAGAACTAACTACCTAGATTACTGGAACCTCTGCGAGAAATCAAAAGACAGCGCATAGCGCGCCTTAATGAATCCAAGAAAGCGGCGCAGCGCGGGATTGCCGTTGTCGTCGCGCCAGCAACCCGAATATCCGGTTAGCGCCGGTCCTTGTTCGCCGTGTATCGGCCGATAGACGACATCGGGATAGATCGCTCCGGTCGATCCCTCGCAAACGATGCTCACGCCTGAGCTGCCGCCTAGAATGCTGAGGACGGTTTCGCGACTCGCCCGGGACATTCGTATGTCCAGCTTGCCGCCCGCTATCGCCAGCCTGCCGAGCAGCATGTCTCGGATTTCCGGTCCGGGGTCGGCGGCTGGCAGAAGAAAGTGTTCGCTCCGAAGGTCGGTCCAGTGAACCACGTCCCATTCCGAATACTTGTGCAGCGCCGGCAGAGCGACAAGCATCCGTTCGCTCCATAGCGGCTCGCAGCGGAACCCGTTGTGTTCGGGTGATCCCATTAAGATCGCAATGTCGATCTCGCCCCTATCGAGTCCGGCGAGGAGAACGCTGCGATCCGCCTCGACGCAATCTACCTCGACGTCAGGATGCGCGTCATGCCAACTCATAAGAGTAGCGCGCAGATTGCCTGCAGAAACTGAATTGTTGTGTCCAAGCACCAGCCCCCCTGCGTGGCCTTGACCCGCTGCGCGCATCATCGCCACCATACGATCCGCAGTTGCCACCATCGGCTTTGCGCCGCGAATGAAGGCGACGCCCGCCAACGTCATCGTCACCCCCGCTCGCGACCGCTCAAAGATTGGCATACCTATAGAGCGTTCGAGTTTCAGGATTGCTCTACTAAGCGTGGATTGCTCGACATCCAGCGCCCGCGCAGCCCGATAGAAACTGCCGTGATCTGCGGCCGCAATAGCGTAACGGAGTTGTCGAATGTTGAAGGGCACGATCTATCATCTACTCCCGCATCGTCTTCACTGCGGCTCAACGAGAACCAAACCTAGCGTGCGTTGCCTATGACTTGGTTGCACCAACTGATCGGAGACCAGCGAGCGCTCATTGATCGCCGCTCCCGGCTTCGCTCCGCGCAACGGCAATCGCTTGCCGAAGGGTTGCCAGATCAACGGCACCCGGCAGCAGATATGGCCCCACCATCAAGCCGGGCGTGCCGGAAAGTCCCGCCATCGCCGCGAAGCGGCTTGTGCGGCCGAGCGCCTGATCAATCTCGGAGCTATGTCGATCCAGATCGATCTGAAGCCGGTTCCAATTCACACCAGCGCGATCCGCCGCGGCCCGGATGCTCTGGGATGACAGCCGGCCTTGCGATTGCATCAGGGCAGCATTGAACTCCGCGTGCTTGCCCTGATACTGCGCGGCGATCGCCGCGCGAGCCGCCTCGGTGCTGGCGGCGCCGAAGATCGGCCAGTCGCGATAGACGAGCCGAACCTTGTTGTCCTCTCGCATCAGCGCATCGAGCACGGGGTGCATCTTGCGGCAATAAGGGCACTGATAGTCGGTGAAGAAGACGATAGTGACGTCGTAACCCTCGGGTGCGATCGTCGGGGCAACGGGATCATTCTGAACCTCCTGGCGGATGCGCAGCGCCTCAGCGGAAGGGGTTGTATCGCCGGCTTCCGCGATCGACTGCGCCCGCGCATCAGCACCGTCGCCGCCGCGCATCGCGAGCAAGCCGGCCAGAATGAGCGCCACAACCAGCACGGCTGCGATCGACATCTTCTTTTTCATGACGTCATCCTCTCAAGGTCTCGAAGCGCTGCCAGCAGGGCTGCACGGGATATCTCGCCGGTGTGAGTGCGCCGGATGCGCCCCTCAGCGTCGATGAACAGAGTTGTGGGCATCGCCCGCGTGCCAATCGCCTCACCCAGAGCGCCGAGCGGATCGAGCCGGATCGAGGTATCCGCCAAGCCCTCCCGCACGAGATAGTCGCGCACCCGGCTCACATCCTCGCCCTGGTTGACGAGGAGAATGGGAATGTCCGAGCCGGCGGCCACGTCGATCATCATCGGCATTTCGCGTCGGCAGGGCGGGCACCAGGTCGCCCATAGATTGACGACAAAGGGCTGTCCGCGCAGGCCCTCAATCGGGATGGGGCGCTGCGCCATGTCAGCCAGGATCGGGCCGCTCGGCAATGGTCGCGGCTGCGGAGCCATCAGCGCGGTTACGGCAACCTGCGCGGAAACCAGCACGGCCAGAGACGCAACCAGACCAACGGTTGCGCGCTGACGGCCGAGCATCATAACAATCACTACGACGGTTGCGAGGACGCCGGGCCACAGCGAGAAACCGCCCTGCCATAGTGCGAGCGCGGTCCAGGGCTCGATCGCGAAGGCAGGGGCGTTCTCGGCGACATAACCGATGCGCGCTGCTACAATGCCGATCGCAGCCGCGATCCAGGCAACACGCCCGGCCCGGCTTTCGGTTCGTGCGGCGATGAATGCGCCGACGCTGAGGAATGCCCAAAGCAGCGCGACCGCGATCATGCGGTCGGTCGCGATCATGAGCGGACCCAGTTGCAGCACGCCTTCCATGCTGGATGTCGTGTGCAGCCAACCTTAAGGCAGGCTTAGGGTCACGCTTAAGGCTGGGATAAGGTCGGGCGGTGAGGACGGCAGTATGCGAATATTGGTCATCGAAGACGACGAAATCCTGCGCGATGGCCTTGCCGCCGGGCTCGGCCTCGAAGGGTTCGAGGTGGACAGCGTGTCGAGCTGCGCCGACGCGCGCGCGGCCGCAGCGACACAGGATCATGCGGCGATCGTCCTCGATATCGGTTTGCCCGACGGCTCGGGCCTCGAACTTCTGACGGAGTGGCGGCGCGGCGGCGCGAAGACGCCGATCCTCCTCTTGACCGCTCGCAACCTCATCAGAGACCGCATCGACGGGCTCGATGGCGGGGCGGACGATTATCTCGGTAAGCCTTTCGATCTTGGCGAGCTATCGGCGCGCTTGCGGGCTTTGCTGCGGCGATCGAGCGGGCGTGCTGAAAGCGAGATCAGCGTGGGCAGCCTGACGATCGACGAAGCCTGCCGCACTGTCGCCATCGACGGAGAAGAGGTGGCGCTGTCGCGGCGGGAATATGCGATCCTGCATGCGCTCGCGAGCCGACCTGGGCATGTGCTCTCGCGCGGCCAACTGGAGGATCGCATTTACGGTTGGCAGGAAGAGGTGGAGAGCAACGCGGTAGAGGTTCATATCCACAAGTTGCGCGCCAAACTCGGTCGCGAACGTATCGAGACCGTTCGCGGCGAAGGCTATCGGATCGCCCGCCAATGATGTCGCTGCGCCTCCGCTTGTTCACGCTGGTCGCGGCGATCACCATGATCGTCTGGGCAGGCGCGGCTACATGGACCGCTCTGTCGACGCGGGCGGAGGTGCAACGCGTCCTCGATGGACGTTTGATCGAGGCCGCGCGCATGGTCGCGGCGCTGGATATACCGATGGTGGATGAGCCGCGTCGGGTCGCTCCCACATCCTATACGCGCCAGCTCTCGTGTCAGATCTGGTCAATGGATGGCGCGCTGATCGGCCAGTCCGCCGGTGCGCCGGACCGCGCGCTCGCGCAAGGGCACCCCGGATTTTCCGAGCGGCAGATCGAGGGCCAGCAATGGCGCGTTTACACCCATGTTGATGCAAAGCGCGGCCTACGAGTGATGGTGGGCGACAATGTGAGCGTGCGCCAGAGGCTCGTGACGGACATGATGATCGGTCTGCTGTTGCCGGCGCTAGTGGGTTTGGCCGGGCTTGGCGTCCTCCTTTGGCTCGGCGTGCAGCGCGGGCTCCGTCCTCTCGATTCCCTTGCCCGGTCTATCGCGGCACGCTCGCCCAGTAGCCTTGCGCCGCTGGATGAAACCGTCGGCCCCAGCGAATTGCGGCCCGTCGTGCAGGAAATGAACGGCCTGCTACGCCGGCTTGAGGCCGCCCGCCGCGCCGAGCGCGATTTCGTCGCCAACGCCGCGCATGAGATGCAGACGCCCCTGGCCGGACTCAAGACGCAAGCGGAAGTCGCCCGGCGCGCCTCGGACCGGACCATGCGTGAACATGCGCTGGAGCAGATTACGCGGTCGGTGGATCGCACCAGTCGCATGGTGCGCCAGCTTCTCAGCCTAGCAGGCGAAGAGGGACGAGCGCGCGATCCAGAGGTTTCATTGACCAGCCTCGACTCCGTGCTGGCCGAGGTGATCGATGACTATCGCGCGGCCGCGATGGCGTGCGGCACGCGGATCGTCGCGGCGCCGTCATGTGCGGGAGCCGAGGTGCCGATGTCGCCCGAAGCCCTGCGCCAGTCGCTCGGAAACCTTGTCGAGAATGCCCTCTGTCACGGAGGTCCAGGGGGCGAGGTCGTCATTGCGTGCGAGACGAACGACACGGCAATGGAGATTCTGGTGATGGATCGCGGGCCGGGCATCGCGCCGCAGGACCAGGAACGACTTCGCCGCCGCTTTGAGCGCGGCGCCGGTGTGCAGAATGGCGGGAGCGGCCTGGGACTTTCGATCGTCGAGGCTGCGGCGGAGAATTGCGGCGCGCGTCTCGATCTGCGCGAACGGCCCTCGGGTGGCTTAATCGCGGCGATCCGGTTTGATTTTCGGGACGATCGGTCGATCTAGCGGCCGATAATGCGCGCGAAGGCGGCGGCGCCGTTCATGGGCTTGGCGCGATCACTTACGACGCCCGATCCGGGTGCGACCAAAGCCGGATCGCCGGAGCCGAACACCGCCTCGATGCTGCGCACGCACAGCTCGGTCGCATCGTCGGCGAGACTATAATAGACCTGCTTGGCCTGCCGCCGCGTCGAAACCATGCCCGACTTGCGCAATTCCCCCAGTTGCTGGCTGAGCGCGGGTTGGCCGATGCCGGTCGCCTCGTCGATCGCCGACACCGATTGCTCGCCGCGCGACAGCAGCAACGATAGCACCATGAGACGCTGCGGCTGGGCGAACGCCTTCAGCTTCTCCGTGGCCATATCGGCCTGCGAACGGCTCTCCCATAACTCGGTCATGGCGCGGGCCGGCAAAACCAGTCATCGCCCTCGGCGTCGCTCGAAGGGGGCAGCAGCATCGGTTCGCCCGGGCGCCATCCCTCCGGTGCCAGCCGGTCGCCCGACGCGGCAGCCTGAAGCGCAGCGACCATCCGGACCATCTCGTCGACCGATCGCCCGACGGACATGGGATAATGCGTTATCGCCTGAATGACGCCCTCGGGGTCGATGAAATAAGCCGCGCGCACCGCCGAACTGTCCTGAGCGGTCTCGTCCAGCATTCCATAGGCGCGCGCGATCGCCATCGACGGGTCCTCGACGATCGGAAAGCCGATCTCGACATCGAACTGCTCCCGGATCGCCTTGGCCCAGGCGGCGTGGGCATAGAGGCTATCGACCGACAGTCCCAGCAGCGCGCAGTCCATTGCCTCGAATCGATCCTGCGCCTTCGCCAGCCCCACAAACTCTGTGGTGCAGACAGGCGTGAAGTCGGCCGGATGGGAAAAGAAGACGATCCAGCGTCCGCGATAGGAGGAAAACCGCACCATCCCTCTGGTGGTCCTCGCTTCGAAGTCCGGGGCGGTGTCGCCCATGCGCAATGAGCGGCTCGGGCCGCTCGGTGAAACCTCGCTCGTCATCAAACCTGTCTCTCACTGCCTGCGCATTGACGCAACTTACTTACACGATTACATACATGTTAAATCATGAAACCGAAAGGCTGTAATCATGGACGAGACAGTTCAAAAAGCAGCGGCTCAAATTGCCGAAGCGTCCCACGGCGTGCCGCAGGTCAAGGCGTTTTTCGACGAACCCACCTTCACCGCCAGCTATGTGGTGCATGATCCCGAGACTCGGGCAGCGGCCATCATCGACAGCGTGCTTGACTATAACGCGGCGGCGGGAAGGACCTCGTTCGCTTCAGCCGATGCGATCGTCGCTTATGTTCGCGAGCACGAACTTGCGGTCGAATGGCTGCTCGAGACGCACGCGCATGCCGACCATCTTTCAGCTGCGCCCTACATTCAGGGAAAGGTTGGAGGAAAGCTCGCCATCGGCCGGGCGATCCTCCAGGTGCAGGAGATCTTCGGCAAGATCTTCAACGAAGGGACCGAGTTCGCGCGCGACGGCTCGCAGTTTGATCGGCTGTTCGAAGACGGCGACCAGTTCACCATCGGCACTCTGCAAGCGACCGTGCTGCATGTGCCGGGCCATACACCGGCCGATCTTGCCTATGTGATCGGCGATGCGGCGTTTGTCGGCGATACGCTGTTCATGCCGGACTACGGCACGGCGCGCGCGGACTTTCCGGGCGGCGACGCGCGCACGCTGTTCCGCTCGATCCGACGGCTGCTGACCCTTCCTCCCGAAACGCGCCTGTTCCTGTGTCATGACTACAAGGCGCCAGGCCGCGATCGCTTCGCCTGGGAAACGACCGTTGCCGCCCAGCGTGCCGGTAACGTCCACGTCCATGACGGGGCCGAGGAAGACGCATTCGTTGCCATGCGAGAAGCGCGTGACGCCACGCTCGACATGCCCAAGCTCATCCTGCCGTCGATCCAGGTGAACATGCGCGGTGGCAGACTGCCCGAGCCTGAGGACAATGGCACGCGCTACCTCAAGATTCCGCTGGATGCCGTCTGATGGGCACGCTGTTTCCCGACGCCACGCCGCTGATGGGATTCCTCGGCGGAGTGATGATCGGCATCGCAGGCGCGATCATGCTGCTCGGTCTCGGTCGGATCGCGGGGGTCAGCGGCATGGCCGCGACCGTCCTCGGCATTGGCGAGCAAGGGTCTGATCGCAAGCTGGCGCTGACGTTCATCATCGGCCTTCCGCTCGGCGCGGCGCTGATGTCGCTGACAGGGCCGATGCGGATCGCGTTTCCGGATTCGATTAGCTTGTTGGTCATTGGCGGGCTGTTGGTGGGGTTTGGCACCCGGCTCGGCAGCGGTTGCACCAGCGGGCACGGCGTCTGCGGCGTGTCGCGCCTGTCGCCGCGCTCGCTCGTGGCAACAGGCCTGTTCATGGCGGCGGGCTTCGCCACCGTAGCGATCATGCGCCTGGCGGGAATGCTCTGACATGCGCGCGCTCATCTCGCTTGTCGGTGGTCTGCTGTTCGGCGCCGGTCTCGCCCTATCCGGCATGGCGGACCCCTCCCGCGTCACCGGCTTTCTTGACCTGTTCGGCGTCTGGGACCCGACGCTCGCCTTCGTAATGGCCGGCGCGATCCTGCCGATGGCCATTGCCTGGCAAGTCCAGCGCCGCGTCCCGCGCGCGCTGTCGGGCGATGCCTTCTGCGTGCCGCAAACCCGCAAGTTCGATGCCCGGCTCGTGGTCGGCGCGCTGCTCTTTGGCGTCGGCTGGGGCCTCACCGGCATTTGTCCCGGCCCGGCGATCGCCAATCTCGGGCTCGCGCCGCTCGCGGTTCTTCCGTTCCTGCTCGCGATGGCGGGCGGGATGGTCCTTCACAAACTGTGGGCGCGCCAACGCTGAGCACGGCCGGTTCCTGAAAGGCATCTTATGGAAAAGATCACTCCCACTGCACCGGGCTTTTCGACCACAGGACAGCTTCGCCCGGAGGATTTGTCTACCGTGGCGGCGGCCAAATACCGCGCAATCATCTGCAATCGTCCGGACGATGAAGAGGCTGGCCAACCCCGCGCGGACGAGATCGGGAAAGCGGCGGCGGCGGCGGGCCTTGCCTTTGCGCACCTGCCGGTGTCGAGCCGCGACATCGCGCCTGACGACGCTCGCGCGATGCGCGCCGCGCTCGATCGGCTTCCGGGCCCCATCCTTGCCTATTGCCGCACCGGCGCCCGGTCCCAGGCCATGCACACGGCCGCTACGTCGCTGGACGGCCAAGCAATGCGCTATGATGTCGTGATCGTCGGCGGCGGAAGCGCTGGCATTGCTTGCGCTGCCAGCATCCTCAAACGGCGACCGGGCATCACTCTCGCTATCATCGAGCCGTCCGAAACGCACTATTATCAACCGGGCTGGACGCTCGTTGGAGCTGGCGTGTTTCAACCCGAAACGACGCGCCGTCCGATGGCGAGTGTGATCCCCAAGGGCGCCGAGTGGCTACGACAGGAAGTGCGCACCTTCCACCCCGATGAGCATGCTGTCGAACTGGCCGACGGTTCGCGCATCGCCTATTGCGGACTGATCGTCGCGGCCGGCATCAAGCTCGACTGGAACGCGATTCCCGGCCTCGCCGAGACGCTCGGCGACAACGGCGTCACTACCAATTATCGCTACGACCTCGCGCCCTACACCCGCGACTTGGTGCGCGGACTTGCGCGCGGCAAAGCGATCTTCACCCAGCCGCCCATGCCGATCAAATGCGCCGGCGCACCGCAAAAGGCGATGTATCTCTCATGCCATGCTTGGGAGACCGCCGGTCGACTCAAGGATATCGCGGTCGAGTTTCACACCGCAGGGGGCGTCCTGTTCGGGGTCGCCGACTATGTGCCCGCGCTGATTCGCTATATCGAGCGCTACGGCATCGGTCTGACGCTCGGCTCCACCCTAATCGAGGTTGATGGCCCGGCGCGCCGCGCGCGGTTCCGGCAGATGCAGGATGACATGCCGGTGATCGTCGAGCGTCCGTTCGACATGCTTCATGCCGTCCCGCCGCAGGTGGCTCCTGATTTTATCGCGCAAAGCCCGTTGGCTGATGCGAGCGGCTTCGTCGCAGTCGATCCCGCGACGCTCGCTCATCCACGCTGGCCCGAGATTTTCGCGCTGGGCGACGTCGCCGGCACCAGCAATGCCAAGACCGCGGCGGCCGCGCGCAAGCAGGCCCCCGTCGTTGCGGTCAATCTCCTCGCCACACTCGACGGCAAGGCGGCGCGGGCCGTCTATGACGGCTACGGTTCCTGTCCGCTCACCGTCGAGCGCGGCAAGATCGTGCTCGCCGAGTTCGGCTACGGCGGCAAGCTGCTGCCGAGCTTTCCCAACTGGTTGCTCGACGGTCGCGAGCCGACCCGCCTGGCCTGGTTCCTCAAGGACCGTATACTGCCGCCGATCTATTGGCGCGGCATGCTCAAGGGACGCGAATGGCTTGCCCGCCCGGTCCTGATGGACATGGCGCAATGACCCTTGAGCCGGTTCAATATGTTCTGGGGCTCATCTCGGGCGGACTGGTGGGCTTGAGCCTCGGCCTGGTCGGCGGGGGCGGCTCAATCCTCGCGGTACCATTGATGGTCTATCTGGTCGGTGTGCACAGCCCGCATGTCGCGATCGGCACGAGCGCCCTAGCGGTGGCCGCCAATGCCGCCACGGGCCTCGCCAACCATGCCTGGGCGCATAACGTCAAATGGCGCTGCGGCGGCATGTTCGCGGCCGGCGGCATCGTCGGCGCACTCGTCGGCTCGACGCTCGGCAAGATGGTCGATGGCGAAAAGCTGTTGTTCGCGTTCGCGCTCGTCATGCTGCTGGTCGGTGCGCTGATGCTGAAAGGACGCGGCAATCCCGGCGACCCGGGCGCCGAATGCAATCGGGAAAAAGCCCCCAAAGTGATCGGCTACGGCATGGGCTCGGGGCTCTTCTCCGGCTTTTTCGGCATCGGCGGCGGCTTCCTCATCGTGCCGGGTCTGGTCGCGTCCACCGGCATGCCGATCCTGCTGGCGGTCGGCACATCACTGGTCGCGGTGACCGCATTCGGCCTCACGACCGCCGCGAACTATGCCTTTTCCGGCCTGATCGACTGGCCGCTCGCCGCGCTGTTCATCGCAGGCGGCGTGGTCGGGAGCTTTGCCGGCACCCAGCTCGCGCGGCGCCTCGGCGCTACGACAGGCCGCCTCACCACCGTCTTCGCAACCCTGATCTTCGCCGTTGCCGCCTACATGCTGTGGCGCAGCGGCGCAGCCCTCTTCACCTGAAAGGAACCACCATGACCCTGCATATTGGCGATACCGCCCCCGACTTCACCGTCGACACCCAGGTTGGCCCGATCCGCTTCCATGAATGGGCCGGCGATAGCTGGGTGTTCTTCTTTAGCCATCCGGCCGACTTCACGCCGGTCTGCACGACCGAGATGGGGCGGACCGCCCAACTCGCCCAGGCTTTTGAGAGCCGCAATACCAAGCCGCTCGGCCTCTCCACCGATACGGCCGACGAACATCGCAAATGGATCGCCGACGTCAACGACACGCAGAAAACCGATCTTCGCTTCCCGATTGTCGCCGATGCCGACCTAGCGATCGCGCGCATGTTCGACATGATCCACCCCGAGCAGAGCGAGACGGCGGCAGTCCGGTCGGTGTTCATCATCGACCCGGCCAAGAAAATCCGGCTCACCATGACCTACCCGATGAGCGTCGGCCGCAACTTCGACGAAATCCTGCGCGTGATCGACGCGCTCCAGCTTGGCGACGCGCGCCGTATCGCAACGCCAGCGGATTGGATGCCGGGAAAGAAAGTCATCATCCCGCCCTCGATCAGCGACGAGGAGGCTCGCGGCCTGTTCCCGCAAGGCTGGACCGCGCACCGCGCCTATTTGCGCACCACCCTCGTGGACTGACGATCGCTAGCAAGCGCGCAGCCCGCGCGGGCCGCTGGGACGCTTTGCCTAATGGGAAGCGTCCCCATCGCGTATCATGGGAAGGCGAAGGAGACAGTTTCGATGTTCGAGTCGTTGGACGCCCTGATGCTGGCCAGGTTGCAGTTCGCCTTCACTGTCAGCTTTCACTTCATCTTCCCGGCTTTTTCGATCGGGCTGGCGAGTTACTTGATGGTGCTCGAAGGCTTATGGCTGAAAACCGGCAGCGGCGTCTACGCGAACCTCTTTCGCTATTGGTTGAAGATCTTCGCCGTCGCCTTCGCGATGGGCGTGGTCTCGGGCATCGTCATGTCCTACCAGTTCGGCACCAACTGGTCAGTATTCTCGGACAAGGCCGGGCCGGTGATCGGCCCCTTGATGGCCTATGAGGTGCTCACCGCCTTCTTCCTTGAAGCCGGCTTCCTCGGCGTCATGCTGTTCGGCATAAACAAGGTGGGGCGCAAGCTCCACTTCGCGGCAACCTGCATGGTCGCGCTGGGCACCTTCATCTCGGCTTTCTGGATTTTGTCGGTAAATAGCTGGATGCAGACGCCGACCGGCTATGAGATCGGCGCGAACGGCCAGTTCCTGCCCGGCCCGAGCTGGTGGGCGATCATCTTCAATCCGAGCTTCCCCTACCGTCTCGTTCACACCGTCATCGCCGCCTACCTCACAACGGCCTTTGTCGTCGGCGCGGTCGGGGCTTGGCACCTGCTTCGGGACCGCGCCAATCCGGGCGCGCGCAAGATGTTCTCGATGGCGATGTGGATGGCGGCGCTGGTCGCGCCCGTGCAGATTTTCGCAGGCGACATGCACGGCCTCAACACGCTTGAACATCAGCCTGCCAAGGTGATGGCGATGGAGGGCCATTATCAGAGCCATCCCGATGGTGCGCCGCTCATTCTGTTCGGCATACCGAACAGCGCTGAGAAGCGCGTCGACTATGCGCTCGAAATCCCCATGGCGTCATCGCTGATCCTCAAGCATGATCCGAACGCGCCGCTGGCCGGCCTCGATACCGTGCCGGAAGACCGGCAGCCCCCGGTCGGCACCGTCTTCTGGGCCTTCCGGATCATGGTCGGCATTGGCTTTGCGATGCTGGGCCTCGGCCTATGGAGCCTTGCCGCACGGGTCCGGCGGAAGCTCTATGACTGGCCCTGGCTGCACCGCGCCGCGATCCTGATGGGACCCGCCGGCTTTGTCGCGGTGATCGCAGGATGGGTAACGACCGAGGTCGGCCGCCAACCCTGGACAGTCTATGGCCTGCTGCGCACAGCCCACTCCGCTGCGCCGCTTGACGCGCCGGCGGTCGCGGCCTCGCTGCTCGCCTTCATCATCGTGTATTTCTCGGTGTTTGGCGCAGGCACATTTTACATTCTGAAGCTCATGGGCAAGCCGCCCGAGCCGCATGAAGACCCTGTGCCGGTTCACGGACCGGTGCGCACCGCCGGCATCACGCCCGCACCTGCGATCGAAGGAGGCGAGGTATGATCGATCTCACCATCGTCTGGGCGGGGATTATCGCCTTCGCCGTCGCGGCCTATGTCGTCATGGACGGGTTCGATCTCGGCATCGGCATCCTGTTTCCGCGTTTCAGGGTTGGCGCCGAGCGCGACATGGCCATGAACAGCATCGCGCCGGTCTGGGATGGTAACGAGACCTGGCTGGTGATGGGCGGCGGCGGATTGCTCGCAGCCTTTCCGCTCGCCTACGCGATTGTCCTGCCTGCCCTCTATGCGCCGCTCATCGCCATGCTGCTCGGGCTCGTCTTCCGCGGCGTGGCCTTCGAGTTCCGCTGGCGCGATCCGGCGCATCGTCGTTTCTGGGATTTCGCCTTCAGCGCCGGCTCGATCGTCGCCACGCTGGCGCAAGGCATCGTGCTCGGCGCGCTTCTGCAGGGCATCACCGTCGAGGGCCGCGCCTATGCTGGTGGCTGGTGGGAATGGCTCAGTCCTTTTTCGATCGCGACAGGCGTCAGTCTCGTCATCGGCTACGCGCTGCTCGGCGCTTGCTGGCTGATCTGGAAAACGCACGGCGCCCTGCACGATCAGGCCCGCGCAATGGCAAGGTTTTTGCTGCCCGCGCTTCTTGTCGCCATCGCCGTGATAAGCGCCTGGACGCCGTTTCTCGAAGGACGATATTACCAGCGCTGGTTCGAATGGCCCGGCGTGCTGGCGAGCGCGCAGATGCCGCTTCTCGTGGCGCTCACCGGGTTCCTCGCATGGCGCGCGATCGGCAAAGGGCGCGACTGGTCGCCTTTCGTCCTGACATTGCTGCTATTTGGCCTGTCGATGATCGGTCTCGCCATTTCGATCTGGCCCGACGTGATTCCGGGTCGGATTTCGATCTGGGAGGCGGCGGCGCCCGAGCGCAGCCAGGTGTTCATGCTGATCGGCGCCGGCATCATGGTGCCGATCATCCTCGCCTATACGATCTGGGCCTATTGGGTCTTCCGGGGGAAGGTCGATGAAACTGGATACCACTGACAGACGCGGCCCCCTGTGGCGAAAATTGCTCTGGTTCGTCGCCATCTGGCTCGGCAGCGTGACCGTGCTGACGGCGGTCGCGTTCGCGATCAGGCTCGTGCTCAAACAGTAAGCGTAAGGAGAGCGATATGAAGGAGAACATGACAAGGGCATCTGACAAGGGCGCTTTAACCGCCTCGGATTGGGCTGGCGCCTCGGGCGACCGCTGGCTGGCCAATCTCGACAGTCTGGAGCGAATGATTGAGCCGATCGGCGCCGCGCTGCTCTCCCATGCCGGCTACAGGCAAGTCGAAAGCGTCGTCGATATCGGCTGCGGCGGCGGATGGACAACGCGGCGGATCGCCGGGATGGTCGGCCCGGAGGGCGGGGTCGTAGGGGTCGATATCTCGCCAGTTCTCATCGGGGCGGCGCGCGAGCGTGCGCGGGACGAGGAAATTGCGAATATCGCTTTCGAGGTCGCCGATGCAGGGAGCGTGATGCCGGCCGGGGCGCCGTTCGACCGGCTGTTCTCGCGCTTCGGTTCGATGTTCTTCGCCGATCCCTATGCGGCTTTCGCCAATCTGCGTCGCATGCTGGTGAATGGTGGCCGGCTCGATATCGCCGTCTGGGCGCCGCCGGGCGAGAACCCGTGGTTCACCGCCATGATCGACGTGCTCGCGCGGCATATCGAGCTTCCGCCGCCCGTGCCGCGCGCGCCCGGTCCCTTCGCGCTTGGCGAAACCGACTATGTGCGTGACCTGCTGGGCAATGCTAATTTCGATGATGTTGATATCGTCGCCTGGGAAGGAATCCAATATATCGGCGGACCGGGGAACGGCACAGATGAGGCCGCGTCCTTCACGCTGGAGTCCCTGCATATCGGCGATCTCATCAAGGATCTCGATCCTTCACAGCAGGCGGCCGTCCGGGACGATCTCGTCCGCATGTTCGCTGGGCGGGAAACCCCCGAGGGCGTCGGCTTGCCGTCGAAAGCCTTGTTCGTCACAGCCCATGCCGGGAGGACGGCATGATGACCCGGCGCGAGACCGGGATCGCCTTGGTCGCCGCCGCGCTGGCGACCGCCAGCACGACGAGCGCCAGCGCGCAATCGGCGCCGGACCCACGTCATCCGGTGGTCGCGCGGTTCGGGACCATCACGCCGATGGCGGGAGCAGGCGGCCAACCCGACCCTGCGCTTACCTACAGGGTCGTGTTCGACGTGACGGAAGGGGCAGAAAAGCCGGACCAACCCAATCCCGGTCTCGATAAGGTCGCGCGGTTCGTGAACCTGCTTGGTTCCGCCGGCATCCGCACGAAGCGCGGAGACGTGGTAGCGGTGGTGCATGGGCCGCCGACCGTGTCTGTTTTGGGCGACGCGGCCTATGGAGTGCGCTTCGGGCATGACAATCCGAATACACCGCTGATCGCGGCCCTGACGGAGGCAGGCGTGGACATTCGTGTTTGCGGACAGGCACTGGCGCGGCAGGGGATCGAGCGACAGTCGGTGTCAGCCAATGTGACCATCGATCTTTCCGCGATGACCACATTGGCCACATTGCAGCTCAAGGGATGGGCGTTGATCCCATGAGGAATGGGCTCCACGGGCGGCGCTGCTAAGCCAGCCTTAAGCTGCGCGGCCGATGCCGCCGTGATGCACGGCTCCATGAACACCGTCGGCCCGGCGCCGGCCACGCCCCCGTTGTCGCTTGGATCGCTGAATGCCCTCCCTCTCTGGGTCATGCTGGCGATCCTGCTTGTCGCCTTCCCGTCGTTGGCCACCGCCCAAGGCAGCCGACATATCGACGCATCCATTCATGCCTCGACCGAGACGCCCAGGCCGGGGGCGACGAGCCGCATCGCCATCCGCATGACGCCCGAGTCCGGCTGGCACGGATATTGGGTCAATCCAGGCGACTCCGGCCTGCCGGTCGAAGCGGCGTGGCGGGCGCCCCAGGGCGTGCGGATCAGGGAACTGCAACACCCGCCGCCGACCCTGCTCGAACTGGCCGGTCTCGCCAGCTATGTCCACAAGGGCGCCTTCACCTTGCTCGCCGATCTCGACGTGCCGCCATCGATCCCACGAGGGACGCGGCTTCCGATCGAAGTCGATCTCAACTGGCTTGCTTGCTCGGACACGCTGTGCGTTCCCGAGCGCGCCACGCTTCGGCTCGACCTTACAGCAGGGGACGGCGCGGCAGGCAGCAGCCGCGCGCTGATGTCCGCCGCCGAGGCCGCACTGCCGCGTCCGGGCGAGGCGCGCAGCGCGATCACGCGGCAGGGGGCGAATTGGATCTTCGACGTGATTGGCGCGCAAGGGCTCGATCCATCCAGCGCGCGCCTTTTTCCGGTCGATGCGGGATGGTTCGACGCCGCCGCGTCGCAGCGCGTAACGAGAGGACAAGGCGGGGCGATCCAGATCACCATTCCGGCGTCGGGGTTCGCGCCGGCGGGGGCGTTTTCCGGCGTCGTGACCGATGGCCGCAGAAGCTTTGTCTTGAGCGGCTCACCAACGACTGCACCGACCCCGGCGCGTAGTCCACTCGCCGAGGCTGAAGAAGCGCCTGCGCGTCTTTCCAGTCCGACCGCGACCGTCGCGACGGTCGAACGGTTGATTGAGCCCGCCCCATCAACAGCAGCGGAGGAAGCCGGTAACGGCTCGGCGCTACGGATCGCGCTGACCGGTGCGATCCTTGGCGGCCTGTTGCTCAACCTGATGCCGTGCGTTTTCCCGATCCTCTCGCTAAAGGCGCTCAGCCTGGCCAAGTCGGGCATCGATCGACGGACGGCCAAGATAGAGGGTGTCGCCTACTTCGCGGGCAGCGTCGCCACGACCACGCTTCTGGGCGCAATTCTGATTGGCGCGCGGGCGCTGGGCCACGACATCGGCTGGTCGTTCCAGTTACAGGATCCCCGCATCATCTTGGTCCTGATGCTGCTGTCGCTCGCCATCGCCCTCAATCTCGCGGGGCTTTTTGAAATCCACGGCATTTCGCTTGCCGGCGGGCGGTTGGCACAGCCGGGCTGGAGCGGTGCGTTCGGCACCGGCGCGCTCGCGGCGATCATCGCCACCCCGTGCAGCGGGCCGTTCCTGGGCGTTGCGCTCGGTGCCGCGCTCGTGCTGCCGGCGTCCGCTACGCTGGCGGTGTTCGCCGGGCTCGGCATCGGTATGGCGCTGCCCTTCCTGGCGATTGCCTTCGTTCCCGCCTTGCAGCGCATTCTGCCCCGGCCTGGAAAGTGGATGGAGACGTTCCGCCGCGTGCTGGCCATTCCCATGCTGCTCACCGCGATCGGCCTTGCGTGGGTGCTTGGCCGCCAGAGCGGCGTGGACGGCTTGGGCTTCGGCCTCCTGCTCGCCGGCCTCGCGGGCGTCGGGCTATGGTGGACGGGCCATCGTCAGGCTGGCGGCCGCAAGGCTGGGCCGGCGCTGATCCCCGTGCTGGCTTCGATTCTTGTCGTTTTCGCCATCCAGTTGCCCGGTCCTCTGGCCGTCGGCAGTCAGGCCGCCCCTACGACTTCAGCGGGCCGGCTGGAACCTTTCAGCGAAGCACGGCTGGCCGAACTGCGAACGGCGGGAACGCCCGTTTTCATCGACATGACCGCCGATTGGTGCCTGATCTGCCAGGTCAACAAGCGCGTCGCCATCGACCGTGATGACACCCAAGCCGCCTTCGCGCAGGCCGGCATCGTCACCCTGGTCGGCGACTGGACGCGCGGCGATCCCGCCATCACCCGCTTCCTGGCCTCGCGGGGCCGAAACTCCGTTCCCTATTATCTGTTCGTCACGCGCGGCGGCGAGGAGCGCGAACTGCCGCAGATACTGTCAGCCGGGCTGCTGGTCGAGCAGGCGTCGACCTCGTGATCCTGATCCGAGCGGCGATCTTCGCCCTTGGCGCGATCTCATCGCTCGGCTTCGCGCCCTGGTCGCTTTGGCCGATTACCCTGTTGAGCCTGATTCTGCTGCTCCGCCACGCGGGCGGCGCGCGATCGTGGCGGCAGGCGGCGGGCGCCGGATGGTGGTTCGGCCTTGGCCTGGGCTGCGCCAGCCTGACCTGGCTGGCGCATGCCTTCACCTATCAGGCCGCGATGCCCCAATCGCTGGGATGGGCCGCGGTGGCGTTGCTGGCGGCCTACACTGCCGGCTATTGGGCATTGTCGCTCGGCGCGGCTTTTGCTGTCTCGCGAACGAGCGGATCGGCCGGCTTCGCTCTTGCCAGTGCCGCCACCTTCATTCTGGCCGAATGGTTACGCGGTGTCCTGTTGACCGGCTTCCCGTGGAATCCGCTGGGCGTCATCTGGCTGCCGCTCGGTGAGATGGCTCGAAGCGCGGCGGTGATCGGCGCGCTCGGGCTATCGGGCGTGACCATAGCGATCGCGGGGCTGCTCGCGGCCGTCACGCGGCGCGCTGGTGCGGCCGCGATGTCTCTGGCGCCCGCGATGCTCGTCCTCACGCTCGCACTGGCTGGTCCCCGAGCCGCACCCGATACGGAAGTCCCGATCCGTCTCGTGCAGGTGAATATCGATCAGGCCGACAAATGGCGGCCGGGTCAGGCGAGGATGCAACTCGAACGCTATCGCAGCCTCAGCGGTCCGCCTGGAACTACCGCAGCCCCGCAGCTTGTCTTCTGGCCTGAAGCAGCGATCATAGAGCCGCTCGATGCCGATCCCGCGCTTCGATCGCGAGCGGCATCGATTCTAGGTCCGCGAGACCTGCTGTTCACCGGCGCGACCGGCGAAGCTGGAGACGGCCGCTATACCAACAGTGTCTTCGTCCTCGACGCCGCCGGACGCCTTCTCGGCCGCTACGACAAGGCGCAGCTCGTGCCCTTCGGCGAATATCTGCCGTTTGCAGGGTTGCTGGAGCGGCTCGGTGCCGCCCGACTGGTGCCGGGCGAGGCGGACTTCGTTCCAGGACCTGGCCCGCAAACACTTGATATCGACGGCCTCAGGCTGGGCATATCCATCTGCTACGAGATCGTATTCCCATCAGGCGTGATCGATCGATCGCACCGGCCAGCGTTCCTTTTCAATCCGTCCAACGACGCCTGGTTCGGCAAGGGTGGACCCGAACAGCATCTCGCCCAGGCGCGCCTGCGTGCGATCGAGCAGGGATTGCCGATCATTCGCGCCACGCCGACGGGCCGCACGGCGGTCATTCGGGCCGACGGCGCAATCGCGGCCAGCCTGCCAGCGCACGAAGCCGCGCGGCTCGATGCCGTCCTGCCGGCCCCCAACGCCGCCACCGTCTTCAGCCGTTGGGGTCCGGTTCTGCCGCTGTGCGCGGCCATCACCATGCTCGCCGCGCTGCTTCTCAAGCGTCAGAAGCACGGCCGACCACGTCGCCGTCACATTTGACGGCGCCGGAATCACGTTCGCGCAGGCGAGCGTCCTATTTGGCCGATATTTTCGCGGTGCAGCATCTCATAAGGCAGCCTTAAGCTGAGCCGTCTTTTTCGCGATCTCGCGGGAGGACCAACGATGCTCACCAAGATGCCTCTGTTCCGGAACCGGTCCCGATGATGGCGCTCGTGCGCGTCGCGCTGACGCGACCGCTGACCTTCATCGTCATGGCCGTGCTCATCTTCGGTCTGGGAATTTTGTCCGTTCTGCGAATGCCGGTCGACATTTTCCCGCGCATCGGTGTGCCGGTCATTGCGACGGCCTGGACCTATAACGGGCTGTCGCCCGAGGACATGGCCGGGCGAATCATCAATCCGTTCGAGCGTGTGCTGACCACGACCGTCAACGACATTGACCGGATCGAGAGCCAATCGATGAACGGCGTAGCGGTCGTGCGCATCTACTTCCAGCCCAATGCCGATATCCGCACCGCGACGGCGCAGGTGACCTCGATTTCGCAGACCGTCCTACGGCAGTTGCCGCCCGGCATCACGCCGCCGCTTATCGTCAATTATGACGCCTCGACGGTGCCGATCGTGCAAGTGGCGCTCTCCGGCGAGGGCTTGAGTGAGCAACAGCTTTATGATCTCGGCACCAACCAGATCCGGCCCCAGCTTATCACGGTGCCGGGCGTCGCCATGCCGTTCCCGTTCGGCGGCAAACAGCGCCAGATCCAGATCGACATCAACCCCGAGGCGCTGAGATCGAAGGGTCTTTCGGCCAGCGATGTGGCGGCTGCGATCGCCGCGCAGACCCAGATCACGCCAGCCGGCTTCGCCAAGGTTGGCGGCCTCCAGTATAATGTTCGTCTAAACAGCGCGCCGGGCTCGGTCGAGCAACTCAACAGTCTCCCGGTCAAGACCGTGAACGGCGCAACGATCATCATGCGCGATGTGGCGCAGGTGCGCGACGGCGCGCCGCCGCAGACCAATATCGTGCAGGTCGAAGGCCAGCGCTCGGTGCTCATGACAGTGCTGAAGAGCGGCGCGGCCTCGACGCTCACCATCGTCGACACGATCCGCAACCGCATTCCGCTGATCGTAGAGGGTCTCCCCGACAACCTGCGTGTTCAGCTCATCAGCGACCAGTCGGTGTTGGTGAAAGCTGCGGTATCAGGCGTCGCGTTCGAGGGTGTGCTGGCCGCGGTCCTGACCTCCCTGATGATCCTCCTGTTTCTCGGCTCGTGGCGATCGACGGTCATCATCGTCATCACCATTCCGCTGGCGATCCTCGGCGCGATCTTTGCGTTGGGCGCTACAGGGCACACACTCAATATCATGACGCTGGGCGGTCTTGCGCTGGCAATCGGTATCCTCGTCGACGACGCGACGGTGACGATCGAGAACGTCAATTGGCACCTTGAGCACGGCAAGCCGGTGCTGCGCTCGATTATGGACGGCGCGGCGCAGATCGTGGCCCCGGCCTTCGTCGCCGTCACCTGCATCTGCATCGTGTTCGTGCCGATGTTCTTCCTGCCGGGCGTTGCCGGCTATCTGTTCGTGCCGATGGCACTCGCCGTCATCTTCGCGATGATCGCTTCGTTCATCCTGTCGCGCACCCTGATCCCGACGATGGCGATGTATCTGCTGCGTCCGCATCATCATGGCGAGGAGGACGCCAAGGCTACCTCACGTAATCCGTTGGTTCGTTTCCAGCATCGCTTTTCGCGCTGGTTCGATGGTCTGCGCGACCGCTTCGCAACGCTGCTCGCGCGCGTGCTCACCGCGCGCCGGATCTTCATGCCGGCCTTCCTGGGCGTCATGCTTGCCTCGCTGCTGTTGATCCCGACGCTTGGACGAGACTTCTTCCCGAGCGTCGATGCCGGACAGATTACCATGCACGTTCGCGCGCCGGCGGGGACGCGGATCGAAGATACTGCAGCGCTGCTCTCGCGCGTGCAGGCGCGGGTGCGCGAGATCATTCCCGGCAAAGAGATCAAGACGATGGTCAGCAATGTCGGGCTGTCTTCGGCGCCGCTCAACACGATCTACAACAACAGCGGGACGGTCGGGTCGAACGATGGCGACCTCATGATTGCCCTTGGCGAGGAGCGCACGGCGACGGCGGATCACGTCGCTGCGTTGCGCCGGGAATTGCCCAAAAGCTTCCCCGGAATCGACTTTGCTTTCCTGCCCGCCGACATCACCAGCCAAATCCTCAATTTCGGATCGCCCGCGCCGATCGACATCCAGGTGCGCGGCCGCAACGTTGCCGCGAACGAAGCCTATGCCCAGAAACTTCTGAAGCGCCTTCGCGGCGTCCCCGGCCTCGCCGATGCGCGTATCCAGCAATCCTCGCGAGCGCCGCAGCTTGACGTCGACATCGATCGCGCGCGCATCGCTCAATATGGCCTGACCCAGCGCGACGTCACGACCAATGTCGCGACCGCGCTCGCCGGGACACAGCAAACCGCGCCGGTCTATTGGCTGAACCCTGAGAACGGCATCTCCTATCCCGTCGTAGCGCAGGTGCCAGAACTCGACGTCGATACGATCGCGGCGATCGAGTCACTGCCGGTCCTGCCCTCGGGCGGTGGCGCTTCGCAGACCCTGGGCGGGCTTGGCGGCGTGACCCGCAGCACGACGATCAATGTCGCGAGCCGCGCTAACATCCAGCCAGTCGTCAACATCTATGCAACGCCGCAGGCGCGCGATCTCGGCGCAGTGGTGGGCGATGTTCAGCGAATCATCTCCGACCTCGATCAAGATCGGCCAAAGGGCGTCACTGTAACCATCGCCGGCCAGTATCAGACCATGAACCAGGCGTTCAGCGGGCTAGCGCTAGGGCTGATCGGGGCCGTCCTGCTCATCTATCTGGTGATCGTCGTCAACTTCCAGAGCTGGGTCGATCCGCTCGTCATCATTGGCGCGTTGCCCGCCGCCTTCGCCGGCATCGTCTGGATGCTATTCCTAACCGGGACGACCATTTCGGTGCCGGCGCTGACCGGTGCGATCATGTGCATGGGCGTCGCCACGGCCAACGCCATCCTCGTCGTCAGCTTCGCGCGCGAGCGTCTCGCAGTGCTGGGTGACGCCACCCAGGCAGCGATCGAGGCGGCGTCGGTGCGGTTCAGGCCGGTGCTGATGACGGCGTTCGCCATCATCATCGGCATGGCGCCTATGGCGATCGGCATCGGCGAAGGCGCCGAGCAGAACGCGCCGCTCGGCCGCGCCGTCATCGGCGGGCTGATCTTCGCGACGGTGGCGACGCTGCTGTTCGTGCCTGCCCTCTTCAGCTTCGCGCACCGCAAGGGCGCGCCCTCCGCACCTGGCAAGGAGCTTGAACTCCAGCATGTCTGATCGACCTTTCCATAAACGGCGCTCCAGCCTCTACGGCGCCGGCGCTGCCATGCTCGTGGCCGCGCTCGTCGGCGGCGGCCTCGTGTCGCGGGGCGCCGCGGAACGCGAGCAGGCCGAAATCGCAGCGGAAAACGCCTTGCCCACGGTCGCCGTCGCGCCGCCCAGGCCGGGTCAGCCGGGTGAAATCGTCCTGCCCGGCAATCTCGATCCCTATAACAGGGCTGCGATCAACGCCCGCGTTTCGGGTTATGTGCGCGAATGGAGGGCGGACATCGGCGACCGCGTTCGGCGCGGCCAGACACTTGCGATACTCGACGCCCCAGAACTCGACCAGCAGCTTGCGCAGGCGCGTGCGGCCTATCGGACCGCGACCGCCGATCGCAGGCTGGCGGAGACCACCGCCACACGCTGGGATGGTCTGTTCAAGAAGGATGCGGTGTCGCGCCAGGAGACTGACGAGAAGCAGGGCCAGTTCGCGTCGGCCGATGCCCGCGCGCAGGCAGCCCAGGCCGATGTCGGGCGGCTGAGCGCGCTCAGCGGCTTCACCCGCTTGACCGCGCCGTTCGACGGCGTTGTCACGAGCCGGTCGGCGCAGCTTGGCGCGCTGGTCAGCGGGACAACGCCCGGCGCCGAGCCGATGTTTACGATCGCCGATGTCAGCCGGCTGCGGCTCTATGTGCGCGTTCCGCAGGCGGTGTCCGGCCAGCTCGCACAGGGAACCCGCGCAACGTTCACCGTGCCAGAGCGGCCCGGCGAGACCTATCAGGCGTCACTGTCGCGCCTTGCTGATGCGGTCGATCGCCAGTCCGGGACGATGCTCGTCGAGTTTCTGGTCGACAATCGCAATGGCCGCTTGCGCCCCGGTGCCTATGCCGAAGTGCATATCGCGCTGCCTGGCGGTGAAGGCACGTTGCAGATTCCCGCAAGCGCAATGATCCTCGGGTCTCAAGGGGCGCAGGTGGCTGTCGTCGATGGCAGCGGCGTGGTCGCGCTGCGTCCCGTCATGCTCGGGCGCGATCTCGGACCGACGATCGAAATTCTGAACGGCCTCAAGCGCACCGATCGGGTTGTGCAAACCCCGCCCGACGCACTGGCCGCAGGAGACCGGGTGCGGGTCGTGCCCGCAAAGCAGACGTCGGCGCCCAATGCGAAGCCCTAGCCTCGTCGCGCTGGCCGCGCTCGGCCTGGCGGGATGTTCGACGCTCCCGCCGATGCAGACCCCTTCCGTGGCGACGCCGGCGCAGTTCCGGCATGCCGCAGGCTGGTCCCACGCTGCGCCGGGCGATCATCTTGATCGCGGAGAGTGGTGGAAGGGGTTCGGCGATCCGGTGCTAGATGGCCTCATGGGACGGCTCGACGAGCGCACCCCGACCTTGGCCGCGGCGCTCGCGCGCTATGACCGCGCTCTGGCCGCGGCTCGCGCGACCCGCGCCGACCTATTCCCCAGCGTCGATCTGTCTGGCAGTGCGTCGCGCGAACGGCTGTCCTCCGGACGCCCGATCGGCCCCGGCACGCCGATCATCGCCAATCAATATATCTTCGGTATTGGCCTCAACTATGAACTCGACCTGTGGGGGCGGGTCCGCAACAGCGTGCGGGCGGCGCGGGCGGACGCGCAGGCTCAGGAAGCCGCCTTGCATTCGGCGCGGCTCAGCCTGCAAGCCTCGGTCGCCGACACCTATATCCAACTACGCGCCATCGATGCGGAACAGGGATTGCTTGCGCGCACCGTCGCCGCCTTCACCCGCGCCGATGACCTGATCCGAACGCGCTATGAGGGCGGGATCGCCTCGGGGGTTGATCGCAGTCGATCGCTCGCGCAACTGGCCAATGCCCGCGCGCGTTCGGAAGCATTGAAGGCGCAGAGGTCTGCGCTCGAACACCGAATTGCCGCGCTCGTGGGCGAGCCGGCCTCTACTTTCACGATCGCCCCCGCCGAGAACAAGCTGACTCTGCCTGAATTCCCCGCTGGTCTTCCCTCCGAACTGCTCCAGCGCCGCCCCGATATCGCCGAGGCGCAGCGCCGGCTCGTGGCGGCGAACGCGCGGATCGGGGTCGCGCGCGCCGCATTCTATCCCAGCATCAACCTGGGCCTTGGCGCGGGTTATCAGGCAACCGAGGCGCCCGTCATCAGCGCCGACACTCTGTTCTGGGGGCTCGGCCCGGTCAGCACGCTGCTCAACCTGTTCGATGGAGGTCAGCGGCGCGCGCGTCTCGCTATCAGCCGTGCGGACTATGCCGAACTCGCGGCCGCTTATCGCCAGACCGTTCTCGACGGGTTTCAAGAGGTTGAGGACGGATTGTCACGGTCCAACGCGCTGGCCAATCAGGATCGCGAGCAGCGTATCGCTACTGGCGCCGCCGCGCGCGCGGAACAGCTTGCGTTCGATCGCTATCGGGATGGTGCGGCGGACTATCTGGAAGTCGTCACTGCCCAGACCGCGGCACTCTCGGCGCAGCAGGCGAGCATCGCCGTGTCGTTCGATCGCGCCCGAACGGCGATAGCGCTGGTCCGTGCTCTTGGCGGCGGAACCCCGACCGCGACATGACAGGGAAGCGCCGCCTTTCACGCCGAGAGCTGCTACAACTTAGCGGGATGATCGGTATCGGTTATGGTGCCAGTGTTTATCTACGTGCAACCGCACCACTTGGGATCGATGTCTCGACGAACACGACGGCTCAGGCTCTCCTTCATGATCCCGGTGGCCCAATGGAAGGCCCTGAAGATGCAGATCTGCGCGTCGTCGTGTTTACCGACTATCAATGCCCAGCCTGTCGCCGGGCAGCGCCGGAACTCGATAGTGCGATGCGGGAGGATGGCCGGATCGAGGTCGCATACAAGGATTGGCCAATATTCGGCGACACCTCCAAACAGGCAGCGCGGGTGGCGCTGGCGAGCGAACCTCAAGGGCTTTATTTCGAAATCCATCATGCATTGATGCGTGAACATGGCACGCTCACAGAGGCATTGCTGCGTGCGATCGTCGAGCGGATGGGCGCCAATTGGGCGCGCCTCACCGGTGACCTTCAAGCAGGGCGAGACAGAATCCAAACCGCTTTGGCGCTAAACGCGACCCATGCTTTTGCTCTCGGCATTGCCGGCACGCCCGCATTCCTCGTTGGGCCTCTGCTGGTGAAAGGGGCACTAAGTCGGTCGGAATTTGCGAAAGCCTTTTCGGATGCCCGAGCCGAACTTCATGGCTGATCTCGTGTTCAACACCCCTATCTCGATATCCGCATCATATCGCAGCTAAGCTGCGCGCTCGCGCTATGGCGACTAGACATAATAGGTCCGGAAGCGCAACTCGCTGGCGCCGAGGGGGTCGTGTTCGCCCCCCCTGCGGCACCCGCGCTGGCGCCTCGAAGCGGCTCTAACGTAGTGCCACAGCGTAGGTATAGTGCTCATCATCATCGGGCGTGGCCCGCCATTTCGCCTTGGGCCGCCGTTTGCCGCCGCTTCCTACTCTAAACCCGCAGCCGCTACGCCATTGAGCCCCGCAGACCGCCTGATTGACGGCTTGTGGGACATTCTCCTGTCCGCTTCAGGGCAACTGAGGGTGGAAGCAGACACCGTAGGGCCGACCATAATCATCACCCGCCGCACCGAGCCCGAGTTCATGGCTGCCGGGTATTTCAAAAGATGCTAGGGTCGAGATGAACAGAAAAGGGATGGTACGGGGGCGGATGACGTATTGGAATGACAAGGTTGCCGACGCGGCACAGCTGCGGCTGTTCGTCCCCGGCGATGGCTGGCGTGCGTTCAAGGACAAGATGAACGCGGAAGGCGACCGTGTTGAAGAGCCGGGCACGCAGCGCGCAATTGAAAGCAGTCTCTTGAACGTCCTCAATGCCACGAACGTCGTCGTGCTAACCGGAACGGGATCATCGTTCGCCGCATCCAACGCGGCCGACAAGCTCACGCCGGCCGGCATGTGGGATGTGTGGAAAGCCGTGGAAGCGAAGGTCGGCGCTGAAGCCTTCAAGGCTGTGTGCGATACGTTCGCCAGCGCCAAGATTGAGGATAACATCGAGCGGCTGCTGACGCTCTGCAAACTCTATCTCGAACTGCACGAGACGGCTGTCGAGGATGAAACCTATTTGAGAATCGACGGGTTCGTGAAGGCCGCCGAGAAGGCGATCCTAGCCCGTGTCGACTTCGTCGACCGAACAACCAATCTCGATGCCCATGCTGGCCTCATCCAGAAGATCGGCCGTCGCGGTGTCCGCAAGGCGCGCTCGAAGCTCTTCACGACCAACTACGACCTCTGCTTCGAGGAAGCGGCGCGCCGACATCGTTTCACCATCATCGACGGATTCTCGCACGGTCTCGATCAGGTCTATGACCGCAGCCACTTCGAGTTCGATATCGTCCGCCGCTCGGGCCAGCGGGAGGCACCCGACTATATCGAGAATGTCTTCCACCTCTACAAACTGCACGGCTCGCTCGACTGGCGCAGACAGGCATCGGACATTTTCCGCTCGCGCGGCCCCGAGGGCAACCCGGTCCTCATCTATCCCCGCTCGAGCAAATATCAGGAAAGCTTCGAAGCGCCCTATCTCGACATGATTGGCGCATTTCAGGCTGCATTGCGCGAGCCCGACACGGCGGTGCTGATATCGGGGTTCGGGTTCAACGACGATCATATCAGCCGGCCGATCCTGTCAGCGGTAGAAGCCAATATGTCGCTTCGGCTCGTGATCTGCGACCCCGCCTTCATCCCCTCGGCCAATCTGGACGGAGGAGATCAGTCGCTGACAGCGGTAGCGGAGCCCAAGAACCAGTTCCTCGCAGCGTTCAAGCGCATGGTGGCCGGGGGCGACGCACGGATCCATCTGATCAACGGTCGCTTCCAGGACTTGGTCTCGGCTTTGCCCGATCTGATCGGCGAGACCGATCGCGAACGGCATATGCAGCGTGTCCGCACGCTCAGGGACGGCATGGACGTCAAGGCGTGACGCGCGTCAATCCGATTAATCCCGATCGCTACATCGGCACGATCACGCAGGTGACGGCCTCGTATGTGCATGTGAATTTGCCCAACGCCGCAGCGGTCCCGGAACGGCGCGGGCTTTCGCTGGGCGCGGTCGGCGATTTCGTGTTCGTCGACTGCGAGCGGTTTCAGATCCTGGGCAGGATCGTCGAGACGAAAATACCCGATGCCGAGCGGCTTACGGTTGAGCCGTCGCTCGGGAAGACGGCAGTCACCAACCCGATCGGTCGTGTGCAACTCCTCGCTGCGGTCGAGCAACGCTCGAACAAGCTGCGGCGCGGCTTGCCGGATTTTCCGAGAATCGGCGACGGTGTGTATCTGGCCGAGCCGAGCCAGCTAGCCACGCTCATCCGCAATGCAGTCGTGAATGAAGACGAGCTGACGTTGAGCATTGGCCGGATCGATGCCGCCGACGGCGTCGATGTTTGCCTGCCGCCGGAGAAAATCTTCGGTCGGCACTGCGGTGTGTTCGGTGCCACGGGCGGCGGTAAAAGCTGGACGGTCGCCACGCTGGTGCAACAGCTTAAGAAAGCCGGTGGCCGCGCGATCGTCCTCGATCCCACCGGTGAATTCGCCGAGATGGGCAATGTTGACAATGTTTTCGTCTTCGATGCGCCCGTCGGTGCCGCCAAGCTGGTGCACTTCCCCTACCGTCAAGTTACCGAGGACGACTTGTTCTCGCTGTTCCGACCATCCGGGCAAAGCCAGGGACCGCGGCTTCGCGAGGCCATCAAGAGTCTGAAGCTCGTCGCCGCCGTTGGCACGGCCGTCCCGAACGGTCTGCACATCAACAATGGCCTAGTTGAGAAGGCAGGACGGCCCCGTTCGGCCTATTTCAACGCGCTGCAGGCGCATGCCGTCCGACTGCACAATCCGGCTTGCGATTTCGATATCACCAACCTTGCCGAACAGGTGAAAAATGAGTGCGTGTGGGGAACCGGGAGGAACAACCCATCGAATTTTGGCGATGGCGACCAGACGTCACTCGGCTATTGCGAGTCTCTGATTGCGCGGGTCAACACCCTCCTCGCATCGCGAGAACTCGAGTGCATTTTCCGGACGCGGGGCGCTTCGCTCGTCACCGAACTCCGCGCATTCCTGGCGGATGACAGCCGGGATATCGCCGTTATCTCGTTCAAGGACGTGCGGTTCGAGCACAATACGCGCGAGATTCTGCTCAACGTAATTGGCCGCTTCCTGCTGGCGGAAGCGCGGGGCGGTGCCTTTAGGACGTCGCCGCTTGTCGTGTTCCTCGACGAGGCGCACCAGTTTCTCGGACGCTCGGTCGGCGACGACTATAGCTCGGTGAAATTGGATTCCTTTGGTTTGATCGCCAAGGAAGGTCGCAAATATGGCCTGACCTGCGTTCTCGCCACACAGCGCCCACGCGATATCCCGCAGGATGTCATGAGTCAGCTCGGAACATTGTTTGTCCATCGCCTGACCAACGATCAGGATCGTGAGACGGTCGAGCGGGCCTGCGGTGACCTCGATCGCGGCGCGGCGCAGTTTGTTCCGATGCTGGCACCCGGCGAAGCTGTCGTGATTGGCCCGGACATTCCTGCCCCCGTTCCGTTGTTCATCCACCCGCCGGAGTATCCGCCTGACTCAAAGGGCCCAGAATTTCAGAGCTTCTGGAAAGCGCGACGGGCGCGGGCTGCTCTGGCCTCAGCACAGTCCGCTGCCAACGCGAGCGACGCGCTAATTGTGGCGGAGCTTGGGAATGTGCCGGCCGCCGTCGCTGCTGTCACCGCCCCGGCTGTTCCTGCGCCGAACCCGCAGTTTGATGGCGATTTTGACGATGAGATTCCGTTCTAGGCGGCACTACGCTGACGGGGGCGCGCCGGATTTTGATTGTTCATTCGCGCATGATCAGACGACTTGAAACACGAGTGGCGAGATAAGTTTCGAGACATATTATAAACGCGCATGATCTGGCGGGTAGACCGTGACGGGGTAGATTAACGGATGTCGATCAAAGATGACCTATTGAGGAAGGGCTACCTTCCTGAAAATCTTCCTCCGACATTCACGACTGATGCGCTGGGCATTTACCTAGCACAAAAACGCACTTGGTATTCCCAGTCTCGCGATGCCGTTCGCGCGGCTACCTACAATGCGTCCAAGCGCGGAATGACGCGGCGAGTTTTTTCACTCGTACATCCCGAAACCGGCCACGATTTAGCAGAGTGGCCTGCTGCCGGTTTGGCGGACACCGAGATAGGCTCAATCAGGCTAGACCAGCTTCCCGTTCGAAATCTATGGGGCTGAGATAGCCAAGGGTCGAGTGCCGCCGGGTCGGGTTGTAGAAGCATTCGATATAGTCGAACACGTCGGCCTTCGCCTGGGCTCTGGATCGGTAGACCTTCTTCCCGATCCGCTCGGTCTTGAGGGATGAGAAGAAGCTTTCCATGGCGGCATTATCCCAGCAATTTCCGGACCTGCTCATCGAACAGGTGACGCCATTATCTGCCATGAGCCGCTGGAACTGCTCGCTCGTATATTGGCTGCCCTGATCCGAATGGTGCAGCAGGGCGTCGGGCTTGCCACGCCGCCAGATCGCCATGATGAGGGCATCCGTGACAAGCTGTGCTGTCATGGTGGCGCTCATCGACCAGCCTACTACTCTGCGGGAGAACAGGTCGATGACGGCGGCCACGTAGAGCCATCCTTCTGCGGTCCAGATATAGGTGAAGTCTGCCACCCATTTCTGGTTGGGCTTATCGGCCGTGAACTGGCGATCCAGCACATTGCCAGCAATGACGGATCGCTCGCCCTGATCTTTGGGAAGCCCGCGACGACGCGGACGCGCCCGAAGGCCCTGATCGCGCATCAGCCTCTCGATCTTGTGCAGACCGCATTGATAGCCTTCGGCGAGAAGGTCGTGCCAGACCCGACGCGCACCATAGGTGCGATAGCTGCCGATATGGCTGGCCCTGATCCTGGCGCCGATCTCCTCATCATCGCGCGACCGCTGCGACGGCGCTCGCGTCAGCCAGGCATGAAAGCCGCTTCGCGAAACACCGAGCGCCTCGCATATCCATGCCACCGGCCAGATCCCTCGGTGCTTCGCGATAAAGGTGAATCTCATATCGAGTCCCTCGCGAAGTAGGCGGCGGCTTTTTTTAGTATGTCTCTTTCCGCCTTCAGCTTGGCCACTTCGCGGCGCAGCCGCTCTATCTCCAACTGCTCCGGCTTCATCTGGCCATTGCCGGGAAAGGCCTGAACCGGATCGGCGGATAACTCCCGAACCCATTTACGCAGCACATTCTCGTGCACATCAAGATCGCGGGCGGCCTGCGCAACCGCGACACCCCGTTCCCGAACCAATCTTACCGCCTCAAGCTTGAACTCGCGGCTGAACTTCCTTCTCTGCATTCCTGCTCTCCGATAGGTGAAAACACCTTATCTCGGTGTCCACCAAACCGGCAGCAGGCCAGAGTTCATTTCAAATCGGGAAATTGAACTCACTAGGTTCTTCCAACTAAGTCAGTTTAGCCTATCTGTACCGCGCGTGACGCCCGATGGTGAGCGCGCCGTCGAAATCGCGACGCATTCAGAGTTGGAGTCAGCCCGCCTTGGGAGGCTCGCGCCTTACCGTTTCGTCGCAAAGACGGACATCTCACGATTTTATCATTCGATCTATACCCACTCTATTCCATGGGCCTTTCACGGTAAGGCGGCTTCCAAAGCCGATCGGCGCGCGAACTCCGCCAACCTCTTCATGAACCGGCTCGATCTCATCCTTCGGGCTGGGCAAGATGGACAGACAATCGGGATCCCAGTTGGGCCCGACGCCTCCCGCTACATTGCCGAAGTGATCTGCACCGCTATTGTGTGGATGTCAGAGCTAATTGGCATGGTTCTGTCAGCGGTAAATGTCATCACGGCCAAGCTATTGCGACTGCCCTTCCGAAAGGCCCTCGCCGAACACCCATTCGGCGAACAGCGGACGCAAGTCCC
>NZ_SEOO01000158.1 GCF_004152865.1 Sphingobium cupriresistens | reverse complement strand
GGGCATGGCCGCCCTTGCCACACCAATGATCGAGGAGGCACAGCCGCTACAGATTACACCCAAGGCCGCCTGAAAATGCAGCCCAGTGGCCACACCCGATTTTACACCACATTGACGGACGCGACCAATATGCACGCTCCAATGCGTGCTTCGCACGCAACGGATCGAAATGACCGATGGCGCTGCCAGCGAGTTTAGTGAAGACGGCTTGTCGCGCTGTTTCGACCCGAGGGGAAAAGATGGTTTGGGCATAGAGCCGCATCCTATGCGGTACGATGCTGCGAAGGCCGGGATAGCGGCTCTTGAGATCATAGGTGATCTCGACGATATTCTCTTCCGGCCCTACCGGGCCGATCGTTTCTGTCACAGCCACATCGGGGCTAGGAGTAAGAGCCGGATTCGGAAGTTTCTCAATTCTGACAATACCTTGCGGTTCTGCGTGTGAGCATGCGGATTGAGGCGATGAGGGCCCAAGCTGTTGATGAGGCGATGGATCGCTCCCAGTCTTTCGCGA
>NZ_SEOO01000016.1 GCF_004152865.1 Sphingobium cupriresistens | reverse complement strand
GCCTCCGGCTCCACTGCGCGGCACCCAGTCGCGCAAGGAATAGTCAGTGAGGGCGATGTCCTGTAGGGAGCATTTACGTGAGGCAATGGCTATGCCGCTCGGGAACATCGCTTAATGAGGCAACACGACCGGACTCCGTAATCGTCGCGCTACACGCACCGCACGAGTGTTCAACCCGTCTGCCTTGGCGATCATGCCCGCCAGATCCAGGCCCGGTCGATCGTCGCGTGCTCCCGATGCCTTATCAGTATGCAAATTACGCGGATCGACACCCGCCGCGACCAGAGCGTCGCGCTGAAGATCGACAGTTTGGCGATCATCGGCCGATGACACTCGCATATATCCGACCAGCATGTACGACAAACTCTCAAAACCACTTTGTCGTACACTACGTCAAAGCGACAGGGTTTGTCGACTATTCAGGCGCAGGATTGCCGACCAAAGCCGAGGGATCACCCAAGGGTTTCCGAAAACATGTGATTGACGACAGCAAGCGACTTACGAGCTACCGGCAGCAATCGACCAGAGGCCAACCATTGCATGCATCCACCAGAATTGCGGATCGGCGAAGCGATCCCACATCTGCGCTTGCGCCGCGAAACGGCCTTCGAGCTTGTGGAAAGCCGCGAGCCTGTCAGTTGGCGGATGCGCGGCGCGAATGGACGGCATCACCACGAGTGTCACAAACGCCACGCTGCCGATCCAGAGCAGAACCGCGAGAACATGGATCGCCCGAGCTATGGTGATGTCGTCCATAACGTCTCCCGTCAGGCTGCCAGAAGTTCGTCCGCCGGGCCGAAGAACTCGTAGTGAATTCGGTCGGACGGCACACCGGCGAGCGACAGGGTCGAAACCGCATGACGCAGGAACGGGCGCGGTCCGCAAATATAGTAGTCGGCCTCACCGACCGGCGTGTTGGCGACGAGCCACTCATCGGTGATGATGCCGGAGACATCATAGTCCTGGCCCTGCGTTTCGCCTTCCAGCGGAGTTTGATGGAAATCGGTAACCGACACCGCCCTGCCCTGCCCAGCTACGGTGCGGACATGATCGCGCATCGCATGGGTGTCGCGATCATGGGTTCCGTGAATATAGTGAACGGGCACATCGGCGCCGCTCTGCGTAAGCGCCTCGAGCATCGCCACCATTGGCGTCAGGCCCACACCGCCGGAGAGGAGGACCACGGGACGTTCGACGTGATCGGAAAGGAAGAACTCGCCCGCCGGCGCGGCGACCTTCAACACGGTTCCGGGCTTCACCTCGTCATGAAGCCATCCCGAAGCCAGGCCCTGCGATTCGCGTTTCACCGAAATGCGATAGGTTTCGCCATTGGCAGCCGCCGAAATCGAGTAGTTGCGCTTGACCGGCGGATGTCCGGGAATCTCGAGCCAGAAAGTCAGGTACTGCCCCGGCTTGTGGTGCATGACAGGTCCGCCATCGACCGGGCGGAGAACGAAAGAATTGATGACGGTGCTCTCACGCACGACGTCCTCGACGCGGAAGTCACGCCAGCCATTCCATCCGCCGTCCGCGTCTTTCTGCTCCGTGTAAACGCGCTGCTCTCGGGCGATCAGGATATTGGCGAGGAACCAGTAAGCCTCGCCCCACGCGGCAAGGATTTCGTCGGTCGCCGCGTCGCCCAGTACCGCCTTGATCGCGCCAAGGAGCGCTTCGGCAACGTGTGGATAGTGCTCGGGCAGAATCTGTAGACCCACATGCTTTTGCGCGATCCGCTCGACCGCTGGCGCAAGCGCACCTAGATTTTCAATGTTGCTGGCATAGGCGAGAATGGCGCCCGTGAGCGCACGGGGCTGCGAACCCGTGTCCCCATGATGCGACTGATTGAAAAGATCGCGGATTTCCGGGTTCTGAAACATCCGGGAATACATTTCGTGTACGATATCCAGACCGTGCGCTTCCAGCGCGGGAACGGTCGCCTTAACGAGCGCGATGGTCTGATCGTTCAGAGGCTGCGACATGAACTTCTCCTTTTGAAATGTGCTGGAATTTCCGAAATGTCAGCGCGCGGGAGGTTGATCGTAAAAATCGACCTGCATCTTCATGGGCCCCATCGGCGTCACGAAATGCGGCTGCTGCGGCAGAACCAGTCCTGGCTGATCCGCTGTCAGCACGATCTCCGATGGAGGATCGAGGTAGGTGAGCTTGAGCTCGCCCTCCAGAACACGGATGAGGCCCCACACACCAGCCTTGGTATCGTGCCGCGTCCGCAAGGCAGCCGGTAGCGTATCCTGGTCGAACACCGGCGTGGAACGATAGGGAAGGATATCAGGCATAGCTTCGCACTCTCCGCCGTGGGTAATCCATTGTATCGGAATTGGTCGCCGAGCCTTCCGCGCCTTGCCGATCGAGCCTAAAAAACATGGCGAGCTGCAGACTTTCGGCGATCCGCTTCGCTTTCGCCTGCAAAGCGGCGGCGGCTTCGGGCGACATCATTTCGCTGGTCGTCTCAGCCCAAAGCATTAGCCATCGCTCGAATAGCGCCGGCGTAATTCGCGACTTGTGCTTCAAATGAGCTGGCACTGGTTGGCCTTTATATCGGCCACTGGTGAGCATCACCGACGACCAGAATGCCGCTAGCTTTTCGAGATGTTCGGGCCAATCGGCGATCGCGTTGTTGAAGATCGGCCCCAGCTCGGCATCCTCGCGGACCCGCGCATAGAACTGCGTTACCAGACGGTTCAGCCCTTCCTCATCAATCTGCCTGTCGCCACCCATTGAACGACTCCAAATCATGTATGCTACATGTATCATTGACTTGGAAACATGCAACAAAAATGCATATATTAATGCAGCGTCGATCGGGCGCTGTGACCGGGAAGCGACATGAAGCTGACGCGCTACACCGACTATGCCCTTAGGGTGCTGCTTTACCTTGGAGCGCGGCCTGATCGACTATGCTCGATTTCCGAGATGGCGGGTGCGTATGCGATCTCGCAGAATCATTTGATGAAGGTGGTTCACGACCTCGGTAAAGCCGGTTTTGTGGCGAGCGTTCGGGGGCGTCTTGGCGGAATCCGGCTCGCGCGGCCGCCGGGCGAGATAATCATCGGATCGGTTGTGCGGCACACAGAGGATGGATTCGATCTGGTCGATTGCGGGAGCTGCATCATCGCGCCGGCGTGCGGCGTGACGGGGGTTCTTAGCGAGGCGCTTGTCGCATTCATGGCCGTGCTTGACGGCTACACGCTCGACGACATGTTGGCGAAGCGGGTCGATATGCTCAGTCTCTTTGCACCCGAAGCGGCATAGATTGTCTGTCGATGGAGAAGGAGTGCGCCCGTTATCGTTGTGAGGGAGATGATGGCTCCCCAATCACCGTTCTGGAGTTTCATCACTTCGATCGAGCCGAAACGAACGCCGGTCGACGCCACTACCCAGGCGCGCGGCGCCTAGCTCTCTCCACCGGAGAGCCTGTCCGGTATATCGACCCCGCCACTTTTGAGGTTATCGGTACCGGGGAGTTGCTCCGGCGATGCGACCGGCGCTGAGATCCGCGCCGCCCTTTGCCGGTTTTCTCGGCGAACCAGCTCCTCATAGCGGCAGAGCGGAATCGATTCCGGATCGTCGTTCATGCGCCGAACCCCTTCTCCAGACCAGCGACCAGATCATCCAAATGCTCAAGTCCAATTGAAAGCCGTAGCAGGCCATCGCTAATGCCGGCCATTTGCCGCGCCTCAACGCCCATGTCGGCATGCGTCATTGTCGCCGGGTGAGAGATAAGGCTTTCGACGCCTCCCAGCGATTCTGCGAGCGTAAAGGTGCCGATCGCGGTAATAAAGCGGCGCACCGCCTCGACCCCGCCCTCCAACTCAAAGCTCAGCATGGCGCCGAAACCGTGCTGTTGGGATGTGGCAATGGCATGGCCTGGATGGGAAGCGAGACCAGGATAGTGAACAGCACACACTCGGGCGTGCTGTTCCAGATATTCGGCAATCGCGGCGGTGGTCTGCTGCTGCCGCTCGATGCGTGGGAACAGCGTCCTCAACCCTCGTAACGTCAGCCATGCATCATAGGGTGCGCCTGTCACTCCAATGACATTCGCCCAAGCAGCGAGCTTCAGGGCTTCGTCGGCATCGGCCGCGATAACGGCGCCGCCGATCACGTCCGAATGGCCGTTGAGATACTTGGTGGTGGAGTGGATCACATAATCCGCCCCGAGTTCGAGCGGCCTTTGCAGCGCTGGCGAGAGGAAGGTGTTATCGACCGCAACTCGCGCGCCGGCGGCCTTGGCGAGCGCGCAGATCCCGCGAATATCGATGACCCGCATCAGCGGATTGCTCGGGGTCTCCACCAAGACTAGCGTCGGCTTGTCGGAGAAAGCAACGGCGAGCGCATCCCCATCCGATTGATCGATAAATGTTACCCGGAATTGCCGTTTTGCGGCTCGCGCCAGCAGGAGGCGGCGGGTTCCGCCGTAGCAGTCGTGAGGTGCCAACACGAGATCGTCGGAATCGATCTGCGCCAGAAGCAGATCGACAGCGGCCATGCCGCTTGCCGTAATGACCGCACCCGCGCCATGTTCGAGGCGAGCAAGCGCTTCGGCGAGCATCGCCCGCGTCGGGTTTCCCGCGCGGCCATAATCAAATTCGCGCGGCTGCTCGAAGCTCTCGAAAGTGAAGGTGCTTGTCAGATAGATCGGCGGAGCCACTGCCCCAAATGCCGCATCGGTTGCCACGCCGTACGTTGCGGCAATCGTCTCGGGTGCTTGTTCTTTCGTCATCAGGGCCTCTTAATACACTGCAGGATCGCACTCAAACCTTCGACCGTGTTATTTGGCCTCGGGTATTTCACCAATCCGTGTCGTCCACGCCAGATTTTTCGGCGCTCGTTTCGTGTCGGACTTTGCATGCTGGAGCGCCATTCTCAGATCCCCTTCGAGACAGTCTTATACAATCCTATCCGACAACGCGCGAACGGCGTGGAAGTCACCGGTGCCACTGAACACACCAGCACGCGCTGCCAGCAGGTAAACCCTTGGAACGGATGCCCAGAAACGCCCGTTACTCTGGAGAGCGAGGACCGTATGGCGCAATACTCCACAGGCGACCATGTAAGCTGGAATTCCGAAGCCGGCCATGCGAGCGGCAGGATCATCAAGCTGCATGAACGGGATTTCGATTACAAAGGCCACCGGCATCGCGCCTCGAAGGAGGCGCCCCAGTACGAGATCGCCAGCGACAAGACCGACCACATCGCGGCGCACAAGGAAGACGCGCTGAAAACGATCGACTGATGGCGGCGGCCTTCACCACCATCGGTCACCCGCAATGACCGCTCTCGGCAGAAGCCTCCGTTCGGGACAGTAGCTTGAATGCCTCCTTTGCCCCAAACCCCGCCATTTCTAACGGACGCACGACAAACAGGTGTTTCCCGACGCCCTCAGGCCTTAGACCCAATGACTGCCTGAGCCATGAGGGCTTTGATCTGCGATGCTTCACCTGCGGAGGGTCAGCAACGGAGATGATTGATGGCAAAGAGATTGAAGTACATCGGGCTGGACGTGCACAAGGAGACGATCGCGGTGGCCGTGGCGGAGGGCGAACGCGGCGGCGAGGTTCGCTTTCATGGCACGATCCCGAATGAAGACGATGCCGTACGCGGTATGGTCAAGCGTCTGGCTGGACCTGGCATCACCCTTGATTTTTGTTACGAGGCGGGACCTTGCGGCTACGGCCTGCAGCGCCTTCTGACCCGACAGGGGCAACCCTGCATTGTCATTTCCCCCTCAATGATGCCGAGACGTCCTGGTGACCAGATCAAGACCGATCGGCGCGATGCAATGACGCTGGCGCGCCTGCTCCGCGCCGGAGAGCTGGCCCCGATCTGGGTGCCGGATGAAGCTCATGAGGCAATCCGCGATCTCATCCGTGCGCGGCGGTCGGCGCAGGAAGACACTTCGGCTGCCAAGCAATCGGTGCGCAGCTTCCTGCTTCGCCATGATCGCAGATTTTCCGGAAAGTCGGCATGGACCAAAACCTACTGGCGCTGGCTGTCGGAGCAACGTTTCGATTTCGCGCATCAGCAACTGGCTTTCGAGGAGGCCAAGCGTCGTGTCCTGGAGGCGCAGGCACGAACTGCACGCCTCGAGGCGGCGCTCGTCGAAGCGGTCGATGGCTGGCGGTTCGCACCGCTGGTTCGCAGTTTGCAGGCCCTTCGCGGTGTTCGCCTGATTGTCGCGGCAATCCTGGTCGCGGAGGTCGGCGACTTGACGAGGTTTCAGAACCCCAAGCAGTTGATGGCTTACCTCGGGCTGGTCCCGTCGGAATATTCGAGTGGCGCGCGAGTTCAGCGTGGCCGGATCACGCGCGCCGGAAACGCTCATGCCCGCACCATGCTGGTCGAGGCGGGATGGACCTATCGACTTCCTGCCCGCGAAGAGCGACGTTACCGGGATCGCGTTGCGGATCTTCCCGAAGATATTCAGGCGATCGGTTGGAAGGCTCAGGTGCGGCTATGCCAGCGGTTCCGCCGCCTCTCGGCGACAGGCAAGCCGCAACCCAAGGTCAACACGGCGATCGCCCGTGAACTTGTGGGTTTCGCCTGGGACATCGCCCGTCGCGTGCAACCGGTGGTGGCGGTCTGACCCGCCAGGGGTAGAGCTTCGGCTCTGGCCTTTGGCGACATAGGCATGGCCGGTGTGTCGCGGGCGCCCGACTGTGATGGGCAATCCTCGGTGTACGTTGGGGCAGGCAAGTCCGATGCCCGTGCTTAGAGTGAGGAAGGTCCAGCGACGGAAACGGGTATTGCGGTAATCAATCCGCGGATGAGAGCGTGATCAATCGTCGTCGATCAGGAGCCCGCGGCACTCCGGCCATGCCAAATTCACCGCTAGCCCAAAGGCCAGCGAACGCGTAAACTCGCCTTGTAACGCAGATGGCAGTCATGAGAGCGTATATCTGTGCCCGTTTTATGTGACGCCCCCGATTATGCCCTGCGCGTGCTCATGACCCTTGCGACCGCCGACCGGCACCTGTCGGTCGACGAGATTGCCCAGCGCTTCCGGATTTCGCGCAACCACCTCGCCAAGGTGGTGCAGGGCCTGCAGGCCGCCGGGCTGGTCGAGACCTTTCGCGGCCGCGGCGGCGGGATGCGTCTGGCGCGGCCGGCGGAGACCATCACCGTGGGCGAGGTGGTGCGCCGGTTCGAGAACCTCGACGCCTTCGTGTCCTGCTTTGCCGCCGGATCGGGCTGCGTCATCAACGGCATGTGCGGATTGAAGCCGCTGCTGAGCGAGGCGATGGAGGATTTTCTCGCGCGGCTCGATCAGCGCCGTATCAGTGAACTTGTGCCCGATGTGAGGGCTTTCCGCGAGCGCCTGTTGCGCGAGCCGCAGCCGAGCCCCGCCTGACCCGCCAACGCCCCGCACATCTGCACCGAGGAGGACAGCCAATGGCCCTGCATCATGCCAGTTCAGGCGAAGTGATCGATCTTGCCGCATCGGCTGACCAGCCCGGCACCAGGGCCATCGTCAAGACCGACCGGTTCGAAGCCATCCGCCTGGCGCTGGGGCAAGGGGATACCATTCCCGCTCACCGGCTCGCATCGCAGATTACGCTGCACTGCCTCGAAGGCTCGGTGAGCGTGAAGGTCGCGGGCGGCATGCTGACGCTCGGAACCGGCCAATGGGTGTTCTTCGATGAAAACGCGGTGCACGGGATCGATGCCGTGACCGACAGCGTGCTGCTGATAACCATCATGTTGCCAATAGACACGCCCACCTAGACCGTTGGCGTGACTGCGCCCGCCAGCACGGTCTGATGCGCCAGCACGGCCAGCAGATCCGAGCGGGTAACGATGCCCATCAACCGGTTGCCATCCACCACCGGAGCGGCCTGCACCCCGCCATCGGCGAGCAGTTGAACCAGCACCCCCACACCGTCATTCGGCGCGACGGTCTTCAGCCGCGTCGTCATGATGTCGCTTGCGCAAAGCGCGCGGTTCGCCGGATCGACCATACCGCGGAGGCTCCCGACGAACCCGCCCGCAGTCGGCAGCGCCAGCGTGCGGGCGCGCTGGATCAGGTCGTTCTGGGATATGATCCCTTCAAGCCGCCCCCCATCGCCCACGACCGGCAGGGTCTTGAAATGGTGCTTGCGAAACAGATCGGCCACAATGCCCAGCTCGGCCTCCGGTCCGACCGAGACAATATCGCGCGACATGACCCCGCCGCAGGTCAGTCCGCCAAAGTGGCGGCGCGCCGCCTCGGCCTCGGCTGCGGCGAGGATGCGGCCAAAATCCTCGGCACCGATATTCGCCCCGAGATTGAAGCGCTCGAGCACGCGCTCCAACTCGTCGGGCGTCAGGCCGAGCCGCCGGTCGGGCGCGGCATCGCCGGTCTTATGCCCGCCTTCTTCCCCCGGCTGCCGAAACGGATAATGGCGACCGGTCAGGCGATTGTAGCCAATCGCCAGCAGCACCAGCAACGCCGTATCGAGCAACACCGGCGACAGGGCGAAACCGATACCGATGTCGCCGCCCTCGAGCGCGAACAGCACCGTTGCCAGCGCCACCGCACCACCGGGCGGGTGCATCGCGCGCAGGCTCGCCATGGCGATGATCGCGCCGCCCACCGCCAATCCCACACTGATTTCCGCAGGCAGGACGAATTGCAGCACCGCTAAAGCCGCCAGGGCCGAAGCCGTGTTGCCGACGACTGCCGACCATGGCTGGGCCAGCGGGGAATTGGGGATGGCAAACAGCAGAAACGCGCTCGCGCCGAGCGGGGCGATTAACAAGAAGCTCGCAAGATCGCCGCGCCAGGCACTGAGCACCACGAGCAGCCCGGCACTAAGCGAGAGCGCCAGCCCCGCACCCAAAGCCGCCCGCAGCGCCTGGCGCAGGCGCACATGCACGCGCATCTGGCCGGAAAGCGACAGCGGAGCCGAAGCGTCGCCTTTTTGAAGCAAGGCGTTACTGCCGGTCGGACTGGGTGTTTTCGGCGCCATCGGCGTTCTTTCTGGCATCATGAGCGGCAATTCGCCTGCCGTTCAGGCATAACGCACGAGGCACGATCGCGCACCGGACAAAGCCGATAGAAATTCTTTGCTGGCGAGCAGCGCGTAAGCAATCCCCCCGCTCACTCCAAAGTTCAGGGCGCGTTACCGATCACAGGATCGGACTGACCCCGAACAACAGCGGATGGATCAGAATCAAAACAAGGTAAAGCGCCCCGCCCGCTACCAGACGCAGCGGCTGTCCGAACATCACCGCCCCCGGCCCGGGCCGCACGATCACACGGTGCAGCCGCTGCCACTCGGGCCCCATCTCGCGCTGACGGCGACGGTCAATCAGCCGTCCTCCAAGCAGCGCGAAGGCGGCGAAAATGCCGAACATGACGACATGGGCGAGTGTCCCGTTGGCGAAGGCATGCGCCCCCGCCCACAGCGCGAGCGCGGCCAGCAAGGGGTGGCGCATCCAACCGACGATACCCGGCCGAGCGGGGTCGAACGCGGCAGCGTTCGCGCCGCCGAAGGAAAACGGATTGGGTCTGCCTATGGCGAGCACAAGGATCAGGCAGACAACTGCCATTACCGCCAGCACCAGATGGTTGTGCCAAGGCTCCCAAGCCCACAGCATGACAAAGGGCGCCCGGCCAGCCGCCGTAATCAACCAGGCCAGCAGCGCCAGCGACAACAGCGAATAGGCGATGCTAAAGCCGCGCTGACCCACCAGGCCTACCAGCCAGGGCTTGACCGGGGCGCGCACCGGAACGGCATGCGAAAGAAGGAACACGCCGAGCGCGGCAATGAACTCGGTCCAGGCCATGGCTAACCCGCCGCCTGACGCGGGCGCAGGAGCATCGGGCCATAAAGCGCCGCGAAGCCGGCAAACGCCCCGATCCAGCCCATGCCGGACAGGCTGTGCAATGCGTCCGCAGCCTCGGGCCAGGCGCCGGCCGCAATCCGTGCCAACACCGCAACGACTACCGCCGCATAGATGGCCATTGTCCCGCGCCCCGCGGTCAAGGCGCGGCCCGTGTGGCCCAAAGTCGCACGCGTCATCACCGCCAGCGTCATCAATCCCAAGCCACCCGCCGTCCACAAATGCTGCGCGCTGCCTGGGCCAATCCAGCTATATCCGAGAATCTCCACCGCCCCCACCAGCGCCCCCAGCGGCACAAAGGCATAGCCGACATGCAGCACCGTAACGAGCGGCTCGGCGAAGGTGCGATCCCCCGCCCAACGCGCCATACGCGCCAAATGCAGGCCCCCGGCAAGCGCCAGCGCCATGCCGGTGAAGGCCGCGACGGGCAGCACCACCCATGCCAGCAGTGCCGCCAGCAGCACGCCGAGCGCGGCCAGATCGAAGCGCTGCATCGGCGGTGTCGGCAGGCGGCCCTCGCCCTGTTTGGCAAGCCAGTTGCGCGTGAAGGACGGCACGATCCGCCCGCCGATCACCGCGATCATCATCAGCACCGCGGCGAGGCCGAGGCGCAGCCCCATGCCCTGCGCGGCATAGGCACCGGTCGCCGCCTCCCAGTGGAACAGCGCATTGGCGCAGCCGAACACCGCCAGCAAGCCCACCACCGGAAGGTTGCGCCAGTTCTTGCCGACCACGATCTCGCGGCCCAGCAGGAAGGCCAGCAGAGCCACCAGCGCCAGATCGGCCGCCGCAACCGCGAGCGGAGGCAGCCCTTGCGAGACACTCACCGCCGCCCGCCCTGCCAGCCATGCCGCGACTAGCCCGGCCAGCGGCCAACCGGTCACCGGCAAACCTCCCGTCCAGTTGGGAACGGCGGTCAGCAGGAACCCGGCAATGATCGCCCCGAGATAGCCGAACAGGAATTCGTGCGCGTGCCATGACACGGGATCGAAGGCGGTCGGGAGCGTCAGTCTGCCCGCCAGCATTGCCACCCACAGCCCCATCGCCAGCGCCGCCCACAGCGCGCCCAGCAGGAAGAACGGCCGGAACCCGAAGCTCAGCAGCGCCGGACCGCGCCAGGCGCGCTGGCGCTCCATCGTGGTGGCGGCGGCGTTCATGGGCGGTCTCCTCGAGGACGAACGGGCTGTCTGCGGCAGACGGGTTTGCAAGCGCGGCGATGCCGAGTAGGGCGGCGGCAACCACAAACCCGGATGTGCCCCTTCGCATGATCGCCCCGCCCGCCCCCGCTATCGTCATCGCCGCCGGGGGGGAAGGCCAGCGGATCGGCGGGGGCAAGCCGCTGCGCCTGCTCGGCGGCCAGCCGCTGCTGGCTCATGCGATCGCGAACGCCGCGGCGCAGTCGGACTGCATGGCGGTGGCGGTGCGCGAACAGGGCCGGATCGATGCGGGCGGGTTGCCGCTGCTGTGCGATGCCGTTCCGGGACGCGGGCCGATCAGCGCGCTTGCCAGCGCCTTTAGCTTTGCCGCCGCGCAGGGCCGGCCCGAGGTGCTGCTGATCGGCTGCGACCAGCCCTTCCTGCCGCGCGATCTCGCGGCGCGGCTCGGTGCGGCGCTGGGCGCGAACAAGGTCGCCATGCCGGTCAGCCGCGGCAAGTATCAACCCCTGGCGGCGCTGTGGCGTGTGGATGAGGCGGCGCTGGCCGATTACATCGCGGCAGGCGGTGCGTCGCTGTGGCGCTTCGCCGCCGTGCAGGGCGTGGTTCATGTCGCATGGCCCGAGACCGGCGCGCTCGATCCCTTCGCCAATATCAACGATCCCGATGCTCTGGCCGAGGCGGAGACACATCTCAGCCGCCTTGCTCGAAAGCCAGCGCGCTGACCGACGCACCTGCCGCTAGGGCAGGTGCGTCGGGCGCGCGGCGGATCAACCAATCCGCTCGGGCGAGCGGGCCTTGCGCGCCGCTGTCCTGATTGGTGAGCGGCACCAGCCCCTCATTCTCCCAAGCCGCGCGCACGAAGCTTTCCCGCCCGCCATTCGCAGGCAAGGGCGCGGCCAGCGGCAGGCGCCGCCAGCGCAACACGTCGCGGATCGACTGGCCTTGCAGAGCGCCGAGCAGCGGCGTCAGGAACAATCGCGCCGTGACCATCGCCGAGGTCGGATTGCCCGGCAGGCCTAGAACCCATTTTCCCTGCGCCAGCCCCAGCCATACCGGCTTGCCGGGCTTGATCGCGACCTTGGAAAACACCAGGTCGAGCCCGTGGCATTCGAACATCGGCTTGGCGAGATCGTGCTCCCCGACCGAGGCGCCGCCGGTGACGATCACGAGGTCGGCCTCCGCCAGGGCCGCTCCTGCAAGCTTTTCCAGATCGGGCAGGCAATCCCCGCCGATCGCCTGCCGCACGATCCGCGCCCCGGCCTGTTCGGCCATCGCCGCCACGCCGAAGCTGACGCTTTCGGGAACCCTGCCAGAGTGGAGATACGCTGCGCCTGGCACCGCCAGTTCGTCCCCAGTGGCGATGATCGCCACCTGCGGTCGCCGAATGACCGTGACTTGCGCAAGATCAGCGGCAGCCGCCGCGACCATCGCCCGCGCGCCAAGCCGGGCGCCCGCTTCGAGCAGGACATCTCCGGCGGCGAAATCGCTGGCCGCCGTGCGCACGTGCCAACCCGGGCCGTACCCTTCGGCAAAGCGCACGCCATCGCCCTCGCGCTGCGCATATTCCTGCATGATGCAGCGGTCAGCGCCGATCGGCAAAGCTGCGCCGGTGAAGATCCGCACTGCCTCGCCCGCGCCCAGCAAGCCGGAAAAGGCGGCACCCGCCCTCGCCTCACCGATCACCATCAGCGATTCTCCCGGCCGGGTCGAAGCGTCCAGCACCGCATAGCCATCCATTGCCGCCACCGGGACACGCGGGCTGTCGCTTCGCGCAGTGATTCTTGCAGCCAGCACCCGGCCCGCTGCCCCGGCAAGCGGCACCGCTTCCGCCCCGAGCGTCCGGACCACGCTCTCAAGCAGCGCCAAAGCCTCGTCGAACGTGATCACGCACACACATCCCTCAGACGCGGCAGTGCGCCCGCGATCGAACACGGCTTGTGGCGACTGTCGAACTCCAGCTCCAGCAGGCCGTCCCATGCATCACGGCACGCGCCGGTCGATCCCGGAACGCAGAAGATAAAGGCATCCCCTGCCTGCCCGGCAAAGGCCCGCGACTGCATCGAGGCAACCCCGACGCTGGTGAGGCTTTTCTGGTGAAAGGCGACAGAAAACCCGTCCATCTCGCGCCGCAGCAGCGGTTTGACCGCTTCGGGCGTGTTGTCACGCGGGGAAAAGCCGGTGCCGCCGGTGGTGAGGATGATCTCGATCTCGGGCCGCGCGAGCCACGCCTGCAACTGCGCGCGAATCTCGGCGATCTCGTCACGCACGATGGCGCGGTCGTGCAGGTGGTGCCCGGCTCCCTGCAACCGCTCGCACAGCAATGCGCCCGAGGTATCGGTTTCAAGGTTGCGGGTATCCGAGATGGTCAGCACCGCCATGCCCAGCGGGTAAAAGGTCAGGCTTTGGTCAATTCCCGGCATTGTCATTCACCTTGTCGCGCCAACGCTGCGCGTCTTCCCGGTCCCGCGCGGTCGGCTCGATCCAGGTCGAGATGCCATCATGCTCCTCGCGTTTCCAGAACACTGCCTCAGTCTTGAGCCGGTCCATGAGGTAGTCCGCCGCCTCGAAGGCCGCCCTGCGGTGGCGTGCAGCAGTGGCGACGAAAACGATGGGTTCGCCCGGCGCGATCGGGCCTGCGCGGTGGATGACGATACTGGCGGTAATCGCGAACCGGCTATGCGCGTCGGCCGCGATCGCTTTCATCGATTGGAGGGTAACGCCGCGATAGCACTCCAGCACCAGCGAGGAGACCGCCGCACCATCCGCGCCGCGCCCCCGGGCCCGCCCCGTGAAGCTGACAACCGCGCCTTCATCCTCGAGCGCCGCGGAAAACGCGGCCAGCCGCAGCGACGGTTCGAAGGGGGCCTGCGCCAATTCGACCTGCATCGTCATCCTCCCGACACCGGCGGAAAGAGCGCGACCCGATCTCCGGGGCGCACCATCGCATCATTGGCGACGATGGTTTCATTGATGCAGGCCCTGATGCGGATGCGACGAAGCGCCTCGCCAAGTGCCGGGTAGGCGCTGGCCAGATCGTCCAACATCGCTGTCACCGGCAGTCCGTTTTCCGGGACGGCGAGCCCCAGCACCGGCCCGCAAGCATCGGCGAGGCGCCCGCACAGTTCGATGTCGAGTCGCGCTTGTTTCATGATCATCCTCCGATGGACGCGAGATGCGGAGTTGCACCGCTGTTGCCCGAATGCAGCCGATGCGCGGGGGCCTTGGTGCCCACAACTGCGCGGATGCGGGTGATGAGAGGCGCGGGGTCATCAGCGGCGATGAGCGGGCGCAGATCGATCCCGCCATCGCCGAACAGGCACAGATGCAGCTTGCCATCCGACGACATGCGCAACCGGTTGCAGCTGGCGCAGAAATCCCGTGAATAGGGCGCGATGATGCCAATGCGTCCCTTGGCGTGGGGATGGCCGAGTTCAACCGCCGGCCCGGCGCCTGCCGCGCGCGGCAGTCGCTTCCAGCCCGCAGCCTCCAGTCGATCGATCACGCTTTGCCCTGCCACATGGTGCCGGTCAAAGAAGGCGGTGTTGTCATTGGTGCGCATCACTTCGATGAAGCGCAGCGACAGATCGCGGGTGGTGACGAATTGGACCATCGCCGCGAGTTCATCATCATTGACCCCGCGCATCAGCACGGCGTTCAGCTTGATACTCTCAAACCCCGCATCCCGCGCTGCCTCGATCCCGCGCAGCACTTCGCCCAGGCGGTCATGTCCGGTGATCGCGGCAAAGCGCGCCGGATCGAGCGAATCGACGCTGATATTGATCGCATTCACCCCGCAATCGCGCCACGCCTGCGCCCGCTCGGCGAGGCGATAGCCATTGGTCGTCATCGCCACACGGCGGATGCCGGGCACGCTGGAGACCGCGCTGGCGACATTCTCGAAATCGCGCCGCAACGTCGGCTCGCCGCCGGTCAGCCGCACCTTCCACAACCCCAGCTGCGCGAAAGCCGTCACCGCGCGGCGAATTTCCTCAACCGTCAGTTCCGCGGGACGCTGGCACGGCTTCTTGTAGCCATCGGGCAGGCAATAGGTGCAGCGGAAGTTGCACACTTCGGTCAGCGACAGGCGCAGGTATTCGAACCGGCGACCGATCGCGTCAGACAGCGGCAGGACATCGGGGGAGCGAGGGATGGTCACTGCACCAGCGGCCCGTCCGCAATCGGCAGGTCAACCCCTTCGACGGTGGTCTGGCTGGCGAGGATCGACAGGTATTGCGCCACCGCCTTGCGGGTGGTGGTTTCCTCCAGATAGTCGCGGATGGTCGCCTCCACGGCTTCGAACGGCAATTGCTGCCCCTCGGCCCGGCGTCCGGCGCGGATCACGTGCACGCCAAAGCGGGTGCGCACCGGCTCTGGGCACAGCTCGCCTTCGCCAAGGTCGAACAGCGCGGCTTCGAATTCGGCGACGGTCTGCCCCTTGCCGATCTGGCCGAGATTGCCGCCCTGTTCCTTCGACGGGCAGGCCGATTTGGCTCGCGCCAGCTCGCCGAAACAGGCCGGATCAGCTTGCAGCGCCCGGATCGCCATGCGCGCATCGCCGACCGCAAGGCTATAGGCGAATTCATCCGCCGGGTTGGCCGAGAACAGGATGTGCTCGGCCTCGACCAACGTTTCGGAGGCGAAGCGTTCGCGGTGGCGATCATAGAAGCGCCGCGCCTCGGCCTCGGTAGCCTCGGGCACGCGAACTTCGCTCTCCAGCAGCGCGTCGATCTTCGCATCATCCGCGGCGAGCGCGCGGCCCTGCGCGTCCTCGCGTTCGCCAGGATCGATCCCGAGCCGCTCGGCTTCGGCCAGCAGCAATTGCCGGATGGCGAGCGCCTCGGCGGCTTCGGTCCACGCCGTGGCGGCATCAGGCGCGGGGTGGTTCTGCGCTTCGGCGGCGATGGCGGTGGCGGGGATTTCCACACCGCCGACCCGCACTGCAGCCCGTTCGATCACCTCATCCATGGCTGAGGCTCCGGCGCGAGCGCACGATCTGATAGCCGCTGCGCCACAGGTAGCGCACCGGCGCGCTCAGCATGTGCACCAGCCGGGTGAAGGGGAACAGCAGGAAGATCGTCAGCCCCAAAAACAGGTGCAGTTTGAAGATGATATGCACATCGGCAATGTGGCTTGCCGCACCGCTACGGAAGGTGAAGATGCTCTGTGCCCAGGTCATGAACTTGACCATCTCGTGCCCGTCGAGATGCCCCGCCGACAGCGGGATCGTGGCGAGGCCCAGCGCCAGTTGCACCCACAGGATGAGGATGATGGCATTGTCGCTGAAGTTCGAGGCGGCCCGCACGCGCGGGTCGAAGAAGCGGCGATGGATCAGCAGGCTTGCGCCGATGATCGCGGCCACTCCCGCAATCCCGCCAGCGACGATCGCCAGCAATTGCTTGGCCCCGTGGCTGATGCCCAGCGCATCGAACAACGCAATCGGGGTTAAGAGCCCGACAAGGTGGCCGACAAAGATGAACAGCACGCCGACATGGAACAGCACCGATCCCACCATCAGCTGCTTGCGCCGCAAGAGCTGGCTGGAACCCGAACGCCAGCTGTAGGGCTCGCGGTCGAAGCGGATGATCGAACCCAGCGCCAGCACCGCCAGCGCGATATAGGGATAGATGCCGAACAGCAGATTGTGGAGGAAGTCGGCCATGGTTCAGCTCCTTTTCGCAAGGATTTCGGGCAGGGGTGCGCGCATCCGGTCAAGGATGGCGCTGACCTGCGGGCAGGCGGCGGTGGGATCGGGCGCGGCATCGGCGGTGAAGCGGATTTCCTCCTCCTCCCACTGCGCGTCGAGTTCTTCGAGGGTTTCGGGGTCTTCGGCGGGCGGCAGCGCGTTGACCGCCGCTTCGTCCATTTCCAGCCCGGCGATCTCGCACAGCAGCGCGAATACAGGGGCATAGTCCGATCCCTTGTCCGCCAGCCGCGCTGCCAGCGCGATCAGCACCACGCCGGGCTCGGCCAGCGTGTCGCGAGCCAGCGGATCGGGCAGGGTCGAACAGTAGTCGAGGAACAGCGGCAGGTAATCGGGCAGCTCATTGCCCGCCGGCTCCAGCCCTGCATCAAGGTAACGGGCGCGCAGATCGACCATTGCCTGCCCCCGGTCGCGGCTTTCGCCGTGAACGTGTTCGAACAGGTGCAGGCTGTGCGCCCGGCCCCGGTCGAACAGATCGACATAGGCTTCCTGCACATCATAGATGTCAGCTGTGGCAAGCCGGGTCAGCAGCGGTTCGCACGCGGCGACGGCGGCTTGCGGCAGGGCCGGATCGGTGCTGAGCCGCTGGCGGATTTCACCTGCCACCGCCTGCAATTCAAGCGAGGGATATTGCAGCAGCAGCGAAATGAGATGAAGGCTGTGCATCAGAACACCTCCGAAGGGGTCTGGAGTTTCTTGCGGGCCGGCGGGGCGCCGAACAGGTTGGTCTCGTTCGACCCGCCCGAACAGCCATTGCCGAAGCTGAAGCCGCAGGAACCGCGTTCCTCGAACATGTCCTCGGCATCCTCGCGGTGGCCGGTGGGGATCACGAAGCGATCCTCGTAATCGGCCAGCGCCATCACCTTGTACATCTCCTCGATCTGTGCGCCCGTCAGGCCGACGGCTTCGGCGATGCCTTCATTGTGCACACCCTCGATCGATTTCGACCGCATGTAGCCGCGCATTGCCAGCATCCGTTCAAGGCACAGGGCCACCGGTTCCTCGTCGCCTGCGGTCAGCAGATTGGCGAGGTATTTGAGCGGGATGCGAAGCGAGCGCACATCGGGCATGTTGTTGTTGACGCTGATCTGCCCGGCGCTGGCTGCGGCATTGATCGGCGAGAGCGGCGGCACATACCACACCATCGGCAGGGTGCGGTATTCGGGGTGGAGCGGGAAGGCGACCTTCCATTCCATCGCCATCTTCCACACCGGCGAGCGGCGCGCAGCCTCCAGCCAAGCTTCGGGCACGCCGTCCTTACGCGCCTGTTCAATCACCGCCGGATCATGGGGATCGAGGAAGATATCAAGCTGCGCCTGATACAGATCCTCGACATTTTCAGCCGATGCGGCTTCCTCGATGCGGTCGGCATCATAGAGCATCACGCCGAGATAACGGATGCGCCCGACGCAGGTTTCGCTGCACACCGTCGGTTGCCCCGCCTCGATGCGCGGATAGCAGAAGATGCACTTTTCCGATTTGCCGGTTTTCCAGTTGTAATAGATCTTCTTGTAGGGGCAGCCTGACACGCACATGCGCCAGCCGCGGCAGGCCTCCTGATCGATCAGGACGATCCCGTCTTCTTCCCGCTTGTAGATCGCGCCCGAGGGGCAGGCGGCCACGCAGGTCGGGTTGAGGCAATGTTCGCACAGCCGCGGGAGATACATCATGAAGGTGTTTTCGAACTGGCCGTAGATTTCCTTTTGCACCCCTTCGAAGTTGTAATCCTCCGAACGCTTGGCGAATTCCCCGCCAAGGATTTCCTCCCAGTTCGGCCCCCATTCGATCTTCTCCATCCGCTGGCCCGAAATCAGGCTGCGCGGGCGGGCGGTGGGGAAGGCCTTGCTCTCGCCCGCCTTTTGCAGGTGGGCGTAATCGAAGGTGAAGGGTTCGTAGTAATCGTCGATCTCGGGCAGATCGGGATTGGCGAAGATTTTCGCCAGCATCCGCCACTTGCCGCCCATTTTCGGGCGGATCGAGCCACCAGCAGTCCGCACCCAGCCGCCGTTCCAGCGCTTCTGGTTTTCCCAATCCTTGGGGTAGCCGATGCCGGGCTTGGTCTCGACATTGTTGAACCAGGCGTATTCCATGCCCTCGCGGCTGGTCCACACGTTCTTGCACGTCACCGAGCAGGTGTGGCAGCCGATGCACTTGTCAAGGTTCAGGACCTTGCCGATCTGCGCGCGGATTTTCATGCTGCGGTCTCCCCTTCAGCGAGGGCCCCTTCGAGCCAGTCGACCTTTGTAAGCTTGCGGACGATCACATATTCGTCGCGGTTCGATCCCACGGTGCCGTAATAGTTGAACCCGTAGGCGAGCTGGACATAGCCGCCGATCATGTGGGTGGGCTTCAGCACGGCGCGGGTGACGGAATTGTGGATGCCCCCGCGCTGCCCGGTCAGGGGCGATCCGGGGACGTTCGTGATCTTCTCCTGCGCGTGGTACATGAACAGCGTGCCTTCCTTCATCCGCTGCGAGACGACCACGCGGGCCACCAGCGCACCGTTGGAATTGAAGGTTTCCACCCAATCATTATCGACCAGCCCCGCCTTGGCGGCGTCCAACTCGCTCATCCACACAATCGGCCCGCCGCGCGACAGCGTCAGCATCAGCAGGTTGTCGGTATAGGTCGAGTGGATGCCCCATTTCTGGTGCGGGGTGATGAAGTTGAGGATCACGTGCGGCGCGCCCTTGGCTTCGTCGAGCATCGGCTGCACCGCCTTGGTGTCGATCGGCGGGCGGTAGACGCAGAAGCCCTCGCCGAAGGCGCGCATCCACTTGTGATCCTGATAGAGCTGCTGACGCCCGGTCAGCGTGCGCCACGGGATCAGCTCGTGGACGTTGGTGTAACCCGCGTTGTAGCACACGTGCTCGCTTTCCAGCCCCGACCAGGTGGGCGAGGAGATGATCTTCCTCGGCTGGGCCTGAATGTCGCGGAAGCGGATCTTCTCGTCTTCCTTGGGAAGCGCCAGATGGGTGTGATCGAGGCCGGTCTTCTTGCCCAGATCCGCCCACGCCTTGACCGCGACCTCGCCATTGGTTTCGGGCGCAAGCATCAGGATCACTTCGGCGGCATCGATCGCGGTTTCGATCTGCGCCATGCCCTTGCTCGGCCCGTCCTTCTGCACCGGGCCGTTGAGCTTGCGCAGCGCTTCGACTTCGTGATCGGTGTTCCAGCCGATCCCCTTGCCGCCATTGCCAAGCTTTTCCATCAACGGGCCGAGCGCGGTGAAGCGGTTGTAGAGATTGGGGTAATCCCGCTCCACCAGCGCGACATTGGCCATGGTCTTGCCGGGAATCGGCTCAGCCTGTCCCAGCCCCCAGTCGGCCACGTCATAAGGCTGTGCGATCTCGTTCGGGCTGTCGTGCTGGATCGGGGTGAGCACCACGTCATGTTCAACGCCGAGCACCTCGGGGGCGACTTCGGAGAACTTCTTGGCGATGCCCTTGTAGATGTCCCAGTCGCTGCGCGATTCCCACACCGGGTCCACTGCCGCCGAGAGCGGGTGGATGAAGGGGTGCATATCCGAGGTGTTGAGATCGTCCTTCTCGTACCAGCTCGCTGTCGGCAGGACGATGTCGGAATAGACGCAGGTGGTCGACATGCGGAAGTCGAGCGTCACCAGCAGATCAAGCTTCCCCTTGGGCGCTTCATCGTGCCACTTCACTTCCTTGGGCTTGACCGCGCCGGTTTCGCCCAGGTCCTTGCCCTGCACGCCGTGGGCGGTGCCGAGCAGGTGCTTGAGGAAATATTCGTGGCCCTTGCCCGACGAACCCAGGAGGTTCGAGCGCCACACGAACATGTTGCGCGGCCAGTTGGCGGGATCATCGGGATCAAAGCACGACATTTCCAGCGTGCCGGCCTTGAAACCTTCGGCGACATATTCGCCCGGGGTCTTGCCGCTGGCCTTGACCGCCTTGCCGACTTCGAGCGGGTTGGTCTTCAATTGCGGCGCGGATGGCAGCCAGCCCATGCGTTCGGCGCGCGCGTTGTAGTCGATGAGGCTCGCGTCCCAGTCGCCATCAGGCGCGGTGGGGGAAAGAATTTCCTCCACCCCCAGCGTCTCGTACCGCCACTGATCGGTGTGGGCGTAGAAGAAGCTGGTCGAGTTCATGTGCCGCGGTGGGCGGTTCCAGTCGAGCGCGAAGGCGAGCGCGGTCCACCCGGTCTGCGGGCGCAGCTTTTCCTGCCCGACATAGTGCGACCAGCCGCCGCCCGACTGGCCGACACAGCCGCACATCACCAGCAGGTTGATAATCCCGCGGTAATTCATGTCCATGTGATACCAGTGGTTGAGCCCTGCGCCCAAAATCACCATCGACTTGCCCTTGGTCACCTCGGCATTCGAGGCGAATTCGCGGGCCACGGTGATGATGTGATCGGCCGGCACCCCGGTGATCTTTTCCGCCCACGCCGGGGTGTAAGGCTCCATCGCGCCGTAATCGCGCGCGACATGATCGCCGCCCAGCCCCCGGTCGAGGCCGTAATTGGCGCAGAAAAGATCAAACACGGTGGCGACAAACGCCTTGCCGTCCTTCAATTGCACCTGCCGCACCGGCACCCGGCGCTTCAGCACGCTGGGGTGATCGGTGCCCTGGAAGTGATCGTGCTCAAGATTGCCGAAATAGGGGAAGGCGACCTCGATCACCTCGTCATGCTGGCCATCAAGGATATTGGTGAGGCGCAGCCGGGTGGCATTGCCGCGCCCGTCCTTTTCCTGCAGGTTCCACTTGCCTTCCTCGCCCCAGCGGAAACCCGCCGAGCCCGACGGCACCACCACTTCATCGGTCGCCTCGTCGATGGCGACGGTTTTCCAGTCGGGATTGTTGGCCTCGCCCAGGCTGCCGAGGAAATCGGCGGCGCGCAGCAGATTTTCAGGCATCCATGCGCCGTCCTTTTCCACCAGCTTCACCAGCATCGGCATGTCGGAATATTTGCGGCAGTAATCCTCGAAATATTCGGCCTGCCGGTCGAGGTGATATTCGCGCAGGATCACATGGCCCATCGCCATCGCCAGCGCCGCATCGGTGCCCTGCTTGGGGTTGAGCCACAGATCGGCAAACTTGGTCGCCTCGGCGTAATCGGGGCTGACGACCGCGACCTTGGTGCCGCGATAGCGGGCCTCGGTCATGAAGTGCGCATCGGGGGTGCGGGTTTGCGGGACGTTCGAGCCCCACATCATCAGGAACCCGGCATTGTACCAGTCGGCGCTTTCGGGAACGTCGGTCTGTTCGCCCCAGGTCTGCGGGCTGGAGGGCGGCAGGTCGCAATACCAGTCGTAGAAACTCATGCAGGTGCCGCCGAGCAGCGAGAGATAACGTGATCCGGCCGCATAGCTCACCATCGACATCGCCGGGATGGGCGAGAAGCCGATGATCCGGTCAGGGCCGTAAGTCTTGGCGGTGTAGGCATTGGCAGCCGCGATGATTTCGTTCACTTCGTCCCAGGTCGAACGCACCATGCCGCCATGGCCGCGGATCGCGGTGTAGCTTTTGCGCTTGGCCGGATCCTCGACGATCGAGGCCCATGCCGCTACCGGCGTGCGCAGCACCCGGGCCTCACGCCACAGTTTCAGCAGGCGCGAACGCACCATCGGATATTTCAGCCGCTGGGCGGAATAGATGTACCAGCTGTAGCTTGCCCCACGCGGGCAGCCGCGCGGTTCGTGGTTGGGAAGGTCAGGCCGGGTGCGCGGATAATCGGTCTGCTGGGTTTCCCAGGTGATGATCCCGCCCTTGACGTAGATCTTCCAGCTGCACGATCCGGTGCAGTTCACCCCGTGGGTGCTGCGCACAATTTTGTCGTGCTGCCAGCGCTTGCGATAGCTGTCCTCCCAGTCGCGGTTCTGGTTGGTGGTGACGCCGTGTCCGCCGGCAAAGGCCTGCTTGGGCTGGCGGAAGAAGGTCAGGCGGTCGAGAAGCTGGCTCATGCAGCGGCTCCTTTCAGGGGTGCAGGTTGGACGGCGGGAGCAGGCGTGCGCCCGCGTTCGATATCGTGCAGCAGGCCGCCGCGGCGGGTGTAGATGAACCACGTCAGCGCGGCGCAGCTGGCGTAGAAGATGAAGAAGCCCCATAGGGCCGCCATCGGCGATCCGGTTGCAGCAATGGCGCTGCCGAAGCTCTTGGGGATGAAGAAGGCGCCGTAGGCCGCAATCGCCGAGGTGAAGCCGACGATGGCCGCCGATTCCTTCTCTGCCTGCTTGAGCGCCGCATCGGGGGTGAGTTCCGGCATCAGGCGCGGAACTTCCTGCCGCATGATGTTGGGGATCATCTGGAAGGTCGAGGCATTGCCGACCCCGGTCATGAAGAACATGAAGATGAACATGCTCAGGAAGCCCCACCAGCTAGCGGCCTGGATAAAATACATGACCCCGAACACGCCCAGCATCATCAGCACGAACACCCAGAAGGTGACCCGCGCGCCGCCCCACTTGTCCGACACCCAGCCCGTGCCCGCCCGGCTCAGCGCGCCGACGAGCGGGCCGAGGAACACGAATTGCAGCACGTCCACTTGCGGAAACTGCTGCTTGGCGAGCAGCGGCAGGCCGGCCGAAAAGCCGATGAAGCTGCCGAAGGTGCCGGTATAAAGCCAGCACATCAGCCAGTTGTGCTTGCGCTGGAAGATCACCGCCTGTTCGGCAAAGCTGGCCTTGGCATCGGCGATATCGTTCATCCCGAACCACGCCAGCAGGCTGCTGGCAATGATGAAGGGCACCCACACGAACCCGGCGTTCTGCAGCCACAGCTGGCCGCCTTCCGCGGTCTGCTGGGCCGCCCCGCCCAACGCGCCGAACACGCCGGCCGTGATGATCAGCGGTACCGCGAACTGCATCACTGAGACCCCAAGGTTGCCGAGGCCCGCATTGAGCGCCATCGCATTGCCCTTCCGCGCCTTGGGGAAGAAGAAGCTGATGTTCGACATCGACGAGGCGAAATTGCCCCCGCCGAACCCGCACAGCAGCGCCAGCACCAGGAAGATGATGTAGGGCGTCTGCGGGTTCTGGACCGCATAGCCGATGCCGAAGGCCGGGATCAGCAGCGAAGCGGTGGACAGCGTGGTCCACAGCCGTCCGCCGAAGATCGGCACCATAAAGCTGTAGAAGATCCGGAACGTCGCTCCCGACAGCCCCGGCAACGCCGCCAGCCAGAACAGCTGATCGGTGGTATAGGCGAACCCGACCTGCGGCAGCTTGGCGACCACCACCGACCACACCATCCACACCGCGAAGGCGAGCAACAGGGCCGGGATCGAGATATATAGGTTGCGCCGTGCAATACGTTCGCCCGTCGTTTCCCAGAAATCGGGATCCTCGGGCTTCCACTCAGCCAGCACCTTGCTCGGCTGGGCGGCAGCGTGGCGGGTTTCGTCGTGCAGGCCCGCCATTTCCGGGAATTGCGGCAGGCTGCGCGCGTCGATCCCGCTCGCTTTCTGCTCCATCTGGCGGATGGCAATGTGCATCCATGCCAGCGCCACGCCGACCAGTGCGAACAGCACCATGAAGCAGCTGGTCCAGATGCCGGTAAGGTCGCTCACCGCGCCGAACACGATCGGCAGCACGAACCCGCCCAGGCCGCCGACCAGGCCCACCAGCCCGCCGACCGCGCCCACGTGATGGGGGTAATAGACCGGAATATGCTTAAACACCGCCGCCTTGCCCAGCGACATAAAGAAGCCGAGCACGAACACCGTGATCACGAAGGGCACCAGCCCCATCGAGGTCGAAAACGCGATGTCACCCTCGATCCCGTGGATCACGTAATCGGTCGCCGGGTAGGACAGCATGAACAGGCACACCAGCGACACGCCAAAGGTCGCGTACATGATACGGCGTGCGCCATACTTGTCCGACAGCATCCCGCCATAAGCGCGGAACAGGCTGGCCGAGAGCGAGAAGGTCGCGGCCAGCATGCCGGCGGTTTTGACATCAACCTGATACAGGCTGACCATGTATTGCGGCAGCCACAATGCCAGCGCGACGAAGGCCCCGAACACGAAAAAATAATAGAGCGAGAAGCGCCACACCTGCTCGTTCTTGAGCGGTTCGAGCTGGTCCTTGAGAGTGCGCGCCGGGATGCCGCCGGCCTTGCGCGCGGCATATTCGGGATCGTCCTTGGCAAGGATGAAGAACAGCACGGCGACCACCGCGAGCACGGCCGCCCATACCTGCGCCACGCCCTGCCAGCCGATCGCCACCATCACCCAGGGCGCAAGGAACTTGGTCACCGCCGCGCCGACATTGCCCATCCCGAAGAAGCCGAGCGCCGAGCCCTGCTTTTCGAGCGGATAGAACTTGGAGACATAGGCCACGCCCACCGCAAATCCGCCGCCCGCCAGCCCGAGGCCGAGTGCGGCCAGCAGCATCAGGTAGTAATTGTCGGCATAGGACAGCAGGAAAGTCGATGCCGCCGAAGCGAGCATCGTCAACGGAAAGACGATCCGCCCGCCGAACTGGTCAGTCCAGATGCCCAGCATCAGCCGCACCAGCGATCCGGTGAGGATCGGTGTGCCGATCAGCAGGCCGAACTGGGTGTCGTTGAGGCCCAGTTCCGCCTTGATCTCGATCCCGATGATCGCGAAGATCGTCCACACCGCAAAACAGATCGTGAAGGCAAAGGTGCTCAGCCCCAGTGCGAGGCCTTGTTCACCTTGCGTTGCTGTAACCCCCGGTCCCATGTGCAACTCCCATGCCGATCATCATCGCGGCTCCACCGCAGTCCATCATCATGTTCAGCTCCTACGTTCGAGGCTGGAAATTCCCGCTTGCTGGTTATGTCATCTGCGGCTTGGCAGCCGACGCGACGTCGGGCTGCTTTTGATCCACGGCCTCACGCATGAACTGCTTCACGCCGAGGAGCTTGTAGATCGCAGGGAGAACGAAGAGGGACAGGAGGGGCGCCGTGATCATGCCGCCCACCATCGGAGCCGCCAGACGCTGCATGATCTCAGAGCCGGTGCCCTCGCCGATGAGCAGCGGAAAAAGACCAGCGAGGATGACCGCAGCCGTCATCGCCTTCGGCCTCACCCGTAAGACCGCGCCTTCCATCAGCGCGTCCTCGAGATCCTCGGTTTTCGAGAACTTGCCGGCCTCAATCCGCTCCTCGATCGCCTTGTCGAGGTAGACCAGCATGATAACCCCAAACTCCGCAGCAAGCCCGGCAAGAGCGATGAAGCCGACCGCTGTTGCCACGGAGATCGCGTGACCCATCAGGTAGATGAGCCAGACTCCGCCAATGAGCGCGAACGGAAGCGCGAGGAGGACGATGAGCGGCTCACGCACTCGCTTGAAGGCGAGGTACAGGAGCAGGAAGATTACGCCGATGGTCAGCGGCACGATCACGGCCAACCTCTTGGAAGCACGCTCGGCATATTCGAACTGACCTGACCAGGTGATCGAATAGCCCGGAGGCATCGACACCTCTCGAGCGACCTTCTGGCGCGCTTCATTCACAAACCCGACAATGTCGCGGTCGCGAACGTCGACGTAGACCCAAGCGGAGGGCCGCGCGTTCTCGCTCTTTACCATCACCGGACCGTCGGCGATCTGCACGCTTGCCACGGCACCCAGCGGCACGATTCCGCCTGTCGGAGCGACAATCGGCAGACTGCGCAGAGCCTCGACGCTGCCGCGCATCTCGCGCGGGAAGCGCACGTTGATCGGGAAGCGAGCAAGCCCCTCGATCTTCTCATCCACCGACATGCCGCCAACCGCACCGGCAGCCGTGTTCTGCACGTCCTCAATGGACAGCCCGTATCGAGCAGCGGCCAGGCGATCGACCTTGATGTCGATGTAGCGGCCGCCGAGGATCCGATCCGAGATAGCGGAGGTTGTGCCGGGAACGGTCTTCACCACCTGCGCGATTTTAGCTCCGAGCCGATCGAGCGTGGCGAGATCAGCTCCGCTCACCTTCACGCCAACGGGGCTCTTGATGCCCGTCGCGAGCATGTCGATCCTGTTCCGGATCGGCGGCACGAAGACATTGGCCAGGCCAGGCACCTTCACGCGTGAATCGAGCTCGGCGATCAACTTCTCCATCGTCATCCCTTCACGCCACTCGCTCTGAGGCTTGAGCTGGATAACCGTTTCGAACATTTCGATCGGCGCAGGGTCGGTTGCGGTCTCGGCGCGGCCCGCCTTGCCGAACACCGTCTTCACCTCCGGGACCGTCTTGATCATGCGGTTTGTGATCTGAAGGAGCTCAGAGGCTTTGGACGCAGACAGGCCTGGAAGCGCCGTCGGCATGTAAAGGAGGTCGCCCTCCGCCAGCGCGGGCATGAACTCCCCGCCGAGGCGAGAAAGCGGCCACGCCGTCAGAAGAAGCGCCCCGATAGCAAGACCAAGGACGAGCTTGGGCCACTTCATGACCCAGACAAGGGCGGGCCTGTACGCCGCGATCAGCCAGCGATTGATTGGGTTCTTCTCTTCGGGGCGAATCTTGCCTTTGATGAACATGATCATCAGGACCGGGATGAGCGTGACGGAGAGCCCAGCGGCCGCCGCCATTGAGTAAGTCTTGGTGAGCGCAAGAGGCGTGAAGAGCCTGCCCTCCTGAGCCTCCAGGGAGAAGACCGGCAGGAACGAGAGCGTGATGATCAAGAGGGAAAAGAACAACGCCGGCCCGACCTCAACGGCCGCGTCCACCAGCGTTCGCTTGCGCAACTCCTCGGTCATGCCCCCATGCTCGTGCTCAGCGTGCTCGAGCTTCTTGTGAGCATTCTCGATCATCACCACGGCCGCATCGACCATGGCGCCGATCGCCAGCGCGATACCTCCAAGCGAAAGGATGTTCGCGTTAACCCCCTGATAGTACATCACGATGAACGCGGCGACGATTCCTAGGGGGAGCGTCAGGATTGCCACCAGTGCCGAGCGCAGGTGTAAGAGGAACACCACGCACACGAGCGCAACGACGATGAACTCTTCGACAAGCTTATGAGAAAGGTTCTCGATCGCGCGTTCGATGAGCGATGACCGGTCGTAGACCGTCACCACCTCAACGCCCTTGGGAAGAGCCATCTTGAGTTCCTCGAGCTTCTCCTTGACCGCCTCGATTACCGACCTCGTGTCGGCTCCTGCACGAACGACGATCACACCGCCGGCGACTTCTCCCTGGCCATTGAGTTCGGCGATGCCGCGCCGGAATTCGGGAACGATCTGGACGCGCGCAACGTCACCGATCGTGACCGGAACGCCGCCGGCGCTCACCTTCAGAGGTATGTTTCGGAAATCGTCGAGGCTCTGCAGATAGCCACCGACACGGATCATGTACTCGGCTTCCGCACGCTCAATAACCGAGCCGCCAGTCTCGTTATTTGCCGTTTGCAGCGCTTCCATCACGTCGCTGACGGACACTCGATATAGCTGAAGCTTCTCGGGATTGACCTCGACCTGGAACGCGCGGACCATGCCGCCAACGCTGGCGACCTCGGCAACGCCGGGGACTTCCTTGAGTTGGTATCGCAGAAACCAATCCTGCAGCGCACGAAGCTGACCAAGATCGTTGCCACCGGTGCGGTCGACGAGCGCGTACTGGTAAGCCCAGCCGACGCCCGTCGCATCAGGGCCAAGTGCCGGTGTAACCCCCGGCGGCAGCCGGCCCGCCGCCTGGTTCAAATATTCGAGAACCCTCGAGCGAGCCCAGTAGAGGTCGGTCCCGTCCTCGAAGATGATTGTGACAAACGAGTCTCCGAACATGGAAAAGGCGCGGACTGCCTTCACTTTGGGCGCCGACAGCATCGTAGTCGCGATCGGGTAGGTAACCTGCGCCTCCACAATCTGGGGCGCCTGCCCTGGATAGGGCGTACGGATGATGACCTGGACGTCGGAGAGGTCGGGGATAGCATCGAGCGGAGTCCGGCTCACCGTGTACAACCCGGCAGCCGTGATGAAGGCGGCCGCAAGAAGAACGAGCAGCCGGTTCGCCGCCGACCATCGAATGATCCGCTCGATCATTGCGCCGCCTCCGGAGCGATGCGCTCGATCACGGGCGTTTGACCCTGCTGTGGCCTCTGAAAGGCGAACATCACTCGTTCGCCAGCCTTACGGCCGCGCAGCAGCGAACGGTCCTTCACGGGGAAGGTCATCGTCATGGCCGGCCAGTTGATCGCCGCCAACGGCTCGTGAGCGAGAGTGATACGGCCACCTGCCGCGTCCACCGTCTTCACGACTCCGCGACCCTGGATAAGCTCGTCTTGCCGCTGCTGTTGCGCGGCAGGCGATTGGCCTCGCGATAGACGTTCGACAATGCCGGCGAGTGAGGCCTCGGAGTCGATCAGGAACTGACCAGAAACAACGACAATGTCGTTGAGGTTGAGCCCCCTGCGGATCTCGGTTCGGTCGCCAACCGTGCGCCCAAGCTCAACTTCGACCGGAATGAAGCCGCCATTCCGCTGCACGATAACAACGTTGCGCCTTCCGGTGGAGATAACGGCCTCGGACGGCACGACGAGACCGCCTGTTGCCGCACCACCGATGGTGAGGTTGGCGAACATGCCGATCTTCAGCCGGCCGCCCGGGTTGGGCAGCGTGACACGAACTCGAGCAGTACGCGCTTCGGGATCGAGCGTCGGGAAGATGTAGTCGATCCGGCCCTGAACCGTCTCGCCGCCATAGGCAGGAAACGAGATCTCCGCCGGCTGTCCGATGCGGATCTGGCCCAGCGACACTTCCGGAACCTCGGCCACAACCCACACTTGCGAGAGATCCGCCAAGGTGATGATCGACTGTCCGGGCTCCACCCGCGCACCCGGCCGCGCGCCTATGGCGGTCACGATCCCGGACCGAGGAGCGAACACTCCGTACGTGCGCTGAGGGCGCCCGCCCCGATCCAGGTTGCGAATGGCCGCCTCCGGCAGGCCAAGCAGCTGCAACCTCTGGCGCGCTGCACTGCGCAGGCCCGGCGTAATCGTCGAACGGCGTATCTTCAAAAGGGCGGCATACTCATGCTGAGCGCCAAGCAGCTCCGGCGAATAGACGCTCGCGACCCGAGTCCCTCTGCCGACCTGTTCCCCGACAGCGCGGACGCTGAGCTGCTCGACGAAGCCGGGGGTTAGGGTCTGGACCTCGACAATGCGGCGCTCGTCAGTCTCAACGCGCCCGACCACCGCAATCGCCGCCGCCAGATTGTCGAAGGTTACTCGCGCAGTGCGGACGCCGAGGTTCTGTTGCACCTGTGGCGAGATCTGAATGCCGGCGCCGCCGCCCTCCTCAGCATATTTCGGCTGAAGGTCCATGTTCATCGACGACTTGCCGGGCGCGTTGTAGCGCTCCATCGGCAGCATCGGATCGAACCAGTAGAGAACGGTTTTGCCGGAGCCGTCCTGCACGACGCCGTTGACGAGCTCGCCCTTCGCGGCGCCCGCTCCAGCGTCGCCATCTCCTGATAAAACAGCATAGCCGACGCCCGCTCCAGCGAGAGCAAGCGCGACACTGCCGGCGAGGATTTTCTTATTCCTGGATGTCCCCAGCCCCGTGCGGACAACGAGCAGTCTTTCCTTGATGGTCATCGCGCGACATCCTGCGTGAGGTAAATGAGCTCGGCGGCCGCGCGAGCGCGTCGCCCCTGCTGCTCGATCGCTTGAATGTGAGTTTCGACGTACCGGCGGACGATGAAGAGCGGCATCTCGAGAGTCGCCTGACCCGCTCCATAGCGAGCTTCTGCCGCCTCGAATGAAGCCTCAAGAGACGGAATCGCCTGGCTGGTGATGATCGACAGCTGCGCCTCGGCGCTCTTGTAGTCGGCCAATGCGTCGCCATAGGTGCCGCTCAGCTCGCGTTGCGCATCCTGCGCTCGGAGCCGAGCAGCATCAGCGCGAGCCGAAGCCTCGGCGATCCGCCGGTTCTGCAATCGGTTTTTGTTGATCTGGAGCGGGATACTGACGGTGGCCGACAGCATATCGCCATAATGGGGACGGTAGCCGTACATCACGGACCAACCGAAATTCGGCTTTCGATCTTGCCTGGCCACGTCGACAGCCCTTTGCGCCGCTCGCTCCTGCGCCTCGGCAGCCGCGATCGCCGGATGTTGCGACAGCAGCGCTTGGCTCGCTGCAGGCGCTTCAAGAGCTGGGACCGTTTCCGGCAACGGGCGCTGCGCAGCAGCACCTATCCACCGCGCCATCTCAGCCCGGGCTCGTGCCTCCTGCCCACGCGCATCCTCTTGCATCGCCTTGGCAAGCGCGACTTCCGCCTGGGCCTGGAGCGCAAGAGAGGGCGTGGAAGATCCCGTTGGAATGCCGGCTTCCATGATCTGGCGACCGACGTCGAGATCGTTGATCAGGCGGTCCAACAATCGCTGTTTGGCTCGTGCTTCCACGGCGTTGATCCAAGCGACCATGACGTCCCGCTGAATGCGCCGCTCCTGCGCACTCGCCTGCGTCCGACTGACAACTGCCTCTGCGGTGAGCCTCGCAGCCTCGGCTTGACGTCTGGAGCGGCGAACCTGCTCCCGCATCACACCGATCGTGTACATTGTCATGCCGTCGCGAGTGGGGTTGAACGCCATGTTCCCGGTCACCGGTAAGTTCTGGATTCCGGCGGTGATCGTCGGATCAGGCAATGTGCCTGCCGCAATCGCAGCCTGTTCCGAGGCTACCGCTTCGCGCTCAAACGCGCCCAGGGTCGGCTGATCACCACTCGCCAGTGCCGCAGCCTCCTTGAGACTAAGCGTCGGTCCGGCAGCAGGAGAAGTCGCGGGCTGTTCCGTCGCCGTGGCATGATGTGCCTGCGCTAAGGCAGGCGCGGGCGCCGCCAGAATGGTAAGAGGCACGACGCTCGCCGCTGTGAGATGCCGAGCAACATTTGCTCGCCAATTAGCCAGGCGCGCGCCCTGATCGTGCGCCCGCTCCCCACGCCCCGTGATGGTGCTGAACATATGTGAATTCCTAGGATCAGGCGGGTGCGGTCGCACGGACGCGACCGCACCTCATCCGTCACTGCTTTGAGATCGACGTCAGCGTCGTCGCGCCATCACCCTTGGTGAAAGCGAATGACACACGGTCACCGGGCTTGATGCCATTCGCCAGCGCCGGATCGGCGGCCGTGAAGGTCATCTCCATAGCCGGCCAGCCGATCGACTTGATCTCCTCATGGGCGATCGTCACGTCGCTTCCGGAGATGCTTTTCACAGTGCCGGTGCCGGAGTGCGACTCGCTGGCGCTCGCCGCCGGAGCTGCTCCAGCGGTCGCAGCATTTTCGCTGGTGCCGCTCCTGCTCGCGTCCTCGGCGCCGCAGGCAGCAAGCGTAACAAGCGTGGCGAGCACGCCCGCCTTCATAATCATGTTCATGTTCGTACTTTCTTCGCGTCCTACGCAGTTCGCGTCGGCAGGCCCAAGCATGATGCTCGGCCGCAGGAGACGCGCTCTACGTGTTTATCTTCGAGACAGCGCTGAATGCGCGACTCGCCCCGCGCAGCATCGCCGCGCAGACACTGATCAGGCGAAGAAAGCTCGCGGAGGAGGATCGTCCGTGGACAGAATAATTGACGGCAGGCTGCCAGGCTCCGGCCGCGCGTTGAGGAGCGCAACGGGATCTACCGCGTCCTCATCGACATCTGCTCCCGGCAAGACGGCTGCTGGTGCAGGAGTTGCACAATCAGGCGTGCAGCAGCCCATCTTCTCGTGGTCAGGGGCCATCCCTTCGTCCGCGCCGGCCATCGTACAGCTTACCGACGGCGCGGCTCTCGCCGCACCGGGGCTGCCGATGAACGACAGCGCTATAAGAATGGCCACGATGAGCTTCATCACGATCCTAATACACATATGCTGGGCGTCAAGGAAGGCCGCACCCCATGTTCCCGCCGAAATCGGCGAGCACCCATCGCGAGGACACGTTCATCTGCTGCCATAAGCATTCCCCCTTTGTAGACTCAGATCCATGAAAGAGATTTCCACTTTCGCGATTTCTCCCCCTCATATGGTCCTTCCCACCGTTGGAAAGTCAAGCGCTATTTTGTTGCAGCGACCGCAAATCTCGCTTGCTGTCGGAAACCACCGCCCACCACTACCGCCAGTCACCGGCGCCTGCGCCGCGTCCTGTGCGTTGATGGAGCCCGACTGGATGACCTGCGGGACAGAGATTTCGAAGCGGCCGCAACGCGCGCGGGAACGGACAAATGACGCTGCAGCCCGCTGTCGGCTGCGGAAAGCACCGCTTCGAGCCTCCTCCTTAGGAGCGGCTTCCCCAGGGATGCGATAACGCCTCCGCACGTGAACGAATGTCGCAGCAACGTCCGGCCGTGGGCCTCCTCATGCTTGGAGCCTCGCCTCAGGCAAGAACGTGCTGTCGGGCCACATCATCGTTCGAGACTTCAGCTCCGATGGAGAGCGAGTTCTGAAACAAGCCGGGGAGCTGCTGAAGCGAGATCATGACATCTACTTCTCCACCCTGCAGGTGGAGAGCCGGCGAGCCTCGGTCGAGGAAGGCGCTGAGGAGATTGACTGTTCCCCGTCAGCACCAATGGCACAGATTTGAGGTTGTGATTTAAGGAGTGTTGGGGCTTCGTCGTAGTGACGAAGGAACGAAGATGAAGTCCCAACACTCCTTGAAAAAATCGCCTGCCAAGGCCCCTGCTGAGCGGGTGGTGAAGGACATCCGGCGGCAGACCCGGCGGCACTTCTCGGCCGAAGACAAGATACGCATCGTGCTCGATGGGCTGCGCGGCGAAGACAGCATTGCCGAACTATGCCGCAAGGAAGGCATTGCACAGAGCCTGTATTACACCTGGTCGAAGGAGTTCATGGAAGCGGGCAAGCGACGCCTGGCGGGTGACACGGCTCGTGCCGCGACCAGCGGCGAGGTGCAGGACCTGCGCCGCGAAGCCCGCGCTTTGAAGGAATGCGTGGCCGACCTGACCCTCGAGAACCGTCTGCTCAAAAAAAGCATGATCGCGGATGGGGGCGACGACGAATGAGGTATCCCGCATCTGAAAAGCTCGAGATCATCCGGCTCGTCGAGCAGTCGCATCTGCCGGCGAAGCTCACTCTCGACAAGCTGGGGATCGCACGCCGGACGTTCTACCGTTGGTACGACCGGTTCCTCGAAGGCGGACCGGAGGCGTTGGAGGATCGGCCATCGGCACCGAGCCGCGTATGGAACCGGATCCCGCCTGACATCCATGATCAGATCATCGAACTGGCGCTGGAGCAGTCCGAGTTGAGCCCACGGGAGCTGGCGGTGCGCTTTACCGACGAAAGGCGTTACTTCGTGTCGGAAGCCACGGTTTACCGCCTTCTGAAGGCCCATGACCTCATCACCAGCCCAGCCTATGTCGTGATCAAGGCTGCCGACCAGTTCCACACCAAGACCAGCCACCCGAACGAGATGTGGCAAACTGACTTCACCTACTTCAAGATCATCGGGTGGGGCTGGATGTACCTGTCGACCGTGCTCGACGACTTCTCACGCTACATCATCGCCTGGAAACTGTGCACCAACATGCGCGCCGAGGACGTGACTGACACGCTGGACATGGCACTGGCCGCATCGGGCTGCGACAGCGCCACGGTGCTGCACAAGCCAAAGCCCGCTCGATCGACTCCGTGATGGGCCATATCTGCAAAGCGGCCCTGAGATCAGCCGGGCCATCGACCGACTGACCGAAATCCGTACATTCACCACAGGCTTGCCCGAACTCGACCGCGTACCGCCCGGCAAGGCCGCCGCATTAGCGCGATTTGCCGGCGCCGCGAAAGCGCAGGCCGTCGCCCGGTTGCCGGACGATCGCCGCGCGGCGACCCTGGTTGCCTTCATCCGGACGCTTGAAGCGTCGGCCAGCGACGATGTCATCGACCTGTTCGACGCCGTGTCGACCAAGATGTTCTCCAATGCGCGCATCAACGCCAAGGAGGCGCGGATGCGCTCACTGCGCGATCTCGACGCCGCATCGCTCCGGCTTCGCGATGTCGGGGCGGTGCTGCTCGATGACAGTATCGGCGACACCGAGGTCCGCGCAGCCGTGTTCGCGCTCGTCGACCGGGCAGCGCTGACCGAGGCCGTCGCGCAGGTGAACCTGCTCGCCCGGCCGACCGACGAGAGCTACTTCGTCGAGTTGCGCCAGCAGACTGGCACGATGCGCTATCTGCCGAAGATGCTTGCTGGGCTCGATCTTGCGGCGGCGCCAGCGGGGCAGCCGCTGTTGGACGCGGTCGATCACCTGCGGAGAGTTCACCAGGGTGAAAAGCGCCGTGGACCGGTACCAACATCTTTCGTACCCAAGGCCTGGGCCCGCCAGCTGAAGACCGCGGACGGTGCATTCGATCTGATCGGATACCGGCTTTGTACGCTCGACCGACTACGCCGCGCCATCCGTCGCCGCGACGTCTTTCCCGTTCGCTCACTTCGCTATGCCGATCCTCGCAAGGGCCTACTGACGGGAGCTGGCTGGGAGGCGGCGCGACCGACGGTATGCCGCACGGTCGGCGTGGCGGTCGCTGGCGACGAGGAAATCGCCAAACTTTCGGCGCGGCTCGATCTTGCCTACCGCGAAACAGCCGCGCGCGTGCCGGACAACGATGCGGTGACAATTACGAAGACCGCGAGCGCCGCCGACCTATCAATCGCACCGCTCGATAAGATCGACGAGCCATTGAGCCTCACCAACCTGCATAATGCGATCGATGCGCGACTGCCGCGGCTCGATCTCCCCGAGCTGATCCTGGAGATGCACGCGCGAACGGGGTTCGGGGCAGCGTTCACTCATGCCAGTGAGGGCAATGCGCGCGCTGAGGATATAGCGACCACGATCTGTGCAGTGCTTGTCGCGGAGGCAACCAATACCGGGTTCGAGCCGCTTGTCCGCTCGGAGGTCCCCGCCTTGCGCCGGTCGCGGCTGAGCTGGGTGAAGCAGAACTTCATGCGGGCCGAAACGCTGACGGCGGCCAACGCGCTACTGGTCGCCGCGCATAACAGGATTCCACTGACCCGTGCCTGGGGCGGCGGCGAGGTCGCCTCGGCCGATGGGCTGCGATTCACCGTGCCGGTCCGCACGATCCACGCCGGCCCGAACCCGCGCTATTTCGGGCGCGAACGCGGCGTCACCTGGTACAATCTGGTTTCCGACCGTTTTTCCGGGCTGAATGCCGTGACGGTCCCCGGTACGTTGCGCGACAGCCTCCATCTGCTGGCGGTCGTGCTCGACCAGGAAACCGAATTGCGGCCAAGCGAAATCATGACCGATACGGCCGGCTATACCGACACGATTTTCGGCGTTTTCTACCTCCTCGGGCTCCAGTTCTCGCCGCGCATCGCCGATATCGGCGGCGCGCGGTTCTGGCGTGTCGATGGAAAGGCCGATTACGGTGTGCTGGACGACCTCGCGTCGAACAGGATCAACACCAAGCTGATCGTCGAGCACTGGGATGACCTGCTGCGCCTGGCCGGATCGCTGAAACTCGGCGTCGTGCGCGCGACTGGGCTCACCCGTGTCCTTCAGACCAACGATCGCCCGACCAAGCTAGCGCGCGCGCTCCAGGAACTTGGCCGCCTCATCAAGTCGCTCTACATGCTGCGGTTCATCGATGACGAAACCTACCGGCGACGCATCCTGGTCCAGCTCAACCGGGGCGAGAGCCGTCACCAGCTCGCCCGCACCGTATTCCACGGCAAGCGCGGTGAGCTTCGTCAGCGTTACCGCGAAGGGCAAGAAGATCAACTCGGCGCGCTTGGGCTCGTCGTCAATCTGGTCGTGCTCTGGAACACGATCTACATCGACGCCGCGCTCAACCAGCTCCGCACCGAAGGTCATGTGATCCTCGACGAGGACGTCGCGCGCCTCTCGCCGCTCGGCTCCCAAAACATCAACATGCTCGGGCGCTACGCCTTCACCATCCCCGACATGGTCGCGCGCGGCGAGCTGCGGCCGCTCCGTGATCCCAGCGTCACGGGCATCGACGATGCCTGAAGCCGCGCCTTATGTAGGTTTTCTGTTCCGTTGCTACTCAACCCCCGACGATGGCAAGGTGGGGAGCCTCACGCTCGATCGCACCGTCGAGGAGAAATGAGCGGGAACCGGGTTCGGCATCACCGAATTTGTACTGCGGTCGTCGGTCAGCGAATCCTGGAAGGCTGCGCGCACGCGCCAGCAGCAAACGTGGCAGCCCAGGTTCTGACGGCAGAGGAAATCACATCGCGTTTCAGTTGGTCCAGCCTCCGCCAAGTGTGAGGAACAGCGTAATCTGATCGTCATTGATCGCCGCGCGCGCCTCGGCCGCCGCCTGATCCGCCGCGATCCGATCACGTTCAGCCTCGAGCGCGGGCAACGCGGCGATCTTGCCTCCACGCCGCAACTGACTTATCCGCATCGCTGCTCGCATGGCATCTTCGGATGCACGATCCAGGCTTTCCTGCTGCTCAAGCCCAGCTTGATAATTGGTCAGCGCCGTCTCAACCTCTCGCAACGCCTTGATCACCGCGCCGTCAAACGCGGCGAGGTCGCCGCGACTTTGGGCCTCAGTTGCCACAATGCGGGCGCGAACGGCATGTCGGTTGAGCGTCCAACTGATCAGCGGCCCGAGACCAAAACGGTTGGTAAGCGGTGACAGGAAATCGGCGGCAGCCCCCGTGGAGCCGATCGATGCCCCCAGGCGGATGTCTGGATAGAGATCCGCCGTGGCGACGCCGATCCGCGCCGTCGCCGCGGCGAGCCGGCGCTCGGCCATGCGGATGTCGGGCCGACGCTTGAGCAGCGCGGCACCGTCGCCAACGGGGATCATGCGTGTCAGCGCAAGCGGGGCATGGCACGCCAACAGGCCGGGGTCCGCGTCGCTCGGCATGCGACCGGCCAGCGCTGTGGCACGGAAAAGGGCGTTGCGTTGGCGCGCCACCAATTGTGGGAGCCGGGCCTGGCTCGCTTCGAGCAACGCTTGTCGCCGGTCCAGTTCATAGGGTGCCGCGCGTCCATGCGACACCATGATCCGGGTTAATCGAACACTTTGCTCTAGGACAGCAATCGCACGACCCAACACATCGCGCTGATAGCCCGCGTTACAGATGTCGGCATAGGCGCGCGCCGTCTCGGCCGCGACGGTCACACGCACCAGATCGCGCGCCGCCACGGCAGCGTCGGCATCGGCACTTGCTGCCTCGATCCCGCGCTTTATTCCGCCGAACAGATCGAGATCATAGCTGGCCCCGATGCCCATATTGTAGATTTGCCGCGTCGGCGGCTTCACATGGCTCAACTCGGCTTCCGCCGAGCGCTGGGCCCAGCTTGTTTCGGCGTTCGCGCTGCCCTGAATTTCCCGGCCCGCATTGCGCTGGTCGAGCAAGGCCAGACTGCGTTCGAGATTGGCCTCGGCCACTCGCAGATCCGTATTGGCGGCGAATGCCTGTTCGATCAGCCGGTCGAGGGTCGGGTTCTCGTAGAGCCGCCACCAATGATCGGGCAGCGGTTCCTGCGTCGTGGCCGCGCCTATCGACTGAAACGCGCCTTGCGCCGCAGGTGCCTTCACCATCGCGGCGTCAGGCACATGATAATCGGGTCCGACCACCGTGCAGCCGCCCAGCGCGGCTGCAGCCGCCAGCACCAGCGCGCGCCTTACCATGGCAGGCTCCGGTGTACGCTGCGCCCATCATCGCGCGGATGAACGACAACCGTGGCCGTCTGGCCCGGAATCATCCGTACATTAGGCGGTATTCTATCAATCGTGACACGCACGGGAATGCGCTGCGCGAGGCGAACCCAGGTGAAGGACGGGTTTACATTAGCCAGTTGCCCGTCGGTTCCGGCCCGCTCGCGATCCTCGACACCGCCCGCAATGCTCTGAACATGCCCCTCGATCTCGTCAGCAACGCCCATCAGGTAGATGCTTGCACGGTCGCCGACGCGGATCGCCGGCAATTTTGTTTCCTCAAAATAACCTTCCACCCGGAGCGAGTGGTCATAGACGAGCGCTAACGCGGCTTTGCCGGCCGTCAGATAGACCCCGGGCTGGAGCGACATGTTGGACACGGTCCCGTCCACCGGTGCACGCACGATGGTTCGTTCCAGATTGAAGCGAGCCAGGTCGCGCGCTGCCACCTCCTGACCAATCGTCGCCCGCAGTCCTTCGACCCGCGCCGTGCCTTGTTCGATCACTTCAGCAGCGATCACTTCGGGCATGGCCCGGTTGCGCCGATCCTCACGGACAGCTTGCGCGAGCGCGGTGCGCTGGCTTGCCACGTTGGCCTCGGCCTGTTCCAGCGCAAGCCGGTAGCGCGGACGGTCGATGATGAAGAGTATCTCGCCCTTTCGGACCTTCTGATTGTCGGCGACCTTCACCTCGGTGACGAGCCCACTGACATCGGCGGCCACCGGCACCATGTCCGCGCGCACCTTGCCATCGCGCGTGACCGGCTCGACCTGATAGCGCAGCCACAGTGCATATATCCCCCCCAGAACTACGAGTATGACGAGGAGCGTGGCGAGCGATCGCAGGAGATTTTGTCGGTGCAACATGTCAAGACGCGACCCATCGGTAGAGGACACTATCGGCGAGCGCGCTCAGGCCCCACCACAGCAGAATGAAGAGAGCGAGCTCGAGCAGGCTTGGGTGCCAGAGCAGTCGATAGCCCGGCAGGCGCTGCAGGAGCCCGCGCACAATATAGACGAGCACCGCGGCCAGCACGCCCCAGGCGAGCGCCGCCGGCATATAAACGCCGAGCACATTGATCTCCTCGATCATGCGCTTTCCCCAGCTCTTGATGAAACGATATGGGGCGCAGCGGCAGTCGGGAAGAGATTGCAGCGCATCCCTACCAGCGCCCGCAAGGCAGGCCGGCGATGCTCATCGAGCGGCAGGCTGAGAAGCGCTTCCAAGGCCCGGTCGATCGGATCGAGCAAGCCGGGCGGCGGAGCATCCGCATGGCCATGGCGCCAGCGATCCCCATAAAACACCGCCAGCACGGCAAGTACCGCGCCCAGGCGGTGCCGCACGTTATGCGGGACATGAGACAGCGCCCGGCGGATCGGAATGATGTTGCGGCCGATCCTGAGGTCCGCCAGACCGTCAGCGGCACGGAGTCTATCGCCGGCGGGTGCCACCGCCATGCGTGCAGCCACCTGCCCGAGCCGATCGACCGCTCTTGCCGTCCAGCGGTCCGGACGGAACGGCCGACGAATGTCCGCAAGTAGGGCCAGTTCACCCCAGTTCGCGCGCAGGATACGCCGGGCGGTCCACAGGACATTGGCCGATCGGAACATGCGGGTGACGGCAAGCGTCGCTACAATTCCACCCAGCTGGGCCAACCCCGTGTTGATGAACAGTGCAAAATCCGCCTGAAAACGCGCGAGAAAGCCCATGGCGACAATGAAGCAGGAGAACATCGGCAATGCCTGCGGCGAACGTGCGGGATCGGCCTGGATATAGCCCATCCACAGCAAGGCTGGCGCCAGGGTGACGATCAGCATTTCATAGCCATCGACCCGGGGCAGGATCACGAAAAGATAGAGGGCCGCCAACGGAAAAGTCTTGAGCGTCGCCACGAGATAGCGACCGATCACCGGCGCGGGATCGTCCTGTGCGGCAAAAGAACAGGTAATGAGCGCGGCAAAGGCCGCGGTCGCCGATCCATTAGGCCAGGCGAGCAGGATCCAGACGGCGCAATAGAGCCCGATTGCCGTGGCGGTCGCCAGGCCCGCGAGCGCAGCGACGCCATGATCGCGGGCAAGCGAAAAGGATTCTGCGGCAAGAATTTTAGCGCTGGGCCGACCCGGTGACCCGATCCTGTCCGCCAGCCTTCGACTCGCGGCCAATGCGGTCAGGAACTCGGCGATGCGGATGCAGGCGCTCGCGGTCAGCAGGTCGTTCCAGTCGCCGCGCGCCTCAGCGGCAGCCGCCAGCGCCTCGCACCGCCGCACCAGCGATCCCACCCGGTGCAGCTCGCTTTGCTCATCATCCAGCCAGTCGGTGACGTCGGCCAGCAAAGCTTCGAGCTCCGGGGGGAGATCGCCAGCTTCGCGAAGGCGGTCGAGCCGGTTCGCCGCAGCCGAGGCAAGTGGCAGGACGGTGGCGAGCTGCTGTTGCAAGGCCGTAACCCGTCGCCGAGTCGCGGGAGCCCAGCGCTGATCGAACGGCAAATGGACCGCGATCATGCCGAGTTCGGTGACGTCCGCCGCCAGTGCGCGGCGATGCGCGTCCTCGAGACGGGTATGTTGACTGCCAAGCGCCTCTGCCGTCCAGCGGCGGGCGTGACCCAAAAAAGATTGGACACGGGCGCGAATAGCCGGCGTCGCGCTCCAGGGTTGGAGCAGCGCATGAACCGCCGTCACGCACAGGATAGCAACCGTCATCTCCTGCACCCTCGCGGCCGTGGTTTCGAAAATATTCCCCGGATCATCGAGATACGGAAAGCTGATCACCGCTGAGCTGAACGCCGCCATCTGGAACAGGAAAGCACGCGGGGTGCGATCAAGAACCGCAAGATAGATGCAGAAACCTGTCCAGGCCGCGAGGCACAAGACCAGAAGTTCGGGCGAGTTCTGCAAGTTGGGAACGAGCAGGATCGTGACAGCGGCACCGGTTAGTATGCCGCCCAGACGGTAGAGAACCTTGGGCCGAAAGGCACCGGCCATGGGTTGAGCGGTAACGTATACCGTCAACAGAGCCCACCAGGGGCGCGGCAAACTGGCTGAGAAGGCTATGGCCAACGTAGCGGCTGCCGCCAGCAAGCTGCTGAGCGAGAAGAGCAGCTTCTGGGGGTCAACCACCAAGGGAGAGGCTGGCAGGCGTTTCCCGCCTGCAAACGCAACAAGCATCACTGACAACCATGACAAACGGGATTGTCACGATCGACAGCGACCGTGGTCATTACCTCCCATGGATATGAGAAAGCTCTTTAACCGAGCCAGCGCCCTAAACCGTAAATCAAAATATTAATGGATAAGCGCAAATATTTTGCGTTTAATTCTTTCTTGTGGACGCGCGCGAATTGGTGCCCTGGTCTGTCTTGTTCGAACCATCAGACATGTCCTGCCCTTTGCCCGACACAAAGAATGCGGCGATCGGTACGGCGAGGAAAATCAGCAGCATAGTCTGCTCCTCACTGAGGAGGCGATATTCGCTGAGGCAATAGAGAGCAAAGGCGAGCCCAGCGAACAGAAGCGTCCACAGAGCCCGCGACCATGTAAAAACGGCCTGTGTAGCAGGGTCGCCCGACATAAACCTCTTCATGCGGCATCCTCTCCTGTCGATGCTCGCTCGCAACCAGCTATCTTCATGGTTTGATAGAAGCAGGGTGAAAGAATGCGCACTGCGTCGCAAACGAATGTTTTTGCAGGTTAAGCGCAAAAACTCTGAGGTCGCGCAAACGGGGCATCAGCATAGCACGCAGGGGCGTTCGCAAAGCGAGAGTAGGAAGCGCCTATTCGTCCGCTATCAACTGAGGAGTTGGCGCTTTCAAAGCCGCTTCGATCAGGCGACGCACCTTCCCTCGGCGTGCTACGTCCGAACCCCCAGCTGCAGCGGCTTCACGCCGGGCTCGTCGAACGAAACTGCGCATTTCAGCAAAGCTCGGCCGTCTATTCTGGCCTAGAACCGCGATGAGGGCAGGATAGATCCAGATCTGCGTTGCCATCAGTGCTTTCCTTTAGCCCGCCTTATTCACCAAAAGTGTCCTGAAGGGTTGGCGGGAGTGGCGTAAGCCTCTGATCTGAATTAGGAACTGGGTGTCTAAGCCGAACCTGCCGCAGGGCAGAAAATGCCACAGGCCACACCCGCCATGAACGACGATATCGCAAGCTCATTTGGATTCCCAGCAGTCGGCCGCAAGAAAATAACAGCTGCGTTCGACGGTGGCCGGCTTACCTCGGATGGCGGTGTTCTACTGCTTGCACAGGCCGAGCGCGCGATGGGGATTTGCCAGCGCCTGGCGGCTTGTATTGCCGATCCGCGCGATACGGCGCGGGTGATCCATCGCCTGGATGACATTCTGCGTGCCCGTGTGTTCGCGATCGCGTGCGGCTATGAGGATGCCGATGATCTCGATGCTCTGCGCGACGATCCAGGCTTCCGCCTGGCGCTCGGCAAGCTGCCGGAATCGGGCGCGGGGCTGGCCAGCCAACCGACGATGAGCCGGTGGGAAAATGCACCGACTACGCGCGAACTGGCCAGCATGATGGCCGCGATGATCGACATCTACTGCGCCAGCTATCCCGCCCCACCGACAGCGGTCACGCTGGATATCGACGACACGTGCGACGTCGTGCATGGCTATCAACAGCTCTCGTTCTGGAACGGGCATCATGGGGAGCGCTGCTTCCTACCGATCCATATCTACGACACCGCGACCGGCAGGCCGGTGGCCATGCTGCTGCGCACGGGCAAGACGCCTTCTGGAAAAGAGGCGGCGGGGCACATCCGACGCCTGGTGCGTCACCTGCGCCGTAACTGGCCCGATACTCACATCACCATCCGCGGCGACGGGCACTATGGTCGACCCGAGGTCATGGCCTACTGCGATGCGACCCGCGTCGATTACGTGTTCGGCCTGCCCACCAATGCAGCGCTGCGCGCCGATCCCGCCATTGTTGCGGTCGCCGATGCCTGCGCGGTCAAGCGCGCCCAGCGTCAGTGTCCCGTCCTGCGCAACTATGCAGAGACCCGCTATGGGGCAAAGACCTGGAAGTGCCAGCGTCGCGTCGTTGCACGGATCGAGGCCAGCACGTTGGGCATGGACATCCGCTATGTCGTCACGTCGCTGACCGGGGCCTCAGCCGAGCACATCTACGATACGCTTTACTGCGCGCGCGGGCAGGCCGAGAACCTGATCAAGCGGCACAAGGCCCAGCTGGCCAGTGATCGCACCTCGTGCCGCTCGGCCAATGCCAATCAGATGCGCCTGATCCTGCACACTGCCGCCTACTGGCTGCTATGGCGCATCCAGCAGGTGATGCCCAGGACCACTGCTCTGGCAAGCGCCGAGTTTACAACCTTGCGCCTGCGGCTGCTCAAGGTCGCTGCGCGCGTCGTAGAAAGTGCTAGCCGCATCCGCATTGCCTTCGCTTCGGCCTGTCCGGATGCCGACCTGTTCCGCGCCCTCGTTCTTCGGCTCAAGCCTGCGCCGACGTAGCCCATGCGGCAGCGCCGCAGAACTCCGAGCCCAGCCCTTCAACCCGAAAAGCCCATCAATCCGATCGCGGTGAAACAAACGCCAGCGATGCCGGTCGTCCGCGCAACACCGCCAGCGGCAGCAAATGCCCAGAGCGGGCCTGAAACCGAGCGTCGTGAATAAGAGAGGTTAGCAGGCTGCGGAAAAAGGCGCTTGCCTTGATGTGGCATTGCTGATTCCAGGATCCCGTAGAGGGATGTTGAAGGGATCGGGATGCGCGGCGGTGATGAACGGAGCGAGGGGCTGTTCTCGTACGTGAGTTGCGAGGCTCGGGTGCCGGCGAACCATGCTCTTCGCGCGATCCGGGCGATTGTCGATGAAGCGCTCGAAGTGCTGTCCGCGGACTTCGACGGCCTGTATTCTCGTATCGGGAGGCCGTCGATCCCACCCGAGAAACTTCTTCGGGCCTTGCTCCTGCAGGCCTTCTATTCGATCCGCTCGGAACGCCAGTTGATGGAGCAGATGGACTACAACCTGCTCTTTCGCTGGTTCGTCGGCCTGGCGATGGATGCGCCGATCTGGGATGTCACGGTCTTCACCAAGAACCGCGAGAGGCTGCTGTCCGGGGACGTTGCCGCCAAGCTCCTGTCGGCCATCATCAACCAGCCACGCGTGCAGGCTCTTCTTTCGGACGATCATTTCTCGGTGGACGGCACGTTGATCGAAGCGTGGGCAAGCGCGAAAAGCTTCAGACCCAAGGATGAAGGCGGCCCCGGAGATGACGATGACGCCGGGTTGGCTTCCAGCCGCAGCGAGCAGGCAGCAGCGCCGACCGACCGTAATGCCGAACGCGATTTTCGCGGCGAGAAGCGCAGCAATACAACCCATGCATCGACCACAGATCCTGATGCCCGACTATTCAAGAAGGCGCGCGGCCAGGCAGCGAAGCTGTGCCACATGGGCCATGTCCTGATGGAGAACCGCAACGGCCTCGTCGTCGATGCGATCCTCACCCACGCCACCGGCACCGCCGAACGCGAGGCCGCGCTGACCATGTTGGGCCGCATGGAAGGACGCCACCGGATTACACTGGGCGCGGACAAGAACTACGACACCGCCGCCTTCGTCACGGCGCTGCGCGAGATGGAGGTCACCCCGCACGTAGCCCAGAACAACACCAACCGGCGCTCCGCCATCGACAGGCGCACGACACGCCATCCCGGCTACGGCCTCTCCCAGAAAATCCGCAAGCGGATCGAGGAGGTGTTCGGATGGACGAAGACCTGCGGCACCATGCGAAAGACCCGCCATCGAGGCCAGGACCGCGTCGGATGGTCCTTTACGCTCACCGCTGCCGCCTACAACCTCATCAGACTGCCCAAACTTCTGGCCGCGGCTTAATCGTGTCGCTCACGTCACCACGACCGCGCCAACGTGGCCGGTATCTCCGAATTTCACCCTGAAACGAGCGACAGACCAGTCCCCCTCCTTCGAACGCAGATCGACGGTGACCACTGCGGCGCCTTTTTCCGCAGCCTGTTAGAGAGGGCGGAGCGGCCCGGCTTGGTATCGCGCGAAGATCCTCCATCCCGTTCTTCCCGGCCTACCAGATAGAGCAGGCCTGCCCCAACCAGAGCGAACACGGTGGCCATCTTCACGAACTCACTTTGCCCTAACGCAGCCAGCCAGGTGCCACCGACTATGATGAGCAGAAAAGCCGCGCCCCAGCGCGGATGATGAACGCGGGTGGCCAGCCACCAAGCCAGACAGGACAGCGATATCGCGACCAGCAAGCTGCCCAACGTCAGGCCGACAGCCGTGACCAGGATTTGCAACATCGGCATATCTGCCTCCATCGACATCCCCTCCGCGCCCTTCGTTCCAATATATCGTGTTGCGATATATTTACAAGGACCCCGCTCATCACTTCCAGCATTCAAGGCACGATGGTCTGGTTAATATATGGTGCGCGCGCCAGGTGCCGAACTACCGTCCAAACCAGAGGAAGGAACTGCCTTCATTCCGTGGCGAATTGGGGATGCCGCAGCGCCCAAATCGGTACTCGCCCATCTGTCGCGGACTGATAGACGTCAGGGTAGCGGCTCAGCGCAGCATCGACGGCACCCGGATGAAAGGGGGCGTCGGGCTCGAAGCTGTCGAAGCCGCAACGCCGCATAAAGAATACGAGATCAATGAGCACGTCACCGATCGCGCGGATTTCGCCTGTGTAGCCCGCCTCGCGCAATATGCTTGCGCTGGAAAAACCACGCCCGTCGCGAAACCGCGGAAAGTCGATCTCGACGAGCCGCACGCGGCCAAGTTCGGGTAACAAGGCGCGGACATCATCGCCCGCCTCGAGAAGCACTGAGGTTGCGTCCTTCTGATTGAGAAACGCATCCAGGGAAACTCCCGGCTCATCCGGTGCCGGATCGTCCCGGAAGCGTAACGGATCACCCATAAATAGCCTCCTTGAACGGATCCATGCCAACGCGGCGATAGCAATCGAGAAAGCGTTCACCTGGCTCGCGAATCTCACGATAGCGTTCGATCGTGCGTTCGACGGCATCGACGATCCCGGTCTCGTCGAAGCCCGGCCCGGTGATCTTGGCCTGCGAAACATCCTCGGCCCCGGACCCGCCAAGCAGCAACTGGTAGTTCTCTGTGCCCTTACGATCGACACCAAGGATACCGATATGGGCCGCGTGGTGATGACCGCAGGCGTTGATGCAGCCCGAAATCTTGATCTTGAGTTCGCCGAGGTCGAGCTGACGATCGAGATCGGCAAAGCGCTCTGCGATCTGTTGGGCGACGGGTATCGAACGCGCGTTGGCCAGGCTGCAATAATCGAGTCCGGGACAAGCGATGATGTCCGTGACGAGGCCGAGATTGACGCTTGCCAGCCCCGCCGCGTCCAGCGCCTGCCAGACCGCATGAAGATCCCGCTTGCGCACATGGGGCAGCACGAGATTCTGGACATGCGTCGAGCGCAGGTCATCGAAGCTGTAGCGTTCGGCAAGGTCGGCCACGAGCTCCATCTGCTCGGCTGAAATGTCGCCGGTTATACCCCCGTCGGGTTTGAGGCTGATATTGACGATGGCATAACCGGGCGCCTTATGTGCGGCGACCTGGCGATCGACCCATAGCGCGAAGTCGGGATCGGAGCGGTCGAGCTCCTCGGAAAGCCCGGTCTCGAACGGCGGCGGGTCAAAATGGGCGGCAATCCTGTCATACTCGGCCTGCGGAAAATCCCGGCCCAGCGTCAGGATGTGCTCGAACTCCATCTCCACCTGACGGCGGAACTCTTCTTCCCCCAGTTCATGAACAAGGATCTTCATCCTCTGCTTGTGGATGTTGTCGCGCCGCGCATGCCGGTTCCACACCCGCAGGATCGCCTGGATATAGGAAAAGATCTGGCCTGCCGGACAGAACGTCCTGATCGGGAAAGCGATAATCGGCGTGCGCCCCATACCGCCGCCAGCATAGACCTCGAACCCCTGCTCACCGCTCTCGTTCTTGATGATGCGCAGTGCACAGTCGTGCCAGCGCAGCGCGGCACGGTCTTCCTGCGCGGCGATCACTGCGATCTTGAACTTGCGCGGCAGATAACTGAATTCTGGATGGAACGTCGTGGCCTGGCGGATCAGTTCGGCCCAGGGCCGCGGATCGCATATCTCGTCGGGAGCAGCTCCAGCATAATGATCCGCCGACAGGTTGCGAATGCTCTCGCCGCTCGTCTGGATGGCGTGCATTTCCACCGTCGCGAGCTCAGCGAGGATGTCGGGCGCATCCGCCAGTTTGATCCAGTTATATTGGATGTTCTGTCGTGTCGTGAAATGACCGTAGCCTCGGTCATATTTGCGCGCGATATGCGCCAGCTTGCGCATTTGCCGCGAATTGAGCGTGCCGTAAGGCACCGCTACGCGCAGCATATAAGCGTGCAGTTGCAGGTAGAGCCCATTCTTGAGCCGCAGAGGCTTGAACTGGTCTTCGCTGAGATGGCCTTCGATCCGACGGCGCGTCTGGTCGCGAAACTCTTCGACCCGGGCATCGACCATGGCCTGATCATACTCGTCGTATTTGTACATATCAGCCTCTCACGCCCAAGGGGACATCAGGATGGCATCACGAGCACTCATGCACAAAATGACTTTTAATGCAGCGATACATCAAAATAATTGCTCGATAAGGCCGGTCGCTGCAGGCCAACAACCATGGGCCGATCGTTGCAAGCCGGCTCGAGGGCGATCCCGGCCTTAACATGTCTGTGACATACAGGTATGGTGTTGCAGATTGGTTCTCGGGAGTTCTGCGTGCGGCTGACACGCTACACGGATTATTCACTGCGGGTCTTGATTCACCTGGCCCTTCACGAAGAGCGCCTGTGTTCGATCGGCGAAATCGCGCGGGCTTATGATGTCTCCCACAATCACCTGATGAAGGTCGTCAACGCCCTGGCGCACGACGGCTTCATCGAAACCGTTCGCGGTCGCGCCGGCGGCATGCGTCTCGCCCGACCAGCGGATGAGATGACCGTCGGCGAGGTCGTCCGCCGCACCGAGGAAGGCTTCCAACTCGCAGATTGTTCCGGGTGTGCGCTGTCTCCCGCATGTGGACTGACCGGCGTGCTGGCGCAAGGCATGCAGGCGATGATGGCGGTATTCGATACCTACCGGATTTCCGATCTCCTGTCCGATCGTGAGGCCATGAAGCGGCTGATTAACCGCCAATCACCGCTCGGCGTCGGCATGGACTAAATGATACAGCCTACGGATTTCCGCGCAGGTCAATGCTCCGCTTCAAGATGCGCTGCGGCGCGGTCGATGTTGACGCGATGGCTCTCGAGCATCTCGCGAAGATCGGCATGCAATGCCTCGTCACGAACCCTAGGGGTCAGAGATTCCAGTTTGCGAACCACCCAGGCTTGTCCGCGGTTGAGAAAGGCGAGCCTTTCAAGCGGATCAGGGATTGCCAACGCCTTCTTGTAAAAGGCGCCGGTCTTGCGTGAGGGCGCTGCGCCCAATCGCCTGATCTGCCTCGAGAGCATCGCGCACCAACGTGCTTCGTCGGCACGGACCGATCGCATCAGTTCGGCGTAGTCGGGATCGTTCGCCGACTTGGTGCTGGCGAGGGCGACGCGGGCGCCGGCCCGTTCGGCTTCCAGCAGTTCGTGGAGCGCCGCGAGGATCTCCTCGCGACCGGCAAAGCCCATGTAAATGTCATCGGCTTCGCTGGCGTAACAAACGGGCGAGGATGGTTCGTTCACGGTCATGCTGTAATCGCCGCGGCCGCCTTGAGGCCGGCACGAATGCGGTCCATCACGCCCGGGTCGGCCTTTGTGCTGTGGACGACATAGGCCGAGTACGAAAATTCAGGACTTCCGGGGACGAGAGCGAGGCGGCCTTCCTCGAGATAGGAGCGGATGAAGCCTTTGCGAAAATAGCCGCTACCCCCTGTCGCCAGGATATAATCGAGCGCGAGCGGACCATAGCTTATCGAAACGACGGCGTTAGGCTGATCCGGGAAAGCGGCGTGATAGCTCCCGGCAAACTCCTCACCCCAATCGATCTGAACATGATCTTCCGGTGCGAGAGGGCTGCTGGTTGGCGTGGTCCGCACCAGGACCAACTTTTCCTCGAACAAGAGTTCGGCGATGATCCCCGGACGGCTCGGCGCGGCATAGAGCACCGCCATATCGAGTGAGCCATCCTGGACCTGCTCCATCAGGCGTTCGGATGTGTCGATATGGGTGCTTACCGCGATTTCCGGACATTCCCGACGCATCCAGAGCAGCCAGTGCCGCAGCAAGGGACTCCACAGACTGAGCTCGGCGCCGACCGTTACCACGGTCTCCCGTCCCGGCGGGAGCGCGACGGCGCGGCGCGCCCGATCCCAGACCTGCACCATGGTGGTTGCAAAGCGCAGAAACTGCTCGCCCGCCGGTGTCAGCTTCGCACCTGCCTTGTTGCGGATGAATACTGGCCGATCGAGCAGGTCCTCAAGCACCCGGATGCGGGCACTGACTGCGGTCTGCGTGAGGTGAAGGTTCGACGCAGCGTTCACAAAACTGCCGGTTTTGACGACTTCCAAGAATGTGCGCGCAACATTGATATCCATAAGCCATCATCCTTGCGCTCAATGCGCAATAATATTCATTTGCTTGCTTCATGGTAGCGGGCCGATGATGGGATCACAAGGCAAGACCCGTGTGATCGACCCTGGACAGGCACCAACAACCATAAGGCGTCCAACGGTTTGGGCGAACTTTCAGATGAAACCTTTAGGCCGCTTCACGCCCGAACCGCCGCCGCCGCGGGCCGAAATCTGGAAAGTCAGCTTAGCGCTGGCGTTGCTGGTTTTAGGGATAGGCATAGCACTTTTCAGTTTTTACGACGCTGGTGCGATCAGTGACGATGTCTTCGTTGCCGTGGTGGTCTTCGTGGTCGCGGTTTGTATCGGTGTGATCCTCTCTCTCGATTGGGAACAAACGGCACATCGCCGAGTGCGTCAGCCCTGGCAGGAAGTGCCCCCTCCGTTTGACTTCATTGCGCTGTGGTCATCTGAAGACCGACAGCCGTCGGGTGAAGATGCCCCTAATCTTCAGGAAACCTGCCGCCGCAAACCGCCTCCCTCGTCACGGACAAAGCTGCCGTGAAGGCTGACAACGATGATGACCGACAAGCGCGTGGACCAGAGCGCCCGCCCTCCATGTCCGGGCTCTATCTGATTTTCGCCGCAAGCATCGCCTTCGTCTCGATCCGCCTTTTTGTCGATTTGCTCCGCCAAAACGGCTTCGTCGCCGAAGGGGACGGCAACGGGATAGTGCTGTTCGCCATGCCGATAGCCCTCCTCGTGATCGTGGGGCTCGGACCGGGAACCCGGCGCTAATTTATATCCAATATCTTTGCTGATAAATAATAATAACATTCGTTTGTATGATACTTCGTCCATCTCCACATCAGATCTGCGATATGAAGGAGTTCCCATGGCCATTCAGCTCGGGCAGATCGCCCCCGATTTCGAGCAGGACAGCACGCACGGTCGCATCAGCTTCCACGATTGGCTCGGCGGAAGCTGGGGTGTCCTGTTCAGCCATCCCAAGAATTTTACGCCGGTCTGCACGACGGAACTGGGCGAGGTTGCCAAGCTCCGGTCCGAATGGGACAAACGCAACGTCAAACCCATTGGCCTCTCGGTGGATCCGGTCGAAGCCCATCACAAATGGGAGCTCGACATTCACGAAACCCAAGGGACGAAACTCGACTTCCCGATGATCGCGGATGCCAACACCAAGGTGTCGGCGCTCTACGACATGATCCACCCCGAGAGCGACCCGACGGTCACTGTCCGTTCCGTCTTCGTCATCGATCCGTCACGCAAGGTGCGGCTGATCCTGACCTACCCGCCTTCGACCGGTCGGAATTTTGCCGAGATTCTCCGTGCCATCGACAGCCTTCAACTTACAGATGCCCGTAGCATCGCAACGCCCGTCAACTGGGAACCTGGCGAGCCGGTCGTCATATCGCCGAAGCTGTCGGACGAGGAGGCATCCCGGCAGTTCCCACAAGGCTACAAGACACTGAAGCCCTACCTTCGGGTCGTCGATCTGCAGGCTCCCGGGCAATGAGGCAATTGGAGGAGAGTGGAAAAAGACAGACCGCCGCCGACGGAGCAGACGACGGCGGCCTCTCCGACCTGTTGGCCCGCAACCGCGTATGGGCTGACGCCAAAACCCTGATCGATCCCGGATTCTTTAAACGGCTCGTAGGCCAGCAGCGGCCACGCTACTTCTGGATCGGCTGTTCGGACAGCCGGGTGCCGGCCACCGAAATCGTCGATCTCGATCCCGGCGAGATGTTTGTTCATCGCAACGTCGCCAATCTCGCCACGCCGAGCGATCCTAACTTCGCCGCCGCCTTGGAGTTCGCGGTCGATGTTTTGAAGGTCGAGCACATCATCATCGTGGGCCATTACGGGTGCGGCGGGATTCAAGCGGCAATGGCACCGGACAGGGACGACGCGATCGGGCTTTGGCTCGCACCGGTGCGTGAGCTCTATCAAACAGTCTGCTGCACCCCGGATACCAATGCAGACCGTTTGTGCGAACATAATATCCGCGCCCAGGTGAAAGCACTCGCAGCCAACCCATTGGTTCTTCGGGCCTGGGCGCGGCACGCTGCGCTAACGCTTCACGGTTGGGTCTACGCCATTGGAGACGGCCTTCTCCAACCGGTCTGCTCACCCGTCAGCCGCCACCCCGATGAGGCAGTTCCCAAACTCCGGATTGCAGGCGCGTCATGATCGCCGTGCGCGCCCTGTGCCGCGTGAGGGCGATTGGCCATGACGACAGCCTCGTCGACGCCATCTCCGCCTGCAAGGGCGCGAGTGAACCCGATCGCGACATTGATGCACGGATTGCGCTGGCCGTATTTCCGGCACTGCGCAGCTTGACCGTTATTGCTCCGGGAGTCTGGCTGCAGGACGACGGCAACCACGTTCGGGCACTGCTCTACACGGCGACTTGCCGCGCTGCCGCTATGTTGGTGCCATCCGGCTATTGGATCGAAGCCGGCCCCCAGGGAACCACCGTGGTGGGCGAGCTTGGCCAATGGACAGCCCATCACCCGGTTGAGGCAATCGCCCTGTGCATGGCCGCGCTCGATGCGCGAAGGGCGGAGCTGTCCTATGCACATTGACCGTTCTCACCAAAGACCATTGCAGCGCCCTGTGCGGCTGCATCAGCAATGGTCCCGCAGCGCTCATCATCAGGGCCTTCCTACCGACTTATCTGCGCCGGATGGTGCCGCATCATCACGCCTCGGCCGAAACGATTTCCGGCGCTATTTCTGCTCAAGGAGACAAGCGATGGCTGATCAAAGCCGCAATGCTGTAATAGCTCAATCCGACCTTGAGAGGCTCGTCTTCGAATTGCCTCCCCTGCCCTGTGGGACCAAGGATCTCGAGCCTGTCCTCTCGGCGGAAACACTGGAGATCCACCACGGCAAACATCACGCACGCTACGTGGAAACGCTCAATCGGCTGCTGGCCGAGCAGAATTTCTCGGCCCACACGCTCGAGGAAATCATCCGCATCGCGCACGGCAGCGGCGCGAAGGGCGTCTTCAACAATGCAGCCCAGGCATGGAACCATAGCTTCTTTTGGGAGAGCATGGCGCCGAAAACGGTTAAACCTGCCGGGCGGCTCGCCAGCGCCATTTCGTACGAATTCGGGAGTCTCGAAACGCTCAGACAGCGTTTTTCCGCTGAAGGAACGGGCCATTTCGGATCGGGTTGGGTCTGGCTCATCGCGAAGCGCGACAAGCTCGAGGTGATCTCTACCCACGACGCGGGTAGCCCAATCCTTGAGGAAGGGGTGACGCCGCTGCTTGCTTGCGATGTGTGGGAGCATGCCTACTACATCGATTACCGCCAGGATCGCGCGGGCTGGATCACGTCCTGGTGGAACAGGCTCGCAAATTGGAGCTTCGCCGAAACGCAGTTCGACGCAGCGATCGGCCAGGGCAAGCCGTGGCGCTATCCACCATCACAGACCGCCCGTTGAATAAGGAGGAGAAGTAAATGCTCGTTGACGTTTTGGCTGGCGATAGCAGTTCCCCAGCAGCCCGGGGCAGTTTTCACTTCGCGCGGTCACCCCAGGCAGGCGAAGAGATCGAGATCGACGGAACGGTCGTCGTCGTGACGCGGGCCTGGCATCGGCCCAGCATCTATTACCAGGGTGCCAAGTTCGCGATTCTCGTCGAGGAACCTGTCGCTGACGCCCAAGTGCGTCCAGAAGTCCGAGATCACGCCGACATGGCGGTTTGAGTAGACGCGGAGAAGGGCGATGTCGCCCTTCTCCGCGCTCAGTCAGGCGGCGAGCAATTCGTCCGCCGGACCGAAGAATTCATAATGAATGCGGTCGGATGGGACGCCAGCCAGCGACAAGGTCGAGACGGCGTGCCGCAGAAACGGGCGTGGTCCGCAGATATAGTAATCGGCCTCACCTACAGGCGTGTTGGCGACCAGCCATTCATCGGTAATGATGCCGGCGACGTCATAATCCCGTCCTGCGACTTCATCTTCGAGCGGGGTCTGATGAAAATCGGTGACGGTGATTGACTTGCCCCGCCCAGCGACAGCGCGAACATGATCACGCATTGCGTGGGTATCGCGGTCATGAGTTCCGTGGACATAGTGCACGGGGACTCCCGCCTCGCCCTCAGCAAGCGTTTCGAGCATGGCCACCATCGGGGTCAGCCCCACGCCGCCCGACAGGAGGATCACCGGGCGTTCGACATGCGCTGCCAGGAAGAATTCGCCTGCAGGCGCGGCAACTTTGAGCACCGTCCCCGGCTTGGCTTCATCATGAAGCCAGCCTGACGCAAGACCAAGCGGCTCACGCTTGACCGAAATGCGATAGGTTTCGCCGTTGGGGGCTGCTGAAATCGAATAGTTGCGCTTGACTGGCGGATGTCCCGGAATTTCAAGCCAGAAGGTCAGATATTGCCCGGGCTTGTGCCGCATGACGGCCCCGCCATCAACGGGGCGCAGAACGAAGGAATTGATGACGCTGCTCTCACGCACGACGTCCTCGACGCGAAAATCGCGCCAGCCATTCCATCCGCCGGTCGCATCCTTCTGTTCTGAGTAGACTCGCTGCTCGCGGGCGATCAGGATGTTGGCCAGGAACCAGTAGGCTTCGCCCCAGGCAGCGAGAATTTCATCGGTGGCCGCATCCCCCAGCACCGCCTTGATCGCCCCCAGGAGCGCCTCGGCAACGTGCGGATAATGTTCGGGCAGAATTTGCAGGCCAACATGCTTCTGCGCGATCCGCTCGACCGCCGGGGCAAGCGCACCGAGATTTTCGATGTTGCTCGCATAGGCGAGAATGGCGCCGGTCAGTGCCCGCGGCTGCGAACCGGCATCACCATGGTGCGATTGGTTGAAAAGGTCGCGAATGTTCGGGTTCTGGAACATCCGGGAATACATCTCGTTCACGATGTCGAGGCCATGCGCTTCGAGCGCGGGGACGGTCGCCTTGACGAGCGCAATGGTCTGATCGCTGAGGGGCTGCGTCATCAACTTCTCCTTTTTGAATGCGTTGAAAATCCCGGAATGTCAGAGCTTGGGAATGTGATCGTAAAAATCCACCTGCATCTTCATCGGCCCTGTCGGCGTTACGAAATGCGGTTGCTGAGGGAGAATCAAGCCAGGCTGGTCAGGCGTCAGGACGATCTCCGAAGGTGGCTCGAGGTAGGTTAGCCGGAGTTCGCCCTCGAAAACCCGGATCACGCCCCAAACACCAGCCTTCGTGTCATGTCGCGCGCGCAAGGCAGCCGGCAGAGTGTCCTGGTTGAACACCGGCGTGGAACGGTAAGGCAAGATTTCAGCCATGGGTTTGCCCTGGTCGCTCGATGGCATCCTTACGTTCCGCGTTGGCGACCGATGCAGCACTCCGTTCCTCCAGTTGGAAGAACATCGCCAGTTGCAGGCTCTCGGCGATGCGCCGCGCCTTCGCTTGTAGCGCCGCTGCCGCTTCGGGCGTCATCCTGTCATTGGTCGTTTGAACCCAGAGTGCGAGCCACCGCTCGAACAGCGCGGGCGTTATCCTGGCCTTATGCTTCAAATGGGCCGGCACCGGTTGCCCCTTGTATCGGCCACTGGTGAGCATGACGGAGGACCAGAACGCAGTCAGCTTCCCAAGATGCTCCGGCCAGTCATCGATCGCATCGTTGAAAATCGGCCCAAGCGCGGGGTCGGCGCGGACCCGCGCGTAAAATTCCTCCACCAAAGGAGTCAGCTCTTCTTCTCTGATTTTCGAGACACCGTCCACGACTCGCGCTCCAATCATGTATATATAATACATCTATCATGATTGCGCATAAACGCAAGGCTAGCGCATATTTCCAGGTCGTCGGTCGCGGCGATGTACACAGCCTGAGAAACTGCTCAGCCCCGCTAGTTTAGCCTTGAATCCGAAACACGAAGGCATAGCATCAGCCAGCGACCCGAAGGAGTCTCGGTAAGACGTAGACACCTTTCCTTGCCCGCCCGTCAAAAGACGGGCGGGTTTTCTTTTCCGATTCCGTCGGACATTCGCTGGAACGCTAATCCGCGTGATCTGGCGCACTCGGAATTTTCAAACACCGTCACAAATACCTAATTGTGCGCAGCTCAAGATCTAATCACCCGATTTTCGCGATCAAGCGGCCGGCGGCACCCTGCTCTGCCGCCAGATTGCGATTATAGGCGAGCGGCATCCGGGGACTCTTCCAGCGTAGCGCATCCATGATCCCCGCCAGATCCTCGCCGCTCGCAAACAGATCCTGGTTCAAGCCCACCCGCGTCGAATGCGCGCTCACGCCCTTGAGCAACTGCGCCAGATCATCGGCGGTGAGGTCGCTCAGCGCGCCCTTGTCGAAGGCGCGCCGGATCATTGCCCGCCAGATCGGCCCGATCGAACCCGGGTGCAACGCCCCCTCTCCCACATCATATTCGGTGCGCGCCAGCACCGCCGACTTCGGCAACGTCTTGCGCAGATCCCAGCTTTCGCGGCCAGAAATCGTCTCGATCCGCCGCCCCTTGACCGCGGCCCGCGCCTTGTAGCGGCGCACCTGCACCCGGCGAAACAGCGGTCCCTCCTCGATGTCGGCAGCCGCAGTCCAGGCGGCGATCGCCCGCACCGAGCGCGGGCTGAGGAACGCGGTCGCGCCCTTTCCCTCCTGATCGCCCTTGCTGCGCGAAATCGTCAGCAGCCGCGCCTCGGGATCGATGGCGTCCACAATGTGCTCGACCTCGACCGCGACCAGCTCGGAGGCGCGCAAGCCCGTGTCGTAGGCGACCGACAGCAAAGCCCGATCCCTGAGTCCCGGCAAATCATCCGCGCAGGCCTCAAGCAGCCCCCGCACATTAAGCCCCCGGGGTGCGTCCCGCTCGACATTGCGCACCGGCCCCTTGAACCGCAGCGGCCGCGCCTGGGCTTGCGTGCTGCCCTTCTCCCGGCGGATCGCGCGGAGCCGCAGCTTGACCAGCTCGGCCTGGGTGGGATCCTTGATGTCGAGCAGCTGGTGGATCTTGGCGATCGACGCCTTGTAGCGACCGAGCGAGGCGGGTTTCGCCCCCTGCCCTGCCCGGGCATCGAGATAGTCGGCGACCGTCTCGGGAGTCGCCGGCAAGGTCACGCGCCCGTTTCGGCGGCACCAATGGTCGAACGCCTCGATGTCGCTGGCAAGCGCGCGCAGGGAATGCGGCGAGGATGCCGCCTGATAGGCGGCGATCAGCTCGGCGTTGATCGTGATTGGCGATCGGCAGTTCAGCTTGGTCACCTCCCAGGCGAGGTCGACGGCCTGTCGGCCTCGCCGGCTGCTGATGGGCGCTGGGAGGCTCATCTGGACAGCGCGACAATCTGGTCGAAGCTGTGCGGTTCGACCCCATAGATAGCCTCACGCGTCACGCGCCCATCAAAATCGCTCTGCCATGACCAGAATATCGTCTTTTCAGTGTCCAAATGCCCTGCCCTCCGCCGGGATGCACATACCCACCTTATAGAAAGGCGTCAATTACGCTTATGTGATAAGTGCAATTATCGTACGTTCGTGTTTTTGAATATCCGAAGTAACATTTTAATATTGCGCAACATGTAGATAATGATTCATCGAAATACATCTTTGCCAAATCTCACACGAAGATGCGTCGCGACAGAGGTCGAATATTGCCGTTGCCGCCATAAAGTCGGGCTATGATAGACGCCTATCGCCTTCCAATAATCTCCAGTCGAATTCAGCGCCGACAAAAACACCCAGCGCGCTGCCTCAGCATTGAAGCAGGCATCAGAACGCAGCCAATTACGAACCTGACCTTCTGACCTGCCCATGCTCGCCGCGATGCGAGGCACCCACCAACTGTTGATCTGCAGTGGCCCCAGATCGTGCGAACCATTGCTGTTGCGAACTTCCGCGCCGAGCCAACCGGCCTCCTGATCGCGAAGGCCCCACAGCGTCCGTTCGAGCCATGGGTGCCCAAGCGATGCCTTGCGGATGCAGGCACCAATGATGCGCTCCTCTACCATGTTTCGAGACCGTGCAGTCGCCTGGCCTGGCGAGAGCGCAACGCTGACCATAGACGCGAGCATGAGCAGCCAATGCTGAGGCATCAGTCACTTCTCCTTTTTCCTGGCATCGAAACGGCCGGTTCAATGACTTCACTCAGACCTTGTATCGCTTCACCGTTGAGCAGAGCCAGCAGCTCTCGTCCGGAAGTGATCCGGACAGCGCCGGAGTGACTCACAGCCCTTCGGCTTCGAGGCCGGTCCGTCCCGTATGAATGAACAGGCTGCGGCATCCGCGGGACTGGCACAGCGTCTGGAAGGCAACGACATGATCGGGCCGAATAGTACCCGCGTAGCGTTTCGCCTGAATCAGCCAGATGGCGCCCTCGATTACGACCTGACCATCGATGCCGCCATCGCCTGTGTAACGATGGTTCCGGGTCACCTTGTGCCCTCGCCTCTCGAGACTCTCGAGCAGCAGTTCCTCGAAGGCGAGTGGATCCATAGCCCGCAGGCGCGCATAGAGAAGCTGCGGCGGTTGGGAACGATCCCGGCCGCGAAGCTGCTCGGCCATGGTTCGCGCCTGCCGCCTTCGCCAGCGATGCCGCACAGGTATGCGGGAACGGCGGACCACAAACGCCAGCCAGAGCAAGGCCGCGGCGGTCAAGACCATCAGCGTAAAATGAGATGTCATCGTTCGACCCCTGGGTAAGGTTCGGGTCGATGCGTGGGCGCGGTTTCCTGTCGTGGCGGTTGCGCTTCCGGTCCGCCTTTCGCAACGCGGGCATGATCGAGGATCCCGCCAAGCAAGCGATCGAGCGCCTGAGACAGACTTCTCGCGCCTTCCGTCAGATGCTCAGCAGGTCCGCGAGGTGGCCTCTCGCGGCGATCGAGCTGCCGCTCCAGCGTCCGGTCGCGGCGCTCAGCGCGTGCTCGTTCCTGATCTGCCGTGAGACCTGTGAGGCGGTGATCCTGTCTTCTTGCGAAGGAACCAACGCTGTCATGCTTGATACGTCCCATCCCCTCCTGCGATGAGGTCTTTTCACCGGAATGGCGCTCCAGTTTGGAGATCAGTCCCTTGACGTCGTTGGTCCACAGCCTCACGCCGTACATGGCGCGGGTTATGGCGGTGTAGAAGTTCTGCGCGTTCACTAGCGGGGATTCGACCGGAGCAAGCACGAACACTCGGGGATAGGTCTTGGACTGCGAGGAATACACGGTTTCCGCGTAGCCATGATCCCAGGTCTTATACCCGGACAGATCCACTTGCTGCACTCGGCCGTCCCGGTCCCAGCGGATCGTCGCCATCGTGCCATCGAGCTTATCGACGGTGCCGCGCTCGGCATTACGCACATCAATCTCGCGGCTGACGAGACGCCACTGGATGCGATCGCCTTGGCTCAGGTCGCGTTCCTCGAGATTGAACACGTTGATATGGCGAGCCGGCGTTTTCTGCGGATCCCAACGGATCGTGCGTCCGCTCTCATCGACAAGCCGAACGACCTGCCGTCCGTTGCTATCCCTTCCCAGCCCGGTGACGCGGTAATCGGCGCCGCGTGCCACGCCAAGCTGCGTGACGTCGCGTTCGAAGCGCACGACCTGCCCGGTCGTATAGAAACGCGCCATGTGCTTCTCGACATCGGTGAAACCGACCGGCGCGAGAATAGACAGACGGCTCTCTTCGGCGGCCAGGCCCCCTTCGCTTCTGAGAGCTTCGCGGATCTTGCTGTTGACGACGAGCCGCGTGGCGTTGTCGAGAACGAGGATGTTCGTACCTGCGCGCGAGCCGGGCTTGAGACGGATCCAGCTTTCCACGACCTGCTCGGCCATCTTCTCGCCGTCCTGCGCCGTGTTGACGCCGTCGAGTTTCGCGAGTGCCTGCGCAAAGTTTCCCGCGCGCGCCTGCGCGACTGCGGTCTTGATGGATCTGGTTTCCTGACGCACCGCTTCCGTCAATTCGACCGTCGGCAGTCCAAGCCGGCGCATCAGCCAGAACGGCTTGCCCTGTTCGATGGCGCCCGTCTGCTTTTCGTCGCCCAGAAGGAGCAGCCTTGCGCCGGTCGCCCTGCTGATCTCGAGGAGCCTGCGCGCCTGCCGGTTGCCGAGTTGCCCGGCTTCATCAAGCACGAGCACGTGGCGATCGGTGATGCCATGCCCCCCGCGGGCGACGAAGCCCGCTACGGTATGCGATGATATACCTGCTTTCTGGCCCAGTTCCGCAGAGGCCGACGAGGTCGGGGCAAGTGCGATCAGCGTCGTGCCCGGCTCGGAAGCTTCGCCAAGAACTCTCACAAGAGTGGATTTGCCGGAGCCGGCGACGCCATGGATCGCGGTAACGCGGTCGCGGGTAAGAGCGGTTTCGACCAATGCGCGCTCCTGCTCCGGATTGAGGCCGGCTCCTTCCAGCGCGGCCAGGACACGGCCGCTGACCGCGATCGGGTGCGCATCACCCAGTCCAAGCGCGATATGCTGGGTCAGCGCGAGTTCCTGTCGCCAGGATCTGCGGCTGGTGCGTCCGCGTGTCAGAATCTGGTCGCCGGTCTGCTCGTGCGTCGGGAGAAGCTTGCGCACGGCTTCATGGTTCTGGATCGCGGGGCGGATATCCTGGAGCCGCACTTCGCCCACATGCGCGGCAAGGCCTGTGCGAATTATATCGCCGAGGTCATTGACTGCTTCCGCTGTCTCCAATTGCCGCAAGCCGAACAGCGCGGCCCTCGCCGCAATGCGGTCTGTAGGCGCACGATGGCCGCCTTCCTCCTCGCGGGCGGCAGCGGCGATCTGTTCGAGCGGGCCGAGAAACTTTCCGGACCGCTGATGCCATTGACCCTTCAGCGTATCGTAGCCGATCTTCACCTTGGCACTGCGCGTGGCATAGAAGGACGCACGCTGCGCCTTCTGGCCGACCAGACCATGTTCGCGGGCATGTTCCTCGATCTGCTCCGCGCGCCGTGAGAAAGTCTCCATCAGTTCCTTCGGCACGCCGCGCATTTCGAAAAGGCCCGTGCGAGGATCGAAGTCGATCCGGTAGCCCGCCTCGCGCAGGCCGAATGCGAGCGCATTGCGATAGATCTGTCCGGCGACGCGCTGCTCCCCGTACATGACCCGGCTTTCCAGGCTGACCATTGGATCGCCGTCCTCGCGATTGGTCATGTTGAGGACGACCAGGTGGGTGTGCAGATGCGGATCGAGTTCGCGGCTGCCGTGCTCGGTAAAGCGCGCGACCAGGATCCTCCCGGTCGTTTCATGGATGATCTTGCCTTCATCCCGCCGGCGCAGCTGCGCCTGTTCCTCGAGGTACGATATAGCATCGGTCACGGCGCGCTCATGGGTGGCGAGCACACGCTCATCGCCTACCACCAGCGCCATGATGGAGACGGATTTGGGCGCGTTGACAGCGAAGTCCCATCCGGGGTGATGCTGGATTTCGCCGTTGGCCCTGTGACGTCCAAGCTGCTGGTCGCCGATCTTTCCGGCGAGAAGATCTCGCAGGACCCTCGGATCGACGGCGCCGGAAAGACCGAGATCGGCCGCCAGCTTCCCAGCCCATTCGGAAGGTTCGTTCCCGCCCTTGGTGTAGTAATCGCCCACTGTGTAATAGCGGGTGATGTTGGCGGGTTTGCCATGGAGGCGCTGGGGCTGGATCATGCCGGCTTCGCCGGTTCACGCGGCCCGTCCCCGCGCCCATGCTGGACGAGATCGGAGCGGATTTCTCCCTGCCTGCCCGCAAGTATCGTCCAGAGCATGCGAGCGGGCGCGGGAAGTTCCGTGCTCTCCTCGTTCAGCAATATGTCTTCGACGCGCTGCGGGTCGATGTGCGGAACCGGCGGCGTGAACAGGTCCGGCTGGGACGGTGGCGGGGCGGCGACATTCGGAATGTCCGAAGGTTCCGGCGCAGACTGGCCGCCGCCGTCTGGGGCAGGAGTAGGCGCCTGCGCCGCCTCGCGTTCGATCGCTTCACGAACGCGCGCCTCTGCATGAGCGATGCGCACGAGCGTCTTCGCCTTGTCGATCTGATCGGGGGGTGTCGTACGTTCGATGAACGCGGGCCCTAAGGAGGGCACATCGTTGAACCGGCTGTCGAAGCGCACCACGGGCAGGTTGCGACCGAAGCGCAGGAAGCCGACGAGGTTGGGCAGGTTAGTGACTTCGGTCGGCATCACCAGCGGCCGCGTCACCTGCATGCGCGACAGGTTGACGCCGTCGCGCATGTCGTTGACGCCGTAGGACATGCCCTCGTTCGCTTCGACCTGCTCGACCTGGCCGAGATTTTCAGAGACGTGCCTGGCGGTCGCGGTGTCATTCGCCCGCAACGCAACCCAGGTAGAGCAATAGCCGGTGATCGCGGCCGCATCCTGGATTCCGTAAGTGGCTTCGAGTTGCGGATAGGACTGAAAACCCAGTATGCCGCAGCCGCCGTACTTACGCGCGCGGGCGAGAAAGTCCGATAGGCTCGGCAGCTTTTGCAGCGTCGGCAATTCGTCGATCACGCAGTAGAGCCGCCGGTCGCGATCGGGCGCCAGGCTCATGATCGCACTGATGGCGATATCGAGCCAGACCGTGATCAAGGGACGCAGCGAGGGAAGCTGGTCGGCCTTCACCGTGATGAAGAGCCAGCTTCCTTCCGCACCCTTTTCCACCCAGTCGCGGATCGAAAAGCCGTCCTCGGTATCGTCCAGATAGCCGAAGCTGCGCATCACCGAGGCGAGTTCTGCCTGGATACCGGCGGACGTCCGTTCGCCTTCGGAGCTGATGAAGGCAGCCGCATCGGTGCCCGAGACGAATGCCGCGAGGTCCTTGAGCTTCGAGCGGAGCAGCCGGTCCAGCAGGACCGAAACATAGGTATGCTTCTGGCGTGCGAGCTTGCGCATGACCGCGACCAGCGTGCCGCGCGCGGCCTTGGCCCAGAAGGGATCGCCATGCTTGTCGGGGATCGTGGACTCGGCGATCTGGTCGTAGTGATAGTCGCGCGGGACATCGACCCACGGCGACCAGCGCGCCGTGCGCTGATCGAGCGGATTGAGCAGCATGTCGGCGCCCTGCCGGTAGAACTTCTCGACGAAAGTGCCGGCCGTATCATAGACGATGGCTCGCCTTCCCGACTTGCGGATACCCTCAAGCATGCCGACGATAAGGTTGGTCTTGCCCGTTCCGGGAGCGCCGCACAGGAGAATATGTTCGGGCTCGTAGGCCTCCGGCACCGGGACGTTTCCGATCGACAAAGGCCCCTTTGTCTGTCGCCACAGCGCACGCTTCACCTGTCGGATCGTCCCGAAGCGGGCGCCGCGCAGATATTCGTTGGAGCCGAGCCCCCTCCCCGTGCGGGTAAAGTAGAACCATGCCCAGCCCAGCATGACGAGCGCGAACAGGCCCGAAATCAGCGCACCGTGGAGCAGATAGACCTCGAAGGCGTGGAGAGTCTTTTTCGCGAGGGTCGAGGCGACCAGCCAGTCGGCCGAGGTCCAGTAATCGCGCCCTTGCGGAGTACGAAACCGCACCGGATCATTGGTGCCACCAGCCGCATCGACCTTGATCATCGCTTCGGCGAGCTTGACCAGAACGAAGCGCTCGTATTCGCTCGACTTCTCGAACGCATACCAGACGGTGCCGACCAGCCAGATGATTAGCCCCGCGAGCAGCGTCTGGTAAAAGACCTGCGTGGTCATGCGGACATTGTGGACGATGGCCTGCCCTCCGCGTGTCCACGAGCCCAGCGTGTCGTTGCGAAAGATGCTCATTGCGCCTCCTCCTCGCCGAGGAGGCCACGCTCGGCGAGGATAGTGCGCGCCTGCGCCATCCCCTGCTCCAGCGTTTCGGGCGAGCGTCGTCCGACCGATGTCGCCAGGATCGAGAGGATCTGGATGGAGGTTGCGAGGATTTCGTCTTGCGACGAAAAGACGTATCGTTTGCGATTGTCGACTGCCTGTTCGAGCGCCTGGCGAATGAAGGCGGACAGGCTGAGATTGGCTCCATACGCCCGTCGCTGCAGGGCGTCGTGCAATGCCGGATCGACACGAAAATTGACTTTTGTCACGCGAAAGGTCTCCGCTGCCGGGAGCCTTCGCAGATGTCATGAAGCCTCTGTAATATAGGCTCTCATCAGAATGGCCGCAAGGGATACCAAACCCCCGAGTACCCCACCTCCGCTCGAGGCCGATCAGCTCGCTCGCCGACCATCCTGCCGATCAGCCAAGCGGTCAAAGATCAGTTTCCCCTGATTACGATCGACGAAGGAGGACGGGCGCCAGTCTCGGCGCGCCTGCGCCGAATATCGGCAATGTTGAGTCTGATCTTTTTCGCGATGATGTCCGACATACGCCGCACTTCCGCAGGGGTACGAAGGTCGGGCACACCTTCGACGAATTCCGACAACAACAGCACCAGCGTTTCGCTGACTTCGGCAGATCCGATGAAAAGCGTATCGCCCTTGTGCCCTGAGGCGGCCTCTTGCCGCTGCGCCGACACCTTGCAGATCGCCTCGACCAATGCCCGGCGAAGATCGATGATGTAGCTTTCATTCAGGTCCGCCATGCCGTTCCTTCCGGTCGCACTACCCTGAGAGAGGCGGGAGCACGTTTCATGCCGCGCTTCCACGTAAATGCCGCTCAATTCCACCTGCCTCCTTCCTCACGAAAGGATGGCAGTAAGGCACGGATTACAGGAAATTCGGCGAAATTTCAAAGCCGTGGCCAGGCAGATGGTTTGCTGGTGAACCCCGCCATACATGCGGCGAATTCATGCCTGCGCTGTAAGGCAGATCTATCGATCTGATTATACTATGAAAATCACCCGCAGCACCCGTGCGTAGGGTCCATTACAAACGGCCTCGCGCCGTGCGTCCCGCCTTACGCAGCGCATTTGCGCTGCGAGGCCTCGTGCCGGAAGGCGCGCGGCAATTCTTCTGCCGGTTGGCGGCTTGAGAAATGCGGCGTGAAACCGGCGTCGTCTGCATGGGCATGGTGGGTTCCTCTGGCATAAAAAAGGGGACCGGACGCGAAGCCCGGTCCCCGGAAAAATGAGGTCGGTGTGGTTACGATCGGAGTTGGTCGTGCGCCATGTAAACAAGCTGGGCCAGTTCGTCGGACCTGCCCTGCGCACGCAAGATTTGATATCCGTTCGACTTCGCAATAATGCGGGCCAAAGCGCGGGCATCGTTCATGGCAGATTCGTATTCCTCCTCGCACTCCCCGGTGATGACCAGATCGTGCGTGACGGGATCGGTATACCCGGTGTAGCGACCGGCATAGGATTTGGCCTCGCTGAGGCAGTCGTCGATCTCGCGAATGAGCGCAAACCCGTGCGCTTGCGCGCGGAAATAACCGGGCTCATGCGGCTCCACGAAGCGATCGAATTCGGATTGCGATGTTAACATGGGGCTCTCCCTTGGCTGCAGGCAGGATATGGGGGAATGGAAGCGTGTGGGCGGAAGAAGCAGGTTCGGGATGGCGCGCCAGGTCGAGCCATGCGCCTGCCGGTTCCGAAGGAAACGGCAATCCTCGCTTGCCTTGCCTTGTCGATCTGGCACAGTGGCGCATGACGGGCAGGCCATCGGGGAAGGACGATGGAAAATGCCAAAAATGACGGAACGGGATCGGCTCGCCGATCTGGAAGCACGTCAGCGCAAGATCAGTGATGAGCTGGAAAGCGCGCGTCGTGCCTTACGAGGTAAATATGCCGTGACGATAGCGGAGATGCCGGTGGAAAGGCTCACGGAAAAGGACTTCCGTAAGCTTCTCACGCAAGCGATCCGGGTTGGCGGCAGCGCAGCGCTGACGGCGCTCAAGGGATTGCCTGCTGCGACCTGATTGCGCCGCAGGCAATCACAGGTTCCGGCAGGGATGTGCCTCGAGAAAACTGTCCCTGTCGGAATCCGATCGGAGGGTGACGAACCGCTCTTCGGGTCCAAACCAGATGAGAATGAAGCACCGGCGCGCTGCCAGTCGGTGGATGTTGGCAAGGCTACCGCGGCTACGACCATCCCAGATCACGAACCCGCAGGAGGCATAGCTCGCCATCGCCTTGTCTTTGGGCGTGTGGTAAGCGCCGGTGCCCTTCGGGCCGGAAGACGGGATGTTTCGGGTGGGCCATTGTCCGAGATTGTTGCGCGGCCCTTCGCCGGAACAATAGACTTCGACGGCATCGATATTGCGCTCGCAGAGGAAGCGCTGGACAGTGCGATCCGCGCCGCGTGCATCGCCGATCAGAACGGGGAGCCGGCGCTCGAGGATGGCTTCGATCCGTGCGATAACAGGGGCGGGAAGCGACGTGATCGACAGTGATCCCGAAATGAAGACGGCCGGGCTGGTGGATGGAAGAGTGTGGTCGGACATGACTTTCGATCTCCTGATTGAACTCCCCTTCCCCGCCCCTCCTCTCCTCTGGTCATCTCGCGGTACCCTGCCGAAAGGATTCCAATCCTTTCAGGACTGCACCCGAAGGGTGTCCCTGCGACGAGCACGGCGAAGCCGCGCGCAGGAGGCCGGGACCGCCCTGGCGGTTCCGCATCGGCCCCGCGACGGACCCGCCTGCGGGTCCCTGAGCGGGGGCGAGTGCTACGCGCGAAGAAAGAAATGAGGACCGGCCCGGTGAACCGGACCGATCCTCTTTGGGAAGCTTACTGCGCTTCCCATCCCTGATCGCTGAGCCTGACGAACCGCGCCGGGATACGCTTCTCCTTCACGAGACGCGCGAGGTGCGATTGCAGTCCCGATCCTTCGCAGACCAGCGCTTCGACGGGTCGGAGGCCCACCATCTGCTCGTTGCGCACGAACCCCGCTCGCTTGCCCAGCTTTGCGCTGAGGCGAAACGTGATGAGCTTCACCTTGCGGGATGCTGCCCACGCTGCGGCCATGGCGTCACACCCCTTGTCCTGTGCGGTCGTCGCCAGCACCATCAGCGGATTGCGGGTTTTCGCTTCGTCGAGTTTCGCCCAGATGAGGCGGTCGTCGAACCATGTGTCCGCCCCGCCTGAGAAGATCACGACGGGCCCTTGCGGGTTGTGTGCGTCGGTGCGGCGCTGGCGGCGGGCGGCAAGGAAATCGGTGGCGGCTATGACGGAGGCGGTGCGCTTGCTCGACACCAGCGACCCCTTCGGCGCGGACCACGGCCGTCCGGTTTCGGTGTGGAAGACGTCGGCGGCATGGTCGCGCATGCACCGCAGAGCGTCGGTGGCTTCGTCGAGAAATTCCAGAGTGTCGCGTGCCTGCTCGAGTTCGACGCCATGGATTTCGCTGCCGTCGACGCACCGCAGCAGGTCCTGAACATCGCGGGTCGCCCTGTCGGCCTGCCCCTCCCATTGCTGGGCGACGTGATGGAAACTGTTGACGATGCCCCATGCGAGGCGTTCGGCAGCAGGCTGCAACCGGGTGTCCCGCAGCACGTCGAAGAGCGTCGTGACGATGAGTTCGACGGCAAGTTGCGCTTCCCTCGGATCAGGCATGTCGGTCGCCATCTCCTCCTCATCGCGCCCGATGCGGATACCCTCGAGATTGGAGGCGAAGGCGGCGTGGAAATCGTCGGTGGTGGCGGTCGTTTCCTGCGCGATGAATTCGGCGATATCGGAGAACGGGCGGACGGAGCGGTTGATAGTCGTCATTGGAACCTCCTGTTGAAACGAAAGAGGTTCCCCCTTGGGCACGGGCTCCGAGCGGCGGGGTCAAGGATCGCGGAACGCGACCGGCGCAGCCGGCGATGGGGGTCACGATTTTTTTGGGCGGCCACCATCATGGCAGGCCAGGCGCAACGCCCGACCCGCCCAAAAAAATGGTGGGGCCCCGTCGTCCTTGAGGCCGACGCGGTCCCGTGCCACCATAGGAATTCTTGAGAGAGAGAAGAGGCTTTGCGAATCAGGGGCTCGATGCCCCTGATTCGCAAATGGGTGCCTCCAGGCGCCTCCCTAAAATCCATGGACGGTGAGGGCCGGGGTCAAGGACCGCGGCACGCGGCCGCAAAGCGGCGGTGGGGGCAACGATTTTGCGAAGCAAGATGGTGGGGCCCCGTTGTCCTTGACGCCAACCGACGCCTCCATGACGATCATGGAAATGGAAGGGTATTGCGAGCTTGCTCGCGATGCCCGCACTCCCTTCCATGTGATTGAGGGCGTGCCCTGCTCAGGGCGCTGGCGGCACATAGGCGGCGTAGGGATCGCCCTGATGCAAGTGCCCGAACGGCGTGAACACATACTCGTCCCCGCTCCGGCCGACGGCGCAGACCACATAGCGTGGTTCGCCGGAAACCGCATCCAAGCACTCCATCAATGCGAGATTGCCGTCCATGGCGGCATGCAGCAAAGTTTGAAAATTGGTTCGGTGATGTTCGGGTATCGCCATGACACGCTCCCATGAAAATGGGGACAGCGCAAAGCGCCGTCCCCGACAGGATGAATGAGTTTTGCGGATGTCACGCCGCCCGACGGAGCCGTCCCCGTTGCGGCGGAGCGATCTTCTCGACCGGTGCCTGATCGGCCTTTCGGAAGGCATGGATAGGGACACCCGCCTTGCGCAGGGCCTGATAGAGGTTCGCCTGAATACCCGACCCTTCCCCCAGCAAGGCCTCGACGGGCTTCAGGTCCACCAGCTTGCGGTTACGTGCGAAGGGCGCGCCGCGTCCCGAGCCCGTCAGCGAATAGGTCACGAGCTGAACCTCGCGGTTGCCTGCCCATGAGGCAACGATCGCATCGAAGCCCTTGCGCTGCGCGGTCGTAACCAGCGTCATGTGCGGAATGCGCTCGTGGATCGTGTCGAGCCGGTCCCACAGAAGCTGCCAGTCATGCCATTCCGCGTGACCCGAAGCGACCACGATCGGTCCACGCGGGCGGTAACGCTCGCGTTCGGCCAGTTCACGCACGCGCAGAAAATCCTGTATCGATACCTGTGTCGCGGTGGCAGCCTTGGATACGCGTGATCCGCGTGCAGGCGACCATGGGCGGCCCGAAAGCACCCTAAAGGTGTCGGCGGCATAGTCGCGCATGCATTCGAGCGCCTCGCGCTGTTCGGTCAGCGACTGGCACAGGAGCTGCTTCTCTTCCAGTTCGGTGTTGAAGACTTCGGAGGGTTCGATACGGCGGATCATGTCGCGCAGTTCATCGGCCAGCAGGTCTTCCTGCCGTTCGAGCTTACCCGCGACGAAGTGGAAGCTGTTGACCATGCCCCATGCGATCTCGGGCGCGAGCGCGTCGAGACGGGTATCGGTCAGCAGGTCGAAGATGGTCGCGATTATGCCGGCACAGTCGGCTTGTGCATGGAGCGGTTCGGGCATGTCATGCTCGCCGGGTTCATCGCCCGGACTGATGATCGAAAGTGGAATGGGATCGCCAAAGGCGCGCTGGAATTCCGGGGTAGCCGTCACTTCGGCGAACAGCGCCGGCAGGTCTGCGAAGCGGCTGATGCTGCGCGAATGCTCTCGGGTCATGGGAGTTCTCCCTGTGATGGAAAAGGAAGAGGGGCGCGAACGCGCAATTGCGTCCCGCCCCCCGGTGGTGTCGGATCAGTGCCTGCGCGTTTGAATGCCGGCGAAAGCGGTCGTGCGCCTCAGGACGGCATCGACGATTCCGCTCGCATGCGGGGCAAGCGGCGTATCCTCGAGTAGGTCGTAAATGGCGGCGATGATCTCGCCGCATGGAATTCCGACTGCCACATCAGGCATGCCGGGGATGTCGGGAAATCGGGGTGCGATCAGCCCCTGGATGGAAGGGCTGGTCATGATCGCGATGGACAGCGCGGAGAGGTCGGCCAGCGGCACGAGATCGTGCAGTGAAGTGCGGTGCATGGGATTTCTCCTCATGGGCGGACAAGAAAATGGGCCGGGGAAGCCTGATGCCTCCCCGGCCCGAAGTGGCTCCGATCAGCGCTTGATCAGAACGGGTCTTCCCCATCGAACGGGGCGCCCGCGCCGGTCAGTTCGCCGCTGGCACCCACGGTGCTGTCGCCGAAGCCGCCCTCATCGCGCGGACCGCGATCATCGTAGTTGGTACGGCTGGCGCCCATGCCGCCGCCGAAGTCGGAGCGCATGGTGTCGCGCCGCCAGGCGACCATGTAGCCGCCATGATCGGCCGGGAAGAGCGCGATCGGCAGCGGCTCGGGCAGGCTGGGGTCGTCGATATTGCCGGCAAGGAAGACCTCGCCGGTGCGCTTCGACGCAGCCTCCCACAGCGCGCCGATCTGGACCCAGCGACGCGCCACGTTAAGCGCAAGGATTTCGAAGACAGGCGCCTTCTCATTCTCGCTCATCACCTTGCGCAGGCCGATACGGGGAAGGTCGATCGTGCGGGTAGCGATCGAGCCCGTCAGGCGGCCGTTCTGGCGGAAGATTTCACCGATGTTCATCGTCTTGACCTTTCGAATGTCGCTCGAAATCCATTTTCCGGCGACACCCTCCCCGGTCCTTCTCTCCTCTCTGTCCCGCCCTCGCCCCGCGCACCGTCCGCCCGGGGGCCAGGCGCTCCCCAACCCCCGGCACGACGCCCCCCGCCTTCACCCACGCACAACGCTGCGGTCGCCCCGCGACTCCGCGCGAACGCACCGGCATGGCGAGCGGCTGAGGTGCGGTTCGGGTGGTGCCGAAGGTGAATGTGGCGCGAGGTCTGCGGCGCGGCGGTAGCCGCGCTGGAGTTATGCTGGTGGGAGTCACCGTAGCGGAGATCCGCCGTGTGGATGGGCGGTCGTCACAGGCCCATTCGGGGCGCCAGGATGCCCGGCACCGCCCGGTGCGTTTCCGGTATCGGGAGCGGTCAGCGGATAGCGGCGGGCCGCGCGGCGGAATTCGTTATTTCACGGTTCCAGGAAACCAAGCCTTGCAAGCTGGCTCTACGAAGTGCGTCAACGTGCGGATCATGGCATTTCGGACCGGCATGACCATGCGCATCCACGCATGGCTATCTGTTCGCGGGATTGATAGACTCGGCTGGCACACCCGTTCGATGGCAAACAAGTGGTGCGATGTAGGTGCTGGCAAATTCGATGAACGTTCTGGCCTTGGTCGACAGGCGATGGCCCGGAGGCCACGTCATGGACAATCGCAACGGCTCAATCATGACCCCAGGCAGGATATGCACGAGGGTTCCAGCAGCGACGTCGCCTTGTATCTGGAATACAGGCAGCAAGCCTATCCCCAATCCGGCGAGGACGGCCTGATGGGCGGCTTCGCTGCTGTTGCATGTGAAGCGAGGATCGATAGGAATTGCCTTATTCTCGATCGTCCAACTGCCCGGCAGCTTGTCGTAACAATAGTCGACCAGTTCATGGGAACCCAGTTCGCTTGCTGTCCCTGGAAAGGCTCTATCCCTGAGATAACGAGGGGATGCCACCAGGCTGCGCGCGACATCTCCGATCCGCCGCTGGATCAGACTGTCCCCCGATATTTCGCCAATGCGAAAGGAGATGTCGATTCCTTCTTCGACCATGTTCGCGGGAGCGTCGGACATCAGCAAATGTATGCGTAGCCGCGGATGGAGTTCGTAAAGCTTCCCAAGCAGATTACGGGAGAAGAACAATCCAAGCGCCGTCGTAACACCGATGCGTAGCAACCCTTCTGCATCCGAGCTTCGCTGGCCCAGTTCGGTTTCGGCAAGATCGATATTCGCCAGGATCGAGCGCGCGTGGCCAAGGAGACGCTCACCATCATCCGTCATTTTCATATGCCGGGTGGAGCGCTGGAATAATCTTGCCTGAAAGCGATCTTCCAGAAAGTCGATACGACGTGCAATCGTCGTATGACTGGCATGCATTTCCGACGCGACGGCCGAAAAGCTGCGGCATTCCGCGACGCGGATGAATGTCGAGAGTGCTTCGATGAGATCTGCCATAAGTGCGCCATACGCACAGGTGATGTGCCTGTCTCGCTAATTGTCCTTCACCCGTAGGCATCTCATATGGGTATGAGAACAAGGCATTAAAATCGTTGGCATCGACGCTCGAACCTCTACCAACGGGGAAAGCGCTACTTCTCGACGCCAACTCGGCAAAAGAGAATTGGCGAATGTTCGAAACGACCAACCCCTATACCGGTGAGACCCTCAAGAAATTCGAAGCGGCGACCGAAGCTGAAATCAGGCAGGCAATTGGTGACGCCGATGCGGCGTTCCAGTTGTGGCGCCGAACGTCTTTTGCAGAACGCTCAGAAGTCATGCGCTCGGCGGCGGCCATCCTGCGGCGGGACACTGATAAATATGCCCCGCTGCTCACCCTGGAAATGGGCAAGCTGATCTCAGAGGCCCATGCGGAAGTTGAACTCTCGGCAGCGATCTTCGATTATTATGCGGACAACGCCGAGCGTCTGCTGGCGCCCGAGCAGTTGCCCGTTTCGGATTCGGCGGAAGGCGACGCCATCCTCGTCCATGACCCGCTGGGCGTGCTGCTCGCAATCGAGCCCTGGAATTTCCCTTATTACCAGATCGCCCGGATCATCGCGCCGCAGTTGTCGGCTGGAAACACGATCCTGCTAAAGCACGCGGCGAACGTCCCGCAGTGCGCAGCGATATTCGAGGCGCTCATGCTGGAAGCGGGGCTGCCACGGCACGCATTCATCAATCTCTATGCCGGCCATGATCAGGTGCAGTTGATCCTGGAAGATCCTCGCGTCCATGGCGTTGCATTGACCGGGTCGGAAGCCGCCGGTGCTGCCGTGGCTTCGGTCGCGGGCAAGGCACTCAAGAAATCGACGATGGAACTGGGCGGGGCCGACGCCTTCATCGTCCTGAAGGACGCCGACCTGGAGAAGACGGTAAAATGGGCCGTGTTCGGCAGGCACTGGAATGGTGGCCAGGTGTGCGTTTCATCCAAACGGATGATCATTGCCGACGAAATCTACGATGAATTCCTGGAAAGCTACACCAAAGGCGTCGCGGCTTTGCGCATGGGAGATCCGTTCGATCCGGAGACCACCTTGGCGCCCCTTTCGTCGCAGAAAGCTGCTGACGGCCTCAAGGACATGATTGCCAAAGCCGTCGAACATGGCGCGACCGCAACGACCGTCGGCCCCGAGGTTCCCAATCAGGGTGCATTCGTGCAGCCCACCATCCTGACAGATGTCAGCGAGGACAACCCCGCCCGCCATTGGGAATTCTTCGGCCCGGTCTCAATGCTGTTTCGTGCCCGTGATGAGGACGATGCCGTACGCATCGCCAACGACTCGCCCTTTGGCCTGGGCGGCTCTGTGTTCACTGCCGACGCGGCCCATGGGGCCGAAGTGGCGCGCCGGGTTTCGACAGGCATGGTTTTCGTCAACCACCCCACCATGGTGAAGGCCGATCTCCCGTTCGGCGGTGTGCGTCGATCCGGTTACGGGCGCGAACTACTCGGTCTTGGTATCAAGGAGTTCGTCAATCACAAACTGATCGACGTCGTCGATATCGACGCGCCCTTCTAAGCGGCGAGATGTTGAACTGCGTGCACCGGCCATGCCGGTGACGCCTATTCTTGTGAAGCGAGACCCCAATGCAGAGCACTATGAAAGCAGCGGTTGTCCGGGAATTCGGGAAGCCCCTCGTAATCGAAGAGGTGCAGGTGCCGCGGCCCGGACCCGGGCAAATTCTCGTCAAAATCGCCGCGACGGGTGTTTGTCATACCGATCTTCATGCCGCCGAAGGAGACTGGCCGGTCAAGCCGAACCCGCCCTTCATCCCGGGACACGAGGGTGCAGGCCATGTGGTAGCCGTTGGTCAGGGCGTGACTCATGTGAAGGAAGGCGACCGCGTCGGCGTGCCTTGGCTTTACTCGGCTTGCGGCCACTGCGTACACTGCCTGGGCGGCTGGGAAACCTTGTGCCATGAGCAGCAGAATACAGGCTATTCTGTAAACGGCAGCTTTGCCGAATATGTACTGGCCGACGCCAATTATGTGGGGCACTTGCCCGACAATATCGGCTTCGTCGACGTCTCGCCGATCCTGTGCGCGGGGGTGACTGTCTATAAGGGTCTCAAAGTCACGGACACAAAGCCGGGCGACTGGGTAGCGATATCGGGCATTGGCGGCCTTGGACATATGGCGGTGCAGTACGCCAAGGCGATGGGCCTCAATGTAGTTGCCGTCGATATCGACGATGCAAAGCTGAAGCTCGCCCAATCTCTGGGCGCGTCCCTCACGGTCAACGTGCGTGACGTCGATCCCGTGAGTTTCATCACCAAGGAGATCGGTGGCGCGCAAGGGGTCCTAGTTACTGCCGTCTCGCCAAAGGCCTTTCAGCAAGCGATGGGCATGGTCAGACGTGGCGGAACCGTGTCGCTGAACGGCCTGCCGCCCGGCGATTTCCCGATGTCGATTTTCGACACGGTTCTCAACGGTATCACCGTGCGGGGCTCTATCGTCGGAACCCGGCTCGATTTGCAGGAATCGCTCGATTTCGCGGCACAGGGCAAGGTGAAAGCAACCGTGACGACAGACAGCCTCGAAAATATCAACGATGTCTTCGCACGCATGCACAAAGGCCAGATCGAAGGACGTGTCGTTCTCGATCTTGAGAACGCATAAAGATAGAATTCAATCTTACGTCACTTTCCTCGGAATACTACAAAAGCTGTCTAGCGCATGACACGCTCAAGCTCTTTGAGTTGTGTGCCTGGGCGGCTGGGAGCAATGGCGATCTCTTGAAGAACCAGTAGCAGAATATCTGGTACTGCCCGGTGCGTTTTCGGGATCTGTCAGCGGATAACGGCGGGCCGCGGGTCGGAATTCGCCATTGCACGAACCTTTGCAAGGCGCGGCGCATATCTCCCCGGCGGTCGTCGCCCGATTGAATGCAGTCCGTCTCGCAGTTGCGAGCGATAGTTTCTCATGCCTTGCGGTTATGCTGCGGCATGGAGGCAGATCGCAGCTTGCCGATGCCTGGCTATTCAGGCGTGGTGCTCGCTCCCATCGCGTCGGCAAGCATCCCCAGCAGCCTCGTGAGCTGATCGAAGTCCTCGCTGGCCCAGTTCGCGAAGGCCTGGACCGCCATCCGCTCGCGGGCCCTGTCGATGGCATCGGTAGAGGTCTTGCCCTTGGCCGTGATGGTCGCCTCGCGCACCCGTTTGTCGCTCGCGTTGTTCTGGCGGGAGACAAGCTCGAGGTCTTCGAGCCTGGCGACCTGGCGACTGACTGTCGTGTAATCGCGCCCCAACCGTCCGGCGAGATCGACTACGCCGATGGGGCCGAGCCTCTCGATAGAGGCGAGTACCGGAAAAAGGGCGCTGTCCAGCCTCAGCCCTGCAGCAGCGACCATGGCGGCGTCGCGATCGGGCCGGTTCATGATGCTCACGATCTCGATCAGCGCTCGGTGCAAATTGGGAAGCTGGGCACGAATATGTGCAACATGCACATGATTGGTTGACATGGATCTATCCTGGCTAGAATACGTGCGTGATACACATAATTTGCAGGAAGTGGAATATGCGGACCATTGACGTGCTGACCTGCGGCGCGGGCGCGGCCGGCCTTGCGCTTGCGATCGACCTGGCGCGATGCGGCGTGTCGTTTCGTTTGATCGAAAAGCGCGAGGCCCCATTCACCGGTTCGCGGGGCAAAGGCATTCAGCCCCGGACCCAGGAGGTGTTCGAGGATCTCGGCGTCATCGACCGACTGATGGCCATAGGCGGCGTTTACCCGCCGCTGCGCGAATATCGGGACGACGGCAGCTTTATCGACAAGGAGATGTTTACCGAGCAGCCTTCGACAACGGCCGAGCCGTACACGACGGCCCTAATGGTCCCTCAGTTCCTGACAGAGCGCATCCTTCGCGAGCGGCTCGCCGAATTCGGGCGGCAGGTCGAGTTCGGGTGCGAGTTGATTGCGTTTACGCAGGATGAGGACGGCGTTACCGCCCGGATCGCGCGAACCGACGGGGAGGAAACGATCCGCGCGCGGTATCTCGTCGGGGCGGATGGCGGCCGCAGCTATGTACGCGACGCGCTTGGTATAGGATTTCCCGGCAAAACATTGGGAGTTCGCGCCATGATGGCCGATGTCATGCTTGACGGGCTCAGCCGGGATGTCTGGCACCAGTTCAATGAAGGCGACATGGCTTGGCAGATTTCTGCGTGTCCGCTTGCCGGGACCGATCTGTTCCAGCTTCAGGCGCCCGTTCCCCTTAATGGCGATGTCGATCTGTCGGTCGAAGGTTTGAACCGGATGCTCGGTGAGCGCACAGGCCGAAGCGATGTGCGGGTCTTCTCGATTTCCTGGGCTTCAGCCTATGTCATGAACGCACGCCTTGCCGACAGATATCGGGTCGGCCGTATTCTGCTGATCGGAGACGCGGCCCACATTCATCCACCGACCGGGGGCCAGGGGCTGAATACCAGCGTACAGGATGCCTATAATCTCGGGTGGAAACTGGCGGCCGTCCTTGGCGGAGCACCCTGCCCGCTTCTGGAGAGCTACGAGGAGGAACGCCGGCCGATCGCGGCCGCCATGCTGGGTCTGTCGACGGTCTTGCTGGAACAGGCAAAGCGAGGGAACATGGTGCGGGGGCGTGAAGTCCGACAACTCGACCTTGGCTACCGAGGATTATCGCTCGCGCTGGACGCTGTCGAAGCGAAGTCTGGCCCCACTGCCGGTGATCGCATGCCGGACGTTGTTCTGCGGGGCGCCGGTGGGCAGACACGGCGATTGTTCGACCTGATGCGTGGTCCGCACTGGACATTGCTCGTGGGCAGTAGCCAGCAGGCGCTGCCAGTGAGTCCGCGGCCAGGATTGCATGTCTGGAGCCTTGGACCGGGCGGGGCCATTACCGATCCGGATTCTGGGCTTGGGCTCTGCAATGGCGAGGCACTGCTCATACGTCCGGATGGCTATGTGGGCGCTCGAACAGTCGCCCATCAGCAGGATCGGCTGGAGGCCTATCTGGAGAGTGTTATCCCGCCGCCGTCGACATGACGGTCGCCAGCGCGTGAAACATGTGGCGGGCCTTCCTGCGCTGTCGCGGCCCTGACGACGTTAGAACCCCAGACTGCCCCCCTCGGGTGCGCAAGCGGCCGTGGGTTGGGTTATCAAGTCACAGGGGTGATTTGATCTCCGCGACCATCGGTATGATGCATGTTGCGGCCGCGAAGGGCAAGACCCTCGATGCGACTGCTCCGTGCTCTGCACGATCGTCCCTCCCTGGTTCGGAGAATTTCAGCGCCGGTATATCAGGAACGCATGGAGCTTGGAGGTAACACGGCTGATGGTGAGGAATATCGGCGTCCTTGTCGTCACCGATCGCCAAAAAAGCGGAAACGGCCCACCACAGGTTGGGGATCTGTGGCGGGCAGGTTTCAGGATGTCTGGAGGAAGGTTATCACAATGTTTTTGCCTTGCAAGCTCATGCTGCAACGCATCAAAAACATGCGTTTTTTCCGTCGGCAGCGACATCGTGAATGGCGAGCGAGGTAAAATCTAAGCCGTCATGCTGCACGATGAGCGAGACCCGCATTGAAGCGGTCCAGCCATTCGCGCATGTGGGGTCGCATTTCGGGCGAAATCGTCGCGGCACCGCGCTGAAAAGCCAGGAGGTCCAAGGGAGCCGACGCAATGATATGATCGATTTCATGTTCATCGAGCAGTTGCTCGCTACGAATGAAGGCGGTCATCGATCCGGGCCTTTTACGTGTCGATTTGCGCCATAGTCCCTCAATGGTTTTCAACCGCGGGGCAGCGCGGGCTTCTAGAAGAACGATGAGGCGCAACTCCTCGCGCGTTAGTGCCCTGACCTCCTCCGGCTGCATCGCCGTGCAGAAAAAACATGAGCTTTTATAAAAGCTTGGAAGGCCTTCATCGAAAATAATGCGCTCGCAATCCTCTCGAGTCAAACCCCATTCTCGTAGAGGATATCGGTAAGTGAATAGCGGATCGACATGCCCAGCACGATGAGCATAGCGCTGGTTGTCGCGTGCCGAGCAATCGTAGCCAATGAGGCGGATGACCTTCTCGCCATGCGCCCAGGTATGTTGCGCCGGCGGCCAGGCCTTGACCCATTTGTCCTGAGGCGAAATTTTATGGCGAGACGAACAGCTGTGAAGCCCGAATGCGATCGAGGGCAAGGTGCCATTCGTCAGGGACGCCTCGAGCAGCGACCCATAAGGTGGCCAATGCTTGAAGAAACGTGCCTGATATTCGACGATCTCATTGGGTACGCCATGTTCGTCCATCCACTGGCGAAATATCGGGATGAGCCGGCGTGTATGTGGCTGTTCCGGCATGGCGGCCAGCAGGACCATGTCCGGGATTTCGCCGCGCCGGACAAGTTCGATAATCATGGCGGTGGAATTGGTGCCGGCGCCCCAGGCCACGACGACGGGCGATCGTGGCGCCATCATCATGCCACCATCGCCAGCCAGCGGTCAGGCCATGGCGGCGGCTGTGTCGTGACCCGATAGGCCTGGAAAGGCGCGATGCCGTGCACGACATAATGAGCAACGCCGGTTGCTCGCCGCAGGTTCAGCGCAATTCGATAGGCTCGATCGAAGGAGGATAATTGGCTTCTCAGCGGTGAGAGGCAGGCGGGCAGGACTGACAGAGCCATGGGGACCTCCGGAGGGAGCTGACCGGGAATGGAAATCGATCAGGCCGCGATCGGCAGATCGGGTGGATCGAGAGCGAGGAGACTTTCCAAGGTCACCGGTGTGCGGCTGGCCCGGCGCGTTCGCGGTCCCCGGCTTGGCCGCGCGGGATCATTGAACCGGTGGCCTAGCCGCGCCGCATGCTTGCCGATCACCGCTGGATCGCGGCCGAGCGCCTGCGCGACATCGACCATCGAGACGCCATGGAGCCAGGCGTTTCGGATAGCCCGGTCTTCATCACTGCCGAACGGGCGCATAAACCCGTGGACGAGGCCCAGATGGTTTGCGCGGTAGAGCACGGCACGAAGCCCACGTCCCAGTGTCTCGGCGATTTCGCGCGTCGGGATTTTGCCATAATCGGCGCGAAGACGCGCTTCCTCCTGTGCAGTCCAGACCGGCCCCTGTCGAAATCCATCGCGGCGGACATGCGTACCGCGAAGCTTCAGGGCTTCGGCACGCCACCGGATGGAATGGGAAGAACGGCCGAGCCTTTTGCGCAGCGGCGTCAGACTGGCGCCTGTCGTATAGGCGTGGCGGAGGAGATCATCCTCTTCGGCGATCCACGCACGTCCCCAGCCTCGCCCATAGCCGAGCTTGCGAAGGTGCTGGCCCAGGCTACGGCTGTTGCGCTCGGGAAAGCCTTCTTCAACCAGCATTTGGGCAATGGCCATATAGCGCGCGCCTGTGGCGGCGAGTGCGAGGGCGCGTGCTGTCTCGGTATCGCTCCAGTCGTCCGGCTGGCAGGCATGACGCAGGCCCAGCATCGATGCGCGCGAGATGACGCCGCTTAGCGGTCGTCCGATGAGGCCGGAAATCTGCGCGACGGGAACGCCGCGCGTATAGCCGGCCCGGATCTGCACGTCCTCCCATGCACTATAGGGCTGGGCGGCTGGTTCGCTGAGACCAAGAAGTTTCGCCCGGGCGTAGATCGCACTGACGCCGCGTGCCAGACGGGCCGCCAGTGTTGCGGTTGGTTCATTGCTGTAGCAGCACGCCAGTTCCTCGTCTTCCCAATCGCACCAATTGCGCCTCGAATTTCGGCGGAGCCCCAAGTCATGGATTCGCGTCGCCACGGCGGTTCGAGAGCGGCCAAGAAGCCCGGCGATCTCGTCGAGCCCATGGTCCTGGACGAAGGCCGCCTTCAATTGCTGGGTTTCGCCGGGAAGCCATGCATCGGCACGAAAGGCGATTTCGGCCAGCGGCGTGGTCTCGCGTGCCTCGGCTTCCGGTACGAAGGCGGCCAGTTCGACGATATCGGCGTCGAGATCACAATGTGTACGGGTCATGGCGCGTACTCAGGCCAAACCGACGACGGGCGTATCGACGACCCGCAGTCTCAGCCGCGCAGAGAGCCGTGCAATGCGTGTGTCGCCGCGCGGCATGGTGTCCGATGCGCCGATCGCGGCGAGTAGATCAAGGCCGGCGGCGACATCGTTTGCCGGCAGCGCGAGATGACGGGAAAGATCGTCCGCCGTGGTGGCATTGGGTGCGATATTGCCAAGCGCCGCGACGATGCGGGCCGCATAAGGCGCTGCCGGATCGAGCAGGAAGGCATCGAGCGCGCGTACACCGCGCAAGGCCACCTGTCCTGGCTTTGCCGGCGACATTTCACGCAGGGCTTCAAGGTCGAGCAAGCTGCGGCTCTGGGCAGGATCGAGATCGGCGGCCGCCACAAGATCGGGCGTACGACCGATATGCGGCGTGATCGTCGGATCTATCTTGGCGAGGACGGGAGCTGGCGTCAGCGCCGGACCGAAGGCAAAGAATTCGCCGGGCGGGAGCTGGCGAAGCAATGCGGCCTGATCGCTGCCGAAGCCTAACAGGTCAGCGGCACGCGCGACGTCGCGGTCGAAGATGTTGAGGCCGATCAGGTGATTGTGGAGTTCGGAGACTACCGAGCTTGCGAGCTTGGCGAGACGCTGCGTGGCGATGATCGTACCGATCCCGCGTTTGCGGCCCCGGGCGCACATATCGGTCAGTGTTGCGACGCCAAGCCGGCGGGTCTCTGCGTCGCGTGCCGATGCTGCCATGTGCGGTGCCAGTAGGTGCGCTTCGTCGATGCACACCAGCACGGTATTGGCCCAATGATCGCGTGGAGCCGACAGGAGGCCGGCAAAGAAGGAGGCGGCTTTTTCGATGCGGTGATCGGGTTCGAGATCGCTCAGGTCGAGATGGAGCGCGATACGATGCTGGCGGCTGCGCAGCGCCAGCGCGGTAAGGCCGTCATTGGCATAGTCGCGCGCGGCCACTGTGGTGGCTCCGATATGGTGGGCGAGATTGGCGAATTCGCCTTCCGGATCGACGATGATGGTGGTGAGGTAGTCGAAGGCCTCCTCGATGATCCGGCGCAGGGTCTGGCTCTTGCCCGCCCCGGACGATCCCTGGATGAGGCAGCGCCCCGACATCAGCCTGCCGAGATTGAGTTCAAGAGGTCCGGTAGAGCCGTGTCCGAGGGGAACCTTGACGTCGCGGACGAAGGCGTGGGCGGCGATGGTCATCAGGCGCACTCCTTTGTACGGCCGCGCGGGACGGCGGCCCGAAATGTTGGCGAAGGGAGAAATTGGTAGGAGGTGATGGGATGCGCGGGCGCCCGGATCGCGCGCCCTATGGAGCATCGCAATCAGCTATTGGCGCGCAATCGATCGGCATCGTGGGCGCGGATTGCTGTCCGCGAAACGCGCAAGCCGCTCATGTTCGGCGATGCGCCTTGGGATCAGGCAGGCATCTCCTTGAGAGAGGCCAGCGGTACCTCGGCCAATGATGTGTCGGCTTCGCAGAGATTGCAGAAGGCGGCGTCGAACATCGATCCGAGTGCCCATTGTTGGGCATTTTCGTCCCACTGTGCCCAGGCATCGCGCATGACGTCGTCGCTTCCGCAAATTCTGCATCGCATTGCGATGGATGGGTTCGGGCGTTCGATTGAAGGGTTTCGGTGCAATCGACGCAGCGTGTCTGCGTATAGCTGGCGGGCTAGCTGAAACATGGGAACAACTCCTTGTGGAAGGGACAATCTCAATCCTGCGCCCCTTCCCTCCCGCTCCTCTTTCATGTGCTGCAGCGCGCAATCGATGATATGCAGCGCAAGACGGCTGCGGCGGCAAGCTCAGGCGGCTTTCATGGTCGGACAGCCAGTAGCTCGCGAAGGCATCGTCATGGCCCCCGGGCGAAGGTCTCTCACCAGTCATGAACCGGCAGTTCGTCCGCTCTTTCGCCGTCGCAGTCGAACAGCAGGAACTGGAAGGCACGATCCCGTCCGAAATCGATGAGCCGCAACAGATCTTCGGGGAGTTGCCCACGCCGATCATCGTCAAGGGGCCGTGCGGGGACGAACCAGCCATATGTCGAGGCGGCGATATCGATCGGGCGATCGGTCGGAGGCCAGGTTGCCCATTTGTCGAGGAGATTGGCGGTATGGACTGTCAGGTGCGCGGTCGAGAGGACGCAATAGCGACCTTCCTCGAGCGATGGCTCGGGTTCGTCCGTGGGCAACAGCGGGAACGTGACTTGCGCCCTGTCCTTGACCAGGCTGTCGGAGGAATGCTGCTCGAAATAGGCCCTGATGACCTCTTCGTCGTCGAGCGAGAGCGGATCGCGGTCATCGCGAATTTCTTGCCACCAGATCCGGCACCATGCGGCGAGCTCGGCATCGAGCGTGGCTTCGTCAATCGCCGCGTGGATATTGGCGCCATGCCGATGCAGGATCGTGGCGGCATGGAGGTCGGTCGCCCCCCGTGGGCGAGAGCCGCGGTCACCCGGTACCGGAATTGCCGGGTCGCCAGGTTGCGGGATGGAATTGCATGGGGTCTTGGCAATTCCGGAAATCCCGTGGCGGATAATCGGGTTGCGGGGATCGGACCAGTCGATGGTATCGCAAATCCATTGCGGGACGAAGTCCCAGTCGAAAGACGAAAGGTCCGTATCGTTCGCGTTGCGCCAAGCGGTTTCGACCGCAGAGGTCCAACCCACCACGATGAGCCGCAGCGTGGCGGTGCCGAGTTCATTGCAGGATTTGCGGATCGTCATGGCCCGCGTGATCGCGTCCGGATCGGTGACGGGCATGTCGCGCAGATGCAGCACCGCCTCCCACAGGCAGGCGGCGGTCTCGAGATCGATATGCGTGTAACTGGTCATGAGCGGATCTCCCACCTCAGGCTGCGCAGCGTCCGTGGGTTTCGCGCAGGTCGAGATCTTCGGGTCTGAAGTCATCGATGCGCGACGTGAGCCAATCGAAACTGCCGTTGATGTCGATGATGGTGCCCTGGTGGACGACGCTTCCCGGATCGTGCTCCACCAGCAGCATGGGAGGCGTCAGATAGGCGACCATCTCGGGAAAGTTCGATCGCAGGAGGATCGCTTCGAGCCGTCGCGCGACGAGTCCGAGCCTCGCGGCCAGTCCGCAAGGGACAGCAAGATGTCGCTCGACCCAGCGATCGGGCGCGATCACGTCCGCAATCCGTGCGCATGGGATGCGGCGCTGCGATGTTGCAACGTGGAGAACAGGGACACGATGTCGGCGCGCGGGATCGAGGTCGTCGAGGCGAACAAGTGTACGATAGGAATAATAGGGCACCGATCCTGAAAGGCGTGCACGGCTGGTGAATATCTCCATGGGGAAGCTTCCTTCGGTAGAGGAAGGGCGCTGCCGTCCGGGCAGGCCCTCGCACACGCCTCCTCCCTCCCCTTCATGGTTTGGCGATGCGCGGCTCGCGGATCGAGAAAGAAGCCGGGACGGCCGACAGTCGGCATAGCCGGTACAGAGCTGCTACGCGGCGAAACGGCCATGCTGATTGTCGTAGATGGGGGCGTCGCCAGGCCGCCATATACCGGGAAGCCATATCCGGCCGTTATAGCTGATCCGTGCGACCACCTTTCCCGCCAGCATTAGGTGCGCTTCGGGAAACCGGCTGGCGCCCTCGTCGCTCAATTCGCGACGCTGGCAATAGAGCCGCGACGCTTCGGCCCATCCTCGAGCGTCTATATCGGGAAATCCGGACTGTCGCAGGACCATCGAGAGCCTGTCGCGGCTTCCTCTCCTGTGAACGACCCGGGATATGTGACCGCTATAGACGGCGACGGCCGACCAGTAGCTCGCCATGACGGCCTTGTGACCATGCCAGCTTCGGTCGGCTCGCTGGCGGGCGTCATGCTGAAGGTCCCGAAGCAGAAAGGCGAGGATCGCACGGGCGTCGGGTTCCAGAGCCGCGATAATGCGGGCGGCGGGCAGCGCCAGCACCGGGTTGCGGACCTCAGCCCGGTTTGACCGGGGTTCCGCTTGGTGGATCGCCAGTGCATCGATGCTCGTCCTGACAGGCAGGAGGGTACTGTCCTTCATTGTGACCTCATCAAGATGCTATGGGACCAGGGATTCGGGGCGCGCCTTATCGATCTCGTTCGCGGGCGGTGGGGTATCGTTTGATCCGGGTTGCGGGATTGCTGCGGCGAAACGGCGCAGCATGGCCGTCATTTCCTTGCGCAGATGGGCCTTGTTGGAGATGATCGCCTCGGGCAGCAGCGGCTCCCCCTGCGGGGTCATGAAGCCCGTAGCGAGAACGCCGTCGGCCAGTTGCACGATTATCCGATGACGGCGAGGCCCCTCAGGTCCTGCATAGCGCGTCACGAATTCACCAAGCCGTCCGGACAGGCCCTTTGCCATCTTGGACCAGCGGATATGGCCGCTCGCTATCGTTTCGCCGGCATCGAAACCGCGCTCGAGCCAGACGCGGAATTGCGCACGTTGTTGGATGGCGGAATTGCGTGTTCGTTCCATGGTCCGGCAAAGCGGGAGAATATTGGCGTGCCGGTCGATCCAGGTGAGATCTTCACCATGCGCGACGATGAGAAGATCATCGTGCTCGCTCCCTGCGAGCAATGCGCGCAATTGATCCGCCGGTTGCTTGATTTCCGGGTTGGGAGCCGCATTCCATGCTTGGAAGCCGTGCCCGGCCGCGGCTATGATTATTCTCAGCTCACGGTGCCCTGGGTGGGACTGTAGCATGTCAAGCATAGCGGCGCCGTTCTCCAAGGCCGTACCGATGATGAGCATGCGTCTGGACCATCGTACGGGGCGCGGTGTGTCGGTCGGTATCGGCCAACTGCTAGGAAGCGGTCTTGCAAGCTGCGGACGGGCGGGTGCTGTCGGCAAGATCTCCTCGCGTGCGGCGGCGGCGTAAGAGCGTCTGGCCACGTCGAACAGGTCATCGAAACGGCCGCCACCATCGCGAAACCCCTGGGCGTAGGCAGGCGTGGTTTGACCCGGCGGAGCAGAGAAATCGCGCGGCTGCCAGCCTGCTTCAGCTGCATAGCGCGCTTGCGCATAGCGGACCGAAGTATCCCAGTCATAGCCATGATGGGCCTGACCATGGAGGATCGCGAGGTCAAAGGGCTCGGCTGCGTTATTCGCGACTCGCCTCTCGATGCTGGCAAAGTTTGCCCGCTGTCTCTCGCGTTCGGCCTCTTCGCGGATCGCGTCGTTGAATGGTCGCAGTGCTGCGACCCTGGCGCGGCTACGAGCCATGCGGGCAGCGAGCGGCACATCGGAGGGCAGGTCTGGAAGGTCGGTCCATACCGCTGCCAGCAGCGCTGCATGTTCGGGGCGGCGGCCATGGGCGATCCAACAGGTGGCATCTGCCGGATCGAATGGGGTAGAATTGGCGGTCATGCCGTACGATCCGGCATCGATGCGGCAGCGAATGCGTCAGGCGTTTGCTGCAGACGGCAAAGGTGAATGTGCCTGGACTGGTTGTATGGGATGAGCATGGGGCGATCTCCATGGGATCACCTGTACCCTCCCCCTCCGCCTTCCTACTCGCGACTATTGCGAACCAGATCGGCCGTGTATGACCCATGCATTCCATCGCATGGTCGTGTGCCGGCCTGGAATCAGGTGGCTCGAAGCCAGTTCACCAGTTTCAGACCCTCAACGCGTTCGAATTCGCGGATGTTGTCCGTAACGAGGGTCGCGCCGATTGCGAGAGCGTGGGCGGCAATCAACATGTCGTTAGCGCCGATCGGCGTACCGCGGCGCTCAAGCTCCGTCCGCAGACGTCCATAGCATGCATCGGCATCGTGCTTGAGCGGCAGCACCGGAATGAGGGACAGTAAATCCTCGATTCTGCTTTGCAGGCCCGGCGATCCGCGCTTTTCTCCGCCATAGCGCAATTCGCCGGCAACGATGATGCTGGTCGCAACCGCATCTTCTCCGACCTTGGCGATAGCGTGAGCCACCATGCCATCGGGCTGCCGGATCAGGTCCGACAGGATGTTGGTATCGAGCAGGAACATAGGTCAGATATCGACCGGCTCGGCAGGACGGTCCTCGATCGGACCGATGTCCTCATCGAGCGGTTCCCATGTCTTGAGGACGGCAAGAAGCGAGCGCGGCCGGGCGGGCTCGATGATAAGGCGCGATCCCTCCTTGCGGATAATGGCATCCTCTCCCGGAAGTTCGAACTCACGGGGAATGCGAACGGCCTGACTACGACCATTCTTGAACAGTTTGACGTGGCGCTCGAGGTTCATGGCGACTCCTTGGCATATGACATAGCCTATGCAAGCCCGGATTGCGAGGTAATCGCTTCTTCGGCCTTTTTAACTGATATGCCGCCCGAGAAGGTAAACGGGATGGCGACAGTCTGACCGCTGACAAGATTGATGAAGGCACCGGCGTGTCCGATCGAACCGCGCCCGAGAAGATCGAACAGAAGGGCGAGCGCGTGACTGGCCAGAACGCGGTTGATGAACAATGATTGGCGGTCGAGCGCTTCGGCGACCGAGCAGGACGGGGCGTCGTCTTCGGCCAGGCTCTCGTCAGCGAGTTCCGGAAAGGCTTCGAGCACGGTCGCAAGACGGTGCTGATCGTCAGCGGCCGTGCGCCGCGGGCAACCGATCAGATATTGGCCGTCACTGGCGCGATTGCCGAGGTCCATCCAGTAGGTGGGCGTGGCGCGGCCATTTTCGAGCGCCGCGCCCAGTGCGCGCCGGGCCGAGGCGGTATCGACACAGGTGATGAGGAGGTCGGTGTCGTCGAGGCGGATGGCGCCTGGGGCGCGGCCGTGAACGGCCTTCCAGGCAAGCCCGTGCGCGAGGTTGATCCGTTCGGTCAGGGTGCGCGCCTTTGAATTGCCAAGGTCGCACCGATAGAATGGCTGGCGGCCAAGGTTCGCCTCGGTAACGATATCGTCGTCGACCACGGTGACGTCGAGCGAGCGCGACGAAATGGCGCGCAGCGCCGTATCGAGCGAGGCAAGGCCCATCAGCATCTGCGCGCCGTTTCCGCCGCAGCCGACCAGCAGGATCCTGATCGCGCTATTGTCGAAGGTCGCAGGCAGATAGTGGCGGCTGCGGAGGTCAGGTTGCATGTCGATCTCCTGCGAAGGGGCTTTGCGGTAAGGCAAGGAACATGCCGCCTGCGCACAGGCGCGCCGCCATTGACGGGCCGTCTGGATGCCCGAACCGGCCAAAGACCAGGGATATCTTGGTGGCGTGGGCGTCGTCGCTGTCGTCGGTGGCGCTGAAAAATGCGGGACCCGCGCCATGGCTATGGATGTCACAGATGACATGCCAGTCGGGCTGCAGGATCGGAGGGCGGTAGACGAGACGCGTGGGCGTGGCCTGGTCGATGTCGGGGAAATGCACCGCGAATGCCCTGGTCGTCTCATTCCAGAGAATGAAGGCGCCTTGCTCGTTGGGTAGGCTGGCCCGGAAATTGTCGAGTATCTCCTCGATATGGCCGCGAGGTATGAGACCACAGCGCAAGTCGGCTCTGGGCGTGCCGATGCTGCCATAGGGAAGATAAGCGGAGATGGGCGGCGTGACGGGCACGTCGAGCGCAAGCCATGGTCGGCGCAGGATGAGCATCATGCCGTCCGCGCCGATGGCAAGGCCATGACCGGCACGGGCAGCGCGAAGCGCCTCGATGGCAGGTGATGTGCCGTGCGGCGGGACCGGGAAACAGGGCATGGCGGCCAGGACGGCAGCGGCTGTCAGATCGTCGGCGAGCATCGTCATGACCTCGAGCTCATCGCGATGAGGCTCGCCACCGTGATCGTGTCGGCTGCGCCGGTTCCCATCGGGCGTCCTCGCTGCGCGCGAGCGGCGGCGCCGAACGGTTTGAGCCGCTTCACAGGAAATCGGGTAGCCTGGCGGGCAGCGAGACTGTCCCAGAGCCTGACGAGCCCGCCCTTGCCGGTGACGGTTCGTTCCTGGCCGGGATTGGGGTGGGTCGACCAGGAGTCGAATACCGCGCTTTCATATTGCGGGATCGAGGCGATGGAGAGCAGCCTGGGTTTGGGGATGTCGCCCCAGCAAAGGCGACCGTTGACGAAGACATTGAGGATCGGCGAGTGGAGCAGCGGGGTAGCGGCAGTCGGGCGCTCACTCGCGCCAAGGGCATAGACGCCAAGGCCGGACCGCGTGGCGATGAACAGATGTGCGGGATAGGGAACCTGCACGACCGTCCTGGCGGACAGAAGCCGCAGACCCGCAGGAGGGTTCGACAGTGCGAAATACGCCCCGCGCACTTGTGCCGGCCGCCACCATGCGAGCATATCGGGATGAGCGACCAGAATATTGTCCGGCAGGAATTCGGGCTTGGCGGTTCGCCCCAGAGCCTCGCTCCATTGGCGCAGATGCGCTCGGGTCAGAGAGGTGCCCGCGGCGATCACGGGCTGGCCATCGTCGCCCTGCTCGATCCCATGGATACTGGCGAACGCGGGTGCTGCGTGGTGCCGGCTATCATGGTAGTGGGCGCCCCGCGCCGTCGCCGTGCGGTAAAGCAGGATGGCGTTGGTGAGCACCAGCCCCGCGCCCGTCGCTTCGAAGAGAGTGCTATGGTCAGGCATTGCGTCCTCACAGACTATCGGGGTCGAGCAAGATGAGATCCTGGACCGCGGCAAGAAATTGCGCGCCGAGCCGCAGCGAAGCGAACCAGTCATCGATGCAGGTCGCATCGGGCAGCGGACAGATGCCGGCAAAGTCCATGAAACCCATTTCCATGCCGTGGCGGCCGATATCGTCGAGCTCTCGCGCGAATTGCTCCATCGGCACGAGTGTCAGCGGCAGCGATATCGAGCATTCCTCGATGCCGGGGACATATTCATAGAGAATGTCTCTATCGAGCTGCCATGCACGGCGTTCCGGATCGAAGCTGCGCAGAGCCTTGTGCGCCGTGCGGACCCTGTTCAGGGCCTTGCGCAAGAGGGGCGGAAGCGCCCGGGGCCGTGCCCCGTTGGTGCCGATCATCCAGGCCGGTCGCCGTGCATCGATCGCGGACGGCAGCATGGAATCATCGATCTCTTCATCGTCGGCGCCGTGATAATAAATGAGGGCCTGGCGCGCGCCTTCGTCGTCGGTTTCGCCGTCCCAGTAGTACATTGCCATCTCGTCGATGAGATAGGCATAGTCGAACACCGGGAGAGCCAGGATGAGCGTTTGCTCGAGCAGCCGGTATGCGCTGGCCCGCCAGGGAATGGGAGCATCGCTGGTCTCGATCCATCCCAGGTCCAGTTGCCCCAGGCTCTCGCAAATGATCGCGATGGCCGGCGGGCCGCATTCCTCGCCGTGCAGGACGGCGATGCGCAGATCGGCAAGTTCAACGCTGTCGAGGATTTCGTGGACGGCCGCATCGAAGACCCGTTCGATATGCTGGCGTGCCTGCGGCCGGGTAAAATGCCTCGAGAGCCCTTGCTGAAGTGCGACCCAGCGGCCGATCAGCTTGTGATGCGGCGCCAGCGGCGCGTCGAAGAGGACCGGTACATCGCAGGATATCGCAACGGATCGGCCGGCAAGCTCAACCGAGCGGGGCGAGATGCAGGCCGGCAGGGGGCTGGAGCGGTCCAGGGCTCGCTTCACTGTCCGCCTGGGCGTCGAGGTGAAGCCGCGCGTGGAGCGCCTGGGCTTGCCTGCTGCAGGCAGGTCGGTTGAGGCCGGTTTGGTCGCCATCGTCTGTCTCGATCCAGTCGAGGAGGGTTTTGCGCGGAGCGGCGGGGATGGCCGCGCTTTTCGAGCGAGGCATTTTCAGCCCTTGGTTCCGACTGCGCGGCGATACTCGATGATATGGGCTGCGCCCGATATGCCGGCATCGATCGCTTGCGCGTTCAGGATCGCGGGATAGAGCGTCGCATGATAGGCGCGCAGGCCCGCCGCGTCTTCGGCCAGATGCGGCGGAACCGGAAGATCGATACCCTCGTACCGGTAGGTTTGCGTGAGATGCTGGATCTGCATGGGATCATCCCTTCTGGGTTGCAGGCAAGTTTTCTGGGGCAGGATAGCGAGCCAGCTCCTTACCAGAGGCTGGTGGGTTCATCGGCGTTGGCGTCCTGCGGCGGGCTGGTGGGTGCCGGTGTCTTTGTGACCCTGCCCGGAGCTTTGGCGGCGGGTACCCTGGCTTTTGCTGCCTCGGCGGCAGCGGTCCTTGCCGCTTCGGCCACCTCGCGCTGCTCGGCGAGCTGGTCGGCCAGGGTTTTGCGCGCGGCAACGAGTTCGCCAAGGGAACCGCCCTCTCCCCGGGCAAGTTCGGCATCGATCTCTGCCGCGCTCGCCGTGATCGAGATCGGACGGGCCTCACCGCTTTCCAGATTATGGGCCGCGCCATCGGGCTTGCGGGGAATCACGGCCAGGGTGACGGTATCGTCGGGGCCGGCAACGAGGTCGAAACCCAGCGAATAGCGCCTGAGCAGCGGAAGCAGGCAGGTGATCAGCATCGCGATTGGTCCTTTGCTGTGAGGATGGGAAAAGGCCGCTTCAGGCAGCCATTTGGGGGATTGAAGCTTGTGCCTCGCGAGCAGCAGCGGTCGGTGGCGGGCCATATTGGCCATCGAGTGTCATGGCGCCCGGAAGGCGCCCGGCCCAGGCGAAGCCGAGCGCGTTCAGCATGCCGGCTACGAGGTCGTTCTTCTTCGAACCCAGCAGCCTGGCGAACGCCTTTTCGCCCATATGCGGCACCAGGCCACATTCGCGGGCGATGAAGCTGAGTTCGTCCTTGGAGAAGTGTTCGAGGAACCCCTTGTCGACGTGCCAGGTGGCGCGCAGATCGACGTCGAAGGCCTGTGCAAGGTCCGCGACATGGTCGAAACTGGCCACATCCTTGGCGTAGGCAGCCCCGATCGCGGACAATATGGTCATCGCCTGAGCATCCGGGAGTTCGCGGATCGCGATGATCTTCGCGCTGAAGTCGAGCTCGGGGAAGGACGTGCCAACCAGCAACCCGGCGCGCGCCTTCAGGGTTTCGGCCTTGATCTCGCAAAGCGTGCCGGTCATCGCCGCGACCAGGATCGCAATATGAGCGTTCGCGCTATTGGCGGCCAGCGCTCGGGCAAGCGCGGTGCGCCACGCAGCCTCGCGCACTTCCCTTGTGCGGTTGGCGATGGATCTGGCGATATCAGTGGTTTTTTGTGCCTGGGTCTTCGCGCCGGAACCACGGATCGGGGCGATGCCTGCGGGTGGGCGATTGCCGGTCGGTTTGGTCGCTGCGCCGTCATCGAGCGAGAGATGGCTGGATCGAGGCGTGGAGCCGTCGATCGCGTCATCATGCTCGTCATCATCACCGACATCGTCGGGATCATCGGCATCCTCTCCATGATCGTCGTCGGGCGCCCCCGTGGCCCTCGCTACCTTCGCCGCGCATTCCTCCACCTCGAAGCGGATCATCTCGGCGGTCTGGGACTTGAGTTCGAAGCAACCGGCGTTGGTGCAGTGTCCTTCGTCGATATGGGTTTCGAACAGAGCCCGCTGCGCCGCCGAGTTGAACGGACAGGTGGTGCATTCTTTCTTGTCGAAGCACGCATCGGCGAGGCTTTGCGTGACCCGCATCAGCAGATCGCGCGTTTTCCCGACGTCGAGGCCGGAGGCAATTATCGTCTCCAGCGCCTTCTCCTGCTTGTCGGCAGGGACGGCTGCGAGCAGTTCGGCATGCCCGACCTTGATCCGGCGTTCGTCGAGCGCGAGCTTGACCGGTTCGCAGAGGCCGGCGAGCGCCAGTCGGCGATCGAGTTTGGTTTTCGACCAACCGAGCCGGCGGGCCGCTTCGGCGCGGTCGTCCCGGCAGGCGGCGAGGACACGCACGGCGGCGTCCGCCTGCTCGGTTTCCGAGGCATCGTCGCGCACGTCGTTTTCATCGATCGCGGCTTCCAGGGCCTCCTGATCGGTCATCTCGCGGATAACGACGGGTATCTCCCCGTCAGGTCCGAAAGCTTCCAGGGCGGCCCTGTAGCGCCGGCCGCCGGCGACGATGAGATAGCGGTCGTCGGCGTCCCTTGCCGGACGAACCAATATGGGCTGGAGCATGCCGCGCAGGCGCAGCGAGGCGACGAGTTCGCCATGCTTCCTGCTGTCGAAATAGCGTCGGGGATTATAGCCCGCCAGGATGCGCGAGAGCGGCAGCGTGGTGGGCGGTGTTGATGGTGCTGAGATCAAGGCGGAGATCCCTGTGTGATGGAGCCGGGCGCGGGTCATGGGTCAGACCGAACGGACGGTGGCGGACCGGCTGAGGTCGGGGATGCGCGGATTGTCGTAGACGCTGTTTATCGACATCTGCAGCGCCTGCTGCTCGGCGCTGAACCAGGTCGATGCGCGAAGCGTGTAGCTCTGCGTCGCATACTGTTCACCCCCGCTGAAGAAGGCGATGTCCACGGTGAAGTCGTGCAGGGAAGCGTGGGATTGGGCGCGCATGGCCTTATCCTTTCATGAGCGATCGTCCGCCTCGTTCGGTGAACGGGACGGAAAACAAGGGATTGCGGTGGTGCTGCTACGGCGCGTTCAGGCCAGGCAGGTCAGAGGGCTTGGGCGAGCAGCTTCTTCGCCTTGACCTCGAGTTCGAGGCGGCTGTCCTGGTGCGGCTTGCCGCGGGCGACAGCGGTAATGCCCTGGACGAAATCGTAGAGGCTTTCGGGCGGATGCCCCTCCTCGGCCAGCACCGTCTGGATGATCTTCGTGGTCTCGGCCTTTGAGAAGCCACGCTTGCGCAGGAAGGTCTCGCGGTCCTCGTCCTTGCGCGCGACGATCCGCTCGCGCGCCGCCTTGATGCCGGTGATGAAATGCTGCGGCGAGGATTCCGCGAAGTGCTCGAGCGCGGGCGCTGCCTGGTGCGCGAAGCGGGCGGCTGCGAATTTCGAGTGGCGGATGTTCACTTCCTCGAAATTCTCGACGCCCCACAGGCACCGATTGGCGCACACGCCGCGCAAGTAGAAGGTCGCGATCCCCAGCGTCTTGGAGCCGACCTCACTGTTCCACGCATAGAAGCCGCGAAAGTAGAGATCGGGATCGCCATTGGGCAATTTGCCGGCCTCGATCGGATGCGTGTCATCGACCAGGAACACGAAGACATCCCTGTCCGACGCATAGAGCGTGGTCGTATCCTTCGTGATATCCACGAAGGGATTGTAGGTCATGGAGCCCCACTGGATCGTGCCCGGGACTTTCCAGCGGGTGTCGCCCACCCCATCGCCTGCGAATGCCATGATCGCCTGAACCAGCTCGTGGTCGAAGATCCTGCCATACTCGGCCCCGGTAGCCGCGCGCAGTTCGCTGCGGCCATCCTGCGTCTGGAGGAGTTTGACCTGTTCGCCGCGATGGGTGAGCAGGCCGTGCTGGAGATTGATACCGGCGAGCGCGGCCGGAAGCTGGCGCAGATAGGAAGCCGGCGCGCCAACCAGGCTGGAGACCTGGCCGAACGACCAGTTCGTCGGGGCTATGGGGCACTCGTCACCTGGGGCGATGAGCATGAGACGTTCGGGATTGTCGCTTTTCGCCTCGACGCGGATCGCCCGGCTCTCGACGATGCGCGTCGTGGACCGTTCGGCGCGGCGGCGTACCATGTCGTGCAGGCTGGAGAGCGAGAGGAATTTCTCGTCGTCGGGACGCGAGAACCATTCGGATGACACGCGGCTGCTCATCTGGCCGCGCGACACATCGATACGATAGCGAGCATTGACGCGGGGGCTGTCGTGCATGGGGGCAAGGGTCGCCATGGGAACCGTCTCCTTGGGATGAAGATCGACGGGCGCTCCACGCCCCCGTCACATTCCCGTTCCCCCCTTTCCTTTCCTGCCGCCTCGCGATCATCGCTTCGCAACGCCCTGCTTTCGCGCTAGGATGGCGACCGCGTTCCAAGTCCTCCTTCTGGCTGATCAATCGATTGCCAGGAGCCATTGCCGTGACGACATTGAGGATATTGGCCGAGCTTGGACGGCTGATGGTCTCTGCCTCGTTGGGAACGAGGCAAAGCCTGATGCGGGCGGGTGCGCTCGAGGCCATGGTGATCATCATGGGCGTTGCTGGCCCTTATGCCCTCAAGCTGCTGATCGACGCGCTGGATGGCCGGGCTGGCAATGCCCTTCATCTCTCCTTCTATGTCGTGGCGTTCGTAGGCTGCTGGGCAGGCGCCTCCATTGTCGAGACCGCCCGGCTCGCCTGCACTGCGGACATGGTCGAGGCGCTGACGCGGCGCTTCACGATCGATGCGCTTGGCTCGACCTTGCCGGCCATTACCGCGGCGCGGGACAGCAAGGGTGGCCGGGTGCCCGGCATGCTGGAACGGTTGCCCTTTAGCCTGACATTGGTTGTCGAAGGCCTGCTCTGGCGAATGGCGCCGGTGGTCCTGCAGGCGGTCGCCAGCCTGGCGGTGGTCGCCGGGCTCATTCCCCCGCGCTATGTGCTGATTCTCGCGGCCACGCTCGGTGGCTTCATCGTGGCGACCTGGATCGGGGCGGTTTGGCATCGGATCCATGCCGACGCTACCAATGCGGCCGCGTCGGGCGTCTCTGGCACGATCGGCGATCTTGTGCGCAACGCTCGCCGTGTGGTGCTGAACGGCGCTCTCGATCGGGAACTGCTTGATGCGCAATCCATCTTGTCGGTGAAGCGCGGCGCCGCGCAGCGCATGTATCGCTCGCTCACCGTCATGGCCGTGCTGCAGTTCGGCATCGTCGGCCTGGGTCTCACGGTGCTGCTGCTGTTCGCCGGTCTCGACGTTGCGCAGGGCAGGATGACAACGGGTGATTTCATCCTGTTGCAAACCTACGCGTTCCGGCTGACGGTTCCGCTCAGTTCGCTGGGCTATATTCTCGCACAGGCCGGCGTCGCGATCGCCAATATTCGGGATGTTATGGGGTTGCGCCAGGTTGCGGTCGACGACGAAGGCCTGCCGCCAACCCCAGTCGGCAGCGCAGAGGTGAGGCTCCGGGCGGCCAGCTTTTTCTATGGCGAGGGCATGCCAGGGATCTCGGATATCTCTGTGCGTATCGGCCCCGGCCGCTTCGTGGCAATCGTCGGCCCCAATGGTTCGGGCAAATCGAGGCTTGCGCAAATCATGGCCGGCGTACTCACCCCCATATCGGGCAAGGTCGAGGTTGCAGGCGTCGATATCGCGACGATTCCATGGCGCGAGCGGCATCGGTACGTCCTCTATGCTCCGCAATTCATCGGCCTGTTCAATCGATCGTTGCGAGACAATGTCCTTTATCCTCCCACGACCCGGCAGGCGGACGATGTCGAGGCGCTGCTGAGGCGCTGGCGCTTCCATGAGTCCGGGAGACCGCTCGATCTGGACCTGGAATTGGGCGAACAGGGAGAGCGTCTGTCGGGAGGCCAGATCCAGAAGCTGGAACTTGCCCGGCTCGCGGGTGTGCAGGTGCCGATACTGATCCTCGATGAAAGCACCTCTGCGCTCGATCCGCGCAGCGAGGCGGCTGCAATCGCGACATTACGACGCCGTACCGACGATGCGACAACGCTCATCATGATCACGCATCGTCTGGAGACAGCGCAGGCAGCCGATCAGGTGCTGTTCATGCGAGGCGGCCGTTTGGCCGCTAGCGGACTCCATGAAGAACTGATGGATCGGGACGCCTCGTACCGGGAGCTCTGGGACATGGTGGCCCCTTCAGCGCAGTCGACCACCGTGCTCGACGGTCTCGGGTCACCCCTCGATGGAGCCGGACAGGAGTAGCACAGCCGTGTCAATGATCGGTTGACACGGAGCGCCGTGTCGCCTATCTGTTGACACATGGAAATCGAGAGCATCAGACATAAGGCGCTCCGCAAACTGGTCGAAAAGGGAAGCGTGAAAGGTCTGATCGAGGCTGAGCGTATCATCGATATGATCGCGTTCATCGCTTCGGCATCTGGCCTCGATGAACTGGTTGTACCGCCGAACTTCGGCTTCCATCCGCTTACCGGGGACCGCAAAGGCACTTATGCCATGACGGTGACAAAGAACTGGCGGCTGACATTCACCATGGCCGATGAGAACAGTATCGCTGATCTTGATCTGGAGGATTATCACTGATGGCTATCAAGATTCATCCCTCGATCCATGTGCACCCGGGCCCCTGGCTCAAGCGGCAGATCGTTGATCCGCACGGCGTCAACGTGAAGGAGCTGGCCCGGCATTTCAGTGTCTCGCGCCAGAATCTGAGCAATGTGCTGAACGGGCACACCGGGTTGACGGCCGATATGGCCATCCGCTTCGAGAAGGCTTTTGGCCTCAAGGCGGAAACTCTGATGCGGATGCAGGGCGCCTATGATCTTGCCCAGGCACGCGGGCATGAGGACGAAATCAAGGTTACAGCGCTCGCCACGGCGGCTTGATCCAGCGGACATCGGATAGGAGTTCAACACGGCAAATGAGCCATCTGCCCTTAGCAGCGCTGCGTGAGGACGTCAGAAGAGGCTGAGTTGACGCGGCATCGCAAACGGGGCGTTCGGGCGCGCTGCATCGTTTTCTCGAACGGCTTTGGATTGAACCGGTGTCACGGGCGGGATCGTCTCGATCGCTGTCCTGCGGCTGGGCTGTGAAGCGAGCCGCGCCGTCCATCCGCCCAGGATATGCGCAGGCGTGAACCATTGTTCCTGGATTTCGCCCGACAGGGAATTGCCGACGATCAGGCGGGCCGGGACGTGGAGCAGGGACAATTGCGCATAGGCCATGTGAATGGCGCGCGGGTCGATATCGATCGCGGTGACGTGGAGGTGGCGCTGATAATTGATGCCCTGCGTCCGCAGCGCATCGGCGAGCGCGACGACCATGGTTCCCGAGCCGCAGGCCGGTTCCATTGCCGTGAGATATCCGCGTTCCTCGATGGTGGCCCGCATCGTTGCCGGATCGCCGAGAAGCATGTCGGCCATGGCTCGGCTGAGGGGATAGGGCGTGAAGAACTGCCCCCTCGCCTTGTTGTGCAGTTCGAGATCGTGGAACAGGGCGCCCAATACATCGCCGAGTTCGCTTTCCAGGGCCATGACAAGTTCGCCCATGATCCGGGGAAAGGTCGCGACAATGTCCGCGCCGTATTTTGCGACGATTTCGAGATAGCGGGTCTCGCGCCTTTCGCGTTGGCGCAGGTCCACGCTGTTGGCGATAGCGATCGCGATAGCCTCCATGCAGTGTCCGAAGACTGTGTAGAGGTCATGGCGCGGCTGGCAGCGTTTCAGCAGGCTCGACATCGCCTTGCGATGAGGTTCATGCATGGCGCAGGGCACCGAAAAAGCCCAAGGCTTTTGGATCCCTGGTGAGGAAGGTCACGGTTCAGGCAGCCTTTTGCCGTTGCCACTCGTACAGCAGATGGGCATCCGGGTCATCGTCCGAGCCGATGGATATGCGCACCAGCTTGCCGTCGCAGGCGAAGGCGGACGCTCTCGGGAAAGCGAGATAAGAACGTCCTTCCAGGATGAGGTCGCCCGAACGAACCTGTGTAATCAGGCGTGTCGTCCCCAATGATCGGTGACCGGTGGGTGCATCGAGCAGCTTCAGACTGTCGCCGGGCTTCACGCGCTTCTTGAACGCGGCAAGCGACAGGCTCGGTTCGACGGGGTTCCTGGACCCAAGCCTTTTGGCGAGCGCCGACCAGTAGGCCCGACCGATGCGCGCCTCGCAGAAGAAGGAGCAGCTATGAAAGTCCTGCAGCAGGTTCGACCGCGTATAACCGAAGCGTTCCATCTGATCGCGCACCTTGGTCAGGAACGCATTCTGGTCATCGCGCGCGGTCAGATCACCGGGCGCATCGAGGATCTCCGCGAGGATCTTGCGGCCGCCGGCGAACTTCTGGGTTGTGACGGCGAAACGCGTTTCTACAAACTGGTCGGTGAGATGCCGGGCTATACGGGAGGCGAGGGAGGCGAGGTCTTCGCCAGCGCGGTAGAGATCGCCCTGATAATGGAAATTGCCGCGTGCGACGTGAAGTCGCTTAAGTAATTGTTTGAAAGGAGTTATCTCATGAATCAAACCTGATGTTCCGTCATCAGTAGCCTACCGGCACATGCGGGACTGGTAACGGTTCGGTGTGAAGCTGCCGG
>NZ_SEOO01000157.1 GCF_004152865.1 Sphingobium cupriresistens | reverse complement strand
GGCATGGCCGCCCTTGCCACACCAATGATCGAGGAGGCACAGCCGCTACAGATTACACCCAAGGCCGCCTGAAAATGCAGCCCAGTGGCCACACCCGATTTTACACCACATTGACGGACGCGACCAAATATCCGGAGTGTCCTGATTCACAGCTATTTGAAAAATCGTGCGGTAACGCCCTAAAACTCGCGCATCATTACCAATATTACCTAACGCCTTTCAGTGATCACTTGGCCTTTGTGCTGCAAGATGGCTGAAGAATTGGAAAATTGAACAGGTTGGAGACTCGCATGAGACTGGTTCGAACATTATCCGTTGCACTGGGCGTAAGCACGTTGCTGGCCGCGACCGCGCCGGTTGGCGCGCACGGCATCTGGTTCGCGCAGCGCGCCCGCCAGTTGGCGCTGATCTATGGCGTGGGCGCGGACGATCTGGACGCGGTCAAGCGGCTGCCGCTGGTCAAGACCGTCACCGGCTATGACAGCGACTGGGCGCCGGTGGCCACCTCTCTTCGCGCCG
>NZ_SEOO01000156.1 GCF_004152865.1 Sphingobium cupriresistens | reverse complement strand
GCGAAAGACTGGGAGCGATCCATCGCCTCATCAACAGCTTGGGCCCTCATCGCCTCAATCCGCATGCTCACACGCAGAACCGCAAGGTATTGTCAGAATTGAGAAACTTCCGAATCCGGCTCTAAGCTCAGGCCGATACCTACCAGAAAAAGATGGAAAGCTGGCTTCAGGTATGCTGTATTTATATCCAACAAACCGATATTCGTTGTATAGTAATATTTTTTGAGAGCAATTTTCTACAAATTCTCTAAATCTTTCGTCATTTCCTTGCCTAGTTATATTTATATTTTTAATGACGTTATAAGATTTAGGCCCGGATAGAGCATCCTCTATCTGCCTTAAAGCCATGCTTTTACCAGAGTTGTTTGGACCCACCAAAACAACTACGTCATTTTCGGGTCGCGTCCGTCAATGTGGTGTAAAATCGGGTGTGGCCACTGGGCTGCATTTTCAGGCGGCCTTGGGTGTAATCTGTAGCGGCTGTGCCTCCTCGATCATTGGTGTGGCAAGGGCGGCCATGCCCT
>NZ_SEOO01000155.1 GCF_004152865.1 Sphingobium cupriresistens | reverse complement strand
GTCATCAACCGCGCGGTGGAGAGCGACGACGATTCGGTCGGAGGCAAGGCCTGACCATCAGCACACCTCTCCACGCAACCTTCACGTCGCAGACCGCCACCGTGCAGTTCCTTAGTTATCTAACCATCTGTGGACGTGCTCGCAAGCCGGCTTTTCAAAAATGATTAGAGACCTAAGTAATATATGAAAGGAAACGCGACGCAAGCCATATTCAGGGCACCCGGCCAGCAGCGTCGCTCCGGCCCATAGCGACGGTCCCGTCGGAGGTGCTCTATAGGCTGTACCGCCCTAAAAACGTACCTATCGTGACCGAGGACAACGGAAAACCGCTACCTATTTGGGCAAACAGGGGAGGGGATGGTTGCTCAGTGCGCGCCCCTTCGCATGGGAAGCCCTTCCCTTGACTGGAGTACGGTAATACGCAATTATAGTTAGATAACTAAGGATATGGCCATGGAGAGAGGATTGCCGACAAAGGCGCTATGGGATCGCCTTCCCGAAATCGTTCGCTTCCGCGATCAACCGG
>NZ_SEOO01000154.1 GCF_004152865.1 Sphingobium cupriresistens | reverse complement strand
GTTAGCGTCCGCGCTCGTGGTGTAATTTCCGGTGTAGATTGAGGCGATCGCATGGGTGGGGCATGCCCCACCCATGCGAATTCGATCTCGGTGGCCACCGGGCTCATCGGTAAGGTGGAGTTACCACACTTCACACGCCCACCGAGGAGTTGATCCCGATGACCGACGATAGATTACCGCTTGCCGAGCTGATGGCGAAGACCGGAGATGGAGATTTCCTGCGCACGATCGCCGAGAACGTATTACAGATCATCATGGAGGCCGACGTCGATGGCTTGGTCGGCGCCGGCCGGCACGAGCGTTCCGGCGATCGCACGACCTGGCGCAATGGCTACCGCGACCGCAGTCTCGACACCCGGCTCGGCACGCTCAATCTCAAGATCCCCAAACTGCGGACCGGCGCCTACTTTCCCGGCTTTCTGGAGCCAAGGAAGACCGTCGAGAAGGCGCTGGTCGCGGTGATCCAGGAAGCATGGATCGCCGGCGTCAGCACCCGGCGCGTCGATGAACTGGTGCAGGCGATGGGCATGACTGGCATCTCCAAGTCCTCGGTATCCAAG
>NZ_SEOO01000153.1 GCF_004152865.1 Sphingobium cupriresistens | reverse complement strand
TGTCGCCGCGCCGTCCCCGAAAGGCGAATACGGCACCACTGGCCGGCTTCTGTCGCAGCACGGTCTGGGCCAGCATTGCAAGACCCGAAATCCCTTTGCGCATGTCAGTGACGCCGCAGGCGAGATAGACCCTTACGCCGGTGCCCGGTCCGATCATGCAGCTTCCACCGACCGGATAAGCTGGGTCAAGGCAGTAGCCTCGATGCCGGCATCGAAGCGCAGCCGCCGTCCTTGCGCCAGACACAGCTCGACGATCAAGGGCGAGACCACCACCCGGTCATCGAGCACGGGCTCCGCGCTCAGCATGGGCGCCCCGATATCAACCGGCAAAAAGGTTGGTCCGTCCGCCGCAGGCAGCAACCCTCGCTTCCTGAACAGATGGCGCCATTGATAGATCTGGCTTCGCGACACATCGTAGCGCCGCGCGACGCGCGCCAACGGCTCTCCGTTCATTCCCACAGCGGCGACGATCTCGAGCTTCTCCGCGTTGCTCCACCGACGACGCCGTTCCCGGCCCAATATCTCCACCGCCGTCCCTCGCTTTGGCTCAGGACGTCCATA
>NZ_SEOO01000015.1 GCF_004152865.1 Sphingobium cupriresistens | reverse complement strand
GGGACTTGCGTCCGCTGTTCGCCGAATGGGTGTTCGGCGAGGGCCTTTCGGAAGGGCAGTCGCAATAGCTTGGCCGTGATGACATTTACCGCTGACAGAACCATGCCAATTAGCTCTGACATCCACAGGCCCGGCGCATAGGGGAATTCCAGCGCCTTGTACCACTGCAAATCATGGGCGGGTGCGGCTGATCCGGCGGGCAGGGGGCGTTTCGACACCGACTGGAAATAGGCGATGCTGGCGTCGCGCCACCATTGCGCCTCGCGATGCTGAATGGTCAGGAAGGCCTGCGTCTCCGCAAACCGCTCCGCATCGACATAGGGTTTGAGCGACGCCCAAGTCGTTTGCATATCCGCGACATAGCGGACCCCGTTGTCATAGCGATGGATCAGGCCGTCCCACACTGTCTCGCCCGATGACAGGCGATAATCCCACGGCACATGATGGAACCAGAGCAGGTCGCGCTCCGGCGTGGTTTTCACATTAGCCCACATCTTCGCGACTGGCGGCGCATATTGGCCGACCGCGTCGCTGCCCGTCTTCGTCCGGTCGAAGCCGATGCCGTTCGCATCCGCCTTATGATAATAGACCGGGTTCCATTCGGGCCGGGCCAGATCGGAAACCCAGGGGCCGGGGCCATAATGATGGCCGGTGTCCATGACATGCGTCAGGCCCAGCGGCGTCATATAATCGACCGCCGCCTCGCGCGATCCCATCATCATCTTGACGATTGGCTGCACGACCTTCTGGTCGGGAGAGAAGGTCATCTCCGCCCATTCTTTTGCAATGTCCTGCGCCGACAGGCTGGTGTCCCAGGCGAGGCGGCCAAAGGCATACCAGTCCGCCTGATTGAAGATCGACCCGTTCCAGTCGCGATCGACGCCGATATTGGCGACGCCGGCGATGCCCGTCAGCTTGTGGCCGTCCAGCGACCCGTCGATCACCTTGGCGACCGTCGACCCCTTGCCCTTCGCATAGGTGTCGGCGTCCAGCACTTCCTCGAACAACGGGCCGAGATAGGTGAGGTGCGTCGACTGGCCCAGATATTCCTTGGTGATCTGGAATTCCATCATCAGCGGCGTCTTGGGCATTGCGCCGAACAAGGGATGGAAGGGTTCGCGCGGCTGGAAATCGATCGCGCCATTCTTCACCTGCACGATCACATTGTCGGCGAATTTGCCGTCCAGCGGCTTGAAGTCGCTATAGGCCTGTTTGGCGCGATCGTCGGGATTGTCATGGGCGTAGACAAAGGCGCGCCACATCACGATGCCGCCATGCGCCTTCACCGCCGCCGCCAGCATGTTCGCGCCATCGGCATGGGTGCGTTGATAATCCTGCGGCCCCGGCTGGCCCTCGCTATTGGCCTTGACCAGGAAACCGCCGAAATCGGGAATCGCCTTGTAGATTTCGTCGGCCTTGGCTTTCCACCAGGCAGCGACGGCCGGATCGAGCGGGTCGGCGGTCTTGAGGCCGTCCAGTTCCATCGGCGCGGTCCATTTGACCGACAGATAGACTTTGATCCCATAGGGACGGAAGACATCCGCCAATGCTGCCGCCTTGGCGATATAGGGCGCGGTCAGGCTGTCCGCCTTCGCGTTCACATTGTTGAGAACCGTGCCGTTGATGCCGATCGAGGCGTTGGCGCGGGCATAGTCGGTGTAGCGCGGCCCTGTCCAGTCGGGCAGCCGCCACCAGTCCCAGATCGACTGGCCGGCATAGCCGCGCTCGACCGTGCCATTGAGATTATCCCAATGATTGAGCAGGCGCAGGCCGATCTTGGGTGCGCTGCGTATGTCGAGCTTGTCGAGACTTGTCCCGCTCTGGGCGAGGCGCAGCCAATGATAGGCGCCGTGGAGCAGGCCGATATCGCTGTTCGCGGCGATCAGTGTGACCGCCTTGCAGTCGATCATCGTAGTGCGAATCGCATAGCCCTCGCTGCCCAGGCCATCCGTCTTGACCGGCAGGGCAGGGGCCGATGTCGGCGTCGCCAGCCACAGCGCGCCTTGCTGCATGGTTGCCGACACGGTCGGGGTAGCGCCGGTCATGCCAGCAATCCCCCGCTGCAATTCGTGCGTCGCGATGGTCAGGGTGGGGCTGGTTCCGGCCGCCACGATAGCGGTCGCATGGGCCGCCAATCCGGGCTTGCGGACCTGATCCGCGGGCGCATAACGCAACCACAGATCATAGCCATCCTCGGCCTGCGCCACGGGCGCGATCACGGGCGTCAGCGCCGTCCCGGCCATGGCGATCATCCAGCAAAACAGGCGCGCTTTCACCAAAATCCTCTCCCTTGTCCCGAACGTCAAAGCCCATTGATCGGGCATTGACAAGTCTCTCTTGTCGAAGCAATGGTAACGCTATCAGTTCAACCACGGCAAGCGGAAAGATTGTCGCGGAATAAAATGGAGAGGGGCGTCGTGATCCGTAACCGTAAAATATGGTGTGCCGCATCGGCGCTGGCGCTGAGTGTCGCCTTGCCGGTGATGCCCGTCCATGCGGCGCCCGCGACGGCATCGACCAAGGCTGTGTACAAGGATGCCGGCGCCCCGATCGAAGCCCGCGTAGATGATCTTCTTGCGCGCATGACGCTGGATGAAAAGATCGCGCAGATCACCACTGTCTGGCTCGACAAGGTCAAGATTTTCGACGCGCAGCTTCAACTCGATCCTGCGAAGCTCGCGGCGCAATATCCCAATGGCCTCGGCCATTTCACCCGGCCGTCTGACGCGAAGGGCGCGGTCAGTCCGCGCGTCGCGCCGGGCCGCAATCCGCGCCAGACGGTCGCGCTCGTCAACGCCCTGCAAAAATGGGCGACGACGCAGACGCGGCTGGGCATCCCGATCCTGTTCCATGAAGAGGGGCTGCATGGCTATGCCGCCGTCGGCGCGACCAGCTTCCCCCAGTCGATCGCCATGGCCTCCTCCTTCGACACCGCCATGCTGCGCGACGTGAACAGCGTGATCGCGCGGGAGATCCGTGTCCGCGGCGTGCCGATGGTGCTGTCGCCGGTGGTGGACATCGCCCGCGATCCGCGCTGGGGCCGGATCGAGGAAACCTATGGCGAAGATCCCTATCTGGTCGGCGAAATGGGCGTTGCGGCGGTCGAGGGGCTGCAAGGCGTCGGCCGTAGCCGCGACCTGCGACCCGGCAAGGTGTTCGCCACGCTCAAGCATCTGACCGGCCATGGCCAGCCCGAAAGCGGCACCAATGTCGGCCCCGCGCCGGTCAGCGAACGCGAACTGCGCGAAAATTTCTTCCCGCCCTTTGAACAGGTGGTCAAGCGTACCGGCATCGAAGCGGTCATGGCGTCGTATAACGAGATCGATGGCGTCCCCAGCCACGCCAATCGCTGGCTGTTGGATAATGTGCTGCGCGAGGAATGGGGCTTCAAGGGCGCGGTCGTGTCCGACTATTCGGCGGTCGATCAGTTGATGAGCATCCACCATATCGCCGCTAATCTGGAAGAAGCGGCGATGCGCGCGCTCGATGCGGGCGTCGATGCGGACTTGCCCGACGGCCTGTCTTACGCGACGCTGGGCAAGCTGGTGCGCGAAGGCAAGGTGAACGAGGCGAAGGTCGATCTGGCCACGCGCCGGATGCTGGAGCTGAAATTCCGCGCCGGCCTGTTCGAACAGCCCTATGCCGACGCCGCCGCGTCGGAAAAGATCACCAACAACGCGGACGCCCGTGCCCTCGCGCTGAAATCGGCGCAGCGTTCCATCATCCTGCTCAAGAATGACGGCATGTTGCCGCTCAAGCCCGAAGGCACGATCGCCGTCATCGGGCCGAGCGCTGCGGTGGCGCGGCTGGGCGGCTATTATGGCCAGCCGCCGCACACCGTGTCGATCCTCGGCGGCATCAGGGCGAAGGTTGGCGGCAAGGCAAACATCGTCTTCGCGCAAGGCGTGAAGATCACCGAGAATGACGACTGGTGGGAAGACAGCGTCACCAAGTCCGACCCGGCCGAAAACCGCAAGCTGATCGCGCAAGCGGTCGAGGCGGCCAGGGGCGTGGACCGAATCGTCCTGACGCTGGGCGATACCGAACAGTCGAGCCGCGAGGGCTGGGCCGACAACCATCTGGGCGACCGGCCCAGCCTGGACCTTGTGGGTGAGCAGCAGGAACTGTTCGATGCGCTCAAGGCATTGGGCAAGCCGATCACCGTCGTCCTCATCAACGGGCGGCCGGCCTCGACCGTCACCATCAGCGAACAGGCCAACGCAATTCTCGAAGGCTGGTATCTGGGCGAGCAGGGCGGCAATGCCGTCGCGGACGTCCTGTTCGGCGACGTGAACCCTGGCGGCAAGCTGCCCGTCACCGTGCCGCGATCGGTCGGGCAATTGCCGCTATTCTACAATGCCAAGCCCTCGGCGCGGCGCGGCTATCTGTTCGATACGACCGACCCGCTCTACCCCTTCGGCTTCGGCCTCAGCTACACGAGGTTCGACCTGTCGCCCCCGCGTCTGGCCGCGACGACGATCGGCACCGGAGGCAAAACAACTGTCTCGATCGATGTCCGCAACAGCGGCGCACGCGAAGGCGACGAGGTCGTCCAGCTCTATATCCGCGACAAGGTCAGCTCCGTCACGCGCCCGATCAAGGAGTTGAAGGGCTTTCAGCGCATCACCCTGAAGCCGGGCGAAAGCCGGACCGTCACCTTCACGATCAGCCCGCAAAGTCTGTGGATGTGGAATGACCATATGGAGCGCGTCGTGGAACCGGGCGAGTTCGAGATCATGACCGGGAACAGTTCGGTCGCGCTCCAATCCGCCACGCTGACGGTGAAGCCATGAGTCTCGCCCGACGTCAGGCGCTGGGCCTGCTCGCCTCGACCTCCTTCTTCGCGGCGGCCCCGGCCGTCGCCGCTAGGAAGAGCGGTCCGCTCTACAAGGACGCCACCGCCCCGATCGACCTGCGCGTTCGCGACCTGCTGGGCCGCATGACGCTGGAGGAGAAGGTCGGCCAGATCATCGCGCTCTGGGCGACCAAGGCCGACATCATGGACGACCTGACCTTCTCGCCTGCAAAAGCGAGCCAGGCCTATCCCGCCAGCTTCGGCCAGATCACGCGCCCGTCCGACCGGCGCGGCGCGCCCGACGGGTCGCAGCAGGCGGGCGGCGTTGGCGCGCGCTGGCGCACCCCGGCCGACACCGTCGCCTTCATCACCGCCGTCCAGACATGGGCGACGCAGGAAACGCGCCTGGGCATCCCGGTGCTGTTCCATGAGGAATCGCTGCACGGCTATATGGCCACCGACGCGACCATGTTCCCGATGGCGATCGGCCTGGCGGGCAGTTTCGACCGGGACCTGATGCGCGACGTCCAGTCCGTCATCGCCCGCGAAGTCCGCGCGCGCGGCGTCCATCTGGCGCTGTCGCCGGTGGTGGATATCGCCCGCGACCCGCGCTGGGGCCGGATCGAGGAGACGTTCGGCGAAGACCCCTATCTGTGCGGCGAAATGGGTGTCGCGGCGGTGCTGGGCTTGCAAGGGGAGAGCAAGCAGATCGGCCCGGACAAGGTCATGGCGACGCTCAAACATATGACCGGCCATGGCCAGCCCCAGAGCGGCGAGAATATCGCGCCCGCGCCGATCAGCGAGCGGGAGTTGCGCGAGAATTTCTTTCCGCCCTTCCGGCAGGTGGTCAAGCGCACCGGCATCGCCGCCGTCATGCCCAGCTATAACGAGATCGACGGCGTCCCCAGCCACCAGAACAAATGGCTGCTCGGCGACATATTGCGCGGCGAATGGCATTTCGACGGCGCGGTGGTCAGCGATTATGGCGCGGTCCACGAACTCGACACCATCCACCATGTTCAGCCCGACCCGGAGGCATCGGCCCGCGCCGCCCTCCGCGCCGGGGTCGATTGCGAGCTGCCCGATGGGATGACCTATCGGACGCTCGTGGAACAGGTCCGCGCGGGCAAGGTGCCCCTCGAAGCGGTCGACATCGCCTGCACGCGCATGTTGACGCTCAAGTTCCGCGCGGGCCTGTTCGAAAATCCCTGGCCGCGCAAGGATTATGACGCGCTGACCGGCAATGCCGAAGCCCGCGCGCTGGCGCTCAAGGCCGCGCACAAATCGATCGCGCTGCTCAGGAATGACGGCACGCTGCCGCTCGCTGCCGGCGCGCACAGGCGGGTCGCGGTGATCGGCCCCAACGCCGCCATCGCGCGGCTGGGCGGCTATTCTTCCATTCCACGGCAGGACGTGTCTTTGCTGGAAGGGGTGAAGGCCAAGCTCAAGGGCAAGGCGGAGGTCGTCCATGCGCAGGGCGTCTTCATCACCCAGAGCGAGGATCGCTCGGTCGATGAAGTCTATCTGGCCGATCCCGCAAAGAACCGCCAGTTGATCGCAGAGGCGGTCGAAGTCGCTAAGGGCGCGGATATCATCCTGCTCGCCATCGGCGATACCGAACAGACCAGCCGCGAAGGCTTCGCGAAGAACCATCTGGGCGACCGCACCAGTCTGGACCTGCTGGGCGAACAGAACGCCCTGTTCTCGGCGATCAAGGCGACCGGCAAGCCCGTCATCGTCTGCGCCATCAATGGCCGCCCGCCCAGCTATCCGGACATAGTGGAGAGCGCCAACGCGCTGCTCGAATGCTGGTATCCGGGGCAGGAGGGCGGCGCCGCCATGGCCGATATCCTGTTCGGGGACGTCAATCCCGGCGCGAAGCTGCCCGTCACCGTCGCGCGCGACGCAGGGCAGATTCCGATCTTCTACAACCGCAAGCCCAGCGCCCGGCGCGGTTATGTGTTCGAGGACATCTCGCCGCTTTTTCCCTTCGGATATGGCCTTAGCTACACGCAATTCACATTTGGAAAACCACGACTTTCTGCTCAACGCATCGGCGTCGGTGGAACTGTCACGGTCGAGGTCGATGTGCGCAACATGGGCGACAGGGCAGGGGACGAAGTGGTGCAGCTCTACGTCCATGACCAGACCGCCAGCGTCACGCGCCCGATCAAGGAACTCAAGGGTTTTGAACGCATCACCCTTGCCCCCGGCGAGACGCGGACCGTGCGCCTGAGCCTCGGCCCTGATGCCTTCGCCTTATGGAATCTGGAGATGGAAGAGGTGGTCGAACCCGGCCTCGTCGACATCATGGTCGGGCCGGACAGCCAGAATCTTCAAACCGTCACGCTCGAAATTATCTGAACAGGACTGCGCATATGCCCAAGATCATTGATGCCAAGGTCATCGTGACCTCCCCCGGTCGCAATTTCGTTACCCTCAAGATCATCACCGAAGACGGCGTCTACGGCCTCGGCGACGCGACGCTCAACGGCCGCGAATTGTCGGTCGCCAGTTACTTGCAGGATCATGTCGTCCCCTGCCTGATCGGCCGCGACGCGCACCGGATCGAGGATATCTGGCAATATCTCTACAAGGGTGCTTATTGGCGGCGCGGTCCCGTCACCATGTCGGCCATCGCCGCCGTCGATACCGCGCTCTGGGACATCAAGGGCAAGCTGGCGGGCCTGCCGGTCTATCAATTGCTGGGCGGGGCGAGCCGGGAAAGCGTGATGGTCTACGGCCATGCCAATGGCGCCAGTATCGAGGATACGGTCGCCGTCGCGCTCGACTATCAGCGCCAGGGTTACAAGGCGATCCGCATCCAGTGCGGCGTGCCGGGCATGGCGTCCACCTATGGCGTGTCGAAGGATAAATATTTCTACGAACCGGCCGACGCCGACCTGCCGACCGAAAATGTCTGGAACACCAGCAAATATCTGCGCGTCGTTCCCGAACTGTTCAAGGCGGCGCGCGAAGCGCTGGGCTGGGACGTGCATCTGCTGCATGATATCCATCACCGCCTGACTCCGATTGAAGCGGGCCGTCTGGGCAAGGATCTGGAGCAATATCGTCCTTTCTGGCTGGAAGATGCCACGCCGGCCGAAAATCAGGAAGCGTTCAAGCTGATCCGCCAGCACACCACGACGCCGTTGGCCGTGGGCGAGATTTTCAATTCGATCCACGACTGCCGCGAGCTGATCGAAAACCAGCTGATCGACTATATCCGCGCCACCGTGGTTCATGCCGGCGGCATCAGCCACCTGCGCAAGATCGCGAACTTGGCCGACCTTTATCAGGTCCGCACTGGTTGCCACGGCGCGACCGACCTGTCGCCGGTCTGCATGGCCGCCGCGCTGCATTTCGACCTGAGCGTCCCCAATTTCGGCGTGCAGGAATATATGCGCCACACGCCCGAAACCGACGCGGTTTTCCCGCACGCCTACACCTTTGCTGATGGGGCCATGCATCCGGGTGAAGCGCCCGGTCTGGGCGTCGATATCGACGAGGACCTGGCCGCCCAATATGAATATAATCGCGCCTTCCTGCCGGTGAACCGGCTGGAAGACGGCACCATGTTCAACTGGTGATCCCTTGACCCATCCGCAAACATCTCCGTCGTTCCCGCGCAGGCGGGAATCCATCGCGCCATCTCGCGCCTTGCTTCGTGCCGATAGATGGATCCCCGCCTGCGCGGGGATGACCAATGCTTGTTGGAAAGCCCGATGAACGCCATCCCAAAGCCATCCGGCCCAAAGCCATCAGGCCCAAAGCCATCAGGCCCAAAGCCATCAGGCAAAGTCCGCTGGATCGTCTGCGGCTTGTTGTTTGCGGCGGTCGTGCTGTCTTATGTCGATCGCCTCGTCCTGCCGACATTGAAGCCTGACCTTCAGGCCCGCTACGGCTGGAGCGAACGCGGCTATGCCGATCTCGCCATCTGGTTCCAGGCGGGCTATGGCATCTCTTACGTCGTGTTCGGGCGGCTGATCGACCGGATCGGCGCGCGGGCTGGCTATGCGCTGGCTGTGACCTTGTGGACGCTGGGCCATGTCGCCCATATCTTCTTCACATCGACCGCCGGGATGCTGATCGCGCGCATTCCGCTGGCGATCGGGGAAGCGGGGACATTTCCCGCCGCTATCGCCGCGACCAACGAATGGTTCCCCAAGAAGGAACGGGCGCTCGCCATTGGCATCTTCAACGCCGGGTCGAATGTCGGGGCGATCCTGACGCCGCTGGTGGTGCCGATCATCGCGGTGACGCTGGGCTGGCGCTGGGCGTTCATTCTGACCGGCCTGCTGACCGTGGTCTGGCTGGCCGTCTGGCTGAGCTTCTACCGCACGCCGCGCCAGAAAAAGAGCCTGTCGGCCGAAGAACTGGCCTGGATCGAAACCGATCCCGTAGAACCCCAGCGCCCGGTCAAATGGGCGACCCTGTTCCGCCATCGCCAGACCTGGGCCTATATGGCGGGGCGCTTCCTGATCGATCCGGTCTGGTGGACCTTCCTCTTCTGGCTGCCCGATTTCTTCAACAAACAATATGGCGTCAAGATGCTGGACTTTGGCCCGCCGCTGATTGCGGTCTATCTGCTGGCCGATGTCGGGTCGGTCGCGGGCGGATGGGCCTCCTCGCGCTTCATGGGGCGGGGATGGAGCCTCAATCGCGCGCGCAAAGGCGCGATGCTGCTCGCCGCGCTCTGCGCCGTGCCGATCGCCTTTGCCGCCAGCGCGCCATCCATGTGGGTGGCGGTCGGCCTCATCGGCCTGGCCTGCGCCGGGCATCAGGGCTTTTCCGCTAATCTCTATGCGCTGCCCGGTGATGTCTTTCCGCGCCGGATGGCGGGATCGGTCGTCGGTCTTGGCGGCCTTTCGGGTGCGGTCGGGGGTATGATGATGGCCAAATTCGCGGGCGTCATCCTCGACACGGTGGGCAGTTACGGCCCGATCTTCGCGGTCGCCTCCTGCGCCTATCTGATGGCGCTGGGCGTCATCCATCTTCTCCTGCCCCGCTATCAGGCGGTGCTTGTTCCCCTTCCAGAGACTCGCGCATGACGAAGCCCTTACGCCTGCACCCCGACCGGCTGTTCCCGTCCGATCCCGCCACCCGCGATATGGCGCGGCGCCTCTATGCGGCGGTCAGGGATCTGCCGATCATCAGCCCGCACGGCCATACCGATCCGCGCTGGTTCGCCTATGACGCGCCTTTCGCCAATCCCGCCCAACTGCTGATCGTGCCCGATCATTATGCCTTCCGCATGTTGATGAGCCAGGGTGTGACGCTGGACGAACTGGGCGTGCCGACCGTCGATGGCAGCGCGACCGAAAGCGATCCGCGCGCCATCTGGCGGCGCTTTGCCGAGCGTTACTATCTGTTCCGGGGCACGCCCACGCGGATGTGGATGGACTGGGTCTTTGTCGAGGCGTTCGGCATCGATGTGCAGTTGGAAGCGGACACCGCCGATCACTATTACGACATGATCGATACCGCGCTGAGGACCGACGCCTTCCGCCCGCGCGCCCTGTTCGAACGCTATAATATCGAAGTGATCGCAACCACCGAAGGGCCGCTCGATCCGCTCGACCATCACCGCGCGATCCGGGCGTCGGGCTGGGGCGGCCGGGTCGTCACCGCCTATCGTCCCGACCCGGTGCTGGACCCCGACGACCCGCATTTCATCGCCAACGTCCAGCGCTTCTGCGCCATGGCGGGTGAGGATGCAGGCAGCTATGCCGGATATCTCCGCGCCCACGAAAAGCGCCGCGCCGATTTCCGCGAAGCCGGCGCGACCTCCACTGACCACGGCCATCCGTCCGCCTTCACCGCCAACCTGCCGCGCGAAGAGATTGAGGCGCTTTACGCCAAAGTCACGACCGGCCCCGTCACGGCCGGAGAAGCAGAACTGTTCCGCGGACATATGCTGACTGAAATGGCGCGCATGGCGATCGAGGACGGCATGGTGATGCAATTGCACCCCGGCGTCCATCGCAGCCATAACGCCGCCGTGCTGGCCCGCTTCGGCAAGGACAAGGGCGGCGACATCCCGACCGCGGGCGAATTCGTGCAGGCGTTGAAGCCCTTGCTCGACGCTTATGGCAATGACCCGCGCCTGACCCTGATCCTCTTCACCCTGGACGAGGATGTCTATGCCCGCGAACTCGCCCCGCTGGCGGGCCACTACCCCGCGCTCAAGCTGGGGCCGCCCTGGTGGTTCCATGACAGCCCGGAAGGGATGCGCCGTTTTCGCGAGCGCACGACCGAAACCGCGGGTTTCTACAACATGGTCGGCTTCAACGACGATACCCGCGCCTTCCTTTCGATCCCGGCGCGGCATGACGTCGCCCGCCGCATGGACTGCGCCTGGCTGGCCCAACTGGTCGCCGAACATCGGCTGGAGGAGGATGAGGCGGTCGAAGTCGCCCGTGCGCTCGCCTATGATCTGGTCAAGGCGGCGTACAAGCTGTGAGCCGGCTCTCCTCTCAAACGCTGGCGCAATTGCCCGCCGATGTGATCCGCCCCGCCTATGACCGAGCCGCCGTCAAGTGCGGCGTGGTCCATATCGGCATCGGCGCCTTCCATCGCGCGCACCAGGCGGTCATATTCGACAATGCGCTTAACGCCGGCGACTTGCGCTGGGGGATCGTCGCCGCCTCGCTGCGGTCGCCGGGCGTGCGCGATCAGATGCAGCCGCAGGACGGCCTCTATACCATGCTGGTGCGCGATGGCGCAGCACAGCGGGCGCGGGTGATTGGCGCGGTCCAGCGCATCATCGTCGCGCCGGAGGAGCCGCAGGCTTTGCTCGCCGCGCTGGCTTCTCCCGACACCCATATCGTCACGCTAACCATCACCGAGAAGGGCTATAAGCTCGACCCGGCGACCGGCGCGCTGATCGAAGCCGATCCGCAACTGGCCGTCGACATGGTTTCGCTCGACGCGCCGCAAACCGCGCCCGGCTATCTGGTCGCCGCGCTGGCGCGTCGCCGTGCGGCCGGACTGTCCCCCTTCACCGCGATCAGCTGCGACAATCTGCCGCATAATGGCGCGCGGTTGCGGGGCGCAGTGCTGGAACTGGCGCGCCGCCATGACGCCGCCCTGGCCGACTGGATCGCGCAGCATGGCGCTTTCCCCGAAACCATGGTCGACCGCATCGTGCCGGCGACCACGGCCGAAGACATCGCCGCGCTCGCCACGCGCCTGGGCGTGGAGGATCAGGCGATGGTCAAGACCGAGCCATTCCTGCAATGGGTGATCGAGGATCGTTTCTGCGGCCCGCGACCGAATTTCGGCGCGGGCGTGCAACTGACCGCGGCAGTCGCCCCCTGGGAAGAGGCCAAGCTGCGCCTGCTGAATGGCGCGCATAGCGGAATCGCCTATCTGGGCGGCCTGGCGGGCATCGACCATGTCCATGAAGTGCTGGCCCTGCCCGAAGCACGCCATTTCGTGGAGGCGCTTTGGGACGAGGCGGAGAGGACTTTGTCTCCACCGCCCGAACTGGACGTCGCTGCCTATCGCCGCGACCTAATGGCGCGTTTCGACAATCCGACGCTGCGTCACCGCACGCGCCAGATCGCGATGGACGGATCGCAAAAGCTGCCCCAGCGGCTGCTCGCGCCGATCGCCGCGCGCCTCAAGGCAGGGGATGGGATCGATGCCCTGGCGCTCGCCGTCGCGGCCTGGATACGCTGGCAGGCCGGGCGGGACGATAGTGGCGCACCCCATTATGTGGACGATCCGCTGGCCGAAACGATGGCTGCGGCATTGGCTGACAAACAGGACACGGCCGATCGCGTCGCGGCGATTCTTGCGTTCGATGCCGTTGTGCCGCCGGCGCTGGCGCGCGACGACAGGCTGCGCACGTCGCTGGACCCGTGGCTCGCCATCCTCGAAACAAATGGCGCTCTGGCGGCGCTGGCCGCTTTTCGCGGAGTGATGGAATAGTCGCCTATATCGTTACCAGTCGCGTTGCTTGAGCGTCTTGACAAAGTCGCAGGCAGGTTTATTGAAGCAAAAGTGATAGCGCTACCAGTTTACGCCCACCGGAAGTTCGGGGGCCGCGCTCAGGAGAGGGGTTTGTTCATGTCTTCACGCACCCATATATTTCGTACCGCCCTGTTTGCGGCTTCCGCGGTCGGATCGCTGAGCCTGGCTCAGGCGGCAATAGCGCAGGCGGCCGCGCCGCAGGCCGATCCCGCCGCCGCTGCCGCGCCGCAGGATAGCGAAGTCGCCGACATCGTCGTGACCGGCATCCGCGCTTCGCTGGCGAGCGCTACCAACGCCAAGAAGGACGCCGTCGCCTTCGGCGACTCGATCTTCGCCGAGGATATCGGTAAGCTGCCTGCCACCAACCTGGCCGAAACCCTGAACCGGATGCCGGGCGTCCGCCTCAACCGCGACATTAACGGCGAAGGCACGCAGGTCGCGATCCGCGGCCTTGGTCCCAGCTTCACCCGCGTCCTGCTCAACGGGTCGCAGCTTCAGGTCGCGTCGGACGGCGGCACCAACGGCGGCAGCGCCAACCGCGAAGTCGATCTCGACTTCTTCCCGTCCGAACTGTTCACCCGCCTCGATCTGGCCAAAAGCCCATCGCCCTCCACGCTGGAAGGCGGCATCGCAGGCACCGTCAACCTGCGTAATGCGCGGCCTTTCGACAAGCCGGGTACGCATTTCACGGTTGTCGCGCAGGGCCAATATACCGACAGCAACGACAGGATTTCGCCCCGCGGCGCGATCGTCGCCAGCCACACCACCGATACGTTCGGCATCCTGCTGGGCGTGGCCGGGGTGAAGACCAAGACGCGCGTGGATGGCTTTGAATCGCTGGGCTATAGCGACGGCAATCTGGGCGTTGGCGATCCGGGCGGCAATAATTTTTCCTGGGCGTCGGTCGTTCCTGCCAATGCGGGGCATGGACTGGTCGCTGGCCAGCCGGTCGATGTGGTCGCGACGTCGGGACTGACCCGTGACCAACTCAGCACCGCGCTCATTCCGCGCCTCGGCCGTCAGGCCCTGACGCAGGGCGACCGCTCGCGCATCTCCGCGCTGGCCGCGCTCGAATGGCGCCCCAGCGACGAACTGCATTTCGCCCTTGATGGCCTGTGGGCCAAATCGAAACGCAACTATGATCGCCTGATCATGAACTGGCAGGTGCGTAATTCCGGTCCTGGCACCAGCGCCCAGTCGACCGGCGGCATGATCCCGATCGACTTGACCGTGGACGATAATGGCGTCGTCACCAGCGGCACCTTCGCCAACAGCTCTTTCTTCCTGGAAGCCAGCCAGTTCAAGCAGACGACCAAATTCTGGAACATCAACCCCAGCGTCGAATGGAAGCCGGCGGACAATCTGACCGTCAACCTGTCGGCCAACTGGTCCAAGAGCCGTTTCTTCCGCGAACAGCCGACCTGGGCGTTCCAGACTGCGCCAGGGTCTGGCGTCGATGTCTATTATGATAATACCGGCCAAGGCGATTATCCCGCGATCACCACCAATGTCGATCTGAACGATCCCAATAACGGCCTGTGGGAATGGTATCGCCAGAATATCGCGCTGGTGCGCCGCACCACCGAAACCAAGGGCGCGCATCTGGACCTGACCTACGGCGACGCGATGTTCAACGTGAAGGTCGGCGCGGCCTATGACCGCGCGCAACGCACCATCCGCGCCTATGACAACAGCCCGGCCTATCAGTTGTCCGTATGCGGCGCCGGCTGCACCGGGGATAGCGGCTCAATCCCGACCAGCGCCATTCCGGGCTATCTCAGTCCCGGATCGACCACCAATTTCGGCCATCTCGCCAACGGCAATATCGGCTTTACCAGATATATCATGCCCGATTTCGATGCCATCAAGCAGGCGACCGATTATGTCAGCTATCGTGACAACGCGCCGGAAACGCGCGGCGCCGTCACCGGCGGCGCGACCGGCGACATGGATGAAGAAGTTTGGGGCGCTTATTTCGAACTGAACGGGGTCACGACGATCGCGGGTCGCGATCTGCATATCAACACCGGTATGCGTTACGCCCGCACCCGGCAGGAGGTGATCGGACCCAGCCAGATCGGATCGCAGATCATCGATATCACATCGCGGTCGACATATGAGAATTTCCTGCCGTCGATCAACCTGACCTATGACGTCATGGATAATGTGAAATTGCGTGCTTCGGCTTCGCGGACCATGACTCGCCCCGACGCCAGTCAGATTCTGCCAGGCATCACTTTCTCCGACCCGTCGGCTTTGGTCGCCAGTGCGGGCAACCCGGATCTCAAGCCCTACACGTCGGACAATTATGACATCGGCGGCGAAATCTACACCGGCGGCATCGGCTATGTCGGCGTGTCGATGTTCATGAAGAATATCACCGGCTTCACCGTCACCCAGTCGCAGGAAGTCAGCTTCGGTTCGCTCAACATTCCGTTCGCCAGTCTGATCGCAACCCAGCAAAATGCGTTAAATGACCGATCGCTCCAGACGGGGGTGCCGGTGTCCGATCTGCCGATCACCGTCAACCGCCCCATCAACCTGTCTGATCTCAAGATCAAGGGGCTGGAAGTCACCTGGGTTCAGCCGCTCGACTTCCTGGTGAAGGGTTTGGGCTTCTCGGCGAACGGCACCTATTTGGACCAGTCTTCCTCGTCCGGTCTGGTGGCGACCGGCGTTTCCAAATATTCATATAATCTCCAGGGCTTCTATGAAAATAACGGCCTGTCGCTCAGCCTGAATTATGTCTGGAACGACGATGCCATTGCGGTGAATCGTCCGCAAAACGGCATCCAGAATGCGTCGCTCCGGTCCGAAGCGCGTGGTCAGCTCGATATGTCGGCGGGCTATCAACTACCCTTCTTCAACAAGGCGCTGCGTCTGACGGTTGATGCGCTCAACATCACCAACGAGCCGATCCGCACCCTGTTCGAATATGATAATGCGCCCTATTCGGTCTATTATCCTGGTCGCACGATCATGGCCGGCATCCGGGCGAATTTCTGATCCTCCCCCAAGGACACCTCATAGGGTCGGTGGCGACGCCGACCCTTTTTCGTGAAGAGGCGGCGCTTCCAATGTTGGATTTTATCTGATCTCTTCTGTCCCATGAAGCCGCATCGCCACCGCCCACTCCGCATCCTGGACCGCCCGCCGCCCGCCGGGGCGTTCACCCTCGTCACGCATCGGACGGGCTGCTGTGACCCAGGTGGCGCGTCGCCGTCGCGTCGCGATGATCCGACGGAAGCGTCGTCGATAAGCGGGCATTGCGGCCGTGTCGCGTCGCAGCCGCTTTGGCAGCGCATCTCCGGCGCAAAAGCGCGCCAATGCGAAACCAGTGACGGTGTGAACTTCGCGGCCGTGACCCGGTCATGACCTTGCAAGGAAGGCGATGATGCGTCTCTCTCTCCTGTTATGCTTTCCGTTCGCCCTCCTGGCGACGCCGGCTCAGGCGAAGACCTGCACCCCCAATTGGGTCGCGGGCTGGGCGTCTTCGCAATTCCGCCCTACCGGCGACGCAGAACTGCCCGCCGGCACGCTGGCGAACCGGACGCTGCGCCAGATCGTCCGACCATCCGTGTCGGGCAACCGGATTCGCGTGCGCATCTCCAACCTTGCCGGGACCAGGCCGCTTATGCTGGCTGGCGCCAGTATCGCCCGCGCGCGCGATTCATCATCCGCTGCGATCGATCCCGCCACGCTGATCGCGCTGCGCTTTGACGGAAAGCCAGATGTCATCGTCCCGGCGGGCGCGGACTATCTGTCCGACCCGGTATCGCTGCAGACCAGGGCGCTCGACAGTATCGCGGTGTCGATCCACTATGCGGGTGATCCTGAACAGACGTCGCACCCCGGATCGCGCGCGACATCCTGGCATTTGCCCGGCGATCATCTGGGCGATAAGGCCATGGCCGGCGCCGACCATTTCGACCATTGGTTCAACCTGGCGGCGCTGGAAGTCGAACGCTGCGCGCCGGCGAAACTGATCGTCGCGCTGGGCGACTCCATCACCGACGGGAAGGGGGCGACGACCAACGGCAATGACCGCTGGACCGATGTGCTGGCGGCGCGGTTGCAAGCCGACCCGAAGCGCCGTCCTATCGCCATCGTCAACCAGGGGATCGGCGGCAACCGGTTGCTCGATGACGGGCTTGGCCCCAATGCGCTGGCGCGGCTGGACCGCGATGTGCTGGCCCAGCCCGGCGTCACCCATATGATACTGCTGGAGGGGATCAACGATCTGGGCACACTGACCCGCGACGCGCCCGTGAGCGTGGCGGCGCACCAGGCGCATGTCGCCCGCATCATCGGCGCCTATCGCCAGATCATCGCCCGCGCCCATGCCAAAGGGATCAAGGTGATCGGCGCGACCGTGATGCCCTTCGTCGGCAATGGCTATTATCATGCCGATGCCCGGAATGAGGCGGATCGGCAGGCGGTGAACGCCTGGATCAGGACGCCGGGCCATTTCGATGCGGTGATCGATTTCGACCGCGTGACCCGCGACCCGGCGCATCCCGACCGCCTGTTGCCCGCCTATGACGAAGGCGACGCGCTGCATCCCTCGCCAAAGGGGTATAAGGCGATGGGGGAGGCGATCCCGCTCAGCCTTTTCGATTGATCCGCCTGTGCCCCGCCTCCAGCACCGTCTCCATCGCGACGAAGGTGGATGTGCTGGCGACATGGGGCAGGGCGCTGATCTTCTCGCCCAGCACCATGCGATAGCGGCGGATGTCGGCGGTGCGCACTTTAAGGAGATAGTCGAAATTGCTCGCCAGCATATGACATTCCTCGACCTCCGGGATGCGCCGCACCGCCGCGTTGAATTCGCGCAATGCGGCCTCCCGCGTGTCGCTCAACTTCACTTCGGTGAAGGCGATATGGTCCATACCCAATTTCGCCGGATCGACGATCGCCCGAAAGCCGCGAATGACGCCCGCTTCCTGCAAGCGTTTCAGCCGCACCTGGCAGGGCGTCTTGGACAGGCCGACCTGCGCGGCAAGATCGGTGACGGTCATCCTCCCGTCTTCGACCAGGGCGGCGATGATCCGCCGGTCGAAATCGTCCAGATCGACCGCTTTGGGCATATTCTCCATCTTATCTGCCTAGCAAGGTCCTCTTAATAAGTCACTTCGACTTGTGGAGAGCCGTTGATAAGGCGGAACGAAAATTCGACCTGGGTTATTCTGGTTGCATGACAGATCAGCCCTTCGCCAACTTCGCACCCGCCATCCGCCAGCCCACCCCGCTGCGGGAAGCGATCACCGCCGCCTATCGCCGTGACGAGGCGGAGGCGCTGGCGCCCCTGATCGCATCGGCGACCCTGCCGGACGCAACGAAGGCTGCGATTGCCGACACCGCCCGCACCCTCGTCACCGCGCTGCGCGCCAATCACAAGGGCACCGGGGTCGAAGGGCTGGTGCAGGAATATGCGCTGTCCAGTCAGGAGGGCGTGGCGCTGATGTGTCTGGCCGAAGCGCTGCTCCGTATTCCCGACACCGCCACCCGCGACGCGCTGATCCGCGACAAGATCGCCGATGGCGACTGGGGTTCGCATCTGGGCGGCGACAAGTCGCTGTTCGTCAATGCCGCCACCTGGGGCCTGGTCGTCACTGGCAAGCTGGTCGGCAGCGTCGATGATCGCGGGCTGGGCGCAGCGCTGACCCGCCTTGTCGCCCGCGCCGGCGAGCCGGTCATCCGCCGCGGTGTGGACCTGGCGATGCGGATGATGGGCGAACAGTTCGTCACCGGCGAGACGATCAAGGAAGCATTGAAGCGCGCCAAGGAACTGGAGTCAAAGGGCTTCGCCTATAGCTATGACATGCTGGGCGAAGCGGCGACCACCGCTGCCGATGCGAAGCGCTATTATGCCGATTATGAACAGGCGATCCATGCCATCGGCAAGGCATCGGCCGGGCGCGGCATTTATGCCGGGCCGGGCATATCAATAAAGCTGTCGGCGCTGCATCCGCGCTATGTCCGGGCGCAGGCCGATCGCGTAATGGGCGAATTGCTGCCCGCGGTTAAGCGACTGGCGCTGCTGTCGAAAGGCTATGATATCGGCCTCAATATCGATGCTGAGGAGGCCGATCGGCTCGAACTGTCGCTCGACCTGCTCGAAAGCCTGGCGACCGACCCGGACCTGGCCGGCTGGAACGGGCTGGGCTTTGTGGTGCAGGGCTATGGCAAGCGCTGCCCCTTCGTCATCGACTGGATCATCGACCTTGCCCGCCGCGCCGATCGACGCATCATGGTGCGCCTCGTCAAGGGCGCCTATTGGGATGCGGAGATCAAGCGGGCGCAGGTCGATGGTCTGCCCGACTTTCCGGTCTATACCCGCAAGGCCCATACCGACGTCGCCTATGTCGCCTGCGCGCAGAAGCTGCTGGCCGCGCCCGATGCGGTCTTCCCCCAATTCGCGACCCATAATGCGCAAACGCTGGCCACCATCTATCAACTGGCGGGGCCGGACTTCGCGATCGGCCAATATGAGTTCCAGTGCCTGCACGGCATGGGCGAGTCGCTCTACGAACAGGTGGTCGGCGCCGGAAAACTGGACCGCCCCTGCCGCATCTATGCGCCGGTCGGCACGCATGAGACGCTGCTCGCTTATCTCGTCCGCCGTCTGCTGGAAAACGGCGCGAACAGCAGCTTCGTCAATCGCATCGCCGATCCCAACGTCTCGATCGAGGAGATGATCGCCGATCCGGCCGATGTCGTGCGCGCCATGGCGCATCCCGGCCATCATCATGACCAGATCGCATTGCCGGCCGATCTCTATCCCGACCGCCGCAATTCGGATGGGCTGGACCTTAGCAACGAAGCCACGCTCGCCAGCCTGGGCGATGTTCTGCGCCACAGCGCGTCGCTCGGCTGGACGGCTGCGCCCGACGATGCGGCTGGCCCCTCGCGCACGGTGTTCAACCCCGCCGATCATCGCGATGTGGTGGGCCGCGTCACCGAAGCATCGGTAAAAGAGGCGCGCGCCGCCGCCATCCGCGCAGCCGCGTCGCGCTGGTCCGATAGCCCGGTCGCCGATCGCGCCGCTGTGCTGGACCGCGCCGCCGATGCGATGCAGGCGCGGATGCCGATCCTGCTGGGCCTGATCGTGCGGGAGGCGGGCAAGTCTTTGCCCAACGCCATTGCCGAAGTGCGCGAGGCGATCGACTTCTTGCGCTATTATGCCGCGCAGGCGCGCTCGACCTTCGGCCCGGCGCAGGCCGCCTTGGGGCCGGTCACCTGCATCAGCCCGTGGAACTTCCCGCTGGCCATCTTCACGGGCCAGGTCGCCGCGGCTCTGGTCGCGGGCAATCCGGTGCTGGCCAAGCCGGCCGAGGAAACCCCGCTGATCGCGGCTGAGGTCGTCCGCCTGTTGCATAAAGCGGGCGTGCCGGCCGATGCGCTGCAACTGCTACCCGGCGACGGCCGCATTGGCGCGGCGCTGGTCGCGGCGCCCGAAACCGCCGCGGTCATGTTCACCGGATCGACCGAGGTCGCCCGGCTGATCCAGCGCCAGCTTTCCACGCGCCTGTCCGCAGATGGCAAGCCCATCCCGCTCATTGCAGAGACCGGCGGCCAGAATGCGATGATTGTGGACAGCAGCGCGCTCGCCGAACAGGTGGTGGCCGATGTTATCGCCTCCGCCTTCGACAGCGCGGGCCAGCGCTGTTCGGCGTTGCGCATCCTGTGCCTGCAGGAAGACGTCGCCGACCGGACGCTGACGATGCTCAAGGGCGCGCTGGCCGAATTGCGGATCGGCCGCACCGACGCGCTGAAGGTCGACATCGGCCCGGTCATCAGCGCGGAGGCGCGCGACGGCATCAATGCCCATATCGATGCGATGCAGGCGTTGGGCCGCAAGGTCGAACATAGTCCGCTGCCACCCGAAGCCACGCACGGCACCTTCGTGCCGCCGACGATCATCGAGATCGAGTCCATCGCCGATCTCAACCGCGAAGTCTTCGGCCCCGTTCTGCACGTGCTGCGGTTCCGGCGCGACCGGCTGGACGCGCTGGTCGACCAGATCAACGCCACCGGCTACGGCCTGACCTTCGGCCTGCATACCCGGCTGGACGAGACGGTGGCGCGGGTCACGGCGCGGGTGAAGGTCGGCAATATCTACGTGAACCGCAACGTCATCGGCGCGATCGTGGGCGTGCAGCCCTTTGGCGGTTGCGGCCTGTCGGGCACCGGCCCCAAGGCTGGCGGGCCGCTCTATCTGGGGCGGCTGGTCACGACGCCGCCGGTGTTCGCGGCGCGGGTCAGTCATTTGCGCTCGCCGCTGCACGCCTTCGCCGACTGGCTCGACGCGCAGGGCGATGGCGACGCGGCGACACAGGCGCGCCGCGCCGGCGACGCCTCTGCGCTGGGCGTCGAATTGGCGCTGCCGGGGCCGGTGGGCGAGCGCAACATCTACGCCCTGCATCCGCGCGGTCGCATCCTGATGCGCCCGGCGACTCGGCAGGGGCTGTTCCGCCAGATGGCGGCGGTGCTGGCGACCGGCAATCATGGCGTGGTGCAGGGGATGACGATCCCGGCCGGCCTGCCCGCCGACGTCGCCGCCTGCTTCAGCACCGACGCCACCGGCCATTATGCCGCCGCGCTGGTGGAAGGGGACGCCGCCAAGGTCGCCGCGACCGTCCAGTGCGTCGCCGATCTGCCCGGCCCGATCGTGTCGGTCCATGCCGACGATCATGGTCATGGCTATTGCCTGGACTGGTTGCTGGAAGAGCAGTCAACCTCCATCAACACCACGGCGGCGGGGGGCAATGCCAGCCTGATGATGATCGGATAAAGGGCGCGCGCGTCTTTTCGGTCCGGCCATTGCGCCTTTGGTCGCGGCGGCTATAGATTTGTCGTCTGTTCCGGAGCGCACCCCATGGCATCTACCCTTTCTACAAAGCCGAGCTTCGCGCCGATCAAGACGCGGCGGGCGTTCGAGATCATCTGCGAGCAGATCCGCGCGCAATTGGCCGCGGGCACGCTCAAGGCCGGGGACAAGTTGCCAGCCGAGCGCGAGTTGGCGGTCGAGTTCCAGGTCAGCCGCAGCGCGTTGCGGGAGGCGCTGCGTAGCCTGGAGGTCGCGGGGATCATCCGCAATGTGAAGGGCGCGAAGGGCGGGGCATTCGTGCAGACGGCAGAACCCGACCGGATCGTACAGGCGATGCAGGATTATGTCCACCTGGGCGATATCTCGCTGAATGAACTGACCGAGGCGCGGCTGGCGTTGCAGGACATCATCGTGCGGCTGGCCTGCGAGCGGGCGACCGACACGGACCTGGCCGACCTGGAGGCGATCGCCGAGCGGACGAGGCGGGAAACGAGTGTCGAGGCGCGTTACCAATGCGCCGTCGAATATTATGCCGTGCTGGCGCGGGCGACCAAGAACCGCATCTTCGGCATCTTCGTCGATTCCCTTTCGGCGATCCTGCATGAATTCGTGCAAGGACCGGATTATGAGACGTTGCAGCAGTCATTGATCGAATCCCGATTCCGGCTGGTGCGGCAGTTGCGGGCGAAGGACAGCGAGGCTGCGGTGGCGGAGATGCGCAAGCATCTGGAGCGGGTGCATCGCCATGTCCGCAAGAACAGCAAGGCGGCGGCCAAGGGCTGACCTTCGCACCTGACCGGGCGTCTGACAGGGGCGTTTGAAACAGCGAGTTGGACAGTTGTACGCGATTGACGCCCCACGACCGCCATGCAATAGGTAGGACCATTGAATAATTAGTTCGACAGGCGAGTGAGGCTATGGCGGAAGAGAGCAAGGCGGCGACGGTTGGCGCCCTGGATGGCGTGCGGGTGCTGGATTTCACCAGCGTCATGGCCGGGCCGTTCGCGACGCGGATGCTGGCCGACCTGGGCGCCGAGGTCATCAAGGTGGAATCGCTGGAGGGCGACCAGGTCCGTGCGCGGCCGCCCAAGCGGGATGGCTTCAGCGCCTATTTCGGCAATTTGAACGCGGGCAAGCAGAGCATCGCCTGCAACCTTAAATCCCCCGAAATCATCGCCCTCATCAAGGATTTGATTGCGACCTGCGACATATTGGTGGAAAATTTCCGGCCCGGCGTCATGGCGCGGTTCGGGCTGGACTTCGCCGCGCTGCGCGAGGCCAATCCGCGTCTCATCTACTGCTCAATCTCCGGCTATGGCCAGACCGGGCCGAAGGCGCTGTCCCCGGCCTATGCGCCCGTGATCCATGCGGCCAGCGGCTTCGACATGGTCAATCTGCGCTATCAGGACGGGGCTGACCGGCCGGCGACCAGCGGCGTCTTCATCGCCGACGTGCTGGGCGGCACCCATGCCTTTGGCGCAATCCAGGCGGCGCTGTATCAGCGTGAAAAGACGGGCGCAGGCCAGCATATCGACCTGTCGATGCTGGAGGCGATGGTGGGGATGCTGGTGTTCGAAACGCAGGAGGCGCAGTTCCCCGGCGACGCCCGGCGGCCGCTCTACACCCCGCTCAAGACCAATGACGGCTTCATCATGGTCGCGCCGACATCCCCTCGCAATTTCGAGCAATTGACAGACGCGGTCGGCCATCCCGAATGGCGCGACGATCCGCGCTTCCTGACCAATGCCGATCGCAACGCCAATTGGGCGACGCTGCTGGCGCTGACGGAGACGTGGACGCGCGAGCGCAGCGCGGAGGAGGCCGAGGCGATCCTCTCGCGCCATGGCGTGCCGTGCGGGCGCTATCGCGAAATCGATGAATTGCTGGACGATCCGCAACTGGCGTCGCGTGGCGCCTTCGCGGAAATCAGCGACGGGGCCGGCAGCTTCAAGGTGCCCAACCCGCCGTTCCGCATGAGCGGATCGCGGGTCGAGGCGCGCAACCATGTCGCCCGACTGGGTGAAGAGGGTGCGGATATCCTCACCAAGCTGGGCGTGGACGAGAGCGCGGTGGCAGCGCTACGCGCGCGGGGCGACCTGCTGTAACAAAAGGAATCGCCACGGCGTGGTGCGCTATTCCAGGTCGTGAAAGGGCCGGATTTCGATCTCGCTCGGTCCTGGCATGGGATTGGGGCAGCGCTTCACCCAGGCGACCGCCTCGTCCATATCCTTGACCTCCCACAGCCAGAAACCCGCGACCAATTCGCGTGGTTGGGAGAATGGGCCGTTAATGACGGTGCGTTCGGCGCCATCGAAGGCGACGCGCTTGCCTTGTGAAGAGGGGGTGAGGCCATCGGCCATCACCAGGATGCCAGCGTCGCGCAGTTCATCGTTGAAGCGGCCCATCGCGGCCATCATCGCGTCCGTTTCGGGCGAGGGCCGATAGCCTTTCTCGCTGTCTTCGGTCGCCTTCACCAGCACCATCACGCGCACCGCCTGTCTCCTTGCCGGGCGTTGGAACGATGGCGGGATTGTTCGGGAATTAGCGTCCCGGCGCAATATATTTCATGAAGATGAGGGGGCGGGATGCCTGCACGCATCCCGCCCGCGCCCTTTATCGCAGCAGTTCGCGCGCGATCGTGTTCTTCTGGATTTCCGACGACCCTTCATAGATGCGGGTGATGCGGATATCGCGATAGAGGCGTTCGATCGCAAAGCCCCGGCAATAGCCCGAACCGCCGAAAATCTGGACCGCCGTGTCGACGGTGCGGCTGCCTGCTTCGGTCGCGAACAGTTTCGCCATGGAGGCGAGTTCGCGGCGCTTTTCGCCCTGGTCATAACGCCAGCAGGCGTCGAGCAGGATCAGGCGGGCAGCGCGCATGTCGGTCGCCATCGTCGCGATATAGTGGCGGATCGCCTGGAAATCGGAGATGACGCCGCCAAAGGCCGGGCGCTGCTTGGATTCCTCGATCGCCAGTTCCAGCGCATATTCGCCCATGCCGACCGCCGTCGCGCCGACATTCATGCGGCCCTCGTTCAGTCCTTCGAGCGCATAATGGAAGCCACGGCCGAGTTCGCCGATCAGCGCGTCGGGGCCGACCTGACATTCGTCGAAGGTCAGTTCATAGACGCCGGGCGTCGCCGTCCCCATCAGTTCGATCGTGCCGGTGACGGCGAAGCCGGGCGTGTCGGCGGGCATCAGGAAGGCGGAAATGCCGCCGCGCGGCCCCGCGGCCTTGTCAGTATAGGCATAGACGATCACATATTTCGCGTTCTTGCCGTTCGAAATATAGGTCTTGCTGCCGGTGATGACCCAGCCGTCGGCGTTGCGGGTCGCGGTGGTGCGCATCGAACCCGGATCGGAACCGCTATTGGGTTCGGTCAGGGCAAAGGCGATGCCGATTTCGCCCGAACACATGCCGGGCAGCAGCGCTTCGCGCTGGGCTTCCGAGGCATGATACATGATGTTCTTGGCGCCCGGCCCCATGAGCGGGCGCAGTTCGGTCCAGAATTGGGGAGGAAGGCGGGCGAGTTCGATCTGCACCGCCGCCTGGGCCAGGGCGCCCAGGCCCAGGCCGCCATATTGTTCGGGCAGCGCCATGCCGAAATAGCCATTGTCGATCAGCGTCTTGCGCACGATCGGCGGCACTTTTCCGGTCGCCTGAAATTCGATTTCATGCGGCAGCAGATCGTGCACGATGTCGCGGGTGACGTCGCAAAATTCCTTGATGTCGTCGGGCAGTTCAAAGTCCACGGCGCAGCCTCCTTAAGGTTCGACTCTGATGCGCGGATAATCGCGCTGTTCAGCATTGGTCCTACCATTACAATAATGGTCAGTCCATTAAATTTTCTGGCTTATGGAAGGGCTGCGGCTGTCCTTTGGGGCAGTTGTCCTTTAGAGATGAGGCAGCCCGACGACGCAAAAGCGCGCGGGCGCAGGGTAACAAGAGTAAGCGGCATGGCGACCGATCCGTTCGACCTCAATCTGCGCCACCTGCGCGCTCTGCTGGCGATCCGCGAACATGGCAGCATCACCGCCGCGGCCGATGTGGTGAGCCTGTCGCAACCGGCATTGACGCAGGGGCTGGCGAAGCTGGAGCGGCAATTCGGCTACACGTTTTTCGAGCGGCGGTCAGGCGGCATGGTGCCCACGCCCATGGGTGAGATCGTGATAGAACGCGCGCGTGCGGCGCTGGATCATCTGTCGCAGGCAGCCAAGGGGCTGTCGGGCGTGTTTCAATATCCCGAACGGCTGATGACGATGACGCAGCTGCGCGCCTTCCTGGCGCTGGCGGAGGCGGGTAGCTTCGCGGCGGCGGCGCATGGCAGCACCTTGTCGCAGACGGCGGTGCATCGCGCGGTCGGCGACCTGGAGCAGATGATCGGCGGCAAGCTGGTCGAGCGGCGGGGCCGGGCGGTGTGGCTCAATCCGGCGGGGAAAAGGCTGGCGCGCGGCACGCGGCTGGCGGTGGCGGAGATCGTCGCGGCGCTGGCCGATATGGGGCTGGACAGCGGCAGCGGCAGCGAGGTCATCGCGTTCGGCGCGCTGCCATTGGCGCGGCCCTATCTGGTGCCGGCCGCGATGGCGCGGATGGCGCGGAGCGATCCGCGTGCGGCGTTCAAGGTGCTGGAGGGAAGCTGGCGCGAATTGGTGGAGCCGTTGCGCGATGGCGTGATCGACATGATCGTCGGCGCGCTGCGGCCCTATGAGATTGCCGACCTGTATCAATTGCCGTTGTCGGAGGATCGCTTGGTGATCGCGGCGGGGAGTCAGCATCCGCTGGCGGCCGAGGCGAGACCGACGATGGCGCAACTGGCGCGCTATCCCTGGATCGTGGCGCCGGCCAATTCGCCGCTGCGCGAACAGTGGGAGAAATTGTTCGGGGAGGGCGTGGCGCCGGCGGTCGCGCCGCCTGCGACCCCGATCGAGTGCGGGTCGGTCATGATCATCGGGCGGCTGCTGACCGAAGGCCATTTCCTGACCCTGTTGTCGCCCGACCAGGTGGCGTTGCAGATCCGCAGCGGGCTGCTGACCCAGATCGGTCCGCCGCTGGAGGACAGCAAGCGGGTGGTGGGGATCACCACGCGGCGCAGCTGGCGGCCGACTGCGACGCAGCGGCGCTTCCTGGAAATGGTGAGCGAGGCGGCCAAGGGCGAGCGGGTCGAAGGCGCGCCGCCCGATTTGCGGGAATCGGGCTGGGTGTGATGCCGCCCGCCTATGGCCGATTGATGGCCTGAAGCGCGGCGATCCGGCCCTTCAGCCGATTGGCGAGCGAGGGCCGGATCGGCTGTCCGGCGAGCAATTTGCGCCATGTATTGTAACTGATGCCGAAGCGGGCGTTGAGCGCTTCGTCGGTGCGGCCGGTGGCCAGCCTCTGCATCTGGAGGATCATCTCCTCCTCCAGATGCACGCCATTGCTGTTGCTGCTCTGCTGCACGGTGCGCGCCTCAGTCCAGATTGATCCAGACCGCCTTCGTCTCCAGATAATCCTCGATATGGTGCGGGCCGGATTCGCGGCCGAAACCGCTCATCTTGTAGCCGCCAAAGGGGACGGCGGGGTCGAGCATCTGGTAGCAATTAACCCAGACGGAGCCTGCGCGGATGCCGCGCGCCATGCGATGGGCGGTGCCAAGGTCGCGGGTCCATACGCCGCTGCCCAGGCCGAATTCGGTGGCGTTCGCGCGGGCCAGAACTTCATCCACCGTATCGAAGGTGAAGGCGGAGAGGACGGGGCCGAAAATCTCTTCCCGCGCGATCGTCATGTCGTCGGCGACATGGGTGAAGATCGTCGGTTCGATGAAATAGCCCGCATCATAGCCCGCGCCGCTCATGCGGCCGCCGCCGGTCAGGGGGCGGGCGCCCTCCGTGTTGGCGCCTGCGATGAAGGCGAGGATCTTGTCCATCTGAGGGGCGGAGACGACCGGTCCCATCTGGGTGGTGGGGTCGAGCGGGTCGCCGACCTTGATCGTCTTTGTGAAGGCGGCCAGCCGCTCCATAAATTCGTCGTGGATCGCGTTTTGCACGAACAGGCGGGTGCCCGCGCTGCAAATCTGGCCGGCATTGGCGAAGACCGCCATGGCGGCGGCCGGCACCGCCTTGTCCAGGTCGGCGTCGGCGAAGACGATGTTGGGCGACTTGCCGCCCAGTTCCACCGTAACGCGCTTCATCGACGCGGCGGCGGCGTGGAGGATCTTCTCGCCAACGCCGGTGGAGCCGGTGAAGGCGATCTTGTCGACGTCGGGATGACTGGAGAGCGCCGCGCCCGCATCGCCCAGGCCGGTGACGATGTTGATGACGCCTTCGGGGACGCCGGCCTCAAGGCAAAGCTCGCCGAAACGGAGCGCGGAGAGGGGCGTCTGTTCGGCGGGCTTCATGACCAGGGTGCAGCCGGTGGCGAGGACCGGGCCGGCTTTCCACACCGACATGCCGATCGGGCCGTTCCAGGGATTGATCGCCGCGACGACGCCGATCGGTTCCTTGAGCGTGTGCGAGAGGACGTCGCCGGGGGCGTTATTGTCTATCGTGTCGCCGGTGATGAGCATCGCCTGGCCGGCGTAATAGCGCAGCAGCGCGCCCGCGCGCGCCTTGCCCATGATGGTGCGGCTATAGGGCGCGCCAAGGTCGAGCGTGTCGAGCATCGCCAGTTCTTCGAAATGCGCCTCCACCAGATCGGCGAGGCGGAGCATGATGCGCTGCCGCTCGACCGGCTTCATCCGGCGCCATGGCCCCTCAAACGCGGCGCGGGCGGCCTTGACGGCGCGGTCCACATCTTCGGCGCCGCCCTGCGCGATCGTAGCGAGCAACTCGCCGGTGGCGGGGTTGCGGGTTTCGAAACGCTTGCCGGACAAAGCGGGGACGCGCTGGCCGTCGATCAGCATGTCCTGATCCGGCGTGTCGAGCAGGGCGGGGCGGGGGGGGATGGTCATCATGTTCATGGGGGCTCTCCGGGCCGCGATCAGGCGGCGATATTCGATGTGACGGCGTCTTCCAGGATGAAGCGGGCGGCGCGCTCGGCAATCATCATGGTGGGGGCGGAGGTGTTGCCGCTGATGATGTCCGGCATGACCGAGGCATCGACCACGCGCAGGCCGGACACGCCGCGCACGCGCAGGCGGCCGTCGACCACTGCCATGCGATCGCCATCCGGCCCCATTTTGCAGGTGCCGGTCGGGTGATAAGCGGTGTTGACGATCTTGCGCAGGGCGGCGTCGATCTCCGCATCGCTTTGATGCTGGATGCCCGGTTCGATCTCCGCACCGGTCATGGCGGCCAGCGCAGGCTGGGCGAAGATGCGGCGGCATTCGCGGAAGCCGGCGATCAGCGTTTGCATGTCATAGGGATCGGCGAAGAAATTGGGGTCGATGACCGGCTTGTCCTCCGGCCGGTTGCTGGCCAGACGCACCGAGCCGGCGCTTTTGGGGCGCAGCAACTGGATCAGGCCCATATAGCCGTGGCGACGGGGGACGGATCGCGCGTCAAGCTTCAGCCCGGCAAGGAAGGTGATCTGAATGTCCGGGCGGCCGGTGCCGTCGGTGCAGAGGAAGCCGCCGGCCTCCGCCACATTGGACGCCAGCATCCCTTCGCGCTTGAACAGATATTTCAATGGGCTGGCGAGGATGCGGGGCAGCACCCTGGCCGAGACGGCGTAGGATTCGGCCGACGGGTTTTCCATCGCGACATGGACGGTCGGATGATCCTGCAAATGCTGGCCGACGCCGGGCAGGTGGTGGACGACATCGATGCCCATATCGTGCAGATGATCCTGCGGCCCAATCCCGGAGAGCATCAGCAATTGCGGCGAGTTGGTCGCCCCGGCGCACAGGATGATTTCACGCCGCGCGGAGATGGTGCTGCGCGCGCCGTCCTTTTCTATCTCCAGGCCGACGGCCTGGCCGCGATCGAACAGGATGCGGCGGACCATGGTTTCATCAAGGACGGTAAGGTTGGCGCGCTTGAGGGCGGGGTGGAGGAAGGCACGGGCGCTCGACAGGCGGGTGCCGTTGCGCTGGTTAAGGTCATAGCGGCCGAAGCCATCCTGCCGTTCGCCAGCAAAATCGTCATTGCGCTGATGTCCTGCCTCTGCCGCCGCGTCGACGATGGCGGCGCTGACCGGGTTCCAGCTTTTGGGCTTCTGCACATCCAGTTCGCCGCCCTTGCCGTGCCAGCCTTTTTCGGGACCGGCATAATTTTCGACCGCCTTGAACGCGGGGAGGACGTCGTCATAGGCCCAGCCGTCATTGCCCGCCTTCGCCCAGGCGTCATAGTCGGCCTTTTGCCCGCGAATATAGACGCCGCCATTGATGGCGCTGCATCCGCCAAACAGCTTGCCGCGCGGAAAGTTGATTGTGCGGTTGTTGACAGCGGCGTTGCCAGTAAGCGCCTGTTTCCAATTATATTTTTCGTGCGGCAGCAGAAAGATATTGCCGACCGGCATGGCGGTCTTGAGGTTGACCGGCCATTTTTTGTCGGATGGTCCCGCTTCGATCAAGGCGACGCGGTTGGCGGGGTCAGCGGACAGACGATTGGCCATCAGGCTGCCCGCCGAACCCGATCCGATCACGATATAGTCGAAGCTGTCGCTCATGATAGTGCGTCCTTGCGGCCGAGCGCGGGCACATGGCCCCGCACGGCAATGAAACCCAGGGCGTTTACCAGCATCAGGGCGGCGAGCGCGCCGAAGAAGCCGAGATTGCCCCAGTCGATGAGCAGCGCGCCCGCCACCGCGCTGACGATCGCGCCGACCCGGCCGGCCGCGCCCATCAAGCCCAGGCCGCGGGCGCGCAGGCCGGTGGGAAAGGCATGGGCGCCGACCGCAAACATGGCGGACTGGGCGGCGCTGGCGAACAGGCCGAGCGCGCCGAGGCAGGCGAGGACGGCGGCTTCGTTACGGCCGCCGCTGATGGGGAGCAGGGCCAGCGTGGCGCAGACGGCGGCGCCGACCAACGCCATCAGGATCAGCACCGGTCGGGAGCCGAAGCGGATGATGGCGAGCGACGCGATCATCGCGCCGATCGTGCCGCCCATGTTGAAGCTGGTGAGGCCGAGGCTGGCGGTCTGGAGGCCGAAGCCTGCGCTGTTGAGCATCGTGGGCGCCCAGTTGAACATCAGATAGATCATGAACATGCCGGAAAACATGGCGACAGAGAGCGCCAGCGTGTCGCGTAGCAGCGCGGCGCCGAACAGGTTGCGCATCGGTTCGAAGCGGGGCGCTTCCCCGGCGGCGAGCGGGACATGGGCGGCGGACGCGGGATTGGGATGGCCGATGCGGCGCAATATGCGGTCCAGTTCGGCGGCGCGATCGGGCCGTTCGGCAAGGTAGCGAGGGGATTCGGGCAGCACGAACCAGAGCCAGGCGACAAAGATCATCGTCACGGTGCCGCCGATATAGAAAAGCCAGCGCCAGCCAAGGCCCGGCAGGATCAGCGCGGCGGCGACCCCGCCCAATATGCCGCCGATGGAGACGCACACCACGCCGAAGGTGACGGCGACGCTGCGCCAGCGAACGGGGGTGAATTCCGCGATCATGGCGCTGGCGGTGCCGGGTACGCCGCCGAGGCCCACGCCTGCCAGCGTCTTCAAGGCTGCGACCTGCCACAGCGCGCCGGAAAAGCCGGTGAGCAGGGTTGCGACGCCAAAGATGGCGACGCCGATGATGAGCGCGCCACGGCGGCCGAAACGATCGCCGACCCAGCCCGACGTCAGCGTGCCGATGGCCATGCCGACGAAGCCGAGCGCGAAAACGGAGCCAAGCGCCGTTCGGTCGATTCCCCATTCCTTGAGCAGCGACGGCGCGGCGAGGCCGAGCATCTGGTTATCGAGGCCGTCGAGAATGACGGTCGCGGCGATCATCAGCACAGACCAGATCTGGTAGGACGACATGGGTATGTCGTCCAGCATCCCTTTTGTGCTGCTGCCTTCTATCGTGGCGACCGCCAAGACCTTCTCCTTACCCTTGGGCCGTTTGCGGCCGCTTCATTCATTTGCCGGTATGAAATTGGAAAACCGGAATATCGCTTTTACAGGTCCAGCACTAGGTTGGCGCTTTTCGATCCCGAACAGCAGACCATGATTGATCTGTTCGCAGCCTTGTCGTCATCGGAGAGGAAATGGTCGCGATGGTCGGGAATGCCGTCCAGAACCTTGACCTCGCAGGTGCCGCAAATCCCTTCGGAACAGGCGAAGCCGACATTGACGCCGGCGCTCAGCAGCGCGTCGAGCATCGTTTCGCCTTCTTCGACCGCGATAGTCTTGCCGCTCTTGGCCAGTTCCAGCGTATAGCCGCCTTCGGTCGCCATCTCGGTTTCGGCTGAGAAATATTCGATATGGGCGTGACCCTTGGGCCGGTCGCAATTGGTGGCCAGGAAGGCGTCAAGCATCCCGCCCGGACCGCAGCAATAGAGATGCGCGTCGGCAGGCGCCGCGGCGCAGATGGCCTTCAGGTCGAGGCGGCGACCGCCGGGAATGCCGTCATAGGCGATCTCGACCTGGTCGTAATCGGACAGGCGATCGACATAGGCGGCGCGTTCCGGGGAGGCGGCGACATAATGCAACTCCCAGCTCTTGCCGAGCTTCTCCAGCCGCGCGATCATCGGCAGCATTGGCGTGATGCCGATGCCGCCGCCGATCATCACGGTGTGGTTGGCATCTTCCACCATCGGGAAGTTGTTTTTCGGTTCGGAGATTTCGAGAATCTGGCCGACCTGCCATTTTTCATGGATGTGGCGCGACCCGCCGCGGCCATCGATCGCATGATGGACGGCGATTTCATAATAGCTCCGGATCGCGGGATCATTGACCAGCGAATAGCTGCGCGCCAGCCCCGGCGAGAGCTGGACGTCGACATGGGCGCCGGGATCAAAGGCCGGCATCAGCCCGCCATCGACGGGTTCGAGGATGTAGCTGTTGATGCCTTCGGCTTCCCAGCGGATATTCTTCAATCGTGCGCGCATCACCCTCTCCGTCCGGTGCGATGCGTCTCTTGGCAGGGCCGGGACGCCATGGATCGGCGAACCGGACAAACCGCAATGCGTTTCGTCACCTTTATCATCCTTGTCTGAGGCGCCGGGGCATGGATCGCCCCGGTCCTTATATATGCCTTATTCAGCCGCTTCGACCTTGTCGGGCCAGCGCACCGCCTTGGCCAGCGCCGATTCATAGGCATTGGCCAGCGTGTCGCTGGGGTCGTGCAGGAACGACCCTGCGCGCGCGCGGTAGAAGATGCTGGGATCCTCGATCCCCGGCGGCAAGGTGCCCTTGTTGGCGAGCGCACGGGCGGCAAGCAGCACGCGGCGGCGGACGCGGGCGATCATCTGGTCGGTGGGGGCCAGATTTTCGAAGCTATGGTCGGTGATCGGTCCCATGCTTTCGGTCACCGCCTGATCCTGCATCGTGATGTTGGGGATGCCGGTGAACTGGGTGCCGTTGCGTTGGGAATCGCGGTCGATCGCCCAGTCGTTCGCCTGACTGTCAGGCGAACGCCAGCGGCCATACCAGTCGGTGGTGGTCGGCGCATATTCGAGCGGCGCGAACAACGGCGTGCCGTCCTTGAGCGTGGAGGTATAGGCTGGATTGCCCGCATCCACGCCGCAGGTGATGTCGAACAGCATCGAATGTTCGTCGTCCATCGGCACCCAGGCGCGGGCGATGGCGCGGGTCGCGAAACGGTTGTTGGGCGTCTGCGTCCAGAAGGGGAACATATAATGGGCGACGCGCCAGCTCATCTGGCCATCGTCGTTCGGGCGATAGCCGCCATACATGACGCCCCAGTCAGCCTGCGCCACTTCATAGTCGGGCGCGCGGTTGAGGACGGTCGGGCGCATCGGATGATCCTCGTCCAGGTCGTCCGCCTCGATCGAGCCGACATGGAGGAAGCCGACATGGCTGGTGTCGATGTCGCCTTCCAGCGCCTGGAGCCAGTTGCAATCGCGTTGCAGACACCAGATTTCGGCGTCCGGGTGCATCGTCGCTTCGATTTCGGGCAGCGGCGGCGGGGCGGACTGGTTTTCGCCCATATAGACCCAGATCAGACCATTGGCTTCATGCGTCTTATACGCCTTGGCATGGACTTTCTCCTTGAAGTCCATGCGGGCGGGGACGGACGGCATGTCGACGCATTTGCCGTCCACGTCGAACTTCCAGCCATGATAGACGCAGCGTATGCCGTTTTCTTCATTGCGGCCGATGAACAGCGACGCGCAGCGGTGCGGGCAGCGGTGGTCCATGATGCCGACCCGGCCGCTGCTGTCGCGGAAGGCGATCAGCTTTTCGCACAGGATCATCAGACGCAGCGGATCGCCATCGGCCTTCACTTCGGATGACAGGCAAGCGGGCATCCAATATTGGCGCATCATTGTGCCCATGACCGTGCCCGGTCCAACCCTGGTCATGTCGGCGCTATCAGTGGACTGCATGAGTTTTTCAGCCTCTTCCTTGCTTGTCGTTATCGGCGCGGCCTGAATCAAAGCCGGCGCCATTCCCTGGTCCCTGAATAGAGGGTCGCAGTCACACGCCCCAATCGGAATGTGGTCGGACCATTCAATAATCGGGACGATACTATTGCACCTCTTTCTTTTTTGCTGCTTCACGCTTCCCAGGCGGCGTCAAGCCGTGTCGTTAAGGGAGAGTCCGGGCCATGCCTTTCAGTTTCAAAACATCCTCAGCACTCAGCGCGATCGCCGCTATGATCGTGGCCGCGCCGGCCTTTGCGCAGGCCGATCAGGCCGCGCCTCAGCAGGTTGCGCCGCAGGATAATCTGTTCCCCGAAGATATCGTCGTGACCGCAGAGCGGCGCGAATCGACGGTGCGCGAAGTGCCTTTCTCGATCGCGGCATTCGGCGGCGAGTTGCTGCGTGAGGCGCAGGTATACAGCCCCGCCGCGCTGACGCAGCAGATGCCGGGCATCACCGTCAACACCGCCGACAAGTCGCTGTCGATCGTCGCGATCCGCGGCAATGTGTCGACCTTCCGCACCGCCACGCTGGACACGCCGGTCGCCTATTTCATGGACGACGTCTATTATGTGTTCAACAACGACCTGAACGCCAATTTCTACGACACCGATCGCGTCGAGGTGCTGCGCGGGCCGCAGGGCACGTTGTTCGGGCGCAATGTGGTGGGCGGCGCTATCGCCGTCATCACCAAGAATCCCGACTTCAAGGATGATTATTACGCCCAGATCACCGGCGGCAATGGCGGCTATGTGCGGACCGAGGGCATGGTCAACGGCACGCTGGTCGATGACAAGATCGCCGGCCGCTTCGCGTTCAGCACCGAACATAATGACGGTCTGATCGACACGCCGAACCAGTCGGGCAGCTATGGCAAGTCGGACAGCTATTCGGCCCGCGGCAAATTGCTGTTCCAGCCGACCGACACGCTCAAGATCGTCCTGTCGGGCGATTACAGCTATACCAAGGGCAATGGCGGCGCGATCCAGCTCGGCATCGGCGGCAATCAAGTCATCCCCGATACGTTCGGCGATTTCAGCGACGACAAGTGGACGAATAACGACTTCGTGTCCTCGCCCTATCGCCAGCGTCTGCGCGGCGGCTATTTGCGCGGCGACCTGGATCTGTTTGGCGGCACGCTGACGTCGATCACCGGCTATCGCATGAATGACAGCCGCGCGATCAACGACGACGTGCCGGTTGGCACCGAAGTCCCCGTGTTCGACCGCCGCCAGGTGGTGAAAAACCGCAGCTTCACGCAGGAAGTCCGCTTCGCCTCCGCGCCGGGCCGCTTCTCCTATGTGGTCGGGGCCTATTTCCTGTCGGCCGATGTTTCGACCACCAACATCTTCTTCTACAGCCCGCTGCCCGGTTCGGCGGTCAACGCCAGCGTGCGCCGCAACCCGGAGGTGACCAATATCACCCGCGTTCAGGAAGGCAATGTCCGCAGCCTGGCCGTGTTCGGCGAAGCGACCTTCGAGATCACCGACAAGCTGGCCGTCGTGGCCGGCGGCCGTTACACGTCGGACCGCAAGAAGATCGACTATCACGCCTTCTCGACCACGGACGCGGGCGCCATTCCCGGCTTCGGTTTCCCCGGCGAAGTCTTCGCGTCGGGCGGCAAGACCTGGGACGCCTTCACCCCGCGCTTCACGATCAAGTTCGAACCGATGGACAAGGTCAACATGTATGCGACCTATGCCAAGGGCTTCAAGTCGGGCGGCTTCGTCGACAATGCCTATCGCAACCCGACCATCCCGCTGGAGCCGGAGAAGGCGGAGAATTACGAAATCGGCGCCAAGTCGCGCCTGTTCGACAACAAGCTGGACCTGAACGTCGCGCTGTTCCGCCAGACGACGAAGAATCTCCAGAATTTCTCCGGCGCAGGCGGCATCGCCCATACCTATAATGGTACGCTCAAGATGAAGGGGCTGGAGGTCGAATCCGTGATTCGTCCGGTCGAAGATCTGCGCCTGACCGCCAATTACACGCATCTGGTGGGCAAATATACCGACCTGCGCGATCCGCTGGTGAACCTGGATTATTCGGGCAATCCGGCCAAGTTCGCGCCGCGCGACAGCTTCACTGTGGGTGCGGCCTATACCGGACGCCTGAGCAATGGCGCGACGCTGACGCCGCAGGCCGACTTCAACTTCTCTACCCGCATCTCGACCGATGATGCGAACACGCTGCGCCTCTACGACAATCTGCACGAGGATACCCGCGGGCGGACGCTCAATGCGCGGTTGAATTACGAGACAGCGGACGGGCGGTTCCAGATCGGCTTGTGGGGCAAGAATCTCACCAACAACTATCAGATCGTCAATGCGGACGACATCACCGCCTTCCTGGCTGTGCCCGGTAACGGCACCACCTATTGGAAGATCTTCACCAACACGCCGCGGACCTATGGCCTGACGCTGTCGTTCCGCCACTAATATCCTGGGGCGGGGAAGGTGATGCCTTCCCCGCCTTTTCTTTCGCCAGTTTCAGGACGGACATATGACCGAACAATTCACCCTTCCCGCCAATGGCAGTTTTTCCTTTGCCGGGCGCACCGCGCTGGTGACCGGCGGCGGGCGCGGCGTGGGGGAGGCGGTGGCGCGCGAAATCCATGCAGGTGGCGGGCGCGTGGCGGTGAGCGACGTCGATATCGATGTCGCGCAGGCGGTGGCGGCTTCGCTGGACCCGTCGGGCGAAACGGCGATCGCCCTGACGCTGGACGTGCGGGAAAAGGATCATTTCCTGGCCGCGCGGGACAAGATGGCGGCCCTTTGGGGCAAGGTCGATATTGTGGTGAACAACGCAGGCTTCGCCAAGCGGACGCCGACGCAGGATATTTCACCCGAAGAGTTCGACGCGATCGTCCAGATCAACATGCGCAGCGTGTTCCTGAGCTGCCAGATATTCTCCGAACATATGCGTGAGAATGGCTATGGCCGGATCGTCAACATCACCTCGCTCGCCGGGCAGAATGGCGGGACGGTGGCATCGCCCCATTATGCCGCGTCGAAGGCCGGGGCGATCATGCTGACCAAATATTTCGCGCGCTATCTGGCCGGGACGGGCGTGACCGTAAACGCCATCGCGCCCGGCCCGATCGACACCGCCAAGGCGCGGCTGTCGGCCGAGCAGATCGCGCGGGTCGAGGGCGAAGTGCCGGTCGGCCGCTTCATGGCCGTGGGCGAGATCGCGGCGGCGACGGCGCTGCTGGCGTCGGACCGGGGCGGTTTTTTTGTAGGTGCGACGCTGGATATGAACGGGGGGCTGTATTTGCGGTGATCCCGCTTTGCCATGTTCATTTCCCGCTTTTCTTATGGCTTTATGGGATTGCGATTGGCGCTGGCGCACGGCCCATCCATAATCATGCCCAACAATAGGGTAGCGCCGGAGCAGTGAACCGCCCGGCCGAATACTGGAGAGTAGCATGTTCATTTACAATGCATGGTATGTGGCCGCCTTTGCCGCCGATATCGAACCGGGCAAGACGCTAGGGCGCAAATATCTGAACAAGGCGGTCGTGCTGTTCCGCACCGAAGCTGGTGAGATCGCCGCGCTGGAGGACAGGTGCAGCCACCGCGCCATGCCGCTGTCCGCCGGGCATGTCGACGGCGACGTCCTGCGCTGCTGCTATCATGGCGTCGAGTTCAACGGCAAGGGCGCCTGCACCCGCATCCCTAACCAGGCGCGCATCCCCGCGTCCGCCAACGTCCGCCATTATCCCGTGGTGGAGAAGGATCATCTGATCTGGATCTGGATGGGCGAACCGGCGCTGGCCGATCCCTCGATCATCGTAGATAGCCCCGAACATAATGATCCGGCCTGGACCTGGAGGCCTTATAACTTCCCGGTGAAGGCCAATTGGCAGCTGATCATCGACAATATCATGGACCTGACCCATGTGCCCTATATCCATGCGCGCACGATCGGCGGGAACCCGGAACAACATTATAATGCCGACACCAAGGTCGAGTTTGACGGCCGCAAGGTGACATTGCTGCGCAAGATGCCCAATTCGATCCCGCCCAAATCCTATATCGACGCGGGCGGCTTCAAGGGGCGGGTGGATCGCTGGCAGGAAGTGCGGTTCGAACCGGGCATTGGCATGACCTGCCGCGTCAATGCGGGCGGGTGCGATGTCGGCACCGGCGCCTATGAAGGCAAGCGCGACAATGGCTTCATGCTGGCGAACAATCATTTCATCACGCCGGAAACCGAAACGACCAGCCATTATCTGTGGACCATCTGCACCACAGCGCCCAAGGAAAGCGGCGTGCCCGATGTGCTGTTCGACCAGTTTTTCGACACCATCACGGAAGACGAGGTCACATTGCAGGCGCAACAGGCCCGGATCGACGACGAACCCGAACGGCCCTTCATCGGTATTGCCAGCGATGGCGCGGTCAACCAGGCGCGTCGTCTGTTGAGCGCGATGCAGGAAGCGGAGGAAGGCGGCAAGGTCGCCGCCTGATCCCAGCGCATATGCCCCGTAGCGGCCTGACATCATGCCGAACGTGCGGGGCATATTGCGTATTCTGATAACATAACGGCTTGCCCGGCCCGGCGCGTCATGCTGTAGCGGGCCTATGAAGATGCGCGAACTGGAGGACCGGACCGGAGTCCATCGGGAAACCATCCGCGTCTATCTGCGCGAAGGACTAATCCCGGAACCAGCGCGTCCGCGCAAGACCGTCGCCGACTATGGCGAGGAGCATGTGCAGGCGATTCTCGCCGTGCGGCGACTCCAGCGCGAAAACAGGCTGACGCTGGCGCAGATCAAAGCGATCATCGGCGGCGAGGGGACCGAGGGGCGGGTCGAGGCCAGCGCCTTCGACCAGTTGGAGCAGTTGGTCGCGCATCGCGTCGGCGTGGATGGGCCGCCTGTCATGATCGCTTCGCTGCTGGAGCGCTATCCGCACGCGGCCCAAGACGCCCGGACATTGGCGACGATCGGCATCCTGGACATCATCGAGACGGAGCAGGGCGATGCGCTGAGCATCACTTGCGCGCAACTGGTCCGCATCTGGGGAGACATGCGGCGGGCCGGGTTCGACCAGCGGCTTAATTACACCCCGGAGATTCTGGGCTTTTACCGCCAGGCCGCCGATTTCGTCGGGCGATGGGAAGCGGCCACTTTCCTGGCGCGCGTAGACGGCCATATCGCCGTGGACGATGCCGCGACCATGGTCGAACATGCGCTGCCGTTGATGCTCGATTTTTTCGGCCTGCTGCGTCAGCGCGCTTTCTTTGCCCATGTCGACGCAATCCGCGCTGGTGCGCAAACCGATCGCCCCGACGACATGGCCATGACCTTGCCACCCTTGCCCTGAACATCGTGCCGTGACTGGCGGCCTGGCGGATCGTCCGCCGGGCGGCCGCGGTTTATAGCTGGCGAAAAAAAAGCCCGGCGCCGAATAGGCAGCTCTATTCAAACTTTGGGTCATCATTCAGTTTCGAGGATGGCGAACGCGCATTTAGACCCAAAAAATCCCGAAAATAGGCGGCTTAGGCGAAAAATAACGCTGAATGGTCCGACCGATATTAACGATTGACGAATCTCGTCCCGCAGTTACGTAATGAACCTACGCAATACGTATATCGCCGTAAGGCAGCGTATCAGGAGAGGGTAGTTTCATGGCGACTTCGCTGGATGCCGACGTGCGTCCGATCATCCCCGACGACATAGCCCGGATCGTTATCGCGCCCAAAAGCTATACCGACGACGCGACCATTTATGGCGCGTTCAAGTGGCTGCGCGACAATATGCCGCTGGGGATCGCGCAGGTTCCGGGCTACGACCCGATCTGGGTCGTCACCAAACATGCCGACATCAAGGAAGTGGAGCGCAACGGCAAGCTGTTCCACAATGCCGATCACAACCCGATTCTGGTCGATCAGGCGTCCGACGCCTTCACGCGGGAAATCAACGGCGGGTCGATCCGCATCCTGTCGTCGCTGACCTATATGGACCCGCCCGAACATGCGTCCTACCGCACGTTGACATCCAACTGGTTCCTGCCCGGCCGGATCAGCAAGCTGGAGGAACAGATCCGCGTCCTGGCGCGCAAGTCGGTCGACAATCTGCTGAGTTTCGACGGCGAATGTGATTTCGTCCGCGATTTCGCGCTGCATTATCCGCTGCGCGTCATCATGACGCTATTTGGCGTGCCGCCTGAAGACGAGCCGCGTATGCTCAAGCTGACGCAGGAATTTTTCGGCGTCCATGATCCCGAAGAACAGCGGCCCGAAATGGCGACCGACCCTGTGGTGGCGGCGAAGCAATGGGCTGCCTCGATCGAGGATTTCTACACCTATTTCGACAAGCTGAGTGCTGATCGTCGTGAAAATCCGACCGACGACCTGTTGTCGTTGATCGCCAATTCCCGGATCAACGGCGCGCCGATCCCGCGTAACGAGGCGAACGGCTATTATGTCGCGATCGCTACCGCAGGGCATGACACCACGTCGTCGTCCACCGCAGGCGGGCTGCACGGCATGATGCTCTATCCCGAAAATTGGGCGAAGGTGAAGGCGGACCCGTCGCTGATCCCCGGCCTGGTCGACGAAGCGATCCGCTGGACCAGCCCGGTCAAGCATTTCATGCGCAACGCGACGGCCGACACGCAGGTGCGCGGCATGGACATTCGCGCGATGGAACGACTGATGATCTGCTATCCGTCGGGCAACCGCGACGAGGCGGTCTTTGCCGACGCGGACCGTTTCGACATCACCCGGTCGCCCAACCCGCACATCGCCTTTGGTTTCGGCCCGCATATGTGCCTGGGGCAACATCTGGCCAAGTTGGAGATGCGCATCCTGTTCGAGGAACTGCTGCCGCATCTGGAATCCGTCGAATTGGCGGGCGACCCGCGCATGGTCGAGACCAATTTCGTCGGCGGGTACAAGGCGCTGCCGATCCGCTTCAAGCGAAGCTGAACCCTCTCCCCCTGGGCCGCGCCCTGAAAGGCGGGCGCGGCTCCTTCTTTTTCACGCCCGGAGACTGTTTCCATGAACGCACCAACGACCATCGCCGCCGGACTGCATGGCGAACCGGGATTTGAAGTTCGTCTGCCATCGCAAAAGATGCTGATCGGCGGTGCGTGGGAAGATGCCGGGGACGGCCGCACCATCGCGGTGGAGGATCCCGCCACGGGCCAGGCTTTCGCGACCGTTCCCGCGGGCACGGCGGCCGATGTGGACCGGGCGGTGACGAAGGCGCGGGCTGCGTTCGAATCCGCCGCATGGAGCCGGATGCGCCCGCTCGATCGTGGCAAGATCATCGAGGCGATCGCCCGCAAGATCGAGGATAATGCGCAGGAACTGGCGCTGCTCGAAAGCTATGACAATGGCAAGGCGGTGCATCATGCGCTGGCCGTGGATGTGCCGGCCGCCGTCGACATTTTTCGCTACATGGCGGGCTGGGCGTCCAAAATCTATGGGCAGGTAAACCCGATTTCGGGGGATGGCCGTCAATATCACAGCTATTCCGTGCGTGAACCGATCGGCGTCGTGGGACAGATCGTGCCTTGGAACTATCCGCTCGCCATGGCCGCGTGGAAGATCGCGTCGGCCCTGGCCGCAGGGTGCACCATCGTGCTCAAGCCGTCGGAGGTCACGCCGCTGACTGCGCTGCGTCTGGCCGAACTGGCGCTGGAGGCGGGGCTGCCCGAAGGCGTGCTGAACATCGTCACCGGCTATGGCCATGAAGCGGGGCAGGCGCTGGTCGAGCATCCCGGCATCGACAAGATCGCCTTCACCGGGTCGACCCGCGTAGGCAAGCAGATCGTCCAGACCTGCGCCAAGGATCTCAAGCGCGTCACGCTGGAACTGGGCGGCAAGTCGCCTTCGCTGATCTTCGCCGACGCGGACCTCGACAAGGCGGCGATCGGCGCGGCGCTGGCCATCTTCTTCAACAGCGGGCAGGTCTGCCTTGCCGCATCGCGCCTCTATGTCGAACGGTCGGTGTTCGACAAGGTGGTCGACGGCGTGGCCCAGGTCGCCAAGACGTTCAAGCTGGGCCATGGGCGCGACCCCGACACGATGCTGGGACCGCTGGTGTCCAAAGTGCAGCAGGGCCGGGTGCTCGATTATATCGAACAGGGCAAGGCGAGCGGTGCGGACCTGGTCACCGGCGGCGGCACCGGCGATCGCGAAGGCTATTTCGTGGAGCCGACCATCTTCGCCAATCCCGACGTCGACGCCAGCATCGTGCGGGAGGAAATTTTCGGCCCGGTGCTGGTCGCCACGCCATTCGACGATGTCGAGGAAGTGGTCCGCCAAGCCAACGACACCCGTTATGGCCTGGCCGCGAATATCTGGACCCGCGACCTGTCGCGCGCGCATCTGACAGCGCGCAAATTGCAGGCCGGTACGGTGTGGATCAACACCCACGGCATGAACGATCCGTCGGCGCCCTTTGGCGGCGTGAAGGAATCGGGCTGGGGCCGCGAAGTCGGCGAGGAAGGCGTGCTGCATTATACCGAAACCAAGACGGTCACGGCGCTGCTGGACGACTGAACCGATATTTACCTGAAAATACGCAAAAATTATCAACGAAAATCACAATTGGAGGGGAAGAAATGAAACGCAATTTTTCACGATTGATGCGTTCGGCGGGCGTGGTCGGGCTGGTGGCGGCCAGCCCTGCCTTCGCGCAGGATCAGGCGGCGCCGCAATCGGCCGCCGCATCGACATCGCAACCATCGCCCGACGGTGAAATCATCGTGACCGCCAACAAGCGGTCGGAAAATATCAACAAGGTCGGCCTGTCGATCACGGCCGTATCGGGCGAAGCGCTCGAAAGCCGCAAGGTCACCTCGCTGGAGGATATCGCCAGCGTCGTGCCGGGTCTTGCCTTTGCATCGAGCACCGCCAACACACCCATCTTCACCCTGCGTGGCGTGGGTTTCAACGAAAGTTCGCTGGGCGTCTATCCGGCGGTCAGCGTCTATCTCGACCAGACCCCGCTGCCTTTCCCGGTGATGGCCAGCCATACCGCATTCGACCTGGAACGGGTGGAAGTGCTCAAGGGACCGCAGGGCACGCTGTTTGGCCAGAATTCGACGGGCGGCGCGATCAATTATATCGCCGCCAAGCCGACATCCGCGTTCGAAGCGGGCGGCGACATCAGCTATGGCCGTTTCAACCAGGTGGACGGCAATGCCTTCATAAGCGGACCGATCACGCAAAATCTGCGCTTTCGTCTCGCGGGGACGGCGTTGCACGCCGACGACTGGCAGAAAAGCTACACCCGCAACGACAAGCTGGGCGAGCAGGAATATTATGCCGGACGCTTCCTGCTGGACTGGACGCCAGCCGATACGGTGCGTTTTGCGCTGAACATCAATGGCTGGCGCGACAAGTCCGATCCGCAGGCGCAGCAACTGGTGCTCAAATTCGGCCAGATTCCCGCCTTCGCCAAGCCTGAGTTGCTGGACTATCCCTTCGCGCCGGACAATGCGCGCGCAGCCGACTGGTCGACCGGCGCGCTTCGTCCGCGTGCGGATCGCAAATTCTTCCAGGCGGCGCTGCGCAGCGACATCGACCTGAGCGACGATCTGACGCTGACGTCACTGACATCCTATGATGATTACAAGCAGGATCAGGTCACCGACGGCGACGGCATGAACCTCATCGTGTTCGATCTGGAACGCAATGACGGCTATATTCATTCCTTCAATCAGGAACTGCGTCTGGCCAACGATCAGTCCGGGACCTTCCGCTGGATATTGGGCGCGAATTACGAAAAGAGCACAACCTTCGAAAATCAGGTTCTGCGCTATATCGACAGCACCAACTATAATCCCAACAACCTGTTCATCAACGCCAGTGGCGTAACCAACAAGCAGAAGATCGAGAATTACGCCTTCTTCGGTAATGCGGAATATAAGCTGACCGAAGAACTGACGCTCAAGGGCGCGGCGCGCTACACCAAGAGCCGCAACAACGCCAATATCTGCGGCTATGCGGCCGGTGACGGCAATGTCGCCGATCTGTTCAACCTGCTCGGAACGCTGCTGGGCAGCGTGCCGTTCACCCCGATCGGCAACACCGACTGTTATTCGCTGAACGAGAATAACGTCCCCGGCGAGCCCTATATCCGCACGCTCAAGGAGGATAATGTCTCATGGCGTGTCGGCCTGGATTATCAGGTGACGCCGCAGACGCTGGTCTATGCCAACGCTTCGCGCGGGTACAAGGCCGGCTCCTATCCCAGCCTGGCCGCCGCGACCTACACCGCGCTTTCGCCCGTGACGCAGGAATCGGTCACGGCCTATGAGGCGGGGGTAAAGACGCAATTGTTCGATCGCATGGTCTCGCTCAACTTCGCGGCCTTCTATTATGATTATCGCGACAAGCAGATCCGCGGCAAGACGCCCGACCCGATCTTCGGTATTCTCGACGTGCTGGTCAACGTGCCCAAATCGCGCATTCAGGGCGCGGAGGCCGATGTCACCTTCCGTCCGGTCGAAGGGCTGACGATCGCTGCGGCGGGCACCTATCTGGACTCCAAGGTGAAGCGCTATACCGGCGTGAACGTGATTGGCGTGAACAATGATTTCAGCGGCGATCCGTTGCCGTTCACGCCTAAATGGTCGGGTTCGCTGAACGTCGATTACAAGGTCGAAATGCCCGATGGCGGCGCCCCCTTCGTCGGCTTCACCATCGCCGGTCGCAGCGCGTCGGATGCGACGCTGGGCGGTCGCCGGATCACCTTCCCGGCATCGCCCGCGACGATCCTCAAGCCCGGTGTCGACTATATCTACAAGATTGACGGCTATACGACGGTCGATGGTCGCGTCGGCTATGTCGCGCGCGACGAACGCTGGCGAGTCAGCCTGTGGGCCAAGAATATCTTTAACCGCTATTATTGGACCAACGTCATTCCCGCCAATGACAATTCCGCCCGGTTCGCCGGCCGGCCTGCGACCTATGGTGTGACGGTCGGTTTCAACTTCAGATAACAGCCGACGCGGCCGCTGACCGGCGGCCGCGTCCTTCTCGCGTCCGTGCATTGAGGAAAGATTATGGAACTCACCACCGCCTATATGACCGAAAATTGTGAGCGCCACATTTCCAATCCCGCTATCCCGAAATGGAGCCAGAGCTACTATTTCAACTTTTATGACCGGCAGGCGAAATTGGGCGGGTTCATTCGCTTCGGCTTCATGGAGAATATGGGCGAAACCAACGGCTTCGCGATTTTTTTCATGGACGGAAAGCCGCTCTTCACCCGCGTCAACATGAATCTGCCTTACACCCAGGATCGTCCGGTAGGCGGGGTGACCGTTGCGGGTGTGCGCGTCGAGGCGGTGCGGCCGTCGCAGACCTGCCGGATTACCATCGATACCGAGGATTTCGGCGTCGACCTCTGCTGGGATCAACGCTTTCCGATGGGCGACAGCATCGTGCCGGGCAATGAGGACGACGCGATCGCGCGGGAACTGGCCTATATCCATCTGGAAGGGGCCTGCGACGTCACCGGCACGGTGCGCCTGCGCACTGGACAGACCATCACGATCAAGGATGCGGGCTTTCGCGACGTCAGCTGCGGCCCGCGCAACTGGGCCGGGGTGCAGCATTACCGGCTGGCATGGCCGATCTTCGACAATGGCATGTCCTGCGTCGCGGTCCACGCCATCACCGAGCAGGGTGAGGGCTATCAGAAGATCCTGCACGACGGGCAGCGCTGGCATCATATCGGTCGTGTCGAGGAGCTGATCGAATACGAGCCCGACGAGATGGGCTTCAAACATGTCCACTGGAAGGTGTGGGACGAGGATGACCGCTTGTGGGAGTTTACCGCCAAGCCGTTGTTCCGCTGGCAGTTTCCCTTCGACAGTTTCGTGATGGTCGAACAAATGATGGAATATCGGCTGAGCGACGGGACGGTTGGCTACGGCATGGGCGAAGGCGGCTTCCGCTTTCCCTGGGAAGGCAATGGCAATTGACATGAGCGAGATCATCGACGCGCCGCCGATCGACAGGATCGATATCTGGAACCGCGACGACATGGAGCCGCGCATCCGGGAGATACTCGACCGGACCGTGCGGGACCGGGTGAAAGGCCCCTATGCGGCGAAGACCGATAGCGAGGTCATCGCCATGCTGGAGCGCTATTTCGCCAGGACCGAAGGGCTGGAAGCGATCGGCATTTCCGACGTGGCGCGCATGGCGGGCGGCGCTTCGAAGGAGCAGTTCGCCTTCACCTTGCGGCATAAGGGCGACGGGGTGGGGGAGCGGCTGGTGCTGCGCATGGACCCGCTGGAGGCGATTTCGCAAACCTGTCGCGGTCGCGAGGCGCAGGTGCATGTGGCGTTTGCGGGCATATTGCCGGTCGCATCGGTCCGCAGCGTCGATGCGGACGGCGAGATAATGGGCCAGCCGGCGATCATACTGGGCTTCGTCAATGGCGTGACCGAACCGAGCGAAGGCACGGGGCATGGCGTGTCGGGCATCGGCACGCGCTATGACGATTGGGCCGCCAAGCTGGCGCCGCAATTTATCGACGCGCTGGCGCAGGTGCATCGGTTCGACTGGCGCTCCGCCGACCTGTCCTATTATGCGGCGCCCGAAGCGGGGACGCGACAGGCGGCGATCTGGCAGGTCAACTGGTGGTCGCAGGTCTGGTGGGACGGCGTCGTCCAGCCGGTCGCGATGGTGACCTATGCCGAACGCTGGCTGCGCGAACATGCGCCGATCTGCGACGCGCCCGTCATGTGCCACAGCGATCTGCGGCTGGGCAATTTCATGTTCGAGGAGCCAAGCGGCAAGTTCACCGCCGTACTGGACTGGGAACTGGCGCATATCGGGGATTTCCACGAGGATATCGCCTGGGCCATCCAGCGCCTTTTTGGCACTTGGACGGACGATGGCACCTTCCTGGTGTGCGGGCTGATCGCGCGGGACGAGTTCCTGCGCGCCTATGAAGCAGCGTCCGGCAATCGCATCGATCCGGTGAAGCTGCGCTATTATGAGGTGCTCAACGCCTATAAATGCGCGGTGATCGACCTGGGCCAGGCGATGCGCGCCGCGACGCAGAGCAATAATCACCAGGATATCATCCTCACCTGGCTCGGCTCCGCCGGCGCCGTGTTCCTGGAACAACTCGTCATGCTCATTCGGGAGGCCTGATCCATGCTGCCCAATATCGACCTGCGCATCGCGAACATGATCAAGGCGCTGGAGCAGGTAGTCCTGCCCGCGCTGCCGCGCGACCAGCGCCTGGCCCGCGATCAGGCCATGCTGGTGGCCGGTCACTTGCGCATGATGGGCGAACAATGGAAGTCCGCGCTCCGTTACGAGCAGGTGGCGCTTGACGATTTGCAGGGACTCGCCCGGCAATTGCTGCCCGCTGCGTCGGCCTTGCTGGCGGACGATCTGAAAGCCGCGCTGGCCATGGCGCAGGCGTGCGATCGCGCCAGCGTGACCGCGATCGAACGGGCCAATATCGACCTTGGCCACGCCGTCGATGCGGTCATTCTGGGCGGAACGGATCATGCGCCGCTGCCGCCCGCCTCGATCGACGCGCTGCTCGACTATGCGCTGCGCCATGCCCGGCGGGAGCGAAGCTGGTTCAAGGCTAACCGGCTCGACCCCGACCAGAACGACCTGCCTGACCTGGAGACGATGCTGGCTGACGCTGACTGAAGGCGCAGCCGAAGAACAGAAAATACAAGGAGAAGCCGAAGATGCCTGAAACCACAGAGCCGTTCGCCGACTATCCCGTCAAAAACGCTTATCGCCATAAAATGGCGGACGATGGCCGGGAATCCGCTACCCACCAGTTCGTCTTGCCGCAATATGGCATTGCCGGCTTCTATTATCCCACGGTGCGCGCCAACGGCCATGCCAAGGGACGCCTTCACCTGTTCGGTCCCGGCCTAAGCGCGCCGATCGAGGAGGAAGTCGAGCAGATGGTGTCGGACGACATGGACTTTGACGATTGGCGCTTTGGTCCCTTGCTGATGGCTGTGCGCGAGCCGTTCAAAACGATCGATCTGGGCTGGGTGGGCGATCGCATCCAGTTCGAAGGGCAATGGAGCGCGATTCATCCGCCCTATGCCTTCAGTATGCATCCCAAAGGCAACCCGCCCTATTATGGTGATGATCGCACCGAGCAGCATGGCAGGATCAAGGGCAATCTGCGTATCGACGGAAAGGATTTCGCGCTCAACGATTTCATGATCCGCGATCATAGCTGGGGGCCGCGCGTCTGGGGCCTCAACCAGCATTATAAATGGTTTCACGCCACCACGCCGAGCGTGTCGGTGCATTTCTTCGAGATGATGTCGTTCGGCAAGGTCGAAACGCGCGGATATCTGTTCAAGGACGGCGTCATGCAGCATGTCCAGAACATCGACTATGACATCGATTATGACGACGACATGATGCAGGAGCGCTTCCGCGTCACCGTCACTGACAGCGACGGGCGGTCGGTCTTCGTCGATTGCCGGGCTTTCGCGAAATATCAGCTCGACCTGGACCCGGCCGTACTGTTGAACGAAGCCGTGGTTACGGCCACGGTCGACGGAGAACAGGGCACCGGCTGGTGCGAATTCTGCTGGAACCGCGACTATCTCACATTCGCCAGGCCCTATGTTCGGCGCTTCGCCTGGTGAAGGAGGATATCGCCATGCCGATGACGCTTGCCAGCCGCGAGGACGTGGACGTCTGGGACAGGTCCGAGATGGAACCGCGCATCCGCCATATATTGGAACGAACGGTTCGCTTGCGCGATACCGGTCCCTATCGACCCAAGTCCGACGCCGAAGTGATGGCGATGCTCACCGGATTCTTCGCGGCCAAGGGGCTGGAGGAAATTGCGATCAGCGACGTCGAACGCATGTCGGGCGGCGCATCGAAGGAGCAGTTCGCCTTCACGCTGAACCATCGCGAAGACCCGCAAGGCGAGCGGCTGGTGCTGCGGATGGACCCGCTTGAGGCGATCGCCCAGACCTGTCGCGGCCGGGAAGGGGAAATCCAGGCGATCATGGGCAACCACATGCCGGTCGCGCCGGTTCGGTGGTTCGATGCAGATGGCGATCTGTTGGGGCAGCCGGCCGTCATTCTGGGCTTTGTGCGCGGTGTGACGCAACCCAGCGAGGGCGGAAGCGGCGGTGTGTCCGGCATGGGGGGGCGGCTGGGCAGCCTGATCGACAGGTTGGCGCCGCAATATATCGACGCGCTCGCCACCACCCATCGTTTCGACTGGTCGCGGGCGCGGCTGCGCTTCTTCGACGCGCCGCGCGGTGGTGGCAATCAGGCGGCGATCTGGCAGGTCAACTGGTGGTCGCAGGTCTGGTGGGATTGTCTGGTGGAACCCGTGCCGGTCGTCGCGCTCGCCGAGCGGTGGCTGCGCGAAAATGCCCCGGTGTGCGATCGGCCGATGCTGGTGCATGGCGACCTGCGCATGGGCAATTTCATGTTTGAGGAACCGAGCGGCAAATTCACCGCCGTCCTCGACTGGGAACTCGCCCACATCGGCGATTTTCATGAGGATATCGCCTGGACCATGCAGAAACTGTTCGGCGCCTGGGGCGACGACGGCGTCTTTCTGGTCAGCGGCCTTCTGCCCCGTGACGATTTCGTCACGCAATATGAGGCTGCTTCCGGCAATCGGATCGACCCGGTCAGGTTGCATTATTATGAAGTGCTCAACGCCTATAAATGCGCGGTGATGGATCTGGGGCAGGCCATGCGCGCCTCGATCGCCAGCAACAATCACCAGGAAGTCGTGCTGACTTGGCTTGGCTCCGCTGGCGCCGTTTTCCTAAGCCATATCGTCCAACTCATTCGGAAGGGCTGACCCATGCTGCCGAGTATCGATTTGCGCATCTCGAACATCATCAAGGCGCTGGAACAGGTGGTCCTCCCGGCGCTGACCGGGCGCGAGCGACTCGCCAGGGACCAGGTCAATCTGTGCATCGGTCATTTGCGGATGATCGCGCAGCAATGGCGATGGGCGGCAGCATTCGAAGCCGGTTCCTTTCAAGCCATGATCGCGCTGGCGGAGGAGATGCAGCCTGTGGTCGATCCCGGCTATGCCGAGGAACTGGCGCAGGCGATCGCATCGGCCAAGGCGGTGGAAGGGCGAGATCTGGCAGAGGTCGAACATGCCATCGTTGCGCTGGGCGGCCTGATCGACCGCATCATCCTGGGCGAAGATGGCAAGGTGGCGCTGGCCCCCGCCGTCTGGGAAGCCGTGCTGGACTATGGCGAAAAACAGGCGTTGCGCGAACGCACATGGTTCGCCGCCACCGGCCTGGACCCCGACCGGCAGGAATTGCCGAGCATCGCGGGGATGATGGCGGGATGAAGCACGAAAACCCCGTCCTGCCAGAGCATGATCCCGCCGGCGCGCTGGCGCAGATGGTCGCGGATACGCGCTACGCCGACTTGCCGGCTGGCGTGATCGATCTCGCCAAGCGGGCAATCCTGGACACGCTGGCGGTGACGATCGCGGGTTCGGGCTGGGAGGTCAGCCCCGCCATCGCCGATCAGGTGGCGGAATGGGGCGGGGCGCCGCAGGCGACCGTGCTGGTCCATGGGCATAGGGCGCCAGCACCGATGGCGGCGTTCGCCAACGGGGTGATGGCCCGCGCCATCGACATGGGCGACGTGCATGAGACGGGCGGTCATGTCACCGAATGGAATGTGCCGGCCATGCTGTCCGTGCTGGGGATCGCGGACGGGCCGGTCAGCGGCCGGGATTTTCTGACCGCTTATATCACCGGCGCGGAAGTGGGCGTGCGCGCCAGCGCGGCGCTGAACCTTGTCCGCTATCATACGACCTGGGGTATGCCGGGCGAATGGAACGGGCCGCTATGCGCCGCCGCATCGGTCGCGCGCATCCTGGGTCTGAACGCCGACGAGACATGGAACGCGATGGGCATGGCCTATACCGTTCATGGCATGTCGGAATATAATAAATATTCCGAAGGCACGCAGATGGCTCGCGTCCAGCACAGCTTCGCCGGCGATACGGCGGTCAAGGCCGCGCTGTTGACGCGGCGTGGCGTGACGGCGCCGCGCGGCATATTTCAGGGCGTGCCGAGCGGCATATTGCGGCATGTCGCCTGGGACGACGTGCGGCCCGAATTGCTGACCGACGGTCTGGGCACCCGCTGGCAGCTGGCCGAAGGGCTGTCGATGAAGCCCTATTCCGCGTGCAAATTCACCCACAGCTTCATCGCCAGCACGGTCGCCATCATGCAGGGCGAGGGGCTGGACTGGCGCGACATCGAGCGGATCGACTGCGTCGGCAGCAACAGCGCGCGCATGACATTCGAGCCAGCGGCGGCGAAATGGAACCCGCGCAGCGTTCCCGAAGCGATGTTCAGCGCGCCCTATACGATCGCGACGGCGGCGATCACCGGCGGCTTTTTCCTGCAGGATCTGCATGTCGACCGGATCATGGACGAGGAGCGGCGCGCATTGATGCAGCGCGTCCACATCATCGCCGACCCCGCCCATGTCGATCAGTTTGAGGGCTTTTCCGTCACGATCGTGCTGACGGACGGCCGCCGTTTCACCCATGTCACCCCCTATGTGAAGGGCCATAGCCGCAATCCCATGGACTGGGACGATTTGGCCGACAAGCTGGGTCGGTGCGCGCCCTTCGCCGCCGTCGCGCTGCCGCAGGCGAAGCTCGACCGGCTGGTCGCGCTTTGCCGCGCCATGGAAGAGGTGGAGGATATGCGCGACGTCCTGACCTTGATGACCGCCTGACATTCCGACCTTTTCGCAACATTGGAGAACATCATGAAGGCCGCCATTCTCAATAGCCTCGACGGCTCATTCCAGATCGAGGAGATCGACATCGATGCGCCGCGCGGCCGCGAGGTGCTGGTGGAGGTGAAGGCGTCGGGGCTGTGCCATTCCGACCTGCATTTCGCCGAGCAGGACTTCGGCGTACCCTTGCCGGCTGTTCTGGGACATGAGCTGGCGGGCGTCGTCCTGGCGATCGGCCCGGAAGTGCGCGAGTTCGTGGTCGGCGATCATGTGGTGGGATCGCTGATCCAGTTTTGTGGTCATTGCCGCGCCTGCATCGGTGGGCGGACCTATCAATGCACCCATCCGGAAGAGACGCTGCGCGACGATCCCGACCATGCGCATCGCCTGACCCGCAATGGCGAGGGGGTCGCGCAGGTGTTCGGCACGGGCGCCTTTGCGGAACGCGCGCTGGTGCATGAAAACCAGCTTGCCAAGGTGCCCAAGGAACTGCCCTTCGCCCAGGCATCGCTGCTGGGTTGCGGGACGATCACCGGCGCCGGCGCGGCGATCAATACGGCGTCGGTCCGGCCGGGCGATACGGTCGCGGTGATCGGCATCGGCGGGGTCGGGCTGAACGTGATTTCCGGCGCGCAACTGGCGGGCGCGGCGCGGATCGTCGCGATCGACATGCAGCCGAAGAAGGAAGAGCTGGCGCGCAAGTTCGGCGCGACCGACTTCATCGATGCATCCGCAGGCGACAGCGTGGCCGCGGTGCAAGCGTTGATCGAGGGCGGCGTCGACCACGCATTCGAGGTGGTGGGCATCAAGGCGACGTCGGAACAGGCGATCAAGATGGTCCGCAAGGGCGGCGGCGCCTATCTGATCGGGGTGCATTCGCCTGCCAATACGATCGACGTCAATGTCACGATCGACCTGCTGACCAATCAGGTCGACCTGCGCGGCGTCTATATGGGGTCGTCCAACATCAAGCATGACATACCGATGTATGCCCAACTATATCTGGAGGGTAAGCTCAATCTGGACGACCTGATTTCGCGCGAGATTAACCTGGCCGACATCAACGACGCCTATAAGGAATTGAAGGGCGGCGCGATCGCGCGCAGCGTCATCACATCCTTCTAAAGCCTGCATGTTGGCGAGGCAAAGCGCGTAAAGTGACAAAGTCGCCGCAAATGGCACCGGACTATGTCACCTTATGTCGCCTTTGACAGCCGCCGCAGCCTTTGGCGTTACGAGAAGGACGTTGGGAATCGTCCTGACGCGAGGCGCAGTGTCGAGGCTGACGATGTCAAAGAAGCCGCGTTGGCTTCATTGCATAAGGGAGAGGCTGTAGGACAGCGGGAATTTGATCCGATTCGATCCCGCTCAAGAGGGACGATGGCGTTGACGACATTCGCATCGCAGCGCTGCTCGTTCATGGGCCGCCTCAGCCCGGAATTTCGAACAGGCCGGCGGACCCCATGCCGCCGGCCACGCACATGGACACGATCGCCCAACGCACGCCGCGCCGCCGCGCCTCGATCAGGGCATGGCCCGCGATGCGGCTGCCGGTCATGCCGAAGGGATGGCCGAGCGCGATGCCGCCGCCATTGACGTTGATCTTTTCTGGATCGATGCCCAGGAAATCGCGGCAATAGAGATATTGGCTGGCGAAAGCCTCGTTGATTTCCCACAGGCCGATATCCTCGACCTTGAGGCAGGCGCGATCCAGCAACTTGGGTATGGCGAAGATCGGGCCGATGCCCATCTCCTCCGGGGGGCAACCGGCCGACTGGAAGCCGCGATAGAGGCCGAGAATCTCGCGTCCCTCCGCCTTGGCCGTCGCATGGTCCATCACGATCTGGGCGGAGGCGCCGTCGGACAGCTGGCTGGCGTTGCCCGCGGTCACGAACCTGCCTTCCTTCACGATCTGGCCGTCGCGCCAGACCGGCTTCAGCCGGGCCAGCCCTTCCGCCGTGGTGTCGGCGCGGATGCCTTCGTCCACCGACAGCGTCAGCGTTTCGGTGCCCGACATGCTGCCGTCTTTCTCGACGATATTCTTGGTGACGGTGATCGGCGCGATCTCTTCCGTGAAGCGCCCGGCCGCAACGGCGGCGGCGGCGCGCTGATGGCTGATGGCGGCGATCTCGTCCTGCGCCTGGCGGCTGATGCCGTAGCGTTCGGCGACGATCTCCGCCGTTTCGATCATCGCCATATAGGCGTGCGGCTTGTGGTCCAGCACGGCCGCCGGGCGGGCGCGATGGGTGGGCGCATAGTCGCGCGTGTGGGTGATCGATTCGACGCCGCCAGCGACCGCGACATCCATGTCGCCCGCGATGATGCCGCGTGCGGCGAAGGCGAGCGCGGTGAGGCCGCCGGCGCATTTGCGATCGACCGACGCGCCGGGGATCGAATCCGGCAGGCCGGCGGCGAACACGGTGGTGCGGCCGATGTTGAAGCCCTGATCGCCCCATTGCGAGCCCGCGCCGAAGATGACGTCGTCGATCCGGGCGGGGTCGATGCCCGCGCGGGCGATGGCGGCGTTGACCGCATGACCGGCCAGCGCCGGGGCGTCGGTATCGTTGAAAGCGCCGCGCGCCGCCTTGGCGATGGGCGTGCGGGCGGTGGAGACGATGGCAGCTTCGCGCATGGACATTCTCTTTTCAGCGGATGGTTTCGAAGAAATCGGTGAGCGCGGTCAGGAAGGCGGCGCGCGATTGATGGTGCAGCCAGTGACTGGCGCCGGGGAAGCGGATCAGCCGGTGATCGGCGATGCGGGCGAGCCGGTCGGCCGAGGGTTCGGGAATCCAACTGTCCCCGCCATAGGCCAGCAAGGTGGGGCAGGCGATGGCCGCCAATATCTCGTCCAGATCGACGCCATGGGCGTCTTCGGGCGCGCGATTGCGGCAGGCGTCGTCATATTTCCAGCGCCAGCCGCCTTCGACGGTCCGGGTGACGCCATGTCGGGCGAGATGGGCGATGGTTTCTGCGTCCACACCCGGATTATGCGCCGCCATGCGCGCCGCCGCCTCTGCGACATCGGCATAGATGCGGGGCGTGCGTCGCCGGTCGCGGCGCTGGCCATCGATCCATTCGCGCAGGCGGACGGGGTAGGGTTTGGGCGCTTTCGCCTGATCGCGGATGATCGGCAATTCGACGCCCTCGATGCTGCAGAGCGATCGTACGTGTTCGGGGAAGGTGGCCGCGAAGCGCAGGGCGATGTGGCCGCCCATCGAATGGCCGACGAGATGGAGACGATCGAGGCCAAGCGCATGGACGCAGTCGGCCAGGTCGATCACATGGTTGGACAGGGCGTAGGAGCCGCGCCCGGTCCAGTCGCTGTCGCCATGGCCGCGCAGGTCGATGGCGACGACATGATGGCGGTCGGTCAAGGCGCTGGCGATCCAGTCCCAATTATATGCGTGGTCCAGCAGGCCATGCACCATGAGCACCGGAGCCGCCGCCGGATCGCCCCATGTCAGGACATGGCGGCGCGATCCGCGGATATCGACGAAGGCGGAACGGGGCGCGATCATGGGTCAGCCCGCGACCGGCTGGGGTCGCAGCGCGCGGCGCAGTATCTTGCCCGTCGGCCCCTTGGGCAGTTCGTCCAGAACGGTGACCGTGACGGGCACCTTGTAGGCGGCCAGGTGGGTGCGGCAATGGGCGAGCATTTGATCGGGCGTCGGGTGGCGGCCGGGCTGAAACGCGACAAAGGCGACCGGGACTTCGCCCAGCATCGCGTCCTCGCGCGCGATCACCGCCGCTTCCGCGACGCCGGGCACCTGATAGAGTATCTCCTCTATGTCGGCGGGGTAGATATTCTGGCCGCCGCGAATGATGACGTCCTTCTTGCGATCCACGATAAAGGCGTAGCCGTCCGCGTCGAGATGGCCGATGTCGCCGGTTCGCAGCCATCCGTCGCGCAGCGCCATCGCGCTGTCGATCGGCGCCCGATAATAGCCCGCCATCAGGTTCGGCCCGCGCACGACGATTTCGCCGTTGACGCCGGTTGGGCAAGGGGCGCCGCCATCGTCCATGATGACCAGATCCATGCCGTCCAGCACGCGGCCGATGGTGCGTTCCCGCTCCATCGCGCCGTCGGCGCCGAGCCGGACCTCAGTCAGGGTGACGAGCGCGGTCGCTTCGGTGAGGCCATAGCCGGTGAGCAGTCGAGCGTCCGGCGCGACTGCCAGCAGCCGTTGCAGCAGGGCGGACGGCACCGGCGCGCCGCCAGTCATGATCGTGCGGAGCGAACCGAGCGAATCACGGTTGGCGGAGGGATGATCGAGGATTTTCTGCAGCATCGTCGGCACGGCGGGCAGGAAGGTGCAGCGGTGCGCCGCGATGGCGTCGATGCAGGCGGTCGCGTCGAAGCGCGCGTGCAGGACCAGCGTGCAGCCGGTCACCAGCATTGCGTTGATGCACTGGTTAAGGCCGAACGTGTTGTAGAGCGGCAAGGCGCACAGGATGACGCTGTCTCCGTCCAGGCCCAGCCAGCCCGGCGTGCTGTCATAATTGGCGGCGAGATTGGCGGCGGACAGCATGACGCCTTTCGCCTTGCCCGTGGTGGCGCTGGTGAGAAGGAGCATGGCCATCTCCTCCGGCTGGAGCGGAACGGGCGCAGGAAGGGGTGTGGCCTGCTCGATCGCGCGCGGTAGCGACCGGCGGTTCGCGTGGTCCCCCGGCGCGTCCAGCAGGATCAGCGGGCAATCCATGTCGGCGTCCAGCGCATCGGCGAGGTCGCGGGTGGTGACGATATGGCCGAGCGCGCAGCAAGTTACGGCGTGGCGCACCTCGCCCGCGCGATAGAGGATGTTGATGGGAGTCACCACCGCGCCGAGCGCGAATAGCGCCTGTTGAGCCAGAATGAAGTCGGGCGAGGCGCGCAGCAGTAGCCCGACATGGTCGCCATGGCCAATACCCAGCGCGGCAAGGCCGCCGGCCATCGCCTGCACACCTTGCGCCAGCCTGGCGAAGCTGTGCGTCGCGCCCTCGAACACCAGTGCCGTCCGGTCGGGCGACTCGGCCGCGAGGCGAAAGAGGCGGGTGGCGCGATTAGCCATTGTGCGCATCGGCCAGAGCGGGCAGCGACAGGCCATAGCCGGCGGTCGCCGTGCCGGCGAACAGGGCGTGCTTTTCCGTGGCGCTGGCGCCGGCGGCCAGCCGCTTGAAGGCGTTCCAGAGCGTGGCGTAGGAATACATCGCCTTGTCGACGGGGAAATTGCTTTCGAACATGCAGCGGTCCGCGCCGAACAGGGCGATGCAGCGGTCGACATAGGGGCGCCATGCGTCGGCCAGTTCGATCGAAGATGGCGGCGCGTCGCGTTCATGCCAGCGCGCCCCGCAGATGATCATGCCGAAGCCGCCGATCTTGACGCGAACATTGGGGCAGCGGGCAAGATCGGCCATGTCCTGCGACCAGCGCTGGAAATTCTCGTCCGCGCGTCCTTCATAGGGGCCGACGCCGATGATGCAGCCGATATGGTCGAGGATGATGGTCAGGTCGGGCATGGCCCGCGCCAGCGCTATCAGTTCGGGGATCTGCCGGTGATAGAGCATCGCGTCATAGACGAGGCCCGCCGCCTGCACCCGCGCGAGTCCGGCGCGGTAGGCCGGGTCGGCCAGCATCCCTGCGGGAGAGGGGCGCAGCACGATGCCGTCGGGGAAGAGTTCGTCGCGGGACACCGAATGGCGGATGCCGCGCAGTCGGCCGTCGGCGGCGTCCATATGGGCGGCCAGCACCTCCTCCACCGCATCGCCCAGCATCAGGTCGGCATGGGCGACGATGCCCGCGGCGACCGCGGTGGCCGCGCCGCGTCGCGCCGCCTCCGCAGCGATGGCGGCGACCGCTTCGGTCTCGCCCACCGGCGCCAGATGGCGCGGCCCGCCTGCGCGATAGGCATAATGGGCCTGGACGAAGACGGTCGCATCGATCCGGTGGCCTTCGCCCAGATCGGCCAGCAATTGGTCGAGCAAATAGGGGATGCCCGCTTCCACCCACAGATGATGATGCGGGTCGATGATCGGCAGGTCGGGATCGATGGCCTCTTCGCGGGCGTGGGCCAGCCACGCCGGATTCGGCGCCGGATAGCGATAGCGGCCCGTTACGTCCAAACCCATATCCTACCTCTCCATTTTGCTTTGCCCGATAATGTTTCGGATAAAAGTAAAAAGCAATCTCCTTATTCCATCATCATAATCGCCAATTTCGCCGGGGAATAGGCCATTTTCATTCCCATCATTAAAATCCGACTAATCGTCGAATTATCTTGACTAGGGCATGGAGGGCGGCATAACCAGGGCTACAACGCCGTTCACCGCTTCAAGCATGGGAATGGTGCTGGGATGAGGAATGCACTGATGGCGCTAAGCAAGGTGGGGGTCGTGGCGACCGCCCAGACAGAATTTCGACCTGCCTGGAACAATGCCCAGCATATCGATCTGATCTCTTCGGTGGTCACGTCGGTATTCAAGGGTTCAGGCCTGACGATCGATGATGTGGACTTCATCATCGATTCCGGCAGCGACGTGCTCGATGGCCGGTCCATTTCCAACTGCGGTTTTCTCGGCGCGCTCGGCGCGCACCACAAGGAAGAAGCGCGCGTCGAGGAAGACGGTCTTTGGGCGGCGCTCTACGGCGTTAACAAAATCCGCTCCGGCTCGTCCTCGGTCGGTCTGATCGTGGCCTATAGCAAGCCGTCGGAATCCAATGTCGACCTCTATTGGAACGCGCAGGTGGAGCCGTTCTACCAGCGTCCCGTCGGCTTCGGCCAGCGCGCCGCCAACGGCATATTGGCGCAGCGTTATCTGGCAGAAAGCGGGCTTTCGCGCCGCGATCTGGCTGACCTTGTCGCCGAACGCTGGGCCGCTGCCGCAACGTCGGGCAAGGTGGCGATCGACGACCTGCCTGACGCAGATGCGGTGCTCGCCGCCGAGGAAGGCGCCGCCCCGCTCACCGAACTGATGTTCGCCCGACCCGTAGACGGCGCGGTCGCCGTGCTGATCGCGCGGGAAGATATTGCCCGGCGGGTCAGCCGCAATCCCGCCTTCATCACTGGTATGGGCACGTCGATGGACACGCACAGCCTCGCTGCGCGCGAGGCCGGCCGACTGTCGTCCGCCGCCACGGCCGCCGCCACGGCCGCCGCCATGGCCTACCGCAATGCCGGCTGGGCGTCGGCGGATGCGGACATTGCCGAAATCAGCGGATCGTCGGTGATCGGCGAATTGCTGGCGATCGAGGCGCTGGGCCTGGCGGAAGCGGGCAAGGGCCTGTCGGCAGCGCGCGACGGCAAGGTCGCGATCAACCGGTCGGGCGGCGCTTTGCCGGCCGATCCGATCATGGCGACCGGCCTCGTCCGACTGGCGGAAGCCAGCCGGCAATTGAGCCAGCCGGAACTGTTCGGCGGCGGCGCCCCCCGCCGCGCGATCGTCCACGGCGCTGGTGGCGTCGCTATGCAGAACAACTGCGTCTTCACTCTCGAGGTTTGATTATGGGCCGTCACGTTGGAATTGTCGGGGTCGGGCAGACCCATCATGCACGCCGCCGGACCGATGTCAGCCAGGCGGGCCTCGTCCGCGAGGCGGTGGACCGCGCGCTCGCGGACGCCAAGCTGAGCATGGAGGATATCGACACCGTCGTCGTCGCCACCGGTCCGGTGCTGTTCGCCGCGGTCAATCAGCCGGAAAAATGGGTGGTCGATGCGATCGGCGCGCAGGGCAAGTCGGTGGTCCGCCTGACCAGCGGCGGCGGTGCGGGCTTCGCCGGGGCGCTGGCCGGCTATTATCAGGTTGCGGGCGGCTTCTCCGAACGCACTTTGGTGGTCGCCTATGACAAGCTGTCCGAAGGGCAACTGCAATATTCGATCTCCACCCTCTACGATCCCTTCTGGGGCCGGGAGTTCGCAGTCGGCATCATGGGCTTTTCCGCCGCCTACTGGCGCGCCCGCATGGATGTGCTGGGCCATACGGAGGAAGCCGCCGCCATGGTCGCGGCCAAAAACCGCAAAAATGCGATCGCCAACCCCTATGCGCATGTGAAGAAGGAGGTGTCGGTCGAGGACGTCCTCAATTCCAAGCCGCTCTGCTGGCCGATCAAACTGCTCGACGTGCCGCCCATTTCGGATGGCGCCGCTGCGATCGTGCTGTCGTCGGAAAAGATGGCGCATCATTCGACCAGCCGCCCGGCCTGGATCAGGGGCATGGCCTATTGTTGCGAAGCGGATAATGCGCCCGAACGGTCGCTGATGCTGTCGGAGCCGTTGGCGATCGCCAGCCGCCAGGTCTATCGCGCCGCCGGCATCACCAATCCGCGCCGCCAATTCGACGTGGTCGAGGTGCAGGAGCCATATAGCTGCTTCGAACTCAATTATTATGAGAGCCTGGGGCTTTGCCCGCCCGGACAGGCGGCCGAGCTGATGGCGTCCGGCGCGACGCAACTGGACGGCGACATACCCGTGAATCCGTCGGGCGGCTGCATGGGCGCGAACCCCATCGGCGCGGTCGGCGTGATCCGCCTGATCGAGGCGGCGACGCAGGTCATGGGCAAGAATGAAAGCCACCAGATCAAGGACGCCAAGACCGCGCTTGTCCAATCGGGCGGCGGTTGGGCCAATCTGCGCGGTTGCGCCGTTCTGAGCGCATAAGGAGAGACACGATGTTTTCCGCACCGGACAGTTATCCGATCGACCTGCCGACTTTCCACAGCGAGATCAACCTGCCCTATACGCTGACGCCAGGCCGCGCGGCGGGCACTTTCCTGGCGGAGGTCAAGAACCGCAGGATCGTGGCGTCGCGCTTCGCGTCGGGGCAGGTCGTCGCACCCGCGCAGGATTTCTCCTCCACCGGCGGCGAAGAACCCGAAGCCTTTGTCGAAGCGCCCCATACAGGCGTGCTGACCGCCTTTACCCGCGTCGATGGCCAGGTGATCGGCTTCATCCGGCTCGATGGCTGCGACAATGATTTCCCGCACCGCATCCTCGCCGAACTGGACGACCTGTCGATCGGCCAGCGGGTCGAGGCGGCATGGGACGACAGCGTCGAACAGTCGATCCTGGCCGTCAAGGGTTTCAAACCCGCACCCGACGCCCCGCTCGGTACGGTCAAGCCGCTGGAGACGATGGAAGAGCCGCTGGGCGTCATCCCCTATGCTATGAAGCTGGACTATGAACATGCCTATGGTCCCTATTATGGCCGCATGTTCGATGAAATCCGGGAGAATGGCCGCTTCATGGGCGTGCGATCGCCCGGCAGCGACGTCGCTTTGCTGCCCCCGCGCGAGATTGACGATGTCGCGCACAGTCGCACCGGCACCTGGAAGGCGTGTGAGGACACCGGGACAATCCGCGGCTGTTCCATCATCAACATGGAAGTCTATGGCCAGACCCGCAAGGTGCCCTATGTCTATGCGGAGATCGTGCTGGACGGCGCATCGACCCGCATGATCCATGTGATCGAGATCGACAGCCTGGAAGAGGCCAAGGAGAAGATCAAGCCGGGCACCCGTGTCCGCGCCGTGTGGACGCAGGGCGAGCGCAAGGGCCGCGTGTCCGACATCGAACGCTTCGAGGTTATCGAGGAGTGAGCCACTATCGCATCACTTCCCTCCGGCTGGGCGAGCTGTATCTGCCGCATGGCGGATCGGTTATGCGCGATCCGGTGCATTGCTGGCTGGTCCGGGGGGAGGGCCGCACTATCCTGGTGGATAGCGGGATGGCGGACATCCCGACCATCCACAAGCGGTTGCGAGTGCAGGGCACAGGCGGCGGTCATCCGGCGCTGATCGCGGCGCTCGCGGCGGAGGGGCTGACGCCGACCGACATCAGCCATGTCGTCCTGACCCATATGCATTTCGATCATGCCGACAATCTCGACCTGTTCCCCGATGCTTGCGTCGTCGTGCAGCGGGCCGAGTTGCTGGCGGCGGTCGATCCGGTGCCATCGCAGCGGATATTCTATTGGAAATCGACGCTCGACAATCTGATGGCGCGCAAACGCCCGGCGCAATTGATGCTGCTGGACGGCGACCATCAGTTGTTTCCCGGCATCCGCCTGCTGTCCCTGCCCAGCCATACCGAAGGGATGCAGGTCGTCATCGTCGATACGGCGAAGGGCAGGGCGGCGATCGTATCGGACCTTGGCGACCATTATCGCTACTGGTTCCCCGCCGACGCCCGCGCCACCAGCCATCCGCAACGGTCGCTGACCGGCGCCTATCTGACCGGCAACATCCGCAGCGAGAGCGAGCGCGACTGGCAGCGAGCGATGCGCCGCGTGCAGGACAATAGCGACATCGTCATTCCCGCCCATGATTTCCGTATTCCGCGCAACATTCCCGAACAATGGTTCGCGATCCCCGATTCCACCGACGGCGACCTGGCGCATGAACCGCCTGAGCCGGCCGCTTCCGCATGAGGATGCCCCATGGTCTATAATAATCTGCTCTACGACGTCAGCGACCGGATCGCGACGATCACGCTGAACCGGCCCGACGCGATGAATGCGACGACCGACGAACTCTATCAGGAATTGCAGGATTTGCTGGGCAAGGTCGCGGCCGACCGGGACGTTGGCTGCATCATCCTGACCGGCGCGGGGCGCGGTTTCTGCGCCGGCGCGGACCTCAAGGCGCGCAAGGACGACATGACGCCGCTGCAACGGCGGACCCGGCATCGCTGGATATTGAAGGATATATTGGAGCCGCTGTTCCGCATCGAAAAGCCGGTGATCGCGGCGGTCAACGGTGCGGCGGCCGGGGCGGGGTTCAACATCGCGCTCGCCTGCGACTTCATCGTGGCGAGCGAGAATGCGAGCTTCATCCAGGCCTTCGCCCGCGTTGGGCTGGTCCCGGACCTGGGCGGGCTCTACCTGCTGGGCCGGGTGATCGGCATCAACAAGGCCAAGGAGCTTTGCTATACCGCCCGCAAGGTGTCGGCGCAGGAAGCGGCGGCGCTGGGCATCGTCAATCATGTGGTGCCGCATGACGAACTGCTGGAGCGCGCCCGCGCCATCGCGGCCAAGATCACCGCCGGATCGCCGACTGCGATCGGCATGACCAAGACGCTGCTGAACAAGGCCAGCAACGCCACGCTCGATCAGATGCTGGAATATGAAAGCTATGCCCAGACAGTCGCCTATCTGACGCCGGAATATGAGGAAGGCGTGCAGGCGTTCCGTGAAAAGCGCGCGCCCGATTTCGCCGCGGCCGCCTTGAGGGGCTAGAATCATGGATTTCAGCTATAGCCCGCAGGAAGAGGGGTTCCGCGCAGACCTGCGCGCCTGGCTGGCCGATGCGCTGCCGTCGGGCTGGGGCGAGACGGTGTTCGAACCGGAGGATGAGGACGAACGGGCGATGTTCCGCCTCGCCTGGGAGAAAAAGCTCCATGCGGGCGGGTGGAGCGGGATCAACTGGCCAGTGGAATATGGCGGGCGCGGCGCCACGCTGGTCGAGCGCGCGATCTTTGCCGAGGAGATGGCGCGGGTAGGCGCGCCCGAAGGGCTGAACATCATCGGCCATAATCTTGCCGGGTCCACCATCCTGCGGCACGGCACCGAAGCGCAGAAGCAATATTTCCTGCCCCGCATCCTGTCGTCGGACGATGTATGGTGCCAGGGTTTTTCGGAACCCAATGCCGGGTCCGACCTGGCGTCGGTGCGCACGCGGGCCGAGCGACGGGGCGACAGGTTCATCGTCAACGGCCAGAAAATCTGGACCAGCTTTGCGCAATATTCGCAATGGTGCTTCGCGCTGGTGCGCACGGACCCCGACGCGCCCAAGCATAAGGGGCTGAGCTTCCTGCTGATCGACATGAAAAGCCCTGGCGTCTCGATCCGCCCCTTGCGCCAGATTTCGGGCGAATGCGAATTCAACGAAACCTTTTTCGACGATGTCGAAGTGCCGGTCGCCAATATTGTTGGCGACATCAACGACGGGTGGCGCATCGCGATGACGACGCTGGCCTATGAACGCGGCCCGGAAGATGCGCTGGGGCGTCAAATTCGGTTCAGCCAGGAACTGGACAAGCTGATCGGCACGGTCGCCGCGACGCCACGGGGCGACGCCATGCTGATCGACGATCCGATCGTGCGGCAGAAACTGGCGCGTGCGGTGACACAGGTCGAAGTCATGCGCCTGAATGCGGTGCGGACATTCAGCAAATATCTGAACGGCGATGATCGCGGGCCGGACGCCTCCGTCATCAAACTCTATTGGAGCCATGCGGCGCAGAATATGTATGAGGCCGCGATGGACATATTGGGACCGACGGCCCCCATCGCCGCGCCCGATCCGCTGAGCGCGGGCGGCGGGCGGTTCCAGCTGAGCTATCTCCAGTCCAAAGCCTTCACCATCTATTCCGGCTCCTCGGAAATCCAGCGTAACATCATCGGCGAGCGTATGCTCGGCCTGCCGCGTTAGGGGGACGGCGCCATGAATTTTGGCTTCAACGAAGAACAGAAGAGCCTGGGCGAAACCGTCGCCGCGCTGCTTGCTGACTTCCCCGCGCTGACCGGGCCTGACCCGGCGCAGGCGCGCGATCCGGCGGTCTGGCGGGCGCTTGCCGACCTTGGCCTGTTCGCGCTGCTGGTGCCCGAAGCGCAGGGCGGCGTAGGGCTGACGCTGGTCGATGTTGCGTTGGCGATCGAGGCGCTGGGCGCGGGGCTTGCGCCACCGATCGCGGCGTCCACGCTGATCGCGACCGACATCATCGCGCGCGAAGGCACGGCGGCGCAGCGCGAAACGCTCTTGCCGCGCATCGCGACCGGAGACGTGCGGATCGCGCTGGCCGTGATGGAGGACGGGCAGGGGTACGACCCGGCGCAGGTGCGCACCATGATGGGCGGCAATGGCGTGACCGGTGTCAAGATATTGGTGCCGGACGCCGACATTGCCGACATGATCCTGGTCGTGGCGCGCGTCGATGACCGTGTCGGGCTGGTCATGCTTTCGCGCGATGCGCGGGGAGTGGCCATCCGCCATCATGCTGACATTGATCCGTCCAGCGGCCTGTGCGAAGTGACGCTGAACGGCGCGGCGGTAATGGACGGGGCGTTGATCGGCCATGCTGGGTCGGGCGATGTCATATCCCGACTGATGGACGCCGCCGCGATCGTCTATGCCGGCATGGCGATGGGCATCGCCGCGCGGATGCTGGACGCATCGGTCGACTATGCGAAGACGCGGGTGCAGTTCGGCCAGCCGATCGGCGCGTTCCAGTCGATCAAGCATCGCTGCGCCGACATGGCCGTTGCGGTAGAGGCGGGGCGCTCGGCGGCCTATTACGCTTTCTGGACCGCAGCGGAAAATGATCCCGATCGCAGCCGCGCCGCATCCATGGCCAAGGCCTATTGCGGGGAAATCGCGCGCGACGTCTGCAACGAAACGGTGCAGATCCATGGCGGCATGGGTTTCACATGGGAATTGGGGCTGCACCGCTTCCTGCGCCGGGCCAAGGTGATGGAGCATGGCTTTGGCAACCATGTCTGGCATTATGAGCGCATCATGGCGCAAACGCTGGCCGCGCGTGCCGTCGTTGCGGATGCGCGTGCGGCCTGACGATGGACCTTTCATCAAATGGTGCCGACCCGATGAGCGAACAATTGCTGCGTGACATTGAGATATTGGCCGACCTGTTCAAGGCCGGTGGATGGACCGAATTGCGGGTCGAAAGCGACGCGATCAGCCTGCTGCTGTCGCAGGACAGGGCAGCGCCGTCGCTGGATGGCGCGCAACCGGCGAGCGTGCCCGTCGCCGCCCCGCCGCTTGCCGGCGCACAATCGCAGATCATGACAGATGCGCCTGGCGCGCAAGCCAGCGCAGGCCCGATCGATCCGGCATGGACAGCGGTAAAGGCGCCCAATCTGGGGACTTTCTATCGCGCGCCCAAGCCCGGATCGCCGCCCTTCGTGGAGGTCGGGCAGCGGGTCGAGGCGCACAGCGAACTGTGCCTGATCGAGGTGATGAAGCTCTTTACGTCGGTGAAGGCAGGCATCGCCGGGACGGTTCGGCACGTCGCGGTCGCCGACGCCGATCTGGTCGAGGGTGGACAGCCGCTCTTCTACATCGCGTGCGATTGAACCTTCAGAAAAAAGCGCCTTGTGGCCGCGGGAGAGTATAGGCAAATGGCTCATATCGAATTTCTCGACGAAACGATGCGCGACGGACAGCAAAGCCTGTGGGGTTTGCGGATGCGCGCGGGCATGGCGCTGCCGGTGTCGTCGCTGATCGACAGGACCGGGTTCAGGACCATCGACCTGACCGGCGGCGGGATGCTCGACGTGCTGACGCGCTATTGTCAGGAAAATTACTGGGAAGGGCTGGACCTGCTGGTCGCCTCCATGCCCAATACGCCGCTGCGCGCGGGCCTGCGCGCCAACGCCAACGTCACGTTCAGCGTCAGCCCGCGCGCATTGATGGACCTGTGGGTCCGCCGCCTCTGTGCGCATGGCGTGCGGTCCTTCTGGATATACGACGTGTTGTTCGGCTTCGACAACATGCTGCGCCTGGCCAAGGTCGCCAAGGAAAGCGACGCCTGGGTGGCGGCCGCCATCATGTTCGCGCTCTCGCCTGTTCATACCGATGCCTATTATGCGGAAAAGGTGCGTGTGCTGGCGGCCAGCCCGGATGTGGACAGCATCCTGCTGTACGACACGGCCGGCGTGCTGGAGAAGGAGCGGCTCCAGACCCTGATGCCTGGCATCGTCGCGGCAGCCAATGGCAAGCCGATCGAATTCCACGCCAACAATCTGCTGGGCCAGACCGCCAAGGCCTATCTGGATGCGGTGGACCTGGGCGTGTCCGTCCTCCACACCGCCAGCAAGCCGATGGCGAACGGCCCGTCCGTGCCCGCGACCGAGACGATGGTGCGCAATATCGAGTTGAAGGGCCATACGCATAATCTGGACACCAGCCTGTTTCAGCCAGTTGCCGATCATTTCCGCGCCGTCGGCAAGGCGGCGGGCTTCCTGGTCGACCAATATGCCGAATATGATATTTTCTCGATCGAGCATCAGATCCCCGGCGGGATGATGGGCACGTTCAAGGCGCAACTGGCCATGCACAATATGACCGACCGGATCGGCGATGTGCTGGCGGAGGTCGCGGCGGTGCGCCGGGAACTGGGCTATCCCGGCATGGCGACGCCGTTCAGCCAACTGGTCGGCATCCAGGCAGTGCTCAATATCGTCACCGGCCAGCGTTATGGCACGGTGCCGGACGAAGTCGTGCAATATGCCGCCGGCTTCTATGGCGACACAGTCGCGCCGATCGACGCCAATGTGCTGGACCGGATCATGGGCAGCGCACGGGCGAAGGAAGTGCTCGACAATCCCCCGCCAGATCCCGACCTGGCCGAATTGATGAAACAATATGGCACGCAGGACGAGGATGAACTGATCCTGCGCGCGACCGTGCCGCAGGCGGACATCGACAAGATGCGCGCAGCAGGACCGGTGCGCCGCGACTATCCGTTGCTGTCGTCGCCGGAGTTGGAACAGATGCGCAAGCTGATGCAGGTCGCCACCATGCCGGTGGTGGAACTGAAGTCTGCGGGGCTGACCCTCAGCCTGCGGAGGGACGGCTGATGCGGCACAGACGTCGCTGACGCGCCTTTTCAATCCCCTTGGCATGTTCGGTAAGGAGCAGGAAATGACCTCCGAAAAAATGGATGACATTCGCGACAGGAACCTGTCCAAGGACGAGTTGAAGGCACTGCCCGATCTCGTGAAAGAGGAACTGGAAAAGCATCGGCAACTCTATTTGTCCGATCCGGTCGCCGCGCATTATTGGGATCCCATCGTCATTGGGACGCCGGGAGGTCCGGTATCCTGTCTCTTGCTGCATCATATGGGGCGCAAAAGCGGGAATTGGCTCAGCACGGCGTTGCAATATTATCGGTTCAACGGCGACATATTGATCGTCGCATCACGCGGCGGGACCGAAGAGCCGCCAAGCTGGTATCTCAACCTGATGGCCAATCCCCAGTGTCGCGTGCAAGTCGGCGGAAACGGCGCAACCGCCCACGCCCGCGTGATTACGGGCGAGGGCCGTGGCGCCTATTGGGATCATATCACGCGCGAACAACCTGCCCAGATCGAGTATCAGCAGCGTTGCCGACGGGAAATACCGATCATCGCCCTTGATGTTGCGGCAGGCGTCATTTTGTGAGTTTCTGGCGCTTCATCGCGCCAGATAACCCCCATCGACCGGATGATAGGCGCCGGTCATGAAGCTGGCGAGCGGGGACACCAGAAAGCAGACGGCAGCGGCGATTTCCTCTGGCTGGGCGATGCGGCCCAGCGCGTGCAGGGCGGCAATCTCTCCCATCTTCTCGCGCGTGGCTTGCTGGAGCAGCGGCGTTTCGACATAGCCCGGCCCAACCGCATTGACGCGAATACCCATCGGCGCGCCCTCCAGTGCGGCCGCCTTGGTCAGGCCGACGATGGCGTGCTTGCAGGTCGTATAGGCCGATGCGCCCGGCGCCGCCACGGCGGACATGACCGACCCGATGTTGACGACCGCACCGCCGCCCGCATCGCGCATCGCCGGAATTTCGGCTTTCAGGCTCAGGAACACGCCATCCATGTTCACCGCCGCCACCCGCCGCCATTCGGCAAAGGACAGTTCGCTGATCGGCGTGTGGGTGCTGGTGACGCCGGCATTGTTGATCGCGATGTGGAGTGCGCCGAACTGCGCTTTCGCAAAGGCCACCATGGCGAAGCAGGACGCCTCGTCGGTCGTGTCCGCCGCCGTGCCCGCCGCATTGGGGCCGAGTGTGGCGGCCAGCGCCCGCGCCGCATCGCCGTTCAGGTCAGCGATGACCACCTTGGCGCCGGCGGCCAGCAGCGCTTCGACACAGGCCTTGCCGATGCCCGATGCGCCGCCCGTGACCAGGGCTATCTTGTTCGTCAGGTCGATTGCGGTCATGTCTTTTGCCTTATCGTTGGATCTTCGCTTGCCAGTTCGAGGATGAAGTCCTCGATCGCCCGGTTCACCCGGCGCGGATTGCTGATGTTCACGGCATGGGGACCGCCCGGCACCAATGTCACCACACGCGGATCGGGAACGCCCTGCGCCGTCAACAGCCCCAGTTCGTGCGAGGTGGCGACGTCGGCAAGGCCATGGATGACCGCCACCGGCATCGTGACTTCGTGGAGCCTGTTGAACAGCGGGTCGATCGAGCCAAGCGCGCCGGTAGCGTCGCGCACCTGCGCCTTCGTCACGCGCGCCCAGGCGTCGTGCCAGTGGCGGTGGTCGACACCTGGTCCCAGGATGAAGCTGCTCAAAAACCCCAGCTTTTCCGGGTCAGGGCCGTTGGCGATCCAGTCGCTGATGTGGCGCGCGAAACTGTTATCGTCGCTCTTGGGCGCTTCGCCCGCCTGGGTCGAAAGCTGGACGAGGCCATGAAAACGCTCTGGCGCGAGCAGCGCCGCGCGCATACCGACCAGCCCGCCCTGGCTCATGCCGATATGGATCACTTTTTCGAGGCCCAGCGCGTCCATCATCGCCAGCATGTCGCGCGCCGAATCCCAATAATCGAACGGCCCTTCCCAGACCGTATCGCCATGCGCCCGCGCGTCCCACGCGATACAGCGCCAGCGGTCGGCGAAATGGGCGATCTGCGGGGCGAACATCGACCGGTTCATCATATAGCCATGGCTGAACAGTATCGCCGTGCCCCCGTCGCCGCCGCTATCGTCCAGCGCGATCGTCGCGCCGGTGGGCAGGGATATACTTTGCAAGTCGCTTCCTCCCGTTCGCATCATATTGCCGATATGCCGCCATCGACCATGTGGCAGGCTCCGTTGACATAGGCCGACGCATCCGACAGCAGATAGGCCGCCGCCTGCGCCACCTCCGCCATCGCGCCGAAGCGACGGCTGGGGATCGCCGCCATGCGCGCCTTCGCGCGGTCGGACGGTTCGCCGGGGCGGCTGCCCATGATCGCGTCGATCATCCGGCCTTCCAGTGGGCCGGGGCACAGCGCATTGACGCGCAGACCCACCGGGCCATAATCAATCGCCGCGCAGCGGGTCAGGCCGATGACCGCATGTTTGCTCGCGACATAGGCGCTCATGCCCGCCGCGCCCTTGACCCCCGCAGTGCTGGCGATGTTGACGATCGATCCGCCGGGCCTGCGCATCCTGGGCACGCCATATTTCATGCCCAGGAACATGCCGGTCACATTGACGTCCATCACCCGGCGAAACAGCGTGGTGTCGAGCGCGTCTAGCAGGGTCGCCGCATTTTCGATCCCCGCGCCGTTGACCAACCCGTCGAGCGGGGCGTCCAGTCCGTCAAAGGCGCGCGCCATCGCCGCTTCGTCCACGACATCGGCGACGATGGCACGCAGCCGCGACGGACCGGCCATGGCGTCCAGCGCGGCTGCATCCCGGTCGATCGCCAGCACATGCGCGCCAAGGTCCAGCAACAGCGCCGTCATGGCCGCGCCCAGTTCACCCGCCGCGCCGACAATCGCGACATGGCGTCCGTCCATGTCGATCAAGGGGCGGGCGCTCATGCGGCAAAGCTCGCCAGATAGCGCCGGGTCAGCGCCGCGTCATAGGCGCTGTGCTGATCCAGTTGCGCCTGCCAGTCTATGTCCATTTCAATCGGTTCTCCAGCCGCCAGATGGCGAATCTGGTTGAAATAATAGGCGATGGTCGCCTGCGCCTGCGTCCCCGGTTGGTCGTCGGGCGATGGCAGTCGGTCGATCCGCCGATCGAGCAGCGCGTCGATCAACCCTGCGTCCAGGCAGAGCGGGCGGGCGATGCCGACGGCGTCGAGCGCGCCCGCTTCCAGCGCCTGCGCCATGGCGGCGCGGCTGCGAAAGCCGCCCGTAACCGCGAGCGGGACGGAAACATGCGGGCGCAGCCGTGCCGCAAAATCCAGGAAATAGGCCTCGCGCGCAACGGTGGAGGCCTTTTTTAACAGCGTGCCATCCTGTTCGCGGCCCACCATGACCTGCGATTCATAGCTGCCGCCGGAAATTTCCAGCAGGTCGATGCCCGCCGCGCAGAGCCAGTGGACGACCTGGATCGATTCCTCCTCGGTCAGGCCACCTTTCTGGAAATCGGCGCTGTTGAGCTTGACGGAAATCGGAAAATCCGCGCCTGTGGCCGAACGGATGGCTCCGACCACGTCCAGCAGCAATCGCGCCCGATTTTCCAGGCTGCCGCCCCAGTCGTCGTCGCGCTTGTTGGTCAGGGGGCTGAGGAACTGGGACAGCAGATAGCCATGCGCCGCATGGACCTGTACGCCGGTAAAACCGGCGTCGCGCGCGGTAACGGCGACATGGACGAACCGGCGCAGAATGTCGTGAATTTCCGCAGCGGTGAGCGCGCGACACATGCCCGCGCCGCCGACCAGCGGCATGGCCGAAGGCGCGACGAAGATTTCGGGTGACGCGCCCGCCTGACGGCCCGGATGATTGATCTGCATCCAGATATGTGCATCATTTTCGCGCCCCGCGGCGGCGTAGGCGGCGAGTTGCTCCAGTCCGCCATTCCCGTCGATCGCGACATTGCCCGGTCGCTCAACGAAGCGGCGATCTATCTGGACATTGCCGGTCAGCAACAGCCCCGCGCCGCCCCGCGCCCAACGGCCATAAAGCGCAGCATGATCGGCGGTCGCGCGATTGTCGGGCGTGGCGATGCCTTCGGTCATCGCGCCTTTGACGATGCGGTTCTTGAGCGTCGCGCCGCACGGCAGCGTCAACGGATCGGTCAGGGCGGTCATTACGGATTGTCCCCTAGCGGATATAGCGACGGACATAGTCGCGGCCCAGGCCGACTTTCTCGAAATGGGCGGCGCTCTGTTCGATACGGGTGAAGACGTTGGACTGGCCGACGGGCCGGTCGTCATCATCCAGTTCGATCAGCGATCCTGCGATCCAGAATAATGTTTCCGATCCGCCGGGCAGGCCGATCAGCGTGTGAGTGTCGCCCGCCGGCTCCAGCAGATACTGGCCGGCGGTGGCGATCCAGTCGCGCTCGCGATAGCGCCACTGGCCCGACAGCACATAGGCCTGGACCGGGCAGGCATGGGCGTGGCGGCTGATCTTGCCTTCGCTACGGATGCGGGTGACATTCACCCAGGCGCCCGACACGGTGTCGAACATCAGCGGGCGCATCCATACGCCCTCCATCGCGGCAGGCACCCATTCGCGTTCGTCATGGCTGCTGGTTTCCAGCAGCAATTCGCTGTGCCGGAACGATCCGGCGGCATGGTCATGCGTCATTTGCCCTCCTGTGGCAGTGCATAGGCGTGGAAGGTGCGGCCCAGCGGAAAGGATTGCGACGTGACATGGCCGGTGGCGGCGATGACCACGAACTGCCGTCCGCTGCGCGGCCCCAAATAGGTCATGGGATTGGCGTTGCCGCTGGCGGGCATCCGCACCGACCAAAGCATCTTGCCCGTATCCGTCGCAAAGGCCCGGAAGGCGCGTTCCTTCACGCCCCCGAAGAAGGTGAGGCCGCTGCGCGTGACCAGCGTGCCGCCGAAACCGGGCATCCCCATGCGGATCGGCAGGCCGACCTTCAGCCCCAACGGGCCGCTGTCGCGCACGGTGCCGACGGGGCGCTGCCAGGCGATTTTGCGCGTCGTCATGTCGATCGCGGTCATACGGCCATAGGGCGGCGCGAGGCAGAGCGTGCCGAGCGGGCTGGTGAAGCCGCGCAGCCGCGCGCCATAGGGAGTGCCCGCCATGGGCAGCGGCGCGGCGAAATCGGTGGCGTTATGGCTCGCCCCCGGCCCTTTGCCGCCGCCTGCGGCAGCGCGCGGGACCAGCTGCATCAGCGTGGGATAAGAGATGCTGTTGACCATCAGCAGCCGTCGTTCGGGATCATAGGACACCCCGCTCCAGTTCATGCCCCCGCCCAGGCTGGGGTAGAGCAGGGATTCGGTGAGTCCCGGCGGCGTGTTCGGACCGTCATAGCGCAGCTTGCGGAACTGGATGCGGCACCACAATTGGTCGATCGGGGTAATGCCCCACATATCGCGTTCCGTGATCCGCCCGCCCGCCAATGACGGCATCCCAATGGAAAAGGGCTGGGTGGGAGAAAGCCGTTCTTCGGGCGCCTTGCCTGCCTGCGGCGCGGCTTGTTCGCGGACTTGGGCCAAGGGTTTGCCGGTGCGGCGATCGAGCAGGAACAATTCGCCGCGCTTGGTCGGCTGGACCAGCGCAGGGATTGTGCCGCCGGAAGCGGGCAAGTCGATCAGGGTCGGCTGCGACGCGACGTCATAGTCCCACAGGTCGTGATGCGCCGTCTGGAACGACCAGCGCACCGCGCCGGTCGCGGCATCCAGGGCGACGACGGAGCTGCCATATTTCTCCGACTGGGGGGAGCGATAGGCGCCGAAATGATCCGGCGTCGCATTGCCTGTGGGAACGAATACCAGGCCGAGCTTCGTGTCAGCGCTCATCGGCGCCCAGCTGTTCGGTGTGGATCGGGTATAGGCTTCGCCCGGCGCCGGGCCGTGCGCATTGTTCGGATTGCCCATATCCCACGCCCAGCGCAACGCGCCGGTCGTGACGTCGAACCCGCGTATCACGCCCGACGGTTCGTCCGTGCTGACATTGTCGGCAACCCATCCGCCCAGCACGATCACGTCGCCAACGATCACCGGCGCGGAACTGATATAATAGAGGCCGGGCGCGGTGCGGCCCATCCCGGCGTTCAGATCGACGAAACCGCTCTTGCCAAAGCCGGGGCAGGGGCGTCCGCTGGCGCTGTCCAGCGCGATCAGTTGCGCGCCATAGGTCGCGGTGATGACGCGGCGCGGGCAGGCTGTGGAGGCTGCCGCACCATTGTCATGATAGGCGACGCCGCGACAGGTGCGCACCGCCGATCCGCCCTTGGGATCGACCTTCGGATCGAAACGCCAGAGCGGCTTGCCGTTTTCGGGATCGAGCGCGAAGACGATATTGGTCTGGGTGCACAGCAACAGCTTGCCGTCCACCATCAGCGGCGTGGATTGCAGCGGGCTTGGGACGGGTGCGTTCATGGGGTCGTGACCAGTGTCGAAGGTCCAGGCCAGTTGGAGCTTCTCGACATTTGTCGGCGTGATTTGCGTTAGCGGTGAAAAACGGGTGCCCGCTTCGTCGCGGCCCCATACGGGCCATAGTCCCGGATCGCCGGGGATGGTGATCTGGGTGGCGGTTCGGCCGGGGATCGCCGCAATCTCCATCGGCGACCGGAGCGCGCAGCCAAGGATCAGCAGCAAGCCCGCCATGCCCGCCAGCCCTGCCGCCACCGCGCCCTTGCCGATCCGGCGGCGGATGTAGGGCAGCAGGAAAGGAACGCCGAACAGCGCCGGGCCGACGATCCGCGCGGTCAGTTGCCAGCCATCGAAACCGACTTCGCACAGCGCCCAGACGATCGTGATCGTCAGGAACAGCGCATAAAGCCATCCCGCCCGGCGGTCGCCGCGCCACAGCCACCAGCCGCTCAAGGCCACAACGATACCGCCCGGCAGATAATAGGGCGATCCGCCCAGCCAGATCAGATAAGCCCCGCCCACGGCGACGGCCAGCCCGACGAGCAGCAACAGCGCGGCGACAAGGCGGGTCAGCCGGATCATGACCTGGGCGATCGCTCCGAAATGGCCGCCGCCCTCATGCGTTGAAGCCTTTTTGCAATATCTCCATGAACGGCGCGAGATCGGGGAAGCCGGACGTGGCGGTGATGCCGCCATCGACCGGGACCACCGCGCCGGTCATATAGGACGCCTTGTCCGACGCCAGGAAGGCGACGACCTCGGCTATTTCCTCGGCCTGGCCGATCCGCGCCATGGGCACCGCGCGAATGAAATTATCAAACACGCTTTGGGCGGCCTTCAGCCCCGCAAATAGCGGCGTGTCGACGCAACCGGGGCAGACGGCGTTCACGCGGATGCCCGACTTGGCCATGTCCATCGCCAGCGCGCGGGTGTAGTTGACCACGCCGCCCTTGGCCGTGTTGTAGGCGGTCATGCCGAAATCGCCCAGCATCCCGGCGATGGAGGCATTGTTGACGATCGCCCCCGATCCGTTGCGCAACATGTGCGGTAACGCGGCCTTGCATCCGTAGAATACCGAAAAGAGATCGACCTCTATCACCCGGCGGAAAGTCTCTGCGTCCAGGTCCAGCGTCGTGCCCATGCCGCCGATGCCGGCATTGTTGAACAATATGTCGATCCGCCCGAATTGCACCGCCGCCCCGTCGACAAAAGCGATGACATCCTCCTGCCGCGATACGTCGGTGCGGGTGAAGCTGGCCTTGTCGGCGCCCAGTTCGGCGACCAGCGCCTGCCCCATATCCTCGTTGAGATCGGCGATCGCGATCCGGCCGCCATCGCGCACGATGGTGCGCGCGAACGCCGCGCCGATGCCCGAAGCGCCGCCGGTCACCAACGCGACCTTGCCGTCAAATATCCGTGTCATATGCCTCTCCCTTGTCGTTGCGGCTGTGGCTCAGGCGGTGAAGGACAGGCCCATGCAGACCACCGCCCCGGCAAGCCAGACGAGCTTCATCGACGACGGGCTGTCGCCATAGACGGTAATGCCAACGACAACCGATCCGATGATGATCGCGAGCGTGATGATCGGGATCAGCAGGCTCAGGTTCACCCCCGACACGACCAGTCGCGCCATGCAGACCAGACCGATCGCATAGCAGGCGAACACGGCGAAGCTGGGCAGCGGCGCGGTCATTCCACGGGTTGCTGGCAGGATCGACGCGCCGGCAAGTTGGAAGAGGGTGGCGGCGATGAACAGCGCCAGCGTTCCGGCGGTCATGCCGCCTGTTCCTGCGTGCGGGCAATGCCTGTCATCGCCGCATCGGCGGGGCGTATGGCGATGCCCAACCCTTCCTCCGCCGTGCGCAGGTCCAGATAGTCGCGCCAGGCCACGATCTTGCCATCGCGCACTTCCATGACGCCGGTGACCGGCAGCGGCACGACGACGGACGGGTCGGCATTGGATTGCAGATAATCCACCCGTTCGGTGAAGATGACAGAGTCGCGCGAAGCGATGTTGAGCGTTTCGATCCGTACCGAAAAGGCGGAAAATACGGTATCCAGATAAATGCGGATCTGGTCCTTTCCGTGGCGCGGCGGCAGGGGCATGTCGATATAGCTGGCGCCTTCCGCGAAATAGCCGAGCAGGACGTCGATATTGCAGCCTTCCCAATGGTCCAGAAACTCCAGCACCATGGTTTCGTCGTCGCTATAGGCTATCGGCATGTCGCTCATCCTCTCTTGCGCGCCGGGCCGATCGTGCGGCCAGCATTCTGCTGTCGGTCGCGATAACGCGCGTCTTCAGACCGATCCGCGTTTATATTTCTGGATCATGGACGCCTGCGCTTCGGCGGTCAGTTGCGCCCCGGCATAGCCGGTCGCCATGACCTCCTCGAAACTCTTGCGCAGCGGATCGCCCAGCCCGTTGAAATAGGGCATCACTTCCTCGGCGAACAGTTGATGGCTGCGCACCGTCGCGGGATAGCGCGCCCAATCGACCCCCATCAGCAGATAGGTGCCGAAACCGCCGGACTTTTCGATCAGGCGATTGATCTGCGCCCGCGCCATTTCAGGCGTGCCGATGACGGCTGCGCCGCTTTCGTTCAGCATGTCGACGATTTTGTCGATGTCCCACCAGTCGATGTCGGGCGCGGGATTGATATGCGCGCGATAATCTTCCAGCAGCGACAGGCCGTAACGGACATCTTCCTTGGCCTGCTCCATGGTTTCGGCCAGGTGCATCGGTCCCATCAGGCGCCAATCCTTGCGCGACGGCTTTGGCTGGCCGTGGCTTGCGGCCTCCTGCTCCATGATCTCCCAATGGCCCAGCAGCTTTTCGATCCCGTCCGGGTCGGTCGCCGCGACCGACAACATCCCCATGCCGTGCCGCCCGGCGAGCAGCGGGCCGGATGGGGACAGGACGCTGACCGTCGCCATGTCGAAATTGGAGTAGGGCAGCATCTGGAGCCGCGCATCCTGCAAGTCGAACCAGTCGGTCTTGCGCGTCACCCGTTCGCCCTTGAACAGCGGGATGATGACTTCCAGCGCTTCCTGCAACCGCTGGCGGTTCTGCGAGGGGTGCAGGCCCATCATCTGCGCGTCCTGCACCAACTGGCCCGGCGCGACGCCGAACATCATCCGGCCGCGCGTCTGATAGTCGAGCTGCACGATCCGGTCGGCGACCCATAAAGGGTTGTGATAGGGCAGGGTGATCGCGCCGGTGCCCAGCTTGATGCGCTTGGTGCGTTCCGCCGCCGCGGCTATGAACAGTTCGGGGCTGCCGATCGTCTCGATCCCGCCCGAATGATGCTCGCCGATCCACGCTTCGTCGAACCCCAGTTCGTCCAGGTTGATGACGGTCTGCATATCCTGCTGGAAGGCCACGAGCGGATTGAGCGTGGGCCGGTGATATGGTCCCATGAAAATCCCGAACCGCATCCTGTCTTCAAAAAATTTCATCTCTCTCTCCGGCGATATGGGCGGCGGGGCTGATCGACATGCCGCCCCGGCTTCTGGCTATCAGGGAATTACGGCGTTCCGGGTCGGCATGGCCATGCGGGGCAGGCGTGACGAAGGGACGCAGGACATGCGCGGCGGAGGGGCTTGTTATCTGACGGCATATGCGGCTTTCCTCTCCCCGCTCCGATATGTCGGATGCTTCGTGCCTATGGCCGTTTCTGCCGATCAATCTGTCTATTGTCAATCCGACATATTATCGGAAAATATTGACGAGATTGGCGGGAAATCTCTATATCCGGACAGCATAACGGAAAAATCCAGAAAATTTCCGATAAAAATGACAGTTTTTCTGGCGTCTGGCTTAGAAGTTGAGGAGAGGACTGACATGCTCAAGGACAAGATCATCATCGTGACCGGCGGAGCTTCCGGCATCGGCCGGGCCGCAGCGAACCTGTTTGCCCAGGATGGCGCGCGGGTCATGATCGCCGACCGCAGCGCCGATGCGGGGGCTGCGGCTGCCGAAGCGATCTGCGCCGATGGCGGGGAAGCGGCTTTTGTCGCGTGCGACGTCGCCGACGACGAATCGGTCGCCGCCATGGTCGCGGCGACGGTGGCGCACTTTGGCGGGCTGGACGGCGCGTTCAACAATGCCGGCATCGAATTCGCCAGCAAGATCGTGCCGGACCTTAACTATGCCGAATGGCGCCGCGTGATCGACATCAACCTGAACGGCGTATTCCTGTGCATGAAGCATGAAATCGCGCAGATGCGGCGGACTGGCGGCGGCGCCATCGTCAACACCGCGTCCGGTGCGGCGGTGGCGGCATCACCCAACATGGCCGAATATGCCACGTCCAAAGCGGGCGTGACCGGCCTGACCCGCGCGGCGTCGTGCGAATTTGGGGAAACGCAGGTGCGCGTCAACGCGGTATTGCCGGGCCTGATCCTCACGCCGATGACGGAAGAACGGCTGTTCAACGATGCGGGGTTCGCCGCCGCGCTCGAACCGCTGCTGGTGCGCCATTCCGTCGGTCGCTTCGGCCAGCCCGACGATGTGGCGCAGGCGGCGCGCTGGCTGCTGTCAGACCTTTGCCCCTTCGTCAACGGGATCAGCCTGCCCGTGGATGGCGGCCTGCTCGCCCGTTAAATGCCGCGCTGTCGCGGGTCAGCGTCGGCTGACCTGCGGCAGGGCATATGCGACCAGCACATTGCGTTCGTTGCTCGCCAATGCGGCGCTGCCACCCGCCGCGATCACCAGATATTGCCGCCCGTCATCCCCCACATAGGTCATCGGAGTCGCGTTGGCGCTGGCGGGCAGGCGGGTCTGCCACAACAGCCGCCCGGTCGCCGTCTCTACCGCGCGCAGCCGATGGTCTGGTGTCGATGCGATGAAGGTCAAGCCGCTGGCCGTCGTGATTGATCCGCCCAGCGTCGGCAGCCCGATGGTGAAGGGCAGGCGCGAGGGTATGCCCATTGGTCCCATGCTGTCGGCCATGCCAATCGGCTGGCTCCACAATAATTTTCGACTGTCCAGATCGACTGCGCTCAATGTCCCGAAGGGCGGCTGGATGCACGGCACCCCAAGCGGCGAGAGGAACATATGGTTCTGCGCGCCATAGGGCGCGCCCGTCTGCGGCACGCCCAGGCGAAATCGCTCCAGCGACGGCTTTTGTCCGGGCGTCCCCATCGGCGCCAGCCCCAGCGCCTGCACCTCCTTCGCGCTGATGAGATGATTGAGCGAGGGCATATTGGTACTGTTGACGATCATGATGCGCCGTTGCCGGTCGATCGATATGCTGCCCCAGTTCACGCCGCCGGCCGATCCCGGATATTGGATCGACCAGTCCTGCCGCGGCGGCGTGAACGGCCCGTCATAGCGCATCTTGCGAAACGCGATGCGGCACCATAGCTGGTCGATCGGAGTGAGGCCCCACATCGTCGCTTCGGTCAGCGGCGGCGCGCCAAAGGCGGGCATGGCGACGGAAAAAGGTTGCGTCGGCGCGGTCCAGTCGCCTGGCGCTGCGCCTTGCGGCACGGGCTTTTCCACCACCGGGGACAGGGGCTGGCCGGTCGCACGGTCCAGAATGAAGCTTTGCCCGGTCTTGCTGACGCTGACCAGCGCAGGAACCATCCGGTTGCCGACGCGAATGTCGGTCAGCACCGGCTGCGCCGCGACATCATAATCCCACAGGTCGTGATGCACCGTCTGGAACGTCCAGCGCGGGCGCCCGGTGCGGTTGTCGACAGCGACGATCGCGTTGGAGAAGCGCTCCGCGCCGGGTGAACGGTGTCCGCCGAAGAAATCCGGCGTGGCGACGCCAAAAGGCAGGTAGACTAGGCCCAATTTCTCGTCGCTGCTCGCGACGCTCCACATATTCGGGGTGCCGGGCGCATAGCGGGCCTTGGGCGTGCCCCGTTCCGGGTCGGCCGGGTCGAACGCCCAGACCGGCTTGCCGCTGGCCAAGTCATAGCCCCGCACGACGCCGGACGGCTGGTCCATCTTCTGCCCGTCCAGCCCATAGGAGCCAGTGATCACGACATTGCCCGACACGACTGGGGTCGAGGTCACATAATAGAGGACGGAGGCATAATTGCCGATCCCGTCGGCCAGTGCCACTTCGCCATCACGGCCGAAATCGCGACAAGGCGCGCCGGTGCGGGCGTCGATCGCGATCAGCCGGGCGTCGATCGTCGCGCTGTATATGCGCTCGCCGCAGGGTGCGGCGGCGTCAGCGAAGGCATGATAGGCGACGCCTCGGCAATTGGCGAAGGCATGGCCCATATCCTTCGTCTGCGGGTCGAACCGCCAGAGTTGACGCCCTGTCGTCGCGTCGAGCGCGAAGATGACATTATGCGGCGAACATAGGAACAGCCGGTTGCCGACCTTGACCGGCGTCGCCTCGAACGCGAGCGCGCCTGCGCCGCCGGGACGCGGCTTCGCGCCGGTTTCGAAAGACCAGGCGGGTTGCAGCCGGGCGACATTGGCAGGGGAAATCTGCGTGGCGGCGGCGAAGCGGTCGCCCCCTGCACCATTGCCCCATTGTCGCCATTCGCTGGCCGGGGCGGCGGCGGGCCAGGCAGCGGCATGGTCGGTCGCGACCGGTTGTGACAGCCAGGCGCCGCCGGCGAACAGCAGGAGCATCAGCACGCCGCCGCCTAGGAACCATCCCCTATGGATCGGCGGCGCGCCATAACCCCTGCGGACGGCAGGCAATAGCAGCAGCAGACCGACGACCGCCGGGCCGATGATGCGCGGCGCGAGCGCCCAGGGATCGCCGCCTGTTTCCCAACACGCCCAGACCAGCGTCGCCGCCAGCATCGCGCTATAGACCCAGGCGCCCCGTCGGTCGCCGCGCCACAAGAATATGGCGGCGGCGGCTATCATCAGGCCGGCCAAGAGATAATAGGCCGAGCCGCCCAGAAGGACGAGCAGGCCGCCGCCGATCGTCAATATAAGAGCGATGGGCGCGATCAGGCCCGCGACGATGCGGACGGCGAGGCGGGACAGGCGAACGCCATCGTTTCGATCGCTGTTCGCCACAGCAGGGCCAAGCAAGTGCTGGGGCATGGTCGTCCTCTCCCTATCATGTCGATTTTCGCGCACATGTTTTTGCGACTCGATAATAACCGAAAATAATTCGGATTGAAGCAGCTTCTTGGTGCGAGCGGGGGTCGCCGTTCGGTAGCGCCCAAAAGCGTTTCGTCATCCGATCGCAGGGTGAATGCGCTGGATCAAAAGCCTTGCGGGTTGAATGGCTTGGACGACTCCACGCAGAAGTCCGGCAGAATGTTGTTCCTGCGAAAATGGAGGCGTTGCGGAAGATTTTTGTTGGTAAGGGGCTTTGTCTTCCGTCATCGCGGAAAGCTGTATCATCAAGAATAATCGATCCATATAGCGAGTCATTCATCGATCATGTGTCGGATTTGTCGCATCAGCTGCGGGACGCGGCGGCCGCGCCCGGATATGCCGACTTAAATAACTGAAATATAACCAATATTAAATTGGTAGGACCATATCTCATTTTGGTTGACAGAATGCCGTCTAAAACCCGATACTAATTCGGCTTCGTAAAAAGCGAAGAACATGGGAGGATGCCGAAATGAACGCTGCAAAGGCGCTTTTATTGTCGGGTGTTGCGGGGCTGGTCATGGGAACCGCCGCGCAGGCTCAGGAAGCACAGGATTCAACTGCGCAACCCTCGCAATATGCGGATATCATCGTGACCGCGAACAAGCGGCAGGAGAATATCAACAAGGTCGGGCTGACCATCACCGCCCTGAGCGCGGAACAGTTGCAAGATCGCAAGATCGTATCCCTTTCCGACGTTGCGTCCGCCGTTCCGGGCCTGACCTTCACGCCATCGGTCACCAACACGCCCATCTTCACGCTGCGCGGCGTCGGCTTCAACGAAAGCTCGCTGGGCGTCTATCCCGCCGTGTCGGTCTATATCGACCAGGCGCCATTGCCTTTCCCGGTCATGGCGTCCCATGCCGCCTTCGATTTGGAGCGGATCGAAGTGCTGAAAGGCCCGCAGGGCACCTTGTTCGGTCAGAATGCGACCGGCGGCGCGATCAACTATATCGCCGCCAAGCCGACCGACACGTTCGAGGCCGGCGGCGACATCACCTATGGTCGCTTCAACCAGATCGATGGCAATGCCTATGTCAGCGGGCCGCTGACGGAAAATCTCAATGGCCGCATCGCCATGACGGCGCACCATCTCAACGACTGGCAATATAGCCTCACGCGCCCGACCGACACCAACGGATCGCAAGACTATATCGCCGGCCGCATTCTGTTGGACTGGCAGGCGTCGGAGCGGTTGAAGTTGGCGTTCAACCTGAACGGGTCGCGCGACACGTCCGATCCGCAGGCGATCCAATATGTGGCGATGAGTCCTACCGATTTTACCAATGTAAAGCCCATCTACGCCAACCAACCCTTTGCTTTCGGCAATGCGCGCGTCGCCGACTGGACCCATTTCTCGGTCGATCCCTATGGCGGTCCTGCCGGCACGCCGACGGACGAACTCGCCGATTTCTCGCCCAAGTCGAAGCGCACCTTCATCCAGGCTTCGGTCCGGGCGGATTATGACCTGACCGACGACATGACCCTGACGTCGATCACCACCTATGATCATTTCAAGCAAAATCAGCGCACGGATGGCGAAGGCGTGGTCGCGGTCGGTTTCGATCTCCAAAAGTCGGACGGCAAGCTGACGTCGTTCAATCAGGAATTGCGGATCGCCAATGCCAGCACGTCGGCGCTACGCTATATCATTGGCGGCAATTATGAGCGCAGCACGACGAGTGAGCTTCAGCACCTGCGCTATTATGACAATGACACCAACAATGCCGGGTTGATGTTCATCAATTTCAGCGGCGATTTGATGAAGCAGAAGATCACCAATTATGCCGCGTTCGGTAATCTCGAATTTGATATCAGCTCACAACTGACGCTCAAGGGCGGCATTCGCTACACCCAGTCCAAGAACAAAGCCTATAATTGCGGTTTCACGGACGCTAATGGCTATGTCAACGACCTGTTCAATTTCCTGGGCGGTCTGCTGGGCACTGTGCCGTTCACGCCGATCGGGCCGGAGGGCTGTTATACGCTCAACGACAATAATGTGCCGGGCGAACCCTTCCGCAAGACGCTGAAGGAGGACAATGTCTCCTGGCGGGTGGGCGTCGATTACAAGGTGACCGACACGACGCTGCTCTATGCGAACGTCTCGCGCGGCTACAAGGCGGGCAGCTTCCCGGCGCTCGCCGCATCGGGCTATGTCGGCCTGCAGCCGGTCGTGCAGGAATCCGTGACGGCCTATGAAGCAGGTTTGAAGGCCCAGTTGTTCGACCGTGCGGTGCAGTTCAACGCGGCCGGCTTCTATTATGATTACCGGAACAAGCAGATCCGCGGCAAGCTGCTTGATCCGCTGTTCGGCGTGCTCGACATCCTCATCAACATCCCCAAGTCGCGCATCTATGGCGGCGAAGCGGATGTCACGATCCGTCCGGCCGCGGGCCTGACACTGTCGGGCGGCGTCACCTATCTGAACTCCAAGCTGCAGAAAGGGCCGGTGTCGCCACGCGATTACAATATCATTGGCGAGGTCAACGACTTCGGCGCCTTCGGCGATGCGCTGCCCTACACACCCGAATGGTCGGGCACGGCGTCGATCGATTATCGCGCACCGGGCGATGGTGGTCCGTTCGTCGGGGTGTCGACCAATTTCCGCAGTTCGCAGGACGCTGCGCTGGGCGGCAGCCGGATCGTGTGGCCCGACAATCCCGCCGAGTTCCGCAAGCAGGCGCCGATCGGACTGGTCTACAAGATTCCCGGCTATGCGACCGTGGACGCACGGCTTGGCTATGAGGCGCCCGGCGGCGCCTGGAAGGTCATGCTGTGGGGCAAGAATGTCTTCAACAAATATTACATCGCCGCAGTCGTGCCGGCGAGCGCATCGGCAGGCCGTTTGGCGGGGATGCCGGCGACCTATGGCGTGACCATGTCGTTTAAGATCAAATAAGGGGGGCGACTGGCGCCGTTCCCGCGTCGGGAGCGGCGCCGTTTTTGCGTCCGGTCGCACCAGGCGCGCGCTCGACCAGGGTCGATGAAGGCTATAAATCCGATAATATATCGGATATTATAATGAACGATATTGGCGGCTCATGCAGCGGCCCGGCGAAAACGAGGGAGAGGTTCATGGACATTATCTACACGCCCGTTTGGCAGAATCCCGGCAATATCCGCAGCCCGCTCCAGTTCGTCCAGGACGAATTGTCCTTGATGGAAAAGGTGGAGGGATTGGGCTTCGATATCTGCTGCTCTCCCGAACATCATTTCGATATCGACTATTCCGCCTGTCCCGACAATTTCCTGCCGCTCAGCTATCTCGCGGCGAAGACGACGACGCTTAAGCTCTGTCTGGGCGCGGTGATCCTGCCGTGGAACGACCCGCTGCGCGTGGTCGAGAAACTGGCGTTCCTCGACCATCTGAGCGGCGGCCGCTGCATCGCCGGGTTCGGCCGTGGCCTCGCCAAGATGGAATATAGCCATATGGGCATCCCCATGGATGAATCGCGCGAGCGGTTCGATGAGGCACTCGAAATGGTGCTCAGCGCGCTGCGCAGCGGCGTGATCGAAGGCACGGGCAAATATTATCCGCAGACCCCGACCCCGGTGCATCCCGCCCCGCGCGCGTCATTGGCGGACAGTTTCTGCGCCGTCGGCATGTCGCCCGAATCCTCCCGCACCGCCGGTGAGATTGGCGGTCGCCTGCTGACTTTCGTCACCAAGCCGCTGGACGGCATGTTGCCGCTGCTGAACGAATATCGCGATGCTTTCCGCGCCCATCATCCCAATCGCCAGCCGCATATCATCATGGATGATTTCTATCTGATCCGCGAGGATGCCGACGAAGCGCGCGAACTGGCCTACACCTACGCCGGCAATTATTATCAGACGGTCGTCCGCCACTATGAGATGACCGGCGACCATTTCGCCAAATCATCCGCTTATCAATCCTATGCCGAAGGCGCCGCCGCGCTGCGCGAAATGGGCGTGGACGCGGCGGCCAGGGCCTATGTCGATGCGCAGGTGGGCGTGGGCACGCCGGCGCAGGTGCTGGCCCGCGTCGAGGAGCGCCTGCGCGTTCTGGGACCGGAAATCAGCCTGGCCGGCTGTTTCTTCTATGGCGGGATGAGCCGTGACGAGGCGATGGTGTCGCTCCAGCTATTCGGCGACAAGGTCATCCCGGACGCCAGGGCGATGGCGCGGGATTACGCGACGGCCGCGGTCTGACGCGCGCCATGGCCGGGGTGTCCACCCGCGCTGACCACCAGCGCGCGATCGATCTGTTTCGGGCCGCGACGCCTGAACCGACCGCGCCGATCGGTGCGTGGCGGGACGGTTTCGAAGCGCTCTGCGCGAACTTTCCGATCCCGAACGACGCCCGGATCGAGGCGATCGATTTGGACGGGGTCGCCGCGCTCAAGGTGACGGCGGCCGGCGTGGGCGACGTCGATGGCCGCGCCGTGCTGCATTTCCACAGCGGCGGCTATGTCATGGGCAGCGCCAGGGCCTATCGCAACTTCGCCGAGCGGCTGTCGCGCGTCTGCGGCGCGCCGGTGGTCGTGCCCGATTACCGGCTGGCGCCCGACCACGTCTATCCGGCTGCGGTGAACGATGCGATGACCGCCTATCGCGCCATGCTCGACCATCACGGCGCCGATCGAATGGTCGTGAGCGGCGATTCTGCTGGCGGAGGATTGGCGATCGCGGTCCTGATGGCGGCGCGGGACGCGGGCCTGCCGATGCCGCTGGCGGCATTCGCGATATCGCCGCTGCTCGACCTGGCGGGGGAAGGGGAGTCGGCCGTCACGCTGGATGGCGTCGATCCCCTGATCAACCGGATGATGATCGTGGAAATGGGCAAGGTCTATATCGAGGATCGCGATCCGCGCGCTCATGTTCTGGCATCCCCCGTCTGGGGCCAGCATCATGGTTTGCCGCCGCTCTTCCTGACCGCCAGCGATGCCGAAGCGCTACGCGATGACGCCGTGCGACTGGCGGCCGGCGTACGGAAAGAGGGCGGAGAAGTCGAACTGGTGCTGGCTGAAGGCATGGTGCATATCTGGACGCTCTTTCCCTTTCTGGCGGAAGCGGATCGATCGCTGGACCAGATCGGCCGGTTCGTGCGCGGGCATTTCGGCGCGGCCTGACGAGCCGATTGCGCCGCCGTCGGTCCGCCTTATCGCGTCGCCCCCGCCTCTATCTCCAGCATGGCGATCAGCCGTTCGGCCATTTCGGTGCCGGCCTTGGTCAGGTTTCTGGGCTTGCGATAGAGGAGCCAGGTAATGATGATCTGGTTGATACCGCCGGTCAGCAGCGCGACGGTTTCATAAAGGTTGCGATCGCGCGCGATCCACCCTTCCGCAATCGCGTCATTGACCAGGAACAGCAGGACGCGCGTGAAATCATTGATGCTATGGCGCAGGTCCGTATCGGTCACGAATATGCTGGGCCAGATTTCCAGATAGAAAAGGCGCGCCCATTCGGCATGTTCGCGCGCATAGTCAGCGGACATGACGAGGTAGAGCAACAGCCGTTCGCGGGTCGTCTTGTTTGCGGCCGCCGCATGATAGCCTTCGAAAAATTCGGCGAGGTGGGATAGCGGCACGTCATAGGCCAAATCCTCCTTGCTCTTATAATATTCGTAGAGGGTCGAGGCGGAAATGCCGGCCTCCGCCGCGATGTCGGCGATGCGCGATCGCGAGATGCCATCGCGTGCGAACACGCGCAATGCGCCGGTCAATATCTGTTGTTCCGTCCGCTTGCTGCGATCCTGCTTGCGCTCAGTGGCGCGTTTGGGCCGGTGCGATATTTCCTGCAACAAGCTGTCCCAGCCATTGTCGGACTGCGGCGCCGCCGACGGCTGGGCCGTAATCACGTCTTTTGCTGGCACTATGATCTCCATGATGATGCCGTGGGGCAGGGAAGCCGATCGAATAGGCAGCAATGCCCTTATATTCCATGCAGCATATGAGCGTTTATGGGAATATTCACGAAGAAATTTCGGTTTGGATCGATTGGCGGCGCCGCGATCAGGCCGCTTTTGCATCGACGGGATCGCGCCGATGGCGGCCGAGCAGCCGCGTGGACAGGTCGAAAGCGACAATCGCGACTGCGTAAAAGGTCATACGGCACGCTATATTTACAACCAGGCCGCCGATCGTCGGCAGCGACGGCGCGGTGGGCGTGCGCCCCCGATGTCTAATTTGGGCATTGCGCATCCTTCCATTCTTGGGATGATGCACCATCAAATGCCGGGACTAAACATCTTGTGGTCCGACAAGATTCTGACGTTTGAGCCTCCTTATCGGCGGACTTCATTTTCCAGCATCGCGATCAGCCGTTCGGCCATTTCGGTGCCCGCGCGCGTCAGATTTTTGGGCTTGCGATAGAGCAGCCAGGTGATGATGAGCTGGTTGACGCCGCCGATCAGCAGCGCCACCGTCTCATAGGGATTGCGGTCTGGCGCGACCCAACCCTCGGCGACGCCTTCCTTCACCAAGAACAGGATCACGCGGGTAAAATCGTCGATGCTGTGGCGCAACTCGGTATCGCTGACGAAGACGCTGGGCCAGATTTCCAGATAGAGCAATCGCGCCCATTCGGCATGTTCGCGCGCATAATCGGCCGACATCACCAGATAGAGCAGCAATCGCTCGCGCGCAGACGTGCGGCTGGCCGCATTCGCATGATAGCTTTCGAAAAAATCGGCGAGGTGGGACAATGGCACGTCATAGGCCAAATCCTCCTTGCTCTTATAATATTCGTAGAGGGTGGAGGTGGAGATGCCGGCCTCCGCCGCGATGTCCGCGATCCGCGATCGTGAAATGCCGTCGCGCGCAAACACTCGCAACGCTGCGTTCAATATCTGCTGTTCGGTACGCTTGGCGCGATCCTGCTTGCGCTCCGTCGCCCGTTTGGGCCGGTGGGCGATTTCCTCCAGCAGGTTGTCCCATGCGCTCGCGGTGTCCGATGCGATCTGCTCCGATTCTACCACGACCTCTTTTGTCGCCACGAAGGCCTCCAAGTCCATGCGGCGCCCGGACCATGAACGCCGCCCCATATATGCTTCTGTCTACACTCTACTGCCTTGGCTTGGCATACTCCGCAACCCCAAAGCCTGACAGGTGCGGGAAATAAGCCCGAAGGGCAATCGCGGTGCGCAGCGAAAATGGCGAAAAGCGGGGATTTGCGACCGTTTGACTTTCAAATATTCAATATTTTCCGATAAAACGTCGATTTTATAATTGACGTGGCGGGGGGCGGGATATAGCTAGATCGGCATAAGAGATCAGATCGCTGAGCCGGATGGCGCAGAATGAAGGAGAGGAAGATGGGTCATTATCCCTTTATTTCCCTATACCTTTCCAGAATTGAAGGCCGATCGCCATGTGTTTCCGCGTGCGGCGTGAATGGCAGCGGCAGGCGCGGGCGCGCGAGCATCTATGGGCGTGATGTCACGAACCAATCCTATGTGACCGCCTTTTCGACCTGTCTCGACATGCTTGTTCGCTATCGCGGCAAGCCGACCGTTCATCGTCTCTCGCTTTCCTGCAAATATTAAACGCTCCTGCTGGGCGCGGCGGCCGATCCGGTCGCAGCGCTCTTCTTTTTCGGAAGGTGCCGATGACCGGACATGATTTTCCTGATGCGCTGAAACAGTTGCTCGACGAGTTTTCGCGATCGGGAATAAGAGAATTGCATATCCGCAAGCCGGATTTCGAACTCTATCTATCGACCGACGCTTCGGCTGCGCGTCCGCAGGCGGCGACGCCCGTCGCTGCGCCGGCATCTGTGCCGATCGCCCAGCCCGCCGCGCCTTCCAGACCGATCGTGGCGCCTCCTGCGCCCATATCGTCGCTGCCCGACGACGCCGTCATCATCAAGGCGCCGAACCTGGGCACCTTCTACCGCGCCCCCAAGCCCGGCGCCGCCAACTATGTCGAGGTCGGATCGACAGTGCAGGCCGGCGATGAACTATGCCTGATCGAGGTGATGAAGCTCTTCACCGCCGTCCGCGCGGGCGCGTCGGGGACGGTCCATGCCGTGCTGGTAGAAGACGGCGCCATGGTCGAGGGCGGCCAACCCCTGTTTGCGCTGGTGAGGGACTGATGCCGATCAACAGATTATTCGTGGCGAACCGGGGCGAAATCGCGCTGCGCATCGTCCGCGCGGCGCAGGCGCTCAATATCGAAACGGTGGTGGCCGTGTCGGATGCCGACCGCGACAGTGCTGCCGCGCGGGTGGCCGACCGGTCGATCGTGCTCGGCCCGGCCGCCGCCGCCAAATCCTATCTCGACCCGCGTCTGATCGTCCATGCCGCCAGGGAAAGCGGCTGCGACGGCCTGCATCCGGGCTATGGTTTCCTGTCCGAACGCGCCATCCTGCCGCGCCTGTGCGCGCAACATGGCATCGCCTTCGTCGGGCCGGAACCCGATGTCATCGACGCGCTGGGCGACAAATTGCGCGCGCGCGCGATGGCGGGGGCGGCTGGCGTGCCGCTGGTGCCGGGCAGCGAATGTGTTGCCTCCGCCGCCGATGCGCGGCGGGAAGGGGACCGGATCGGCTATCCTGTATTGCTCAAGGCATCGGCAGGCGGCGGCGGGCGCGGCATGGTGATCGCCCACAATGGCGACGAGGCGGAGGCCGGTTTTCACAAGGCCAGCGCGGAGGCGGTCGCCGCCTTTGGCGACGGCACTCTGTTCATGGAACGCTTCGTGCCCGAAGCGCGCCATGTCGAGGTGCAGTTGATGGGCGATGGCAGGGGCAATGTGCTGCATTTTGGCGAGCGCGACTGTTCGGTCCAGCGCCGCTACCAGAAATTGATCGAGGAAGCGCCCTGCGCCGCGATGCCCGATCATCTGCGCCGCCAATTGCATGAATCCGCCGTCGCGCTGGCCGCCAGCGTCCATTATCGCAATGCCGGAACCGCCGAATTTCTGTTCGACGTCCAGCGGCAGGAATTCTACTTCATCGAAGTCAACGCCCGCATCCAGGTGGAACATCCGGTGTCCGAAGCGATCACCGGCTTCGACCTGGTGCAGGAACAGATCCGTATCGCGGGCGGCGCGGGCCTGTCCGTCAGCCAGCAGGACGTCGAGATCAGCGGCCACGCCATAGAATGTCGCATCAATGCGGAGGATGCGGCGCGCGACTTCCTGCCCAGCCCCGGCCGTATCACCCGCTGGGAACCGCCGCAGGGACAGGGCATCCGGCTGGACAGCCATATGTCCGCCGGCGCGATGATCCCGCCCTTTTACGACAGCATGGTGGGCAAGCTGATCGTCCATGGGCGCGACCGGGCGGACGCGATCGCCCGGCTGGCCGACGCGATCGACAATTTCGTGGTCGAAGGCGTACCGACCACGCTGCCGCTTCACCGCGCGATCATCGCCCACCCCGATTTTATCGAAAACCGCATCCACACCCGCTGGCTCGAACAGACCCTCCTCCCCGGCTATGGAAAGAAAGCGGCATGACGGCGGGTAAGAATCCGGCAATCGCGGCGATCGACGACGCCCGCGCGCTGCTCGACACGCTGCTGACGCATGGCTGGCAGCAATTGCATGTCGTGTCCGGCGATACGGAGATTTTCCTGGCGCGCGACGGAGGCTGCGCCAACCCGATGCGGGTTGCTGCGCTGCCCGATGCCGTTGTCATCCCGACACCGCAGGCCGGTCCCGAAACGCTGGTTTCCGCTCCCCATGTCGCGACGCTGGAACAGGCGCTTGCCGCCGGTACGCAAGTAACCGTTGGTCAGACCGTCGCGACCGTGCGTGTGCTGGACGAGCAGGAGGACATAGCCGCGCCGGTTTCGGGCACGATCGTCCGGGTGGACGCGGCGCCGGGCGCGTTGCTGGAATATGGCGCTCCCCTGCTGTCGATCGCGGGCTTGGCGTGATGGTCGCCCCTGTTGGAAAAGTCGCGGTTTGCGGCGCAGGTGCAATGGGATCGGGCATCGCCCAGGTCGCGGCGCAGGCGGGCGCATCGGTCCTCATCTTCGACGTCAACGCGCAGGCGCTGGAAACGAGCGAAAGGCGCACGCGCGCGGACCTGGACAAGCTGGCCGCGCGCGGCAAGCTGACGGCGGACGATGCGCGGGCGATCGGCGACCGGATGCAATGGGTATCGACGCTCGACGCGCTGGCCGACCGCGAACTGGTGATCGAAGCGATCATCGAGGATGCGGGCATCAAGGAACAGTTGTTCGAACGGATCGAAACGATCGTCGCCCCGGACGCGATCATCGCCACCAACACGTCTTCGCTCCCGATCTCCCGGCTGGCGCGGGGGTTGAAGCAGCCCGAACGGTTCGTGGGAATGCACTTCTTCAATCCCGCCACAGTCATGAAGCTGGTCGAGGTGATTTCCGGCGCGGCGACCTACCCGGCAGTGGCCGCGCGGATCGTGGCGACGGCGGAAAGCTGGGGCAAGGTCGCCATCCCCGTCGCCGACGTGCCGGGCTTCATCGTCAATCGCGTGGCGCGCCCCTTCTATGGCGAAGCCTTCACCGCGCTGAACGAGGGCGCGGCGGACGCCCCGGCCATCGACGCCCTGTTCCGCGCGGCGGGCTTCCGCATGGGACCGCTGGAACTTACCGACCTGATCGGCCAGGACGTAAACTTCGCTGTCGCCCGTTCAGTGTTCGATTCCTATTTCGGGCGCACCCGCTTCGTGCCGCAACTGCGCCAAGCGGCGCTGGTCGATGCCGGCTGGTACGGGCGCAAGACGGGCCGGGGTGTTTATGACTATCGCGACGGCGCGCAGAAGGCCGCCGATCCGCAGGTGCCCGACGCCATGATTGCCGATGCGCATCGCCAGGCGGCGCAGGCGCTCAGGGATGCCGCGCCCGGCACCTTCACCCGCTGTGGCGGACTGTTCGTCGGCATGACCCAGGGGCGGACCGCGCGGCAGGAAAGCGACAGCATGGGTGCGCCGGTCATCCTGTTCGATTGGTCCCCGGCGGACGCCATCGGCCCGGTCGGCTTCACCCTCTCCGACCAAAGCGCCCGGCCCGACGCGCTCGGCCTGCTTGCGGCGCAATCGCGCGCTGGCGTCGAAATCGCCGACCGACCGGGCATGATCGTCGCACGGACGCTGGCGCAACTCGCCAATGCCGCCGCCGACGCCGTGCTGGAACAGGTGGCCGACGAACAGGGCGTCGACGCGGCGCTGCGTTACGGCGCCAACTATCCCTATGGTCCCTTCGCCTGGGCCGACCGCTACGGACGCGGGGCGCTTATCCGCCTGCTCGATGACATTGCGGATGGTACTGGCGAGGCACTCTACCGGCCATCCCATTATCTAAGGAACCGCGCATGAGCGAAGCGCAGAATATCTTGCTGGTCGAACCGCTGGGCGCTCACATCCTGCTCCTGCGCCTCAACCGGCCCGAAAAGCGCAACGCGCTGGCCACCGACCTGCTCGGCCGGATCGCCGATGCGCTGGACGCTGCTGCCGGCGATCCCGCGATCCGCGCGGTGGTCATCACCGGCGCGGACCGTTTCTTTGCGGCCGGCGCGGACATAGCCGAACTGGCGTCCCGCGACACCGGCGGCGCGCTCGCCGATCCCCGCCCGGCGATCTGGACACGGATCCGCGGCTTTGCCAAGCCGCTGATCGCGGCGGTGGAAGGCTGGTCGCTGGGCGCCGGGAATGAACTGGTGATGTGCTGCGATCTGGTCGTGGCGGGGGAAAGCGCGAAATTCGGCCAGCCCGAAACCAATCTGGGTATCATACCGGGGGCCGGAGGGACGGCAATCCTGCCCCGGCTGGTCGGGCGCAGCCGGGCGATGCGGATGGTGCTGCTGGGCGATCCGCTGTCCGCCGCCGAAGCGCTACAAGCGGGCCTGATCGCGCAGATGGTCGAAGACGGGCAGGCATTGTCCGTCGCGACTGAACTCGCCACCCGCATCGCCGGGCGCGCGCCGCTGGCGATGCAGCAGGGCAAGGCGATGGTCCGCGCGACCTTCGAAACGCACCAGTCCGCGCATCTTCTGCTGGAACGTCAGGCTTTTTCCGCCCTGTTCGGCACCGCCGACAAGCGGGAAGGCACCAGCGCCTTCTTCGAGAAGCGCGACCCGCAATGGAGCGGCACATGAACCATCTGTCTCCGTTCGACGCCGCGTCTGCGCGATCCGTGCCTGACCCTGTCCTGTTCGACATATCGCGCGAATCCATTGCCGCGCTGTTCGATCTGCCATTCCTCGATCTGGTGGCGCGTGCCCAGGCGGTGCATATCCGGCACCATCCCCGCAACGCGGTTCAACTGTCCACCTTGCTGTCCATCAAGACGGGGGGCTGCGCGGAAGATTGCGGCTATTGCAGCCAGTCCGCCTTCGCCAAGAGCGGGGTAAAGGCGCAAAAGCTGATCGACGCCGACACGGTGGTCGCTGCCGCGCGACAGGCGAAGGCGGACGGTTCCAGCCGTTTCTGCATGGGGGCGGCCTGGCGCGAACCCAAGGCGCGCGACATGCCCGCGCTGCTCGACATGGTGCGGCAGGTGAAGGCGCTCGGCCTGGAAACCTGCATGACGCTGGGCATGTTGAACAGCGATCAGGCTGACGCGCTGGCACAGGCCGGTCTCGACTATTACAATCATAATATCGACACCAGTCCCGAATATTATGCCAATGTCATCACCACGCGCAGCTTTCAGGACCGGCTCGATACGCTGGACCATGTGCGCCGGGCGGGCATGGCGGTGTGCTGCGGTGGCATATTGGGGATGGGCGAAACCCGCGATGATCGCATCGGTTTTCTTCACGCGCTCGCCACCCTGCCCGAACCGCCCGACAGCGTGCCGCTGAACGCGCTGGTGCCCATTCCCGGCACAGTGTTGGGCGATATGCTGGCCGACACGCCGCTGGCGCGGATTGATGAGATCGAATTTGTGCGCACCGTCGCGGCGGCGCGGATCATCATGCCGCGCAGCGTCGTGCGCCTGTCGGCCGGTCGCGAAAGCATGAGTGAAGCAGGGCAGGCGCTTTGCTTCATGGCCGGCGCCAATTCCATCTTCACGGGCGATCGTCTGCTGACGACCGGCAATAATGGTGGCGATGCAGACACGGCGCTGTTTGCGAAACTGGGTCTGCAACCATTGGCCTGACGGCGTAGCCCCGGTGCGCAGGGTGCGACCGTTGGAGCGCGACCCTGCCACAAACGGCAAAGCATGTCACAATGGCGCGTTCAGCGCTGCGTACGCCGCCGGCCCCGTTCGAGCGCGGCCAGCACCGCCGCCTCGCTTTCAGGATTTTCCACCAGCGCCGACGATACCTCCTGCGCTTCCAGATAGGCGTCCATCCATTCGGACCCTTCCCAGGTCAGTGACGCCAGCTTGCGTGCGCGCAGGGTCGACATGCTCTTGCGCGCCATCTGGTTGGCCAGGTCCATCGCGATCGGCAGCACCGCAGGTGCGGGGACGACATAGTTGAAGAAGCCGGTCGATTCCAGCTCCCGCGCGGTAAAGGTGCGCCCGGTATACAGCATTTCGCGGACCTTGGCTTCGGGCATCCGCAGGCTGGCGAACAGCCCTGCGCTACCGCCCACCAGTCCATAATCCACTTCGGGGCAGGCAAAGCGTGCATCCTCCGCCGCGATGCGCAGGTCGCACATCCCGGCCAGCATCACGCCCACGCCCACCGTCGCGCCCCGGATCGCGGCGATCATCGGTCGGTCGATATGGTGGAACCGGGGCAGTTGCGCGTTGATGAACTGATAGCGTTCCTTGCGCTTTTCGGCCGTCATCCCCTTGAATTCATGCAGGTCCGCACCCCCGCACCAGGCGCGCGCATCGTCTGGCGCGGTGATGACGATGACGCGGATCGTCCGGTCAGCCGCGACATGATCGGCAAAGCGGCCTATCTCCTCATAGACGGAGAGAGACACCGCATTGACCGGCGGGCGGGAGAAGGTGAGCAACCCCACGCCATTGTCCTGCACGTCCAGCGTGAAGGCGCCGAAAACATGACTGACGCGCATGATGCTCTCCCCGCTCAAACGCCTTCCAGCGCCAGTTGCAGGTCCACCCCGGTCATGTCGCGCAACTGGTCGATCGTCATGCCCGGCACCATTTCGACGACATGCGCGCCTGCCGGGCCGACGTCGAACACCGCCACATCGGTATAGACGCGCGATACGCATGACAGGCCGGTCAGCGGATAGCTGCACTGCGCCACCAGCTTGCTCTGCCCGCGTTTGGTCATCAGGTCCATCATCACGAACACCTGCTTGGCGCCCACCGCCAGGTCCATCGCCCCACCCACGGCGGGAATGGCATCGGGCGCGCCGGTATGCCAATTGGCCAGGTCGCCGTTGACCGACACCTGAAATGCGCCCAGCACGCAAATGTCGATGTGCCCGCCGCGCATCATCGAAAATGAATCGCCATGGTGGAAGAAGGAGCCGCCCGCCAGCAGCGTCACCGGCTGCTTGCCCGCGTTGATCAGTTCCCAGTCGACATCCTCCTCGGCCGGCGCCGGTCCCATGCCCAGCAGGCCGTTTTCGCTTTGCAGGAATATGTCGCGCTCCTGCGGCAGGAAATTGGCCACCATTGTGGGCAGGCCGATGCCCAGATTGACATAGGCGCCTTCGGGAATGTCCCGCGCCACCCGCGCGGCCATTTCTTCACGGTTCATCCGCTGCATGATGCTTGTCTCCTTCATGCCGCAGCCGCGACGGATAGCGGGGCGACCTGCACCACCCGATTGACGAAGATGCCGGGCGTCACGACCGTTTCGGGATCGAGCGCGCCTAGTTCCACGACCTCCGCTACCTGAGCGATCGTGGTCTTGGCCGCCATCGCCATGATTGGACCGAAATTGCGCGCCACCTTGCGATAGACCAGATTGCCCCAGCGATCGCCCGCGCGCGCTTTTATCAAGGCGAAATCGGCATGAATGGGATATTCCAGCACATAGTTGCGCCCGTCGATCTCGCGCGTTTCCTTGCCCTGCGCCAACAGCGTGCCATAGCCGGTCGGCGTGAAGATCGCGCCCAGCCCGGATCCCGCAGCCTGGATGCGCGCGGCCAGATTGCCCTGCGGCACCAGTTCCAGTTCAACTTCGCCCGCGCGATAACGCGCATCAAAATGGTGGGACGCTGCCTGTCGCGGGAAGGAGCAGATGACCTTGCGCACGCGATTGGCCTTGATGAGCGCAGCGATGCCGCTCTCGCCAGCGCCGGCATTATTGCTGATGATCGTCAGGTCGCTCGCGCCATGTGCGATCACGGCCTCCATCAGTTCATGGGGTGCGCCGGCGTCGCCAAAGCCGCTGATCATGATGGATGCACCATCATGGAGATCGGCGACCGCCTGTCGCAGGGACGGACTGATCTTGTCTATCATGCAAAAAGCCTCTCAATCTCATATCATATCTGCTTATATCCGATAATATTTCGGATATTGCTTAATCACGTCTCGTAGACTTGTTCGGCTTCCAAGGCATTTGAACGCCGCAGCGGTGGTGGGCGGAACATAAGGCGACGATTTTGGCAACGCTGGCAGTTACGACATTCACGCTAAAGACGGCCGCCTGCACGATCAATGCATCGGCGCACGCCGTGCGGTTGACGCAGGCCAGGAGTATGAGCGGGTCTGCGGTCAATGCGTCATCGGCGATCGTGGCCAGGCCGGTCCTGTCATCGCGCTGCGCGCGCGCGACGATGGCCACGGTGCCGGTCATATGGCGCATGACCTGAACAAAGTCGGCGCGATAAGTGGAAGGCTGCATCAAATTGCAATCCGATTAAACGTCGGATATTGATAGAGGCGATATGCGATGGTGGCAAGCGTCAATTGAAGAGACTGGCAGGGTATCGCCTCAGGCTGCAAATGGCGCATCCCTCAACGCCTTCATTGCTGCATATCGGCTTCAGGGCCATCTATGTGCGGCGGGCGAACAGGCCCGCCAATGAACGCGAAGATATGGCGGTGATCGGCCTAACCAGTATGAACATATCCGACGATCGGTCAGCCGAGAGCGGCCTTGACCGCCTCATCCAGCGCAATCATGCGCGCCAGCGCGCGGCGGACATTGCCGCCACGGTGCTTCTCCCGGCTTCCCAACTGAGTGATCCGGCACGGGGCATATCGGCCAGCGAGAGCGCGCCGCCTCCGTCCTTCGTTCGATCTATCCGGTTTAACGCATCAACGCGGCAGCAATTCGATATTTTTGCAATTGTAGAAATATAATTGACGCTGGGTGATCGACGCCATAATTCGACCGTCATCGAAGCGAGGATGGATGATGGAGCAAACCAAGGCTGTAGCGGCGCTCGCCGCGCTCGCACAGGATACAAGACTGTCGGTATTCAGGCTGCTGATGCAGACTGGTCCTGATGGTATGATCGCCGGCGCCGTCGCTGAGGCAATGGACGTTCCACCCTCCACCATGTCGCATCATCTGGCGAAACTGGAACAGGCTGGTCTCGTAATGTCGTGGCGGACAAGCCGCCTCATTCATTATGCCGCCGATTATGCCGGGATTCATGCGCTGCTCAACTTCCTCATGGCCGATTGCTGCCGGGGCGACCCGAACGCCTGCGCCGACCTTCTATCCGCCATCACTTGCAGTGCCAGTCCTGAGGGAGCCGGAGTGTGACCGATAAAATCTATAACGTCCTGTTCTTGTGCACGGGAAACAGCGCACGCTCGATCCTGGGCGAGGCGATAATGAACAAGCTGGGCGAAGGTCGTTTCAAGGCTTACAGCGCCGGAAGTCAGCCAACGGGCCAAGTCCATCCGATGGCGCTTTCGGTGCTGAACAACCTTAGCTTTGACACCGCCGACATGCGGTCCAAAAGCTGGGACGAATTCGCCACCCCCGACGCCCCCAGTTTCGATTTCATCTTTACCGTATGCGACAATGCCGCAGGCGAGACATGCCCCGTGTGGATCGGCCATCCAATGACCGCGCATTGGGGTATCGAAGATCCAGCGGCGATCGAAGGGGAGGGCCAGCGGGACGCCTTTCTTCAGGCGTTGCGCTATCTCCAGAACCGTATCGCCCTGTTTCTGGCGCTGCCGCTGACCAGCCTCGATGAAATGGCCACCCGCCGTAAACTCAAGGAAATCGGCCAAGGCGAAGGCGCCAGCGGCAAGGCGGGAGAAGCCCCATGACCTTGGACATCATCATCTACCATAATCCTGAATGCGGCACGTCGCGCAATACGCTTGCCATGATCCGCAATGCGGGCATCGAGCCGCACGTTGTCGAATATTTGAAGACGCCGCCATCGCGCGCGCTGCTCGTCCAGCTTGTCGATCGGGCAGATATTACGCCGCGCGATCTGCTGCGCGAGAAAGGCGCCCCCTACGCCGAATTGGGCTTAGGTGACACATCGATGGCCGACGAAGCGCTGTTCGACGCCATGATGGCTCATCCCATCCTCATCAACCGTCCACTGGTCGTTTCGCCGCTAGGGGTAAAGCTGTGCCGCCCCTCCGAAGCCGTCCTTGATCTGCTGCCCGATACTCAACTAGGTGCGTTCACCAAGGAAGATGGCGACAAGGTGGTGGACGCATCCGGTCAGCGCATCGCTTCATGATTCTCGCGCTCTCCATCTTCGTCGCCACGATTGCGCTCGTCATATGGCAACCCAGGGGGCTTGGCATCGGTTGGAGCGCCCTGGGTGGCGCGGCCGTCGCGCTGTTTGTCGGGGTGGTGTCTTTCTCCGACATTCCGGTGGTGTGGAGCATCGTCTGGAATGCGACGGCGACATTCGTGGCGATCATCATCGTCAGCCTGTTGCTGGACGAAGCCGGGTTCTTTGAATGGGCGGCGTTGCATGTCGCCCGCTGGGGCCGGGGCCATGGCCACAGGCTGTTCGTCCTGATCGTGCTTCTGGGTGCAGCCGTGTCGGCGTTGTTCGCCAATGATGGAGCCGCTCTGATCCTGACGCCGATCGTCATCGCCATGCTGCGCGCGCTGGGATACCGCGACAAGGCGACGCTGGCGTTCGTCATGGCAGCGGGGTTCATCGCCGATACCGCCAGCCTGCCGCTGATCGTCTCCAACCTCGTCAACATCGTGTCGGCTGACTTTTTCGGGATCGGTTTTGCCGACTATGCCTCGGTAATGGTGCCGGTCGATCTGGCGTCGATCGCGGCGACATTGATCGTGCTGCTGCTGTTCTTCCGGCGCGAGATACCGGCCAGCTATGATGTGGCCCATCTCCGCGCGCCTGGCGAGGCCATCCGCGATTCCGCTACCTTCAGGGGAGGCTGGGTCGTTCTTGCCCTGCTGCTGGCGGGCTTCTTCCTGCTCGAACCTGTCGGCGTGCCGGTCAGCGCCGTCGCCGCTGCCGGTGCGGCTCTGCTGCTCGTCATCGCCGCGCGGGGTCATGCAATCGAAACACGCAAGGTTTTGCGCGGAGCGCCGTGGCAGGTCGTGATTTTCTCACTCGGCATGTATCTGGTCGTCTATGGACTGCGAAATGCGGGGCTGATCGATCATCTCGCCAGCCTGCTCGATCGCACGGCGCAAGGCGGCGTTTGGGGCGCGGCGTTCGGCGCCGGGATCATCGCTGCGTTGCTATCGTCGGTGATGAACAATATGCCGACCGTGCTGGTGGGCGCGCTGTCGATCGATGCCACCCACGCCACGGGGGCGGTCAAGGAAGCCATGATCTACGCCAATGTGATTGGCTGCGACCTTGGCCCGAAAATCACGCCGATCGGGTCGCTTGCGACGCTGCTCTGGCTGCACGTCCTTGGACAAAAGGGCATTCGCATCGGCTGGGGCTATTATTTCAAGCTGGGTGCAACCCTGACTGTCCCGGTCTTGTTGGTGACGCTCGCCGCGCTTGCAATCAGGATCGGGGCGGGGTGATCCAACCGCTTTCGGCCCCCTGTCTCAATCGGACACCTGGCCTGCTGTCGTCGCCGCGCATTTCATCGTGGCCGGCAAAGCTAAAGGTGTTGATGTGGTCGATGGTCTTCACTCGCTGCTCCTGTGTTCAATCGCCTCCTATACAAGGTGCGTCGCGCCCAATGTGGAACGCATGAAGTGAACAAACGCGCACCGCGCTACAATTTACGATCTGCCTACGAAAAAAACCGTAAGCAGTTTCTGAGCGCATTGCGCTCTGTGTAACTAATTGCTTTTACTATGAATATGGTGGACGCACTTGGGCTCGAACCAAGGACCCGCTGATTAAGAGCTGGCTTAAGCTCTTGTTATAGCTTGTCATTCTGCGTCATATCGCGTCTTGGGGAACACGAAGCCGTATCTTCGACCCGCTGATTCCAAGGCGTATTGCTTCAGGTCCATTCATGCAAGTTCGGGCGCCCGGGACCCCCTTGATACCCACACGGAAGATCGTCGATTTTCTGGGTATCAGAGCGATGGAGGGTAAAGGCGGCGTGATCCATCCGCTGGCCTAGCCGCAGCGTGATATCGATCGCAGTTGCGTGCGTCAGGAAAAATCCCACCTCGTCGCCATAACCCCATCGGCGTTAATAACGGATAGTTGACTTTTATGCGCAATAAGTCACGATATCGTTATTAGTGATTGGGGATAGGCACAGTGTCGTTCCTATCTCCATACCGAATTGCGAGTGCCATGACCAAACGAACGACGGGTGAATATGAGAACGTGATAGCGGGCGGGGAGGATGTCCCGGCCTTTTTGCCATACGCATTGCCGCCACGCGCTCCTGCTTTTGCCATTTCCGACCCCCTCAGCAGGCGTTTACGTGCTGCGGAGCAGGCCTTGGTGCGGCTCGATCTGGCAACAGAGATGGTGCCGTCGCTTGACTGGTTTCTCTATGGGTTCGTCCGCAAGGAAGCCGTGATCTCGTCACAGATAGAAGGGACGCAGGCAACGCTTCTCGATCTGCTGAGCTTCGAGGCAGATGACGTAAATGCGCCGGACGCCGACGTAGAAGAGGTCTGCAATTATCTGGACGCCCTCAACCACGTTCAACAGGAATTGGCGAACCCCTCGGGTATCCCGATTTCCATGCGCCTCCTGAACGATGCACATCGCAGATTGATGGACGGCGTGAGGGGGGCAACGAAGCAGCCCGGCGAAATCCGGCGCAGTCAAAACTGGATTGGAGGTAGCAGGCCCGGCAATGCGGTGTTCGTTCCGCCGCCGCCCACGCGCGTACCGGAGTTATTGAGCGCGCTCGAAAAATACATTCACGCGGATGATGACTTGCCCCCGCTCATTCGCGCCGGCCTCGTTCATGTTCAGTTTGAAACGATCCACCCCTATCTTGACGGCAACGGGCGCATAGGCCGGTTGCTGATTTCGTTGCTCCTCCAGCATTGGGGGCTGCTCCGTGCGCCATCGCTTTACCTCAGTCTGTTCTTCAAGCGTCATCGAGCCGAATATTACCGGCGGCTGGATGCTGTGCGGACACAAGGCGATTGGGAAGGCTGGGCCGACTTCTTTCTCGACGGGGTCGCGACGATCGCCGACGAGGCGGTGACATCAGCACGCGACATCTTCGCTATTGTCGGCCAAGATCGCGCTCGGCTGTTGGCGAGTGATGCCGCTTCCGTGTCCGCTGTCAGACTGTTTGAGGAACTGCCCAACCATCCGATCGTCACGGTCGCGTCCGCCATGACCTTGCTTGGGATCAGCAAGCCAACTGCGATCCGGGCGATCGAAGCGCTAGTTTCTGTTGGGGTTTTGACAGAAACAACCGGCAGGCGTCGGGATCGCAGCTTTGCATATGCAGCTTATGTCGATCTGCTTCGGATCGGTACGGAACTTGGAGATGATCGATAGGAAGCCGGTTTATCGATCACCGCCACGCCAAACGTAATCACGTGAGGCCGCAAAACCCAGAATCAGTGTCGCGGCACTTGGTCCGAAGATCGTCATGACGGCTTGGTCTAAAGCACCCCCCGGTCATGTGCGGTATGGTCAAATCGCGTCACGCTGAACTTTCCCAATTCAGGTTCTTCGGGCGCTGGGAATTTCTTTGAGATTGGCTGATTTCCGTGATTATTGAAGTGTCATCGAAAGGATGACACATGCAGAAGGCCCTGACCAACAAGACGCTCGAAGCCCTGAAACCGCAGGCGAAACGCTATGAAGTGCATGATCTTCATTGCCCCGGCATGAGTGTTCGGGTGTCGGCGCAAGGGCAAAAGGTCTTTTCGGTCAAGTTCCGTTACGGGCTCGATCAGAAGCGGATGAAGCTGGGCGTTTTCCCGCGCATCACATTGGCCACGGCCCGCGAGAAGGCGATGGATATCCTACGCCAGGTCGATGAGGGCATTGATCCGACTAAGCGCCGCCGCACTCCCAATATGAAGGTCGAAGCCGTTTGCCGGGAGTTTATCTCGCCTGCGGCGTCACTGACATGCGCAAAGGGATTTCGGGTCTTGCAATGCTGGCCCAGACCGTGCTGCGACAGAAGCCGGCCAGTGGTGCCGTATTCGCCTTTCGGGGACGGCGCGGCGACAGGCTGAAGCTGCTTTACTGGGATGGTCAGGGATTTTGCCTCTATTACAAGATCCTGGAGCGCGTGAGAACGGCGGAGCAATATTCGACCACGGTAGCGGCGGGATAGTCCTGCTGCGGGCGGCGTAAAAGTCGTCCACCTTGAAGCCTTTCTGCCGAGTCAGGGAGGTGTGGGGATCTACAGCGTGGAA